>JBGAKC010000034.1:0-56545 GCA_044224605.1 Hyphomonadaceae bacterium
AAAAACAAGCATGTCTTCAAATAAAGACAATCACATTGTTGTGATGTGCAGTTACCAATACTGCACAAAAACGACCCCTCTCACGCGTGGCATGTGTTCGGAGCACTATTCCCTTACGGCAGAGCTTGAGCGGTATACTTGGGTTGGCCGGAAACTGGCGCGGTCAAAACGTGAGCGAACTGAGCCTTATCTGCCCACGTCGACGCGGTTAGGTAGGCGGGCGCCAGCGGGTGCGCCGCAAGAGTTCATTCGGCAGCATGTCGATCACGACGGCGACCAATGCTTGATGTGGCCATTTGCGCGAGCGCAGAATGGCTATCCTGAGGTGCGGTGGGACGGGAAACCGGCTCGCGCGCATCGAGTTATGTGCAGGCTTGTGCATGGCGATCCGCCGCAAGAGCATTTCGAAGCTAGCCACATCTGCGAGAACGGCCACTTAGGCTGCGTGAACCCGCGACATCTCGAGTGGGAAACGCACTACGACAATCACCAGCGCCGAGCCAACAAGCATGGCAAGCGCAGACACCTGAAACTCGTCGCTTAACAAGGCGGGTCGGTTGCTCAGTGCAACGCCCGCTCACCTTTCGCCAACCTGAGCAGGACACAGCCCGTGGATATTCGCAGACAGTCGGCCACGATTACGCGGCCAGGCGACACAACAGCTTATGCCGCCGGGGATCTCGTCGCCAACAGTACGACCGCCGGCTCAGTGACGCCGCTGTCGTTTGACTTCGGATCTGCCGATCCGCTCTGGGTCAGGTCAGTCAAGATCAGCAAGACGCAAGCAAGCATTTCGAACGCCAGTTTCCGGCTGTGGCTGCTGTCGGCCTCGCCTACCGTGACCAACGGGGACAATGGCGCCATCGCCGGCGCCTTCATGTCGACGGTGCTTTGCGAGCCGATCGCGGTTGATGTTTTCGCCCTCCTGACAGGCGGCGGCGCCATTGGCCAGTCGCTTTTTGATCCTGGCCTGCTGAGGATTCCGGGAGGTACGATCTATGCGCTCCTCGAAGCGATGGCAGCCTATGCGCCGGCCAATGGCGAGGTCTTCACGATTGAAGTAGCGGCTCAGGTGAACCAATGAGGTTCAATGGTCGGCCGACTTCGGATGTTGGCGCGTTGGCCGCGCTAGTCGCGGCGGACACGGATTCTGGTGGCTTCCTGAAGGACAGCCAGTATTCCGAGGGCGACTGGACGCCAGTCATCACATTCGCCACCCCGGGCGACCTTGCGGTTACCTATGCGACCCAGGTCGGCAAGTACAAGCGCATCGGCAACCTGATCATTGCCTCATTCGCGCTCCAGACATCGGCGTTCACGCACTCGACGGCGTCGGGCAATCTCCAGGTGACTGGCCTCCCATTTCCGGAGGTCAACACATCAAGCATCGCGCCAACTGTCGCGATGCAGGCTTGGCAGGGCATCACCAAGGCCAACTTCACGCAGATGGGCGGCACGATCAGCGCAGGCGCATCCACAATCAGCTTCGGCATGTCAGGTTCCGGCCAAAACTTCACTGCTGGCCCCAACACGACGGAGATGGCGAGCGGCGGCACGATCGTCCTGCGCGGCGTCGCGATCTACTACGCGGCATAGGAAACACTTTAATGGCTGACGGAGAGGGAAAGGCTGGCGGCGACCACAAGCGCGGACGCCCCACCAAATACACCAAGGCTATTGCCGATCGCATTTGCACTGAGCTCGCAGAGGGAAAGACGCTCAGGGCGATTTGCCGTTCGGAAGACATGCCCACGGAATCGACCGTGAGAGGCTGGGCGCTCCAGGATGACGAGGAGCGGACCGGGTTTTTCGCGCAATACTCGCGCGCACGCGAGATCGGCTACCTCGCCATGGCCGATGAATTGTTCGAAATCGCCAATACTCCGGCCGAGGGCGTGAAGACCAAAACCACGTCGGACGGCAAGGTCGAAACGCAGACTGGCGACATGATCGAGCATCGTCGGCTCCAAGTCGACACCCGGAAGTGGCTGCTCTCCAAGGCGTTGCCCAAGGTCTACGGCGACAAGATCATCCATTCCGGCGACGACGAGAACCCCATTGCGACCAAGGACGTGACGGATGTCGACCTTGCTCGACGAGCTGCTTTCCTCCTACGGGGCGCTGCCCCCAAAGGCGAAGGCGGAGTTCAAAGAAACGGTCATAAAGGCAACGGAAAAGCTCCGCTGGATTCCTAATCCTGGGCCGCAGTCCGATGCCTATTTCTCCGAAGCTGACGAGCTGTTCTATGGCGGCGCGGCCGGCGGCGGCAAGACCGATCTAGTTTGCGGTCTGGCGCTCAATGCCCATCACAAGAGCCTGATTGTTCGTCGCGAGGGTCCTGACCTCGACGCAATGGAGGGACGGTTCAAAGAGATCATCGGCAACACCGATGGTTGGAACGGGCAGGATCGGAAATGGCGGCTCGGCAAGGGCCATGAGATCAAGCTTGGCTCCTGCAAGAACGAGGACGACAAGCACGGTTATCAGGGTCAGCCGCACGACCTGAAGGCCTTCGACGAGATCACGCAGTTCACTGAAAGCCAGTTCCGCTACATCATCGGCTGGAACCGCTCGACGAAGAAAGGGCAACGCTGCCGTGTCGTGGCGACCGGCAACCCGCCGATGACGGCGGAGGGATACTGGGTCAAGAAATACTGGGCGCCATGGCTGGATCGGGCATTCTCCAATCCAGCCAAACCTGGCGAGCTTCGCTGGGCGACGACAGATCCGGAATCCGGAGAAACACTTTGGGTCGACAAGGACTGGAGCCGTGTTGACTCAGTGACGGGCGAGACGATCCGGCCGCGGTCAAGGACGTTCATCCCAGCACTGCTAAAGGATAACCCGTTTCAGGGCCCAGACTATCTGGCCACACTGGCGAACCTACCGGAGCCCCTGCGTACCCAGCTCCTGACCGGTGACTTCCACATTGCTGAACGGGATCAGGTCAACCAGGTGATCCCGACTGCGTGGGTTCGCGCCGCAATTTCCCGCTGGACACCGGAAGGCATGACCAAGCCCATGATTTCCATGGGTGTCGATGTTGCAAACTCGGTCGATCAGACAGTTCTGGCTCCGCGCCATCTTGGCGACTACATGGGCAAGCTGATTGCGGTGCCGGGGTCGCAGACGCCTGATGGACCAACGGCAGCAGCTTTCATCACGACGCATGTCAGGCACAACGCTTCAATCAACATCGACATGGGCGGCGGCTATGGCCAGTCAGCCCATGACCATCTGAAGGAAAACAGCGCCAACGTCTGGAAGTTCATCCCGGCTGGTGCGGCGACGAAGGCAAGCAAGAACGGGCTGAAATACTACAACCTCCGGGCTCAGGGCTATTGGGAGCTTCGGCTGCTTCTCGATCCGGCAAGCGAGCGTAAGATCGCCCTGCCGCCTGACGAGGAGATGGTTGCCGACCTCTGCGCGCCGACATGGGCGCTGACGCCACGCGGGATCAAGATTGAAGACAAGGAAGCGATCCGAGACCGCCTCGGGCGCAGCCCCGACAAGGGTGACGCTGTTGTCATGGCGTTCGTGAAGCCATTCGACGATCTGGAGGCCGAGCGAAACCTGCCTGCGCATCTGGGCCGGCATCGTAGGGCGACCCCACCGCCCAAGCCGCCGCAAAGCGTTCTGGACACGATATGAGGCTTTCGCCTCCTGACCTCGCCTCCCTCCAGCACATCTGCCGCAACCTTCGTGAACGCGACAGGCTGGAACTGGAAGCCACGGAAGAAAACTTCGACCCGGACGAGATCGCCAATCGCCTGCTGACCTCATGGCGAGTGTGCGGCTTGATCGGGCAGATCGCATCGATCGATAACGAACCGGTCTCGTTCCTCGGCGTCATCAGATACACGCCCACGGCCGGCAGTGCGGGCCTGCTCGCAACAGACAGATGGCGCGAGATCGCCAGCCAGTATTCCCGCCACGTCAGGCGCTGGGTCCTGCCCAAGCTGGTTGAGCTTGGAATGCGCAGGGTCGAGGCGCGGACCTGGGAACATCACGACGATTCACGGCGCTGGCTCAAATGGCTGGGCGCAACGGAAGAGTGCCGCGTCCCTCACTGGGGCCGGAATGACGAGACCTTCATTCAATACGTCTGGATACCCGATGTGCATCTTCGGAAAGTCGCAGAAGTCGCAGGTGCAGGCAGCGAGCCCGCCACCCTCGATCATCGACACATCGAGCGCGCAGCAGGCTGAGGCCGGGATGCGCAGGAAGCGGGCAGGCTATGGCAACCTGTTCAAGACTGGCTCGCGCCTTGGCGACATGTCCCAGCCCTCGATCAGCGTGAACTCCCTCCTTGGCGGGACCAGCTGACGCATGGATGGCAAGGCAATCTGCGACCGGCTGGATAGTCTCAAGATCCTGCGGTCCAACTATGAACAGACCTGGTCGGACATCGCTCGGCTGCTGCGTCCTATCGGCAAGGGCTTCTCGAGCCAGCAGACAGAAGGCCAGCGCAAACATACCGGCATCTTCGATTCCTCGCCCATTATGGCGCTGGAGAACTTCAAGGGCGGGCTTTATTCAGCTGTCACGCCTCCCGGCTCGATGTGGTTCGAGCTTCAGCATGTCGATGACGACCTCAACGAGTTTGGCCCGGTCAAGGAATACCTCGACATCGTCAACAAGCGGACCTGGCGCTCATTCGGAGCCGGTGTTTCGGCATTCTACAATCAGGTCACCAGCGTCTGGGGCGATCTCGGGGCATTTGGAACCGGAGTTCTTTACAGCGCCGAGCAGTTTCCGAAGCAGCGGTTCCTTGATCGCGCCCGCGCCCTGCATGAGTGCTGGATCGATACCGATGAGGGCGACATCGTTGACACCCTGTTCCGCCGCTATGAACTGACGGCCCGGGCGATTGCAGGCAAAGCCAACGATCTGACGCCTCCGGAAGACCGCTGGAACGTACCGGCGAAGATCCTGACCGAGGCCGACAAGTCGCCCGGAACCAAATACTGGGTGATCCACGCCGTCTATCCGGATTCAAAGCCCGGCGAGAACTACGGTAAGCGCTGGAAGGAATGCTACTGCCTCGAAGACGGCAAGCATCTCCTCAAGGAAAACGGGTATTTCGAATTTCCGTACATGACGCCGCGCTGGGATGTGGCGGCGGGTGAGCGTTATGGAACCGGTTGTGGTCATACGGCGCTGGCAGACATCAAGTCGCTGAACGTTGCGCGCAGGTCCAACCTCAACATGATGGATCGCGCCGCAAGGCCCACGATCCTCGCCCACAAGGAAAACGATGTCGGCGGGGGCATTGCTCCCTATCCCGGAGAGATCGTCTACGGCGCCATCAGCGCGGATGGTAAGCAGCTTGTCCAGCCCATGATGGAGGGCAAGAACGCTGGCATCGCGATCGAGATGGAAGAGCGCATCGCCAATGCGGTGAAGGACGCCTTTTACTTCGGCCTGATGCAGATTGTCGGCTCCCGAGACATGACGGCGACCGAGTTCCTGGGCCGTGACGATGAACGGCAAAGGCTGCTCGGCCCCTATCTGGGCCGGATCGAAACCGAGTTCCTGTCGCCTGTCGTGATGCGCCGGGTCGGAATGCTGGATCGTGCGGGTCAGTTGCCTGAAATGCCCGAGGCGCTGGAGCAATATCCGGGCGGTTTGCAGGTCCGTTACGTCTCTCCGCTGGCAAGGCTTCAGCGTCAGGGCGAGGCGGAAAGCGCCAACAGGGTGCTGATGTCGCTCATGAACCTGGCCCAGACGCGGCCGGACATCATGGACCGCATCGATGTCGACAAGACCGCAGAGATCATTGCTGACGGCTTCGGGGCCCGTGGCATCCTCAACAGCCGGGATGCAGCCCAGCAGATCAGGGATGCACGAGATCAGCAGGCGCAGGCGCAGGCCATGGCGGAAGCGGCTCCTGGTGTCGCCCGTGCTGCAAGGGATGGGGCCGAGGCCATGAAGACCGCCATGGACCCACGCCTCATGGGTCTGCCGGGCGCTGCGAATGCGGCCTAGTGAAATCGCTGCCCAGCAGCTTGTCGTGACCTATGGGGCGGACGCTCCCAAGGTCGTGGCCGAATACCACCAGGCATTCCCGGAGCGATCCCGGGTGCTGAAGGACATGGAAGTTTACGCGGGTGTCTTTCGACCGACGCCCGTGAGTGAGGGGCCGGACATGCTGCAACGCATGGAGGGCCGACGCGAGATGTTCCAGTGGGTGCGGACGGTCCTGTCCCTGACCACGGAAGAAGTCTCGCAGATGATCCCAAGAACAGAGGATGAAGACGATGGCCGCTGATGGCGAGCAACCCGGCGCGGGTGGAAATGTAGACGCAGGCGCAGCGACAGGGGCGGATGCCGCCTCCGCTGCGGCCCTGCTCAATGAAAAGCCCTGGTATGGCGATCTGCCCGAGACCAATGACGACGAAAAGGCCCTGAAGCAGTGGGTCGAGAAGAAGAACTGGAAGGACCCGCTTTCCGCACTGAAAAGCACGCGGGAACTGGAAAAGCACGTCGGCGCCAATCGCGTCATGCTGCCCGGTGAGAAAGATGACATCACGCAATGGGAAGGCTGGGACAAGCTCGGCGTTCCCAAGGAAGCCAAGGCCTACGATATCGCCCGGCCTCAATTGCCCGACGGCATGACGTGGGACGAGAATTTCGAGGGTCAGGTCAAGGAGGCAGCCGCCAAGGCGCGCATTCATCCGGCCCAGCTCAAGGCGCTGGTCGACGTCTACACGCAGTCGCAGATCGGCCAGTTCACCGAGATGCAGAAACACTCGGCGGCTGAGGCCACGGCGTTGCAAGGCCTCCTGAAGGAATGGGGCGCCGACAAGGACACCAATGTCGAACTGGCCAAGCGTGGCGCGAAGTTTGTCGGTCTCAGCAAGGAAGAGATCGACGGGCTGGAGAAGGGCCTACTCGGCGGTCCGATCGTCATGAAGGCCCTGCTTAAGTTCGGCAAGCTGGCCCGTGAAGGCGCAACGGTCGACGGCGAATCCTCGGTGCTGGTGGGCAAGGAAGCGCTGAAGGCCGAACTCAACCGGTTGAATGAGCGCATCGGCAAAGGCGAGACGCTAACGCCGGAGGAGATGAAGAAGCGCTCCGGCCTCTATTCCCAGATCGCAGCGCAGGGTGGGTTCTAAGCCATGAAGGATGAGCATCAGGCCCGTATCGAAGCGATGAGGCTGACGCAGATGCTGGGCGGCATCGAGAGCATCGAGGCCCGCATCAAGTTCGCACACAAGATCGAGAAGTACATCCTCGAAGGATTTTCCGGGGAAGCCCCGCCAGCTGCGCCAAGCGCACCTGCGGAGGTTCCGGTGACAGCCGCGAAAGGGCGGCGGGGTCGGCCCCCCGCAAAGGCAAGTGAGGTTCCGGCTGAGACCGGGGAAGCCAGCGATCAGGACGAAGAAGGAGAAATCGACAATAGCGCGCTGCTCGGTCGCCCATCGACCCGGGCCAGCGGTGCTTTTGCAGCATGAAGGAATGAGGCCACATGGCCGCTGAAATTGAAACCAGCTGGAAATATGAGTACGCGGACAACATCCGCCTGACCCTCCAGCAGAAAATGCCGAAGATCGCGATGCCCGGAGTGATCCGGGTTGAATCTGCCTCCGGCGAGGGCTTCCGCCCTGAAATGACGGTTGGCGAAGCGACCGTGAACGAGCGCACTGTTCGTCTCGAAAAGCGCACGCCGCAGGAACTCGGGGTCAATGGCCGCTGGCTGGCGCCCCGTGACTATGACTGCGGTCCCTATCCGGAAGACACGCTCGATCGCATCCGCAACGGAATCCAGCTGAACGGCACGTTCGTGAAGTCCTCCGTGGCGGCGATCAACCGCTACAAGGACTATATCGCTCTCTCTGCGATGTTCGGCTCGGCTTCCACCGGCAAGAACGGCACGGGTTCGGCCGCCACGTTCGACTCCACCAACATGCGCGTGGCCTCCGGCTCCGTGAACATGACGGCGGCGAAGCTGATCAACGCCAAGGAACTTCTCATGAAATACGAGAACGACCTTGACGAGGAAACGCCCTACGTCGCCATGACGGAGAAGCAGTGGCGTTCGCTGATGAACGACCTGAAGGTGATCTCGTCCGACTACAACTCGAACAAGCCCCTCGTTCAAGGCCAGATCGAGGAATATGTCGGGTTCAAGATCATCATCCTGTCGTCGCGCCGGCTGACCTGGACTTCATCGTCCGATCGCCGCTGCCCGTTCTGGGTTCCATCCGGCGTCTTCCTGGGCGACTGGGCCAACCTGATGACCGACATCTACGAGGACAAGTCGTACCGCGGCATGACCTACATGGTGTATTCCGCGCTTTCTCTCGCTGGCACCCGCCTCGATGAGAAGAAGGTCGGCGACATCCTCTGCACTGAATCGTAACCCGAGGAGCAAGCACACATGGCTACGTCTTCCCAAAGTGCGGCTCTGGCTGCACTGCGCAACGGCACGCCGGCGCGCGACGCGATCCTCTACAAGGGGGTCACGTATACGATCTGCGGCACCTACGAGAAAGTCGCGGGCAACACCGATGGCGATTACCTGCTGATCGCCCGCGTTCATCGCGACTGGTGTGTGGAGAGCATCATGCTCGCCAACGACGCCCTGACCGGCGCCACTGACATCAACATTGGTCTCGTTGCCGACGATGTCACCACGGGCTCCGGCACGGTCGTCACCGGCGTCACCGATGTCGATGAAAACTGCTATGCGGACGCGGTTGATATCGCGGCCGGCGCAGCGTTCACCGAACTCGGCTACGAGGCGCGCGACATCGCGAAATGCGGCCAGTACGTCTGGCAGGATGCGGGGGCTGCTTCCCGTGCTGCTGCGGCGGAATGGTACAACATGGCGATCCACTTCCAGTCCGCCACCACGGCGACCGGAACGATGTCCTGGCGCGTCAAGATCGTCGCCCCGGGCTGATCTCTCTCCCCCAGAGAGCCGCAAACTGGCGGGCTGGCTCCGGCTGGCCCGCCGCATCTTTTTGGAGGCCATGAATGGCAACCGGAACCACTGTCACCATCACGACCAAACCCGGCACCGGCCCGACCGGACTGGGCTCTGACCCCGTCTCGGTCACTGTTGCCGATGCAGGAACGCCAACCGCGGGCACTGTCGAAATCGCCTATGATGATGGCGCGACACAGTCGGAACTGATCAAGGCGGCGAACGATTTCATCGCCTACGTCCTGCGAGCCGTCACCAAGGTCTGATCCATGGTGATGCAGGCTCCGGCAACGGTCACGGACCTCGCCAACCTGGCGCTGGACCTGATCGAGCAGAACTACGCCATGCTCGACGTGGAGTCGGACACGACATCCACCGGCAAGGCCGTGCGCCGTGCGTTCTGGCAATGCTGGGACGAGACGCTGCAGGCCGCGCCGTGGAACTGCGCCCGGAAACGGTTCTCGCTCCCGGCGCTGGAGGAAACCCCGCTCTGGGGCTTCGACTATTACTATCAGGTTCCCTCCGACTACGTGAACATGCAGGAGATCGACGGGCTGGAGGAAGGCCAGCAATGGCAGATCGAGGACACGCCAAGCGGGGCAAAGGCGATCGCGATTGATCTCGATGCGCCGCTCTATGGCGCCTATACCTACCTGCTGCGCGACATCTCGCGGGCTTCACCCTTGTTCCGCGGCGCGTTCGTGGCGCGTCTCGGAGCTGCGGTCTGTCCGCCGCTGGCAAAGAACCAGACCATCGAGACCAAGTGCTGGAACATCTACAACCGCGCAATTCTGGAAGCGCAGGGTGCGGATGGACGGGAGGGATCCCGCAAGCCGACGCCGGACAGCCGGATTGTGAGCATCCGTGACTAGCCCGCAGAAGATCCCGCAGCTGGCATTCAATGCCGGGGAGATTTCTCCGGAGCTTCAGGGCCGCCTCGACCTTGCGAAGTATGCCTCGGGTGCGGGTTATATCATCAACTTCATCCCGCGCGATTATGGCGGGCTCGAGCGCAGGCCTGGCTTTGGCTACATTGCCGAGGTCAAGGATCACACCAAGCCGCCCCGCATCATCGATTTCATCTTCAACGATGTGCAGGCCTATGTGATCGAGATGGGCGATCTTTACGCCCGCTTCTTCATGCTGGGCGGACAGCTCGCCAATTCCGGCACGCCTTACGAGATTACAACGCCCTTTGCACAGGCTGACCTGGATCGCATCCAGTATGCGCAGAGCAAGGACGTGATGTGGCTGGTGCATGGCGATTATCAGCCCCAGACCCTGACGCGATCGGCCCATACAAGCTGGACCATGGCCGACTGGGCGAGCGATACCGGCCCATTCCTTGATCCGAACGCAACGGCGATCACGATGACGCCGGGCGCCGTGACCGGATCAACCACGCTTACGGCGTCTTCCGCCTATTTCGATGCGGACATGGTCGGAACCCTCTTCCGCATCGAGGAGGACAACACCAACGGCTATGGCATGTGGGAGCCTGCCAAGGCCTATAGCCTCAACGATGTCGTCCGGTATGGATTGAACGTCTACATCTGCACTGACGCGGGGACATCCGGAGCGGTTGCACCGGTTCACACAACCGGCAAACGATTTGATGGGTCGCCCACATCAGCAGCCTGCGAGTGGAATTACCTGCACTCCGGCTATGGGATTTGCCGGGTCACGGCCTACACGGATTCGACCCACGTCAACGTGACGGTCCTGTCCCGCCTGCCATCGACCAGCGCTGTGACGAATTGGCGTGAAGGCGCATTCTCGGATTATCGCGGCTGGCCCTCTGCTGTGGCGCTGTTTCAGCAGAGGCTGTGGCTGGCGAAGGATCAGACGGTCTACGGGTCGGTCACGGGCGATTTCAGCGATTTCACGCCGGGCGCCAATGCTGATGATGCGGTGACATTCACCATCTCGGCCAAGACCGCCAACCCGATCCGGGCTCTGGCCGAGGGGCGAGCGCTCTACGCCTTCACATCGAAGCGGGTTTATGCCTTCACCGGCACGAATGGCGGACCGATCAAGCCGGACGATGTCGTCGCCAAGGCGGTGACAACGCAGGGGTCAAATGGCGTGCAGCCGGTCAATGTCGATCGTGCGGTGCTCTTCGTGGATCAGTCCGGCAAGCGGGTGCAGGAACTCGGCTTCCAGCTCGATGCTGATGAAGACGCGGCGCGGGACATCTCGAAGCTGTCCGGCCATATCCTGAAACCGGGTGGCTGATGGCGCAATATTGCTACTGGCTTGGCGGCGGCTTTATGCCGGAAGATCCCTATGTGGGGTCGGAAGGTGGGGGCGGCGGCTGGGTCTGCATCGATATCCCCGACCAGGTTGAAATCCCCCCTGCCGAACCGGGCGATGGCGAGGACGATCCGACCGGGGAGATCACGCTTCCGGACGGAACGGTTATCGATGCGACGGCGCTGACCACGCCGTTCATCGGCATCAAGCAGATCGCGTGGCAGTCCAGCCCATGGAAATGCCTCTGGGCCGTGCGGACGGATGGCCTGCTGGTGTCCTGCACCTACGACAAGACCGAGGATGTCTGGGCATGGGCGCGGCATCCGATGTCGAATGGGGCCGTGGTTTCGATCTGTGTCATCCCGACTGCGGGTAGTGATCAGGAAGAGCTGTGGGCGGTTGTCCAGCGGGTTTTTGGCGAAGACACCTATTACTATCATGAACGAATGACGCCGCGGGTGACGCCGGCCGATGAGACGGATAAGAGCGGGTTCAACTTCCTCGATTGCTCCCTCAGCTATTCAGGTTCTGCAACGACGAGTTTCAGTGGCGCCACGCATCTGCCGGATGGCGATTATCGCGTCTGGGCGGATGGCGTCGATGTCGGGGATGTGACCCTGACAAGCGGGGCATTCACGCTTGATACCGCAGCCGCAGAAGTAACGATCGGCATCCAGACCAACCCGACCCTGATCTCGTTGCCGACATCGAAACTGGTGACAGAGCGGCAGATCGTTCAAAGCGTGGTGATCCGGTTCTTCGAAACGCTCGGGGGCCAAGCTGGTGTTCTGCACGCGCAGATGGACCCATTGCTGTTCCGGGCGCCGGGCGATCCGATGGATGACAGCCCGCCGCTCTGGGATGGCGACAAGGAAGTCACGGTCGGATCTCGGCATGACGATTCCGGCGTCTACACCATCATCCAGGATACCGCAGGCCCGATGACGATCCTTGCCACCTTTCCGAAATACAAGGCGGCGTAATGTGCGATCCCACTGGCGGTTTTGCGACAGCTGCAATTGTCGGCTCTGTCTTCAGCGCCGGCGCCAGCATTGCTGAGGGTGTCGGACAGCGCAAGCTAGCAAGCGCGCAGGCCAGAGCGGATGACGAACAGGGCCGCGCCGAACTCATGGCGTCCGCTGAACGTGCACGTCGTATCAGGATGCAGGGGCAGAAGCTGCTTGCCGAGCAGCGTGTTCAGTACGCCAATTCCGGTGTTGAAGCTGGTTCGGGCTCGGCCCTTGAAGTTGGCAAGGCTGATGCAGCCGAAATCGAACTGGACGCCCTGACCGAGCTTTATGGCGGGCAGTCCCGCAAAAAGGCGCTGAACCAACAGGCATCGTTTGCGCGCTCTGCGGGTGTCGCGGCGCAGACTGCGGGCATCTTCCGAGGCGTCAGCGATGTGCTGGGCGCGGCCAAATCCTGGGATTCTCTGGGCAGATAATGGTCGACAGATACAACAGTTCGACGGCGGTTCCCACCGCGCCGATCGCGAAGCCGCAATCCAGCCCGCTGGCTGAGGTTGCAGGCGGGGTACGCGATCTTGCCAAGACCGCTACCAGCGAGGCCATGCGGCGCGTTGAGGAGCAGACCGTTGCGCTGGAATCGGCCGCCATCAATGAAGCACGTCTTGAGCTGGAGAAGCGCGGGACGCAGATGGCGATCGATCTGCAGAAGGATCGGGTCGCAGGGTCTAACTACGTCAAGGACCTGGAAGCGGCGCGCAAGCCGCTGAAGGATGAAATCTGGAAGGCGTTGCCGAGCCGGGTGCAGAACTCGACCCGCGCCAAGCAGATGTGGGACGACATCTTCACGTCCGACGAGATTTCATCGACCCGTCAGTCCGTTGTCTGGCAGAAGGGGCAGGAGAAGGAATACGCGGTCCAGTCGATCAACAAGGCTGTATCCGCGATCTCGGCCAAGCTGGAAGGTGATCCCGATCTCGCCCAGAGTGAACTCGAAGGTTTCAGGAAGAGCCTGCCTTACTATTCAGGCCTGCTCGATCAGGAAACCCTGTCCAAGGCTGAAACGGCTGGTGTTCAGTCAGTCATGCAGGGCGCTGTTCGGGGCCTGGCCAAGCAGGGCCGGTTCGATGAAGCGCAGAAGCTGATCACGGATGCTGCCGGCCAGCTTGATCCGGTGCAGCGCAAGGCGTTCGAGGCCGTCATCGAGGACGCCAAGAACGATATCGAGCGCGAGAAATACCGGCAGGAGAAAGAGCAGAACGACATCTGGCGGGTCAACGACGCCAACTTTCAGGTCGAAATCATGCAGGGCAAGCATGGTTATAAATCGATCGATGACGCCATTGCGCGGGGCGATCTGGACCCGAAGACCAGGGACACGCTCTATCGCGCCAAGCGCGCGGAAGATGACAGGCGCAAGGCCGAGGCTGCGGCTGCGTCCAAGTTGACCGATGCGCAGAAGGAAGAGTGGAAGACCTGGAGCAACCAGGCCGTCTATGCGCTCCAGTCCTCCTCAACCATGACGCCTGCGCAGTTCATGCTTGATCCGGAAACCCAGTGGGATCCGAAGCTGTTCGAACTCTACAAGCACCTGACCCCGGACGATCAGCGCGAGATTGATCGCAAGCGCCTTGAGATGCGCGAGACGGGCAAATCCAACAACGAAGTCGACCGGATCGAGGCGATGCTTATCGACGAGGCCAAGCGCATTGCGCCAGCGAACTGGAAGGTCGGTTCGCAGGCCAAGGACAAGACCAAGGAATCGATCGAGCTGGCTGGATACCTGCGTCAGGCCGCTACCGAGATGGCGCCGCAAACGGGCGGGGCAAAGCTTACGCCTGATGATGTGCGCAGGGCTGCGGCATTCGCCATGGGCCGGATGAAGGCGGGCGAGAACCTGCCGATTGTCCAGTGGGAGACCTATGCCTACGATGTCCAGAACTCCGACATGACGGACAAGGCGCTCTATGCCGATGTGTTCGAAGCGCTTCGCAAGAAGACCGGACGGACACCCAGCATGGCGGAAGTGCGCGCTGCTTACGAGCAGGCGCAGGCGGCGCTGCAATGACCTTCACCATTCCCGAAGGCGTCCGGAAAATCGTAGGCGAGACCTTCGCAGAGGACGAGGCGAAGCGCTATCGCGAGGAATCGGACAGGAAGTTCCGCGACCTTCAGAACACACCGATGGCGAAGCTGGGTCCGGACGAGCCCCTGCCGTTCAACAAGCTTACCCGCCCGGACTGGATGCAGAGGCGCGGCTATGACACGCCGGACCAGGAGCAGCCCTCAACCGCAGCGCCGACTTTTGTTCCCCCGGAAAGCGATCCGGCGCGGGATTATACCAGCCTTGGCCAGTCTCCCCTTCTGACGCAGGCGGATATCAAGGGCGATCCGATCCCGGCGACCTACAATGCTCTCGGAACAGGCGGCCCGCAGGATGATGGCCCGCTCTCTGAAGCCGATATCATCGAGCTGAAAAAGGTCCGCGAGGACCGGGCCAAGGCAGGGGTTCGCTCGTCCCTTATGCAGCAGCCGGGCTCACCGGATGATGCGGCCAAGGCGATCGAACTGGCGAAGGAAGCCGGTGTCGATCGCTCGCAGGTCGAGCAGAACCGGAAATCCTACGAGTATTCCAAGACCGCCAAGGACATCGATGCGCTGACCACTACGGCGCCGAAGTTCCGGACATGGCTGGACAGCGCGCGGGAGAACCTGGAAGTCGCGCATGACGATGTGCAGAACCTTGGCTGGTGGGAGCAGGCGCAGAGCGCATTCGACCCCGGCTCGCTGACGCTGGAAGAGATCGGTGGCGCGCTGAGAACCGGCGCGGTAGAGGGCGGCCAGCAGCAATTCTTCGGCGCCGCAGAACAGGGCATCGGCATTGCCCGCATGTTCGAGTGGTTGCCGGGCGTCAAGAACCTGCTGGACGAGGGCGAGAAAGAGGCCCGTAAACAGCGCCAGATGGCCGCCCTGAAGGCGCTGGCCAACATGCCGAGGGGCGACACCACGCTCGAACGCGGCATCTATGGAGCGTTTCAGTCGGCTCCGGCGAGCATCGAGGCGCTGGGGGTTTCGCTGCTCACCAGGAGCGGGTTTACCGGCGCCGCCGCCATGGGCGTGGGCACGTCAGGCCAATCCTATGGCGAGGCCGAGGATGCGGGCAAGCCGTTCTGGGATCGGATGCGCTATGCCCTAGAGCAGGGCACGGTTGAGACCGTCACGGAGATGATCCCGCTCAAATTCCTGATCGGGGATCTGGCGAAGGACGCCCCGCTCGGGAAAATCTTCTTCCACAACGCGCTTTCAGAGGGAATTGGCGAGCAGGCCGCCACTTTCCTGCAGGACGCTTCGACCTGGCTGGAACTGCACCCTGACAAGACAGTGGCCGAGTTTCTGGCTGAGCGTCCTAATGCGGCGATGGAAACGCTCATTGCTTCCACACTGATGACGGGGATGCAGACCACGCTGGCGGCTGGCGTCCAGCAATCTGGCGTCATGCTCAACGAGCAGGCCCAGCAGAAGCGGGCCGAACAGCTTTCGAAGACCTTCGAGGCCATGCGCGACGGCGCCAAGGACTCGAAACTCCTCACGCGCCTGCCAGATAAGTACCGGGAAGCCGTTGCTGCAGCGACCAAGGACGGCCCGCTGGAGAATGTCCGGGTCGCGCCCGAAGCGTTCACCGAACTCGCCCAATCCGCAGGCGTCACCAACGAGCAGCTTGCGCAGGCCTTCCGCATCGACCCCAACGATATCGTCACAGCGCTTGATGCCGGGGAAGATGTGGTGATCCCGGCAGGGAACTATGCTGCTGCGCTAAAGGAAGCCAAGAAAGAGATCGGGGTTTCCGGCGAGACGATCCACAGCGCCTTCGCCCCGAACATGCGCCTCCGGGCTGATGACTTCACGGCCAAGGAACGCGAGGCCATGAAGGCGGTCTATGAGGAGGAGCAGAAGGCCAGAGCCGAGGCCGGGACCAAGGAACAGTCCTTTGCCGACAGCGCCGATCGCGTCCGGGAAACGATCCGCGAGCAGGTCGCAGGGCTCAAGATATTCAACACTGAAGCTGCCAACACGCAGGCCGCAATCATTGGTGAAATGGTAACGACGCTTGCCGAGCGCACCGGACAGGACCCCGAGGCGCTGTGGAAGGAGCAGGGCTTTGATGTTGTTGCTGCTATCAAGGGCGAGCCGGTCGATGAGACAGCCTTGCCGCAGGGCGGCGACAGGGCTCCGATCGAGGTCAGCGACGAGATTGTTAACCGCGCATCCGAGGCGTTAACTGAATACGAATTCGCGGTCTGGAAGGCTGCGGCGCTGGAAGGGCGATCCAACAAGGAAATCGCTGACGATCCAGACATTTCCGAGCTTCGCAACCGCGTTGGCGGGATGCAGCCAGACATGCTTCCCAGCGCGGTCAATGTCGGCGCTATCCTGACGAAGGCCAGAGCCAAGGGCTTTGATGTCGGACCTGCCAAGCGCGGTCGCGGCGACAGCATCCGGGACGATGTCCGCCGGCTCATGCGTCAGGGTCTCAACGCCAAGCAGATCCATGATCGGCTAGGCCGGACGGACGAGCAATACAACTCGACCAAGGCGATGGTCTCCAAGCTCAAGAAGGAGATGCGGGAGCAGGATGCTCTGGCGCAGGAAAAGCGCGGCACTTTCTCTCCCCGCGAAGACCGCTCCATCATCCGCCTGTTCGAAAGCTCGAACCTCTCGACGCTCTCCCACGAGGCCTCGCACTGGTATCTTGATACCCTCTGGCGCATGTCGCAGACGGAAAACCCGCATCCGTTCGTCATGGAGCAGATCGCCGCTATCCTCGAATGGCAGGGCAAGTCCCCGAACTGGACGGCGATGTTCGACGAGAACGGCAAGTTCACGGACGAGGGCAGGGATATCCAGGAAGCCTTTGCCGAGACGTTCGAGGCCTACCTGCGAGATGGCAAAGCTCCGACCTCAGCGCTTCGCAGCGTGTTCGCCACCTTCAAGGCATGGCTCACCCGCATCTATCGCAGCCTGTCGCAGATCGGCAGCCGCGTCCGGCTGAATGACGAAATCCGGCAGGTGTTCGACCGGATGCTGGCCAGCGAGGACGCCATCAAGGCCGTGACCACAGGCATGGCTCAGGACGGCAAGACGATGGCCGAAGCCATCATCGCCAAGACGGGCGAGAACTGGAGCGATGAGCGCAAGGCCAAGTTCACCGAGCGCATGACGGAACGCTACGCCAAGGCGCGGGAGCAGGCGGAAGCCGAACTCATGGCCCGCCTGATGGACGATTACGAGCGCAACCAGAAGGCATGGTGGCGCGACGAGGAGCGTCAGGTCCGCCGCGAAGTGCAGTCCGAAGTCGATGAGCGTCCGGAGCAACGCGCCTATTCATGGCTCTCAGGCAAGGGCTGGAGGGATACGCGGGAAGCGCACATTGAGGCGGCATTCACTGAAGCGCAGGTCATGGGCGCGCTCGCACAGGCGCCGGAGCTGGGCTTCTTCGAAGCGAACGCCACAGATGAAAGCCTCAAGGCCCTGCACGCCCGCATGGTGGATAACGGGATCATCCCGGTCATCCTCCTGTTCAAGACGACATCGGGTCGCGTCATCGCCTTCCCGGGCGATACGGGAGACTTTGGTTTCCATCACGATCTGGCCCGGCAGGCATTCGGGCTGGGCGACCTGAAGCTGGAGCATGGCGTCTACAACCCGCGCCGCTGGCCCACCATTGAGGCCATGAACGAAGCCGGGCCGATGGCCTGGTACGATACGACTGGCACGCAGTCTGACACGCAGGAAGCCTCGCCGTTTCAGGACCGCAAGGTCACGAGCCTCGCTCAAACCGGAACAGAAGGGCTGCTGGTCTATCGCGGCAGCGCGGAAGACGAGATTGGCGAGATGGAGACGGGCCGACTTGGCTCAGGTCTTTACTCGGCTGAGGATCCCGAGATCGGCGCGGAGTGGGGCGGTGAGAGCGGCAAGGTCGATGCCTACCGCATCAAGGGCAAGCTGTTCGATCTGGACGAGACAACCGCGCAGGGGATCGAGAACTACCAGAAGCGGGAAGACACCCCGCAGGCGCAGGCATTGTTCGCAAGGCTCAAAGCCGAGGGTTATGTTGGAGTTCGTGACCCGTGGTCGGGCCACATCAACGTCTTCGACGCTAGGGACATGCAAAGGGTTCCGTCCGAGGACAAGGAACTCGGAACGACCTGGACCAACTTTGTCGAGGATGAGGATGCGGTTGCCTCGCTTGCGCAGACAAGGGGTGCAGATCTCTCCACCCGGGAGGCCCGTCTTGCATGGGCCAATAGTGAGAATGTCGTCTCTGAGCCGATTGGCTCTGGCGTTGACGGAGAACGGCGCTTCGGCTTCCGCTTCATCAGCACGGACAGAGACGGCAACCCCATTGATGACGCCGTTCTTGTCAGCGTTCTTCAGGACCCTTCCCGTGGGTCATTCGAGCTTGTGTGGGACTGGCATTCAACCGAGGCGTTGAAAGAGCGAGACACGTTTGAGCCGGCGCATGACCTTAAGGCGGAAGATGTTTTCTCGCTCATGCGTCAGATATTGGCGCTGGTTGAGCGTGACATGGTTGAAACCGGACGCTCAGCCTACATATTCCAGCCGAATACCGATAAACTGGCGTTGGTGTATGAAGCTGTTCTCCAGCGCGAAGCTGGGCGTGGACTGGGATATGCCTACAAGCCGCTGAAAAATGGCGAGATGGCGCTTGTCCATCCCAATGCCAACATCAGCCGCACGGGAGAGATGATCGATGAAAACCCCGCGCAAAGGCTCCCAGAAGGGGTTGAAGTCGCAGACGTCCAAGCCGACCAGGACGAATACTACTCCCGCGTCCTTGCGACCGCCGATGCCGTTCGGGGACCTGCCGGACGACGAAATGAAGGTCCTGTGGGATCTCGTCGGGGGGCGGACGCATTAGCGCAGACTGCGGGTCCGCCCCGTCAGCTCGACGCCATGGGCTTCTATAGCGCGGCGCAGGAAGCCGCCCAGCGCGTTCCTGACAACATCTGGAACATGGGCTGGCAGGCCGCTCGCAACGCGCTGGCGAAGGGCAGGGACGGCATTGCGCCGAGGCGTACCGAGATCGAATACCTTGGCCTTGACGCCATGTTTGGCGACACGAAGCTGAAGGGCGCAGAACTCAAAGCAGCGGTGCTGGAGCATATCGCGGCGAAGCGGCTGAGCCTGAAAGAAGACTTCGTCCGGTTTGATCCAAATGTGAAGCCGCCGACCAAGGGCGTCATGCTGGATCAACTTCAGGACGAGACGCTTGCGGATGCAATCGAACTGGAAGTATCAGGGCAGGTTGGAGAAGTCAGGTTCCTTGTCGACAAGTACGAGGTCTATCTCCGCAAGGGTCGCCGCGTGGACGAGAGGGGCGAGCTTGTCACGACACTCGATCTGGCAAGCATCCAGCGCACGGACTCTGAAAACGCCAGCTTTGAAATTGGCAGGGCGCCGAATGAGAAGCCCGGAGACTTCCGCGAACTAGTCGCCCGTCTTGAGCAGGAAGCGCGGGATAACGGCCTCGACGCGGTCTATATCGAGAACGTCTTCAACGAATTCCTGCCCGATGTGTTCCGGCGCTACGGCTATACCCAGATGCCGGGCGGTTTCCCGCATTCGTTCATCAAGCATGTTGATGGTGGTGCTGGAAGCCTTGCGCAATCCGCCCAGCCATCTCGCTCGTTGGTCGTCATGCACAACCTGACCGAGCAGAACCTGTTCCATGCCGAGGAAATTGGCGGGCTGGCCGCGCCATCTCTAGCAGTCGTCGATACCGACAAGGGAGTTCTGAGCAACTTCGGGGGCATCTCGTTAGTTGCTGATCCGAGCTTCCTGTCCACGTCCAAGGTCCGCACGTTCGACGCGGACATCTATTCGCCGCGCCATCCGCGCCCACTGTACGACATCGACGACAAGGCCGCATCGGTGCTGGTCAAAGAACTGCGTGAGGCGACCACGGGCTTGGGCGACCTTCATGACATCGACCTGGATGCGCTGCACAAGGACGGCCCCTCCTCATTGATCCGCAATGAGATGGTCAAGGCCGCATTCTTCGCGTCGCGCGGCGAATTGCCGAAGCGCCTACCTCGCAAGGAAATCCCGCAAGCCGATATCGCCACGAAGGAAGCGGCCGCGCTTGACGTGATCGCGAAGGAGATGTGGGACGTCCGGGATGATCCGCGCGTGCGTGAACTTGCTGCGGATCACTACACTCATGTTGTCGAAGCGACCCGCGCTAACGATGCGGAATTGGCGGATGACCTCCACGAGCGTTTCTTCACGGAGACGGACGAGGGGAAAACCATCGTTCACCCGAACTATCTTCACCGCTTCATCCTCGACGCGAAGGCGTATCGGAAAGCGGCAGCGCGCGAAATCGACACGATCGAACTCGGCTCGATGTTGTCGAAAAAGCTGCGGGACAAGAAGACGGAGGCGGCATTCGAAGAATATGTTGAAGCGCTGGCGGCGCGCATCATCACCGGCAAGTCGCTATTCAAAGGCTTCACGAATGCGGGCAATCGCCGTTATGGCGACTATACCATGGAAACAATCCTGCGCGAGATGACGCAGGAGCTTCAGGGTGGCGAGAATTGGCATTACGGCGCGGGCTCCGTGCGAGCCAAGTATGCCAATGAACTGAAATCCCTATCTGCAATTCGCGCCCGCAAGGACCAACTGGTTTCCGAAGAGGAGATGAAGGCGGCGAAGGATGAGGGGCAGAACGCCCTCATGGAAATTCTGGAATACCTGAGGCCTTATTATCGTTTCGGCGGCGGCAACCAGTTCATGCAAATGGACGATATGTCGAAGGCGCTGATGGAGGGGCCGAAGGGCATCCGCGAGGCATTCGACTTCAAGGGCGATCCCGAGCCGCAGGCGCGCATCCGCGAGTTCATTAATCTTCTGACTGATCTGCCCACCGAATACTTCGAAGCCAAAGCGCGGCGTGCGGTTGACCTGAGTGAGTTCACCGCGGCGATTGTTCCGCGCGGGACGTCTGAGCGTGCGCTGGAAATCTTGCGCAAGGCGGGACTGCAAATCCGCTTTTATGCGAGAGACAATGCTGCTGACCGAGCACGCGCTATTCGTGGCGTGTCTAGTGCTCTTTTCCAATCCGGAGACACCAAGGGCCGCACATCGCCGCCCCCAAACCTTCCCCCCATGCGGCTCAACCTCCAAGCCGTCAAAGACCAGTACGGCGAACAGGCGCTGAAGGACTTGCCGCCGCAGGTTGCGGCCTACAGCGCGCAGGCTACCGATGCGGATCAGTTCCTTCAGGTTGCGCATGATGTGCGCAAGACGCTGAAACAGAAGAAGCCGAAGAGCCTGTGGAAGTTCCTGTCCACATCCCGCATCATCGGATCAGGCAACGACAAGATCGCCTATCGCGGTATCCGTGACGATGGCGGCGAGATCATGAAGATCATCGGGGAGAAGAAAGCCGCTCCCGGCCTGATCTCCGACACCGAGGACGCCAAGAAGGTCCGCAGCTATACCATCGAACAGGCTGCGATGGCGGCTTATGAAGCTGGCTATTTCAACGGGCAGAACCCGCCCGGCCCAGCCGAGTTCCTGGATGCGCTTCGCAGCGACTTCGATGGACAAGCCCAGCTCTACGCCCGTGATGACATTCCCACGGTTCAGCAGATCAAAGCCGCTGAACAATGGGCGGACTGGTTCGACCAGAACGGCATCGATATCAGCGAAAAGGACGATGCAGCCCTCAAGGCGCAACTTGAGCTTGTCCTCACCAGCACGAACGAGAACGCCATTGGCCCGGATGAGGCCGCGCCGTTCTTCGGAATGACAGACGGCAAGGCGCTGCTGGATGGCCTGAAGGAAGGCCCGAAGCGCGACCAGCTGATCCGTGAAATGACACGCCAGCGCATGGTCGAGCGCCACGGCGATATCTTCAAAGACGGCACGATGATGCAGGAGGCGCAGGTCTACGCCCGCAACGAGATCGCTTCCCGCCAGATCGAGATCGAGCTTGAAGCGCTTGCCAGAGCAGGAGGTCAGCAGATCGCAGCGAACCTTGCCAAGCAACAGGCCATCGAGAATCTTCGCTCCAAGCAGGTCCGCGAAGTCCTGAACTACAATCAGTGGCTGATCCTCGAACAGCGCTGGGGCAAGAAAGCGCTGGAAGCCGCACAGAAAGGCAAGTTTGACGACGCGGCGCGGTACAAGAAATACCAGTTGCTGAACTTCCACATGTTCCGTGAAGGCCGCAAGCTGGCCGAGGATATCGAAAAGGCCCGCAAGCATCTGATCGCCTACGGAACCAAGCCCAGGCAGGCGCGCCTGTTCGCAGCAGGCCCGGAATACGCCGAGCAGATGAATGGTCTTCTGGACGATTACCAGCTGCGCAACGAGAGCAGGAAGGCCGAGAACAAACGGCAGGCAAGGGGCGCATGGATCGCAGCGCAGATGGCGTCGATCGATCCTTACGCCGCTTATCAGGACACGACCAAGTCGGCGGCCGAACAGCAGGTTGCCGCGGCTGAAGCGCTGGAACGCTCAAGGACGCTGGCGAACCTGTCAGAAGGCGTCGAGGCCAAGAACTACAAGTCCATCACCGTCGAGGAATTGCTTGGCGTGAAGGATGAGGCGGATCTCATCTGGAAGCTGGCGACCCTGAAAGACCGGCTGCTGAAAGAAGGTGAACGCCGCAGGCTGACACTGGCCGCTGAAGATATTGCGGCGGAGATCGAGACCAACCAGCCGAACGCCAAGCCGCCTGAGCCGATCGAGACGGACAGCCCCGGGGCGAAGGTCAAGCGCGGCGTTCTCAAATACTTCGCCATGCACCGGCAGCTGCAATCACTGGCCCACCAGTTCGCAGGCGGCAAGGACGGCGGCAAGTTCTGGTCCTATATCATCAAGCCTCTGAACTCCGCCTATGCGCATTTGTCGGACCTGCGCAAGCAGATGGGCTCGGAACTGGATAACCTGTTCTCAGCCTATTCCAAGGAAGAGCGCGCTCGCTTCTACAAGGACCGCCAGCACTTTGCTTCGCTCGGGGTAAGCCTCACCAAACAGGGCAGGCTGGCTGTCGCGCTCAACTGGGGGAACGAGAAGAACCGCCAGCGACTCATGGATTCGACCGGCTGGAGTGAGGCAGGCATTCAGGAAGTCCTTGATACGCTGGACAAGCGCGACTGGGACTTTCTGCAGGCGACGTGGGATTATCTCGACACCTGGTTCCCCGAAGCGAACCGTGTGCATGAGGCCATTCACGGCGCTCCGATGGACAAGGTCCAGCCGCTTCCGATCGCAACGAGGTTCGGCATCTACAAGGGCGGCTATTACCCGATTGCGTTCGACCCGGAGCTTTCATCGAAGTCCGGCCAGCGCAGACTAGAAGCCGACGCCAAGCAGATGTCGGGTCGGATCGGGGTTCGCTCAGCGCCAGGATTTTCCAAGAAGCGCGTCGAGGGCAAGGTTACGCTCCCGCTCAAGCTGTCCGTGTTTGATGTCCTGACCCGCCATCTCGATCAGGTCGCCACGTCGATTGCTACAGAAGAAGCGCTGTTCGATGCTGGTAGGCTGGTGAAGCATCCCGAGGTGGAACGCGCCATTGTTGAGCGCCATGGCCGGGAAATCTACAACACCATCGTCCAGACGCTGGTGACGTCCAAGTTCGGGCTTCAGGGCGCAAGCGGATGGCTGGCCCATCTTCGCAACGGGGCAACCGTTGTCGGGCTGGGTTGGAAGGTTTCCACGGCGCTGCTTCAGCCGCTGGGCGTAACGAACTCCATCGTTCGGGTCGGCGGCTACTGGATCGCCAAGGGCTATGCCCGCATGGGCAAGGATGCGGCGACCATCCAGTCATCGGCCAACTGGATCATGCAGCGCTCTGCGTATATGCGGAACCGCAGGCGAGCCAATAGCCCGGAACTATCGGCTTTGCGCTCCTCGATGAAGAAGGATGGCGTCACGCCGCGCTGGCTGATCGATTCCATGTTCTCGCTGATGAGTAACGTGCAGTTCTATTCTGTCGACATGCCGACCTGGTACGGGGCCTGGTACAAGGCCAAGGCCGCTGGGCTGGATGAAGCCGAGGCAATCGCACAAGCGGATCAGGCAGTTATTGACGCGCAAGGCGGCGGCGAGGTTCACCAGACCGCAGCCATTCAGACGGGAGCTGGAACCAACTACGCAGCAGCCCTGCGCCTCCTGACCAATTTCATGAGCTATATGGTGACTACGTACAATCTCGCGACCCAGCGCGTGAGGAATGCCCGCTCTGTTCCCCAGATCGCGGCCCTGTCGCTGGACATGATCCTGATGCTGGCAATTCCTGTTGCGGGCAAGATGGCGCTGGACGCCTTCACCAAGGGCGGCGGCGGGGATGACGATGATGATCTGTGGGAGAAGTATGGCCGGGAGCAGGCCGCCTTCCTGATGTCGCCCTTCGTCGGCTTCTCGCAGATTGCCGGGGCAGCGCGTGGAGACGACGCTTACGGCTATCGTGGACCGGCCGGTCTCGGCATCTTCGCTGAAGGAACCAATGCGGCCAAGGCTGCGGCGGAACTCGACTTCGATGAAAGCTTCTGGCGTCCGGCAAACAAGGCAGCGGGGATGGTTTTCCATTATCCCGCGTCCCAACTGGATGCGACCGTTCGCGGCGCGATGGCGTTGTGGAATGGCGAGACGACAAACCCCGGTGTGATCTTCTTCGGCCCGCCACCCAAGAACTGACCTGACCAAAACCTGAACCGACTTCAACCCCGCGTGACTGCGAGGAACGAGAGCCTATGACCGTCGATGTGAACGATCGCCTGAGTGGTCCATATAACGGAAACGGCGTCACAACCGCGTTCGCGTATGACTTTCTGGTCAGCGCAAACACGGAATTGCGCGTCATTCTTCGCGACGAGGACGGCGAGGATGAAGTCCAGACGCTCACCACGGACTATTCCGTCAGCGGCGTTGGAACGTCAGGCGGCAACGTCACCTTCGTTACCGCTCCTGCGACGGGTGAGAAAGTCATCATCGAAGCGGTTACGCCCAAGACGCAGACGGTGGAATACACGAACAATGACCGCTTTCCATATGACTCGCACCAGGCCGGTTTCGACAAGACCCAGCGTCAGATCCAGGAGCTTCAACGAGACGTCGATCGCGCGGTAAAGTTTGCGCATGGCGAGACAGTCTATCGCCTTCCCATCAAGCCAGCGAGCGAGACAAAGCTGCTGGCGCGCAACACGGACGGCGAAATCATTCATGCGGAGTCGGCAGACTTTGGCGACGGAACGCCGGTCCATGAAGACTGGCTGTCGCTGCTTGGCTTTGCCCCCTCCTCGGTTCTCGATGATCTCAACGGCGTTCGCTTTGCCGCAAACTACGCCGAGCTGACAGCGCTTCCGGCTGATGCGCTGGTAGCGGGCGCGCTCTATCAGGTTCCTGGCCGCGTCACGGCTGACGATGGTGGGGCGGGGACATTCCGTTGCGTTGCGGGAACGGCGCTTCCGGCAAACGGCGGGACAATCCTCACGCACGACACCGAGAGCTTCCAGTTTCGACGGACGATTGACAACGACTGCTTTGTTGCGGGTTGGTTCGGAGCGACAGGGCCAACGCTCAATACGGCGGTCACGGCGGCATCCGGGCTTGCCTTTCCGATCTTCGCTAATCCAGGAACCTGGACGTTTGCAGCTGACGAGTCCGTCCTTATCAGCTCTGGCGTTTACCTCTTCGGAGCAGGGCCGGGAACAATCCTGCGGGCTTCGGCCGATAGGCTGCAGCCTGTCGTCTGGGTGACAGGAGCAAGCGCCGACAATGTCACGCTGGAGAGCTTCCGCGTCGAGACGACTTTCTCCGGCAGCCCGAGCGTAAGTCAGTTCAATGCTGGCATTGTTGCTGACGGTGTCGATGACGTCACGATCCGAAATGTCGAGGTGGAAGGAAAATTCTACGTTGGCATCATGATCAAGAACTGCAAGCGGGCGACAATCGAGAATGTCCGCGTCAGGGGTGCAAGAAACCGCCAGCTCTACGTATTCGAGAACTGCCAGGATGTGACGATCGATGGCGTGAAGCTAGACTGCCGCGATGCTTCAGATGCCGTCTACGGGGACTATGGCCTCAATATCAACCCGGGCGGCACGACTTCACCGCGGAGACTTGTTGTCGTCGGCGTGACGGTGCAGGGCTATGGCGAACACGGGGTCTCAATTGCGGAAGACTTCGAATCCGCTGTGATAACGGGCGTGACCGGCGAGACGGCTTCGACCACTGCTGCTGGACTTCTTCTCCAGGCAGCAAACGCCAAGCGAGGCCGCGAGTTCATCGTCTCCGATATCTCGATGAAGGGCGGCGGTATCCCGATCCAGGTCGAGAGCTGCGACAACCTCACCCTGACGAACATTCTTGCCAGCGACGGCGTTGGCGCGTTCGCGCAGATCTTCATTCACAACAGCCATGACATCCAGGGCGCAAACTGGCAGGCCATTGACGGAGCCGCTGCGGGCATCGAGGTCTATGGCGATACGGCGGATTCCTGCACCGATATCAACGTGGTCGGGGTGACGTGCGAAGGGAATGCCGGGCCTAACATCTTCTGCGATGGGGGCGCATCAAATAGCGTTCGCAGGGTCACGTTCTCCGGTATCAACTCGCATGGCGCCGGGACTTATGGGTTCAGGGCAACTGCAAGCTGCGAAGCTGTTCTTGCAGACGGCGGGCAAATCAGCAGCAGCACGACTGCGGATTATTCGAACCTCTCCGTCAATGGTCATCGCCGCAACCTGATGCTTTCAGGCGTGCTCGAATCTCCGACGCGGGTTGTCTACACGTCCTCGACCACATGGACCAAGGCCGACTATCCGGGGCTGGTCGCAGTTGAGATCGTGGAACTCAAGGGCGGCGGGGGCGGAGGCGGCGGTGCGGCAGATAACAATGTATTTGTCGCTGGCGCGGGTGGCGCAGAGGGTGGGCGTTCGTCCAAGATCATCCTTGCCGCGTCTTTGGGCACGACTGAGACCGTCACGATCGGCGCTGGCGGAACCGCTGGAGCGGATACAGGTGGGACCGGAGGAACGGGCGGGACGACATCGTTTGGCTCTCACGCAAGCGCTACGGGCGGTGCAGGCGGTGTTGGCAACACAGGTGTCGGCGCCTGCGCAGGTGGTGATGGTGGTGTGGGTTCAGGCGGAGATTCAAACCTCACAGGCGCCGCTGGGCAGAATGGCCTGTCTGTTTCGGGCGCCTGGGCGGCGTCTGGTGCAGGCGGCGGTCAAGGCGGCGGTCGAGGTAGAGCGACAACGACTGGAACCGCTGCTGCTGGCGTTGCCGGCGCCAATGGTGGGGGTGGAGGCGGAGGTGTTACCGGGGGTGATGCAGCAGCCGCGGGTGGGGCAGGCGGGGCTGGATATATCGTGCTTCGGCTGTATTATTGATCCATGCGGTTGGGCGCTTCGCTTCTTTTGGCTTTGGCAGTTGCCGGATGTGGTGGTGGGGGGGCGTCGTCTCCTCCCGTCTCACCTCCTCCAGCGCCTCCGCCGCCTGTTGCTGATATTGAGTTCTCGTTCAGGGAGTTGGCTACATCAGAAACAGCCTTTGCGTTGTTCACGCCTAATGCGCCGCATACCGCACGAAACTCACGCGGCATGTTCTACACCTACGAATACACATCCAATGCCGACTATAGTCAGGTTGAGCAGCGCATCGTTTGGGACAATGCCGGAGCGTTGCAGGAGATTGATCGCAGGACGATTACCGGCAATCCCCTCTGTCTTGCCGCCTCTCAGGCTGGAACGCTCTTTGCCTCATGGGGCGATCACATCGCGAACAAGGTGCATGTCCTCCGCTGGTCATCGCCTACCGCTTCGCCGCAGGAGTTCATCTTCGATAGCGATCAGGGCGGGAGCGCGAAATTCTCCTGTCTTTATGATGAGACGCGGCAGGTCTTCTGGTTCATCGGGACAGGGTTTGAACTTCTGAAGATCAGCGAGCAGGGCCAGCTTCTGAATCAGCAGGATATCGCGGATTATGTCGCGCCATTTCACATCGAATATCCCGCGCTCAAGCTTGCGTCGGATGGGAGCCTTGATCTTGGCTGGACCGTGGTGGACCTGCGCCAGCCTGTCACCAGCTATCGGAGTATGCACTATCTCCGCTCAACTGATGGCATGAACTGGAGTAATACCGGCGCTGCGCCATTCCTGGCGTCACCCGGACAAGAAGTCAGAGCGGATGAACTCGGCCCCGCCTTCAACATTGCGCCGGATCAGCTCGACGCAAACACTCAACTGACATCGCTCTTCACCGAGCCCAACGGCGCGCATCATTTCACATGGTTCCGCCATCCGGAGACATCTGGTGACTGCTTCATTGGCTTCGCTGTTTGCACCCTTGGCTATCGCAACTCAGGAATGCCGAACGCGCTGACCGAGTTCTCGGCGGGATCTGAAAAGCCGCGGGCTGCTTTTGGCGGCGCCTTCGGAATGCGTGGCAATGCGCTGTATTTCCTGACCGGATATTCTGACAAGGCTGTTGCGTTCAAGTCGACCGATCACGGGATGACATGGTCCGTTGCTGCCGAGACGCCGGTTCCGAATGGGGCTGGCAAGTGTCTCAAGGATTTCACGGGCGTTCCGACTGATACTGGTTTTGCCGGCTCGCTTAGCTTTCTCAACACCGACTGTCCCGGCTGGATTGCCGGAGGAACACACAAGGTTCCAACCCGCCTCGTGGCGTGGTCGATCGCGCTGAACTAACCACACAGGAAAAATCATCATGCCCCGCTATCGCGTCCTCAAGGACGGCGAAGTCGTGAACCGTATCGAATGGTGCGGTCATGCGAAGTATGATCCCGGCGAAGGCTGCACGCTTGAGCTTGATCCCGATCCGGATGCATCGCCAAAGCGGGTAAAGACCAAGCCCCTCCCTCACCCCGACGAATCCGACCCCGTCTCAGAAGCCCTTGTCCTTGAAAGGGAAGAGAACGAACGCCTGAGAGCGGAGAACGAGGAGCTGAAGGAAAAGCTCGCCGCAACCCAGCTCCCGCCCAATCCGGCTGAGACGAAGCTGTCGGATTACGGGGAGGTGGGACCTCGCTCAGAAACCGACTGGCTGGGCGTTCCGGCATGGCTTGCCGCCGAGGAGCGGGACGGAGAGTCGATCGGGGATCGCATCTCGCGCCTGACCGAAACCTTCCGCGCGCGTGTCAACGAACTGACCAACCTCCTGCTCGCCGGCACAATCACCGAGGACGAGGACCGCGAGCGTACACGCCTGCTCGCCAAATACAACGAACTCGCTGAGCTGGGCGACAGGAGCTGAAATGGATGGGGCTGGGAATATTCCAATGCTTCAGCAGGGACAGACGGAGCTGGCTAGACAGCTATCCCGACTGAACGAGCAGGTCGGTACGCTGACGGAGAAGGTGAATGATCGCGTCACCCACCGGGAATTGATGTCCGAGTTCGGCGGCTTCCGGAAGGAGTTCAGCGGCAAGCTGGACCACATGGAAGAGAAGTTCGATCAGGCGGCCGAGAAGGTCGATACCTCGCTGGAGAAGGCGATCGACCGCATCAAGGAAGGTCTCGGCAATCTTGCTGCGCGGGCGGTCACTGAAGCCATGGCGATCCGCGAACAGCAGGAGAGCAAGGCGGCGGCGCTGATCCAGGCGCGTGAGGCTGACATCGACAGGCGGCTCCGGCGCGCGGATCGCAACGGCTACATCGGCGGCGGGGTGGGCATTATCGGCATCATCGCCGCCGTCTTCCAATATCTCTCGCACGGGGCTGGGTAATGGCAATTCCATTCATGAAGCAACGCGATCCCGCTGAGAAAGCGGCGGCGCTGGCGGACAAACTCGCCGCGAAGGCTGCAAAGCGGCAGGCGAAGCTCGAAGCCAAGGCGCAGAAGCCCGCTAACAAGGCGGCCGCCTATGCTGCGAAAGTCGCCCGCAAGGCCGAGCGCCAGAAGGCGAAGCTCGAAGCCAAGGCGCAAATCCGGGCGGCAAAGTTTGGCTACAAGGCCAGTCGCGAGGATCAGGGCTTCTGGCGCGGCATGTTCACCCGCTGCCGTGAGGTGCTGGCGACTATCTCTGTCGTCATCGATGACCTGTCCACGGCAACCTTCATTTCCGTGGCCGATCGCGCCATGGGCATTGCGGTCCTCGCCGTCATTTTCGTCTGCTACGGCCTCGATCTATTCTTCTTCGGGTCCAAGGCGCCGGAATGGTTTCTCATTCCTCTATTCCTGCTGATCGGTTTCGGCCTGCGCACCATCGCCGTTGCGGCCGGCGTGAAGCTGGAATCTCTCAAGGGCCAGAAGGACGAGCAGCGCGCCCGGTGGATGTGGCGCGCGATCTTCGCCGGCTGCGTCATCGCCTGCATGATTTCAGCAGTTTCGTTCTTTGTTGGCGGGTATCAACGCAAGGAAAGCGTCGATTCTTCCATCACCACGGTTGCGAGTGCATCGACGGCAAGCGTTGACGCTCAGATCGCAGCCCTCCGCCAGCAGCAGGCGGACATCCGAGCCGATCGCGACAAGAACATCGCGACCCTGCAAGGCTCGATCGACGGCATCGTTCACGACAAGAGCGACAAGAACGATGGAGAGGCCGATCCCTACCGCGCCGACCAAGCCAAGGAGCGCGAAAGTGCGCGGCTAAGCCTCGCCGCTATCGACACGCAGATCACGAACCTCATCGCCACCAAGGGTCAGACGGTCACGACTGCGGCGCAGAAGTCCAGTGATGTGGCTGTCAGTCAGGCAACGACATGGGCTGCGTTCTCATGGTTCTCCGGTCGCACGGGAGCGGATGAGCGCGATGTTGTCGATGTCGGGATGCTGTTCTTTGCCATCCTCATCGAGATCATCGCAGCATTTGGCCCCGGCGCCTATTTCAGCATCCGCAAGAAATTCCGGGCCGCTGTTCGTCGCCTGAAGGCTACGGAAGCCGAAGAGGAGGCCGAACTTGATGCGGAAATTGCGCAGATCGAAAAGCGCACCGCCCTGGCTCGTGCTGCTGCGGCGGCTGCCAGAACCACCGATGTCGATGACGATGATGCTGTGGTCAAGAAGGCTCAGGAACTGGTTGAAGACGCGAAACGCGCCAAGGCCATCGCAGAGGCCGAAGCTGAAGCAGCGCGCATCAGGGCTGAGACGGAAGCCATCCGCAACGCCGCTAATGCTCCGCCACTGACCAAGAAGCAACAGGACGCCCAGAACGCGGGTCTGGCGGCAGGGCTGTCCACAAAGACGCGCGGAATGGATGAGAAAATCCCGGCTGGCGACTGGCTCGACCGCGCCGACCGCGTGCTCACTCTCAAGGATGTCGCCTGATGACGATGCTGGGTCTGGACTACGGCACGAACAACACCTGCGCGGCCTATGATTCGGGAAGCGGTCCACAGGTGATCCCGTGGCCCGACAAGGGCAGGACAGGGCCATCCGTGGTGTATCTGCCGCCGTCGAGCAATGAGCGCATTGTCGGGCGCAGGGCGATTGCGGAGTCGAAGGACAATCTCGACTTCCTTTTCAGCCACGCCAAGCGGTTCTTCAACATGGACTGGACGGGTGAGGACTTCGGCCACCAGACCGTGAAGGGTCCGGATGGCAAGGTCTGGTTCCGTGGACCTGACCGCGCCTACAGCCCGGCAGAGATCGCCTATTGCGTCATTGACGAGATGCTGGACTGCGCCGAGTTCCGGCTGAAGAAGCGGCCGGACAAAGCCGTCCTGACGCACCCGGCCAAATGGGGGACGCCAGAAAAGGCCGTGCTGCGGGAAGCTGCGGCGATGGCAGGGCTCGAGAGCGTTCACCTCATCACCGAGCCGGAAGCTGCGGGCTTTGCCTACCGCTTCGACCTCGGCCCGATCCGCCACTACTTCATCGTGGACTGGGGCGGAGGGACTCTTGATGTCGCCATCCTGCACGCAGGGAAGGGTGCGTGCGATGCAAAATGGTGGGACGGCGATTCAGTCGGCGGCATCGATGTGGACGAGGCTATTGTTGAATGGCTGAAGCAGGAATACCGCGACCAGTACGGCGTTGATCTTGGCATAGACGGCGGCGCCATGCAGCGTCTTCGCCGTTCGGCCGAGGAGGCGAAGATCGCGCTTTCGACGCTCGAGGAAGTGAAGATCGAAATTCCGTTGATCGAGACGCTTCCGCCGCGGACCCTCAAGGCTACGCTGACCCGCGCCACGCTGGAAGAGCTGGCCAAGCCCTTCCTGGATCGCATTATTGCCTGCTGCGAAAAGGTGCTGGAGAAATCCGGCCTCACCAAAGGCAACATGACGCAAGTGGTTCTGGTTGGCGGCATGACCAACATGCCATGCGTCGGAACGGCGGTTGGCGCTTTCTTCGGTAAGGAGCCGCGTTCGGATCAGGACCCGGATGAGGCTGTCGCTCGTGGTGCTGCGACATTCGCGGCGATGCTGGAAAAACGGATCAAGCCCGCCAAACTGGTGAAGCGGCTGGACCATGACTTCGGCGTCGAGACATCCCGCGATGTGATGCACAAGGTCTTGCTGAAAGGCGAAGAGTATCCGCTCAAGGAGCCTATCAAGGTCATCATGACGACCGAGAGCGACGGACAAGAGCGCGTATCCGTTCACGTTCTCGAAGGGGACGCTGACGCAGCATCCGAAGCCAATCAGCTCGTGGCCTTTGACTTCCCTGTCGCGCCTGGTCCTGCCGGAGAGGCGAGCGTTGAGCTTCTGTTCAGCGTCGATGCGGATGGCCGCAAGATTGTGACCGGTCCTGACAACTGGCGCTATGAGGGTGCGGGCAATGCCTGACATTTTAGAGGGGCTGGGCGAATATCCGCTCAAGCTTCTCAGTGAGTTCGAGGTTGGGCCTGACGGGGTCCCGGCCACCGAAAGCTATGAGTGCAGCGGCGGGCGCTGGACCCTTGGCCTCGGCGCACCGAATGGCCGAATGGCAAGCCCATCGGGCCGGAGAGTTCTGCACGCCTGAGCAGGCGATCGAGCTGACCAACTGGCACATCCGCAAATATCTGGATGTGGTGGACAGCACGATCACGCGGCCGATGACCGTCAATCAGCGCGGCGCCATGGCCCTGATGGCGTACAACATCGGCCCCAGCGCATTCGCCGCCAGTAGTGTCGCCAAGCGGTTCAATGATGGCGAGAACCTTGAGCACGTCGCTGAGGCCTTCGGCATGTGGTGCAAGGCGACCAACGATGTTCCGGACAGGTCGGACATCGGGAAGGCGTATTACGATCCGATCATCGGGACGAATGCCAAGGGCCAAGCCTGCTGGGTAGGTCCCGCCACGAACCCGCCCAAGGGCTGGGAGATGGTCAGGGAGGGCGATGAGTTCTGGGCGATCAACCCGAACCCACCGCCTCCGCATGACCCCGCTACCGGCCCGCCACCGGAAGATCAGCCGCCCGCTCGCATTGCCCTTGGCCTGCGGCCTCGGGACTACCAGAAGGCGATGCCTGGCGTCCTGCGCCGGCATTTGTCGGAAGGGATGCTGTTCCTGAATCTCGACTGGCGGCAGGCCTGCCGGAAGGACACCGTTTCTATCGTCTCCCAGCGTATCTGGGACCCGAACGACAAGCGTTGGGAGGACGTGGTCCGGACCAAGACCGAGCTGAGCGACATTCTTCCGCTTGCCCGTCCCTATCCACTTCCCGTGCCTATTGAGTCCATCAGCGCAATTCAGCCTACCCCCGCTCCCCAACCAGCGGAAATCGCCCCAACCGCACAAGCGGCCACGCAGGACTCAGCAAAGCCCGTTCCACAGCCTGCGGTTCCGTCTGCAGCGGTAACCTCGGGGAGCCAGCCGTCGCCCGCAACCCAGCCCGCGACGGCTGGTCTTCCTCCTGCCAAAACCAATTCAGCGAGTGCTGCTGAATCGCGTCCCGCTCCGGGGTCTGTTGCCCCCCCACCTAGCCCCTCCGGAGCGGGCGCGAGTACCTTGCCGAAGATCACCCCCAAGGCGACGCCTCCGATCGCCACGATCCAGAAGCCGCCCAGCCGTTACAGCGTCCCGATCACAGACGCGCCTTATCGCATCGACCCTAACTTCGGCCTGAAGCCGATGGAGGATTCCGAGCGCTGGCAGGCAAGTCTGGCACAAAACGGCGGCATGATCATGATGCGGTTCGCCCGTTACGGCTTCATGGGGACAGGGCCGGCGACCGTCGCCACCTTCATCGAGAAAGATCCGATCTTTAGCGGGGCGTTCCTCGCCCTGATCGGCGTCGCCGTCATGTTCTCCGTTGGCTACGTCCGCAAGTGCTATGGCGACTGGCGCCGCCACCACGCGGAACGTGTCGCCTGTCAGGCATTGGTGTAACCATGTGGCTCTGGCCGATTTTCGAATACGTCAAAGCGAACAAGTGGGCGCAGATCACGCTGCTGGTCATCGCAGCAATCTGCACCCTTGGACTTTATCTAGCGTGGCGTGACAACGGCGTGAAGCAGCGCACACGGGCTCAGTTCGAAGTCGAGAAAGCCCGTGAACGCGCCAAGATGCTTGAGCGCAAATCCCAGGTCATCACAGAGGAAAGAACGAATGCCGATGCTGCTTTGCAGGCTCGCGATCATGGCGAGCATTATAGCGCTTACAGCGAGCTGCCAGACGACCACAAAGCCATCGCCGAAGGACGCGTCGTTTATCCTCGTGGAGACGGTCGCTGAGGCGAAGATCGAATGGTGCAAGGGTCAAATCCCTGCGCCCTTCACCCCCGAGCAATTCGACAGCGCCCCGCAATGGGTCCGCGACTACATCACTGGGAACAATAACCAGTGGGAATCCGGCTGTAAGACTTAACCCCAAAGGAGAACGTGCCCATGGCTACCGTGGAAGTCCCCAATATCGATGCTAAGAACATGTGGCGGCGCTTCCGCGCGCTGCTGTGGACAGGCTGGGTATCCCTCGCCGCCTGCGCCCTCCTGCTTCCGAACTGGGAGCCGATCCCGTTCCTCTCGGGCCTCAAGAACTGGCTCATCCTCACCGGCCTGATCATCTTCTTCTGGCCGCAGATGGCGAAGCGGTTCAACCTCAGCTGATCTCCCATCTCAAGGGCGGCTCTCCGAACAGGGCCGCCCGGTTGGGGTTAGGGGGTGGGAGGGGGAGGAAGAGGCATCCAGTGAGTTGGCGGATGCTGGCGACACCAGCCGATGTCTTTTGAGTGCATTCTCCATTCAGGCGGGTCGCCATCGCTATGAACGGCAAAGCTTCCGGGCCAGTCCTGAAACTCCTTGCCGTCATGACCCCACGGAGCGCGCAGCCTGACCAACGTCCCATCCCTAGGCGCACTCTCTATCGGTCTCCATTCCATTCTCTCTCCTCCTAAGATCTCAGGGGCACGGACGCAGAACGTCTTGTGGGGGATTTTGTGGGGGCTGATTTCCCGCTCGCTCCCGCTGTTCCCCGTCCATTCCCTCTCACGCCAGTTGACGGCTCGTCCAGAACGCCTGAAACGCTCGTGATTACTGGCTGCGGGTGTGGCGGAATTGGTAGACGCACTGGATTTAGGTAACTGTCTGCCATGACTATACTTTCAACGTCTTAGCATCTTGAAACTTTGACTTGTGTGGGATTTCGCGCGCAATCGCAGAAATCTCACCTCTCAGGCGAGCCTCCTCAGCCGCCTCACAGGCGTCCTTGATGGACGACCCTGCCTCAAGCGCACGGATCATGGCCGTGAGCGCGTCGCTGGGTCGAAACCACTCTCCGGACGTGCGGTCGCGCTTCAGCGCAGCGTGGATGCGCCGCTCATCAACCCGCAGAGCTTTGGTCTGGTAAACCAGGCGCACGCTGCCAGCAGTCGCTGTCTTGAAATCGCGCAGGCGAACCTCAGGGTTGCCGCTCCAGCCGATCTTGACCAGCTTCTCTGTGTCGCTCCACGCGAAATAAACAAACCCCTCCAGCTTCACCTTCGGTGTCGGCATGTGGTTCGCCCGATGCTGCATTGCGACTTCGGAGAGCGCAAAGGCCAAACGTTCCAGACTTTCCGGGGTAACGTGGTCTCGCGGGCCAACCAGCAGGTCCATCTTAACCAGCATCTCGATCGTTGCTTCTGACGTCTCCAGCTTCTGGGCCAGCAGTGTCTTTTCGATCATTTTTGACTCCGAACAGTCCTTCGCGGATGTCTTCCTCTGAGGCGTGGGCGTAACGGGCAGTCGTGGCGATGTTCTCGTGGCCCAGGAGGCGCTTGGCGCCGGCCAGTGAGCCTGTGCGCCGGACGTACTGCGTTGCCGCATGGTGGCGCAGGTCGTGTGCAGGGCGGGCGTCCCTGATCTTCAGGTCTACCAGCAGGGCTTTCATGTAGGACTGGAAGCTTCGCGGGGCCAGCTCGTGGATAGCCCCTCCAGACTCCTCCCAGAACCACACGTAGCGGAGGCGGGCTTTGGCGGCCCTTCCTGCCCGGGAAGCCAGATCGCGCTTCCACGCCTCATCCAGCGGGATTGTGTGCCAGTCCCCGCCCTTGCGCTTGCGCAGGAAGATCCGACCCCCTTCCACATCGAGGCAGTCCAGCGGGAACCACGCCTCGCGTAGCCGGACGCCAAACGTGGCTATGAAATTGAACACGGCGAGATGATGGGGAACCGTCTCTAGCCCGGCCCTGATCGCGGCCATTTCCGAGACGGTGAACTCCCTGACGCGGGCTTTGGGCTCCGGCAGGCGCAGGGCTGTCCAGTCGATCTCCGGCATCCCTCGCACCTTCATGACCTTCCTGGCGTAGTTCAGGATCGGCCGCAGCGTGTCGATCACGTCGCGGTTCGCCGTCGATGCGGTCGGGAACCTCCCGTTATGGGTGACTTCTCCGCGCCGCTTCGCCATGGCCCGCTCTACATCGGGCGTGTCGATCGCATTGGCAGGCAGGGTGAAGTCGAGACAGCGGCGCAGTATTTCCAGCCGCTTGTCCAACGTGGCGACAGAGCGGAGATGCTGTCCGCGCGCCTTGTACCATGCGATCGAAGCATCCATTACAGTGACGGTTCTTTCGCCTTCACCCAAGGTAGATCGATCACGTTCGCGCTCCCATTCGCGCTGCATGACCTTGCGGGCTTTTGACTTTTCCGTTTGCCGCGTGGTCCCGCGATAACGCTTGCCTGCGATTTCAAATTCGTAGTGCCAGATGCGGCCTCGTCGGGTGAGTGACACGGTAGCCCCCTGAGATATTCCTGAACATCTTCCTCGCGGAACCTAACGCTTCGTTCACCGACAATTACGCGCTTGAGTTTATCCGCTTTTACCAGCGCACGGACAGTCTTGGCATCCTTCACGCGAAGGATGGCCGCAACTTCCTGTGTGGTGAGAAGCGGAGGGGTCATTGCTTGAGACGCCCCAGCCATTGAATGACTGTGTTGCACTTGGCGCCGCTTTCCACGCCCCGCTGAATCGTCTTCAACCAAGGCCCGAAGGCAAACCACTCGCCGCTAAGGCGGTACTCAGCGAGGATTTGATGGATTGCGGCTTCATCCGCTGCGGTCCCAACAAACTTGGCGATCAGATCCAGCTTCTCCGGGTTTGCGGTCTGAAGCGCATTCAGACGCCGGCCGATGTGCGTGCTGATGCCGATCTTCACATGCCAAGACTTTTCGGCCTGGATGAAGTAGACGTAGCGCGTCGGCTCGATCTGCTCGACGTTCACGCAGACCGTGCCATCCGACTGGATTTCAGTTCCGGTAACGCGATAGCCATTGGCTTCGGCGGCGCGAACCGCCCGCTTCAAGGCACACTCAGCGGCGTATGTCGAAGTCCTCCCGCTCACGGCTTCTCCGTATGGAAGGGGGAGTTGGGTTGTGTCTCGCGAAACAGGATCGGGTGAGATGGCCAGAGATCGCCGCCGTCATGTATCCACGTGAACTTGTCGTCGCGGTGACCCTTGTGAATGCCGGTTGAACCCGCTTCGATGAACTCCAGCATCCGGCCATCGCGCGGCGCATACATGGCATCACGCCAGCCCAGTTCGCGAAGCCTCTCGAACGCTTTCATCATGACCGCGAGCGCGTCCTGCTCGGTCGGCATCATCTCGGCGCGATGCTTCTTGCCATCCTCAATGGCGGCGATCATAGCGTCCCACTGATCGGCTGTAAGTTGATGGACGCAGCTCATTGAGAACGCTCCGGATCAAAGTCCACGTTCGGCGTGTGCTCTACTTCCCACGCCGCATCCATCTTCTCGGCAAGCGCACTGCACACACCAATAGTGTTCGCTGCGCAGTCGCGCATCTGGTAGACGATATGCGCTGTCAGTTCGTTCGCCACGCGCTGAGCTTCCTTGCTTGGAAAGTCGGAAGCCTTCGACTGCAACCGAATGCCAAGACCGCCACCGGTCGCCTCGTGGAGTTGAGCGACCGACCATGTCGGAAAATGGTAGCGGAAGTGCGCGCGGTCTTTCGCCACGACTGTGATTGCGCCCGCCATGTCGTGTTTCTTGAGCACGCCGATAATCTCAGCCATGCAGTCGCGATAGCGTTTGTCAGACATCGGCAGCCTCCCGCTTCCATTCCCAGTCGCTCCAGCCGCCGTACTTGACGCGGTCTTTGAGCATCATCGTTACGAGCTTGCCGACGCCATCCGGGATGGAGTTGCATTCACCCGTGGTCAGGCCAAACGTGGCGTCATCGCCGCAGTCCCAGGAGTTCTCGCCTTTGCCTGCCTTCGGAATCCCGCCCGGGATATCGATAGTCACGCGATTGAGGCGTTTGGCGAACCAGCGCGGGCGTTTCCAGACCCATGCTTCAAGTTTCGCCGTCGCCTGATATGCTCGCTCGGGCATCGGGACGAGGACGTTGCGTTCCTCGATCAGTGTGTGGTCGCACTTCGAGCGGCCAAGCGCGAAGTCCACGAAGTTGAAGTTTCCATTGCGCCACTTCGGTGTCTTGCTGGACCAGCCGTCCCTGTCGGTCCAAAGATTCCACCAAAGGCTTCCCCCGTGAAATCTCAGAGACAGCTCACGCGAGCCTTTGCGGTAATTGCGCCGCCAGCAGTTGGAAGAAATGTAGACGCTGAACAGCCCTGCGCCGATGTGCGCCGTTCCGTCTTCATCGTCGGCGTCAAAGCCGATACCAAGCGAACCGCTGAGAATGTATCCGGAGAACTGGAAGAAGTTGAAGCCGCGCAGGTACCACCAGCAGCGATATCCCCGCTTCTCAAGCGAATGGTGTCCCCAGAGCAATCGATAGCCCTGCTTTCCTACCTCGGTCTTGCTCATATCAGCCTCTTGTCTGTGGCTAGCCATTCCGGCAGCGTGAGAATGTGGGTGGAGCCCTTCGGCTCAATTTCGGCTTGCGACTTTGGAATCCAGACAGCCTTCGCCTTGTCGCCACTATCTGAGACAAGCCACGCTTTCTCAGTCTCGTGGTGAAGCTGAACCGCAACGTCGATGAGGTCGCTCTTGCTCATGCTTTCCTCTCGATCTTCTTCCCCCAAGACCTGGGCCTGTAGTGTGGGGAGTGCTTGGACAAGGGGGAGACTTTGGGCTGGGGGATCGGACGCGAGGGGCCGTTGCACGTCTCGCCCCTGATGCGCTTCGACTTGGCGATAGCCGCCTTGTCCTCGCGATCCTTTGGCTTCGTGCAGGGCAAGCACCACAAGGCGCGGTTGCTGAGAGAGTTATCTCCTCCGCGATGGAGCGCATGGAGATGCTCGTCGCGGATCTTGCCCGGCTTCAGTTCCGCTCCACACTTAGCACATTTGCCGCCCTGTTTCAAAAACAACGTGGCGAAGTCGAACTTCGATAGCGGCTTGCGCTCTACAGTGTCGGGGTAGTCGGGCTTGCGGTCTTTGCCGAATGGGAGCGTGTCAGGCATCGACGGGCTCCCTCAGCCACTTCCGAACCAGACCGCGCTGAAGGTAGCTGATTAGCGTTTGACTGCAACCGAACTGCCGCGCCAGGGCGTTCTGCGATAGCGCTTCGGGATTGGCGATGATGTAGCGGGCCTGTTCGTCGGAGAGTTTTGCGCCAGGATGCCGAAGCCCACGAAGATGGGTGTCATCCCTAATTCGATCAGCCGCGTTTTCCTTCGGCGTCGCCCAGCGGAGGTGCCGCGGATTGCAGCAAGCGCGATTGGCGCAGCCATGGGCAACATCCGTACAGCCATCAGGGGCGGGGCCATGAGCGCGCTCGCACATGATGCGATGCGTCTGGTGCAGTTTGCCATCCAGCCACACGCGGCCATAACCGGCAGAGTTCCGGGAATACGGCCAGCTGATGCACTCATCAGTGGGCGGAAGTGCAATGATGCGCTCCAGTTCAGCCGGACCCGACAGGTGCGGCGCCCTTCTTTGAACAACAGCAAGTGGATCGCCGTGGCTCTTCCAGCGGGTGTAGTGCAAGCCGCAGAACCCGCGGCTTGTATGGGGCCGACCACAGCCCGAAATCGAGCAGTTGCGCTTACGTTTCATGAGCTGGCACCGGCTCATTGAAGACGACGCCGCGACGCGCCCCAAACTCCTCGATCAAAGTCATGAGGTCGCCAAATTCGGCCTTCGTCAGCTTCGAAGACGAGCGGCCCAAGTTAGTGAACCCGTTGTTGTTGAGATTTGGGACGAGCCGCATCTCCTGGTTCAAGGCGTCCATAAACAGGAGCTTGTAATCCTCGGCTGTCAGGCGGACGCCATGCCAAGGAACCTGCCTCGCGACTTCCGTTAGCATTGCCCACATACGGGAGTTCTGATCAGTCGAGCGTTTGCTCTCCTTGAACTCCACAGAGGTCCCGGCTGGCGCCGTCATGCACCAGTCCGCAGCGCGCTTGCGTTCGCTCTGAAGCCCGAGGATGACGACAGCGCGGCTCACGCGGCCTTCTCCAGCTTCGACAGCTTGGCGATTGTGTCGTCCACCTCCTGCAGGAAGCTGCGGACCTCATCCTCCAGCTCTTCGATCCGGGGGCCATTGCGATGGACCCGTTTCACGAAAAGCTGGAGGTGCGGAGGGAGGCGGGGGTCAAAAGAAACGTAGTCGCACCATGCCCGACCAGTGCAGGCCATCTGCCAGAGCATCTGGACCTCGTACTTGTCGGGGATCTGGCCCTTGAGCAGCGTCTCGATGTGTGTGGCGGTGATCGGGCATTTCACCTCTATTAGTCCTACGTCGCCCACGTACCCGTCAGGGCTGGCGCCGGCCATGGCGATGGTCGGATGCGGCACGAACTCAGCCGCGACCACGTCCACGTCATGCATGAACTCGTAAGCCGCCTTGGCTTGGGGTTCTTTCTCCGTCCCCCATTCCATCGCAGCATTCTTGAACCGCTCGGCAGCAGCGCCCGTGAGGCGTTCGCAGACCAGTTCGGCCGCGTAGTTGGCGCGTGACGTGCTGTAGCCGCTTTTCGTCCTGGCGATGATGTCAGCGATGCGGGAGGCCGTAGCCTTGCCGAGACGCTGGGCGAACCAAGCAGGGCTTCCCTGCTCAATAAAGTCATGCGAACTCGCCATACAATTCCCTCCGCTTTGCTTCGTAAGCAGCCGTAGCCTGTGAAATGCTGTCAAAGACGCCGATGTGAATGAGCTTGCGGCGGCAGCGGATGCGCGCCGCGTACCGTCCGGACGGGATTTGACGCACGCCCATTGGTAAATCGCTCTTCCGGACGCGCGACTTGATGTTCCATGCGTTCTGCTGGTTGGTCGCCAACCGCAGATTGACGGCTCGATCGTCAAGCGAATTGCCGTTGATGTGGTCAACGCATGGCGACGGCCATTTGCCATTCGCCACGAGGTAAATGATCTGCGCTCGTTTGAACGGGTGCCCGCCAATCTTCACAACCCAATAGGTCTTTCTATTGTGCGAGTGAGGACGCGGCGTGCCCGCCTCCTTTCCCGCCAAACGTGGGTGAGTGCGCGGGGCGACGCGCCAAAATAAGCGGCCAGCCTCTGTGTCCACGCGAAATATGCGTAGAGCCTCCTCTCGGGTGGGTTTGTTGCGGCTACTTCCGCCGATCACGACTTGGCCTCCGCTGTGGCCTTCGCGGAAACCCATGCACGCAGCTTGTCGCGCGCTTCCTTGAGTTGCTTGGCTGACAGCCCGTGGACGTTCTCTCCGCCGACAGCCTTGACCAGCCGGGCCAGTGACGCCTTGTGCTTGTCGACTTCAGCGATGAAAGCGGCGATGTCATCGTCATCCACAGCGTCACCGCCAGCGGCTTGACCGTCATCGTCCGTGACGCCCGTCTGGATGTTCAGCAGGGCGCAGGCGGTGTAGCGGAAGCCGTATGTGATCGAAGATCCCACAGCCTGAACCGCGTTCTTGGAACCGCTGTTATCGGCGGGAAGGAGCAGTTCGTTCTCTTCCGTGTGGCCTTCGCGGTGGGCAAGGATGGCCGTGATGCGGATGGCCTTGTCCTCGACCTTCGTGCGGAAAGAAAGGGCGAAGCCGTACTGCCCGAGAACCGGCGTTATCTTCGCCTGGATATGTTCCCACTTGGCGTACTTGGTCGAGTTGTGGCCCGTGCCCTTTTCCTCAATGGCGGGCATGGCGCCGGCCATCATCGCCAGCGCGCGGAAGTATTCAGTGCGGGCGTTTCGTGATAGAATTTTTTCCTGCAGGGCGAAGAGCTGATCCATCTTCGCGGCGTCCACGTCAGGGTTCAACGCGGCGCGCTCGATGATTGCCATCACAGTGGCATTCTCGGAGACGATTGGAGAAACCGAACCGGCTTCAGTTTTCGCTAGGGCTGTCACTCTTTTCTCTCCTTCGGTAGAACAATCGCAATGCCGACCTTCACCAGTGCTAGGAAGGCTATTCCTGGCAGGATCGTCAGCAGGGCTTGGATGAGGTGTTCGGATTGGTCGGGGGTCATTGAGACACCATGGGTCTGTCAGCGGATGGCAAGCCTTCGGCCTTCAGAAGCGCATCGATCGCCTTTCGCTCGGCTGGCGTGTAATTCGGCGCGTCTTGTGGCTTGCTCATTTTTTCCGCGAGCAATGCGTGAAGCGCGTCGAAAAGGTCTGGCGCCGCCGCAATCATGTTGGCGTTGGCTTGCGAGATCGTTTGAAACCAGTTGGCGTGGTGTTCGCGCCCCTTGACCATTTCCGCGAAGTGGTTGGCCTCAACCAAAAGCGAGCTTCCCGGATCAAGAAAGCGAGGTTGCGCGCTGTTCATTCCCCAGCGTACAAAGTCCATGACGGTATGATCGTATGCGCCGAACCCGGACTTCGGATCGCCGCCGCAAAGTTGGATGCGACGGGCTTTGAGATTGATTTCCCAGCGCCAAGGTCCGGGGGTGTGCTTTGCTTCGCTCATTTCATCACTATAAACACCCGCGATACGCGCGTATCCGACTTTCGTTGACCAAATCGGCCCCGGCTTACTTTTGCCAAGCGTCACCGTGGTTGCGCCAAGTTTGAACTTTCTCCACGCTCCCATCACGCAGCCCCCAGCAGTTGTTCAACACTCGCAAGTTCCGCATAGTGATCCTCCGATTAATTCAGTTGTTCTTCGTGGAGATTGCGGACATACTCGTCATAGGCGTATGATGATTCGCTCTCGATCGTCAGCTTGCGATTGGGGAACTGGTCGATCGCTGCGAGCATTGCAGAGGCTTGGACGAGGTTTGCTTCCTCGCGCCCAGCTACGCCGCCAGCGATATGCTGAACCGCGCTCTCGAAAGTCTCGCGACGGCTCATGAGAGGCAGGTGTGAAAGAGCTTCCCAGAGAGCTACAGCAAAGGCTGATGACTGGTCTGAGAGGCGGTCTGCGGCTATTGTCTGCGGCGTCATGATGCGTCCTCGATCAGCTTGAGGATTTGCTCGGGCGTTTCTTTGACGCGCAGGCGCTCGTCTTCGCCGTAGCTGGCCAAGAACACCCGGGCTCGTCGGTCGTCCTTGCCGCTTGAGGTCTCGCCATCACTTCCCTCCCACCACTTTCAGAGCAAACCTGCGCCGCACATCTCCCCGCTTGGTCGCAGCATCAATCCAGGCAGAGAGGCTGAAGCCGTCCTGTTCAGCGACGGGAGCGAACCAGCACGGATCGTTGCCTTGATTGCGCCGAAGCGAGGCGGTGAGGTCGAAGGTGGGGCGGGTGAAGATGCGGGCGATCATTTCGACTCTCCAGAAGCTTTGAGGAGCGAGCGGACGTAGTTCACGCAAGCCGCAGCGAACTCCATGTTGTCGGAACCGGCGCCGTCAAAACGCGGACCGTCATCCTGTTCGATGACTTGCAGGTCGCCGTTCATCGTGTCGCAGATGTGCTTGCCCGTTGGGTTCGCGAGGGCGTAAGCTTTGTGCTTGCCGTAGCCATCCTCGACCATGAAATCATCGACCCACCACAAGCCGGGCTCTGCCCTTGCGCTCATCGTGCGCAGCGTTTCCAGCGTCATGCCTTCGTACTGAGTGTCCATCCCGCTACTCCTTCTGTGCTTGTGAGAGGGCGGCGCGGGCTTTGTCGCGAGTTGCCTGAAACAGGTCAGCGTCTTCCTGATTGCGAGCAACAAACGCCGCGTGATTGAGACGCTGTTCCGCTTCCTTCAGCGCTTCGTAGAGAGCAGGAGCCGCTGCTATGAGGCGGGCGTTTGCTCGGCACTCTTCGGAGGCATTGCCATCTCCGTCCCAAGGGCCGTTGAGGCATGCGACTTGGAACTGACCGTCCGGCTCATACGGAGAGAGAACCTCGACGATTGACTCGCCGCCGTGCTCGTCCGTGCCGACGATCATTTCCCAAGGTCCAGCCGTAAACTTCTCTCCAGCCATCTTCTCTTCTCCTTCTTGGAATGGGTCAGGCTGCTGCTAGCGCGCGAGCTTTACGCGCTCTTGATCCGGTGCCTCTGGGGCGCCGGTTGAGCATCTGCTGGCTATGGGTCGCCCAGCGGCAGTTGCCCGGCTCATAGTTGCCGTTGTTATCGATGCGATCGATGGTGAGGCCATCGGGGCGAGGCCCCATATCGGCTAGGAAATTCTCAAACTTCAGCCAGCGGTCACAAACCTGAATGCCGCGCCCGCCGTAGTCGCCGTATGACTCCGTGTTTGGATTGGAGCACCTGGTTTTCATGGCGCACCACGTCCTGTATGTCGGGGTATCGTGCATGCCATGCGGCTCCGAAATGTCCGCGCATTCGAAGCACGTGCCGCCGTTTCCGGCGCGAAGCGTGTCGCCCTTGATTTCGCGTCTGGCGCCACACAGGGCGCACTCGCAGAGCCACGCGCACTGGGCCGATGTAGACGCGCGCTCGGAACGGCGCGCGTAATGCAAGACGATCATGTCGCCTACACGCAGACCCCGAAGATCGATCCGGTTTTCCCCGCCGGTTCGGGTTGCGCGCACACAGCCGCAACTGGTCGACTTGCCGTTGCGCAACGTGCGCCCAAGTACCCGGCGTTCCGCGGAGCAAGAGCAACGGCAAACGAACATTGCGTCTCCGCGTTCGTTTGATCCGTCACGGCCAAGCACGGTCCAAAGGCCGACTTGCTGCTGCGGGAGAAATTCGAGCGCCGTTGTCATCCGCAGAACCCCGCGAGATATTCCGGGTTCGTGAAGCGCTCTGTGCGGGTGAGGGGTTGGGCGGCGAGCAACTTCGTGCGAACCTCCTCACCGGCGGTCGTCAGGAAGTATGCGGAGCTGACGAGCCAGTTCGGCGGGCAGAACGTCGCCAAGCCTTTGCGGCACAGTGAGCGCCAGATTTCAGAAGACCCCAAGAGCGATTTGATCGCCTCGCGTTCTTCATCCGTCAGGTTGATCTCGCTTCCCATTCGTCTTCTCCATCTCCCGGGGTGTCCGGGGGTTTGTGGGGTTAGGCGCGGCTAGAACGGGATTTCGTCGTTGAAGTCGGAGAAGTGCAGCAGCATGCTCTCGACCCCCTCTTCACCCGGCTGCGCAGGCTTCGTCAGCCGAATGCCTTGGTTGGCGAGCAGCTGGCGCTTCTCATCGTCGTTCAGCAGTTTTCCGGTGATCAGCGCGTTGAGGGTCTGAGGGGCCAGCGTCTCAGGGCGCGGCTCCCAGCTGTGACGCACAAGGGACACCAGCTCCACGTTGCCGTAATTGCTGACGACAACACGTGGTTCGTCTCCCGCTCCCTGAAGCACTCGCCACTCCGGCGTTTCACGGATCACGCTGGTGAGGGCCGCCTTCGCGTCTGCGGCCGCCTTCATTGCAGCTTCGAATGCGGTCAACGCCTCTTTGATAGGCGGGCTGCCTTGGGCGAGCTTCGCGACTTTCACACTTAGCTTTGTCTGGTTCGCCATCTCGTTCTCCGTCATGAGGGCTGGCCTCTGATGGGGATGACGTAACACCCGATGTTAGATTAGTCAACAGGGAAAATAACGTCCGGCGTTATTTTTTTCGCTGGCCGTTAGAAAACCTCGCGGAATCGGTGCTTTCAAAGCGTCGCCCTTTCCCGCCTTGAGGTATGGGCCGGGGCCTCCTCAAGCTGCTGACCACGCAGGGCCGCCTACCGCGGCCGGGTACTCGTTTCCCTTGGCGTTTCCGCCGGGCGGTTGTCCCCCGCCACTCCCGCCGCAGGCATTTTTCGGCGCCTGCAGGTCTAAGCCTGGGTCCGCTGGTCAGGCGGCTGACAGGTTAGGCCTTCTCGTACCGTTCCGGGGATTGCCCGGCTAACCACTCGTTGGCCGCTGGAAGGAATGGGCACACCTGAACCAGCGATTTTGCTTCGGCTTTGAGACGGGAAGCCGCAACCGGGGGTGACACATCGTATCGCCGGGTGTTGCAAAATGCAGGCAGGTGCCATATACAGCCCGTATTGGGCGCACCTAACCGGATGTCGCAACCATCCGAGATCGGCCGGGGATCTGTCACCACAGACCCGGCCGAAATCGTTTCTAGCAGTGGGCGACTAATCCAACAAGGGGTGTTATGAAGCGAGAGCCGCTCGCAAGATGGTGAGCGCTTTGTCTGCCTTGCGCTTGTCCAGCTCGTGAATGAAGCGGAGCAGGTCGATCACCTCCGCATTCATGACGGGATTTACCGAGAGCAACTCCCAAGGCTCGCACCCCAGCGCGTCTCCCAAGGCGTTCAGGACCTCCTCGGAATAAGGCTGAATCCCGCGCTCAATCCGAGACAGACTCATGGCCGACAGGAGCTGTTCGCCGCCTGGTTCGACTTCCATGCGCGCCGCCAGCTTATCGAGGGACAGGCCCCGAAGCAGACGCCACTGTTTGATGAAATGTTTGCCTAACACACGCTTTGCCATGCCCCCCACGATAACCTCTGAAGTTAGGGTTGACCCTATCATGGCCGGTTACGAAACAGGCTTGACGGCGTAACGCGGGGTGTTAGATTAGCGGGCATGACACACCCGCTGGACGTATATTTCGAAGCGCACCCGGAAATGTCGCGGAAAAAGCTCTGCGAGCGCGCCGGGCTGTCTGAGATGCACATGAGCCGCCTTATTCGCGGCAAGGGTGATTTCTCGACCCGCAGCCTCCGAAAGATCAGCGAAGCGACCGAAGGGCAGGTATCCGTCGCTTCGCTCGTTCTCGCGCTCGAAAGCGCTCAAGCGGCTCAACGCAATCTGAAGAAACGGGAAGCGACCGCCGCTTAGGCGTGTCGCGAGGGGACGCTCATGACCGCACACATCCATCCCCGCCGGTTACCCAATTCGGGTTATCCCCGAAGTCCAACGGCGGCAATCCGCAAGTCCCAGTTTCCTCTGACGGTTTCGCGAGTGCTCGAAACCTGTGCGTCAGAACCCCAGCCCCTCAGCTACCGAGTGAATGCGGGGGGTGGGCTGTGACAGGAACGATCACCCGCAAGCCGTCAGTTGATGTCGCGCAAGAGCAGAAGCCGACGCCGATCCGGAAGGGGCATTGGCGGAACAGCTACGAGAGCGATCGTCAGATCGTGCATCCGATTGCAACGCTCGGGCCCGAACCATGGCTCAACACCACGCGCTACAATAGCGCGGAAATTGCCGAGCAGAAGGCTCTGGAGATTTTCGGTCCGGGCTCAGAGCTAGTCGTCGCGATCTACGGCCTTCGCTACCTCGGCCCCGTCTTCTTCCCAGAAGGAGGCGAGCAATGAACCCCCAATCCCAATTCGCGCGCGTCACACCCGCGCCGAACGCCGTCGAGCTTAATCATCCCCCCGGTTGCTCGACGGCGACCCTTCATTCCTGCTCGCTCACGAGCCCCCACGCCTCACCTGAAGCGGTTCGCAGAAAGGCGGTGAGGGGATGAGCGTCAGCCTCGAAGACATGCTGCGCGCGAATGACGAGTGGGGCGCAAACTGCGGCCCCGGCGCCATCGCTGCGATCATGGGCATGACGCTCGATGAAGTCCGTCCGCACATGGGCGACTTCGAGAGCAAACACTACACCAATCCCTCGCTGATGTGGAGCGCGCTGCGCAGCATTGGCGCAAGCTGGACGAAGGCTTCAGAGCTGTATTGGCCGCAGCACGGCCTTGTCCGAATTCAATGGCATGGCCCGTGGACCGCGAAGAACGCGCCGCCTCGCTGGGCTTACCGCTACACGCATTGGGTTGCAGCGAAGCGTCGGGGCGACAGCGTCGGCATCTTCGACATCAACGCCCTCGCGAATGGCACAGGCTGGTGCAGTTCACTGGACTGGGTGGATACGGTCGTCCCGTTCATCATCAGCGACATTCCGCGCGCCAATGGTGACTGGAGCATCACGCACTCGGTCGAAGTCGAGCGTCAAGCTGCGAGGGCGGCAGCATGACACGCATGACCGACAAGAACTTGGGTGACGCCTGCCGGAATCCTGACGGCAAAACCTACGACGCGCGCAAGCTGGCGCAGTGGTTGTTCGAAGCGACGACTGGCAAAGCCATGTCGGACCAAGACGCGCAGCAACTGGTTGATGACGCTGCAGCGAAGGCGAAGCAACGCAAATCGCTTGCGAACTCCGGTGACGAACCACCCCCGCCCTCAACCGAGCAGACCAAACCCCCCGACTGAAAACAAAAGCAGCGAGCCGGATCACACCCAGCCCGCTGCCTGAAGTCACTGACCTCAATCACAGGCTTGCAGGAGCCCAGACGTGACGATCAGCCCCGAAACAATCTCTGAAAACCGTGACGGTTCCAAGGCGGCTGTGCAGCGCGTCATCCCCGGCACTGAATTAGCCCTCAGTTTCCAGCGCTTAAGCAACCTCCCCCGTGTTCCAGCCACAGCAAAGAACACGGTTAGAGGATCGCGCTCCCGTCCGGTCGAGCATTTCCCGCTGGCTGAACCCCTGCCGTTCGATCTGCCGTGGGAGGTCGTGTGATGCTGACCCGCAACCAATCCCGCGATGCCCGTATCCAGTACGTTCAGCGCCGCCGAGCGGAAGGCGCGCCTTGGGTGACAATAGCCGACGAACTCAACGTTGATGCCGATGGCCTGCGTCAGTGGTTGAGGGCGGCTGGCGTTCGTGAGCCTCGCCCATGCGGGCAGCGCCACTTCGATGTTCTCGCGTTTGTTCAACGCTACCAGAAAAAAACCGGCGGCATAACACCGAGTTACAGCGAGATTGCAAAAGGCATCGGCGCCGCGAGCAAGGCGCACATCTCCTGTTTCATCTCGGACCTTGCCGCAGCTGGACACATTCGACGGCTGCGTGACCGCGCCCGCGCCATCGAGATCGTCCACGACCCCAACCGCATCCCAATCTACGACGCCGACACGCTCCAGATCAGGGGATTCATATCGTGAGCGAAGACACCTTCAAGGCGGCTCAGGAATTGGACAGCGCGGTAGCTGGCTACCAACGCGTCCATGGCCGCCCCCGCACCATCGAAAAGCTCCGGCAGATGATCGCAAGCCGCGAGGCCGCACAGCGCCTCATGGACGAAGCCATCGACCGTGCAGGCACGCCATCACGGAAGGCGGCCGAATGACATTCACCGATAAACCAGGAGTAGTACCTATGGCCAGCCCCGCTGAAGTCATTGAATTCCAGACAGCAACCCTACCGATCCTCATTGAGCGGGCTAGCCGCGCACTGCTGGACGCAAAGACCAGCGCTGAGGTGCTGGAAGCGCGAGATCAAGCCCGTGTGGCCTATGACGCCGCGAAGTCGTCGGCTCGCTATGCCAAAGGCAAGGAAGCTTACGACGAGGTCTTGGCCGCCGCTCATGCCGCACAGGGCAAGGCGCAGGAAATCGCCCTGCGCGCTGAAATGCGGTTTGCGGAAGAGTACGATAAGGCGCAAGAGCGAGGCGAAATAGCATCTCGCTCGGTCCGAACAGACATCGTTCCCGATGGAAACGATGTTCGTCCGGCCACAGCATCTGAAGTCGGGATTGACCGGAAGGAAATCCACGAGGCCCGCAAGCTCCGTGATGCGGAAAAAGCGAGTCCCGGTAAGACGAAAGCAGTCATCGATGACATCGTCGCGCGCGGTGAGGAACCGACGCGCGCCAAAGTTCATCGCGAGGTTGTCGCAAAACCTGCGGCGCCAGCCAAAGAACCGAAAGCCCCGGTCGATCCCGAGCGCCGCAAGCTGGCGAAGCTTACCCCTGACGCCCTGATCGATGAAGTGATCGGGCTCCGCGCTGATCTCGCGGACGCCAAGGCGAAGAACGCCAAACTCAAGGCCGAGCGCGATGCCCTGGAAGTGCAGGTGAAGGAACTCAGCGCTTCCGACAGCGGCGCCGTGATCCGTCAGCTTCAGGTCAAGCTGAACAACGCCCAGAACGGCAAGTGGCGGGAAGGCGAGAAGACCGCCGCCGCGCTGAAGCAGGTCCACGCGCTCAAGAAGGAAGTCAAGAAGATCGAACGGACGGAGATCCCGCTCTGATGTCGATCTTGGCCCACATCCGCGCGAAAGGTGGCGAGGTCATCCGTGACCAGCACCGGTTCAGCCTGCGCCAAGGCAAGCTGCCGCCGCACGCCATCGCGTGGATCAAGGCCAATCTCGACGCGGTAAAGCGGGAGGCATGGCCGCTCTTCGATGAATGGGAAGAGCGTGCCGCCATTCGGGAATTCGACGGCGGCATGACCCGTGAGGAAGCCGAGGCCGCAGCTTACGAGGATGTCACATGCTCGCGCTGACCGATGCGAAAGAGATCGAGTTGCGAGACTACCAGATTGGCGCGGTTGAAACGCTGCGCCAGAAAATCCGCGCTGATCAGAAACGGCTTGTCCTTTGTGCCGGGACGGGTGCGGGCAAGACGGTTATTGCCTCGCATCTTCTGCGTCAGGCTGACCGGAAGGGCAGTTACGCCCTGTTCCTGGTCGATCGCGTCACGCTGGTCAACCAGACAAGCGCAACGCTGGATTCCTACGGCATCCGCCATGGGGTGCTTCAGGGCATTCATGAGCGCTATGCGCCGCGCGAGAACGTGCAGGTCTGTTCAATCCAGACGCTGGCCCGCCGCAGGCTTCCGCGCGATCCGGACCTCATCGTCTATGACGAATGCCACGCGCAATACAAATCCACGCTCGCCTACATGGCGCAGTATCCTGACGCCGTGAAAATCGGCCTTACCGCCACGCCGTTCACCAAGGGTATGGGGAAGCACTGGGATGGCATGGTCAATGTCATTCCGACGCGGAAGCTGATCGAGGGCGGGCATCTGATCGAGCCGAAGATGTACGTCGCCAAGAGCCCGGATGAAGCCGAGCTGGGGCTGACATCTTTCGGAGAATTCTCGGAGGAAAGCGCATCGACCGCTGGCATCCGGATTGTGGGCGATGTCGTTGCTGAATGGATCACGAAGACGCACGAGCATTTCGGCGGGCCGGTCAAAACCATCGTATTCTCTCCGACCGTGGCGCATGGCCGGGAATTGTGCGCTGCGTTCCGGGCGGCGGGCTTCAACTTCCAGCAAGTGTCATATCAGGACCGGAGCGATGAAGAACGCGCCGCGAAGATCGATGAATTTCGGAAGCCAGACAGCGAGATCATCGGACTGGCTTCATGCGGCGTGCTGACCAAGGGCTTTGACGTTCCTGACTGCCTCATAGGGATCAGCTGCAAGCCCTACCGCAAGAGCCTGTCCAGCCACATGCAGGAGATTGGGCGCATCATGCGTCCGGCGCCGGGCAAGACGACCGCGCTCTGGCTTGATCATGCAGGCAACCTGGAGCGCTTTGCCGTTGATATGTTCGACGTCTGGGACAACGGCGCGGGTGAGCTGGACAAGGCCGAGAAGCGCGACACCGAGAAGCGTGAGCGCACCGAGGCGACACGGGAGAAAGTCGTCTGCCCGGAATGCTCCGGCGCCCTGCGTGGCAACATCTGCACCGGTTGCGGCTGGGAGAAACCTGCACGCAGCAATATCACCGAGACAGAAGGCACGCTGGTTGAGTTCGCGCCGCAGAAATATTCGTTGCCCCCGCGTGATGGGCTGCGGGCAGAGATCGTCAGAGATCCCCGCAAGGTCTGGGAAGCGGCGCTTTACTACACGTTCGAGCGCAGCCGGAAGGGCGAAGACGCTGCCCGGAAGTGGGCGTTCGGAATCTTCCGCGGCATCTATCCGACCGGGCGGATGCCGTTTGGCTGGTATGACATGCCAGCGCCAGTTCATGCGGACATCAACGCCTATGGCCTGATCGATCGGGAAACCAAGCGCTTCCGCAAATCGAAGAGGGCCGCCTGATGGCAGACGGCCTTCATCAACCCGCTCATGTCCGCTGCCTCGAATGCTGGGCGCGCGAACAGGCCATGCCGCATGAGGCGCAGCTGCGTGTGCTGGCGAATGAGGACTGGATTGCCGAGGCCGGGGCCTTCGTCCCGCGCGCCATGACACAGGATCAGGCCGTATCCTCCGAGATGCTTACGGCGGCGCTGGGTAGGTTCATCGGCGCCTATGGGGTGGACCTAGCCGGAGCACGGCTTGCCGCGATGCTGGGCGTTCTGAGGGCTCAGGCAAAGCGTCAGAAGATCATGGCCCGCATCCTGGCTGCACGGGAGCCGATCAATGCCCGCGCCCGTCAGGCATGGGGCAGAGGCGATACGGACGCCATGAGGGCAATCGAAGCCGAGCCGACACCGGATTACCCCGGCAAGGCCCGTGACGATGCGTGGCTTCGGGAAGACCAGACAGGGGAGGCGCCGGGATGAAAAAAGAGACCCCGCACTCTTCCAAGTGCAGGGCCGGTCTGGCGGACGGTTTTGATGACAGTGGCGCCAGAAGCGGAATGCCTACCACGGGGCGAGACCAAGGCAAAGCGCAGTCCGAAAGAGCGAAGCGCGGTCTCCGGCACACTGATCCAAGTGTCGCAAGTAGTGCTCGACCGTCTGGGACGGGATCACGTCACCAGATGGGCCAAAAGCGACGGCTCGGCTCCGGCCAGCAAGATCGTTGGAGGCAAGGGGACCAACCCGGCCAAATCGGCGGGGCTGGTCGTCCTATGCCTTCAGCTCGGGCTCTCTCCAACCAGCAAAAGCTGGATCAACAACTACGGTCTTAGATTTAGAGGCGGCGGAAAATGAAAAACGGAATTTTCGCATGACCAAGTACGGCGCAGAAAAAACGACGCTGGATGGGATCGAGTTCGACTCGAAGGGCGAGGCTAATCGCTTTGCCCAGCTCAAGCTCCTGGAGCGGGCGAGAGTGATCCTCAGCCTGTCACGCCAGCCCCGCTTCATCCTCTGCGTCAACGGGCAGGAGGTCTGCGAATACCGGGCTGACTTCGCCTACTTCGAAAACGGCCGACAGGTGATCGAAGACTTCAAGGGGATGATCACGCCCGTCGCGCGGCTCAAGCGCAAGCTCTTTATAGCCCTGTATCCATCTCTTGAGCTGAGGTTCACGAACAAAAAAGGCGTCATCAAGGTGCGGACCAGAAGCGCCGCAAGAAAGAGAGCAGCATGAAAACGCAACCCATCAACGCTGCAGTCTTACGTGAGTTTCTCGACTACGACGCCGAGACTGGAAAGCTAGCTTGGAAACCAAGAGATCGCAGGTGGTTCTCCTCCGACAGGGCGCACACCATTTGGAACGTTCGATTTGCCGGGAAGCCAGCTTTCACCGCTGACAGCTGCGGTTATCGCATAGGTGCGGTCTTCAGGATCACATTGAAGGCGCATCGTGTCATCTGGATGATCGTTCACGGGGAATGGCCGCCAGAAGATGTTGACCACATCAATGGCGTTCGATCGGACAACCGTCTTGCGAACCTTCGCGCCGTCTCCCGGTCTGTAAATCTCCATAATGTAGCGAAGCGGTCAGACAACCTCTCTGGCGTGACGGGTGTTCACTGGCACGCCAAGGCCAACAAGTGGGCGGCTGAAATTAAAGTCGACGGTGCCGCTCTGTATTTGGGCCTGTTCGAGACAGTTGAAGCGGCGGCTGAAGCCCGCAAACGCGCTGAAGCCGCGCATGGCTATCACGAAAACCATGGCCGCAAGGGCGAGGTGCTGAACATCCGCACCCGCAAGGCATCGAGGAAAGCAGCATGAGCTACGACGCAGCAAAGCCATTCCATGAAGGCCGTCTTGAGTGGAGCGAGGAACGTGTCGCTGAACTGAGACGGATGTGGGCGGAAGGCTGGAGCGCTTCCCAGATCGCCAAGGCTCTGGGCGGGACGACACGCAATGCCGTGATCGGCAAGGTTCACAGGCTGGGCCTTGAACAGCGCGGGACGCCGTCGCGGCCGGTGAAGTTCAAGATACGCTCCCGCCCGCTTCCCATCCAGCCAATCGTTCCTGGCGCCGTGAAGCTGATGGACCTGCAATCATGGTCCTGTCGTTTCCCGTGTGGTGATCCGCGCGCCAAGGGCTTCGGCTTCTGCGGCTGTCCGAGGCAGGACGAGTCCCCCTACTGCGCCGAACATTCACGGCTCGCCTTCACAGCAAAGCCTGACAAGCGGCTGGCGATGCTGGAACGCGAGAAGGAGGCGGCGTGATGTGCGACACGTGCAGGATCTTAGCCGAGCGCAACGAAGAGCTGGAGGCTCGTGTCGCCATCCTCGAGCGCGAGGTGTTCAACCATGACTGGCAGTCTCCCCGTGAATTACGCCTGACCCCGGCTGAAGAGGCAATGGTCAGGGCGATGCTCAAGCATGGCGAGAGGCCATCCTCGAAAGACTTCCTGTTCGATGCGACCCGATACGCAACCACGTCACAGGGTTGCGATGCCGATCCCAAGACCATCGACACGATGATCTGCAAGCTTCGGGGCAAGTGGAAAGCCTTCGACCTGGAGATCGAGACTGTCTGGGCGCGCGGCTACCGCCTCTCCCCAGCCACCCGCACCCGTCTCACCAACTGGACCCCAACAACCGCTGAAGCGGCATAAGGAGATTTATATGAGCGATGAACTGGAAATGAGAAATGCCTAGGGCCGCACGGATTATGCCCGAGCTAAGCGCAGCAGAGACTGCCAAGCTACTGGCGAGACTGTCCAAGTACAGCCAACGAGATGCCACTACTGGGTGTCTCGTGTGGCATGGATGTGTTCGAGGTCGGTATGGTCACATAACGATCAAGCACGTTGGCTATGCCGCTCACCGCGTGGCGTTTGAAGTCAACAAGCATGCGCTGCGCGCAGATGAAAGTATCTGCCATTCCTGCGATAACCCGCTGTGCATCGAGCCGAGCCACCTCTTTCCCGGGTCGCACACGGACAACATGCGCGACATGACAGCGAAGGGGCGCTCTAGCGCCATTCTGTCGCCCGAAGCCGTCCGAGAAATTCGTCAGCGGCTGGCGGCCGGCGAACTCCAAAAAACTCTCGCATCGGAATTTGGCGTCAAACAGCCAGCGATCTCCAACCTGCATCGCGGCGTATCTTGGGAGACAGTATCGTGAACCTTCTGGAAGAACTGAACGAGCGTTACGAGAAACTCGCAGCCGAGGCTCGCGATCTGGATGAGCGGCGCAAAGTGCTCATGCTCGGCATGAACGAAATGCTCCCCGCTATCTGGGCGCTGCAGGCGGAAACTGAGAAGGCCACACGCTCCTTTGGTGATGGCGAAGCGATGCGCAAAGCTGACGCAGATGCATCGCGGGAGCCTGACACAAAACTTCCGCCTAGGCATTGCGACGGGTGCCTAGTTGAGGAAGGCGATCTTCATGAGCCGGATTGCCCGGTCCTTGCCGAAATCAAGGCCAACGTTTCCGAAGCTCCCGCCGAACCGCAAACAGAGACAGACACCCAACCCCCCTCCATCAGCGATGATGGCAAGGGTGCTGAGGGGGAGGCTCTTCCAGAAGGCTTCACGCCTCATGCTAGCGGGCCGTGCCCATTCGAGAAAGGCGCTCGGCTTGTTGTGATGACCCGCAAGTGCGGCGAGTGGCCAATCACGGTCATGGATGAAGCGCCTCTGCTCTGGGAGCACGAAGGGCACGATCTCGACGTCATTGGGTATCGGCTTGATGATCAAGAGCCGCGCGTTGAAACCAGCGGCTATGCTCATGTGGTCGATGACGGTGCGGATTCAAACAGCGAGCCCGGCGGCGGCGCAAACGTCTTCCAGCAGCAAGCCGACATGGCCCTGCAGGAGGAGAGCGAGGACGCTGAAACGCACACCGACGATGAGCGAACTAAGGTCGACAGTGAACCTCTGAATGCGAACGAGCAGACC
>JBGAKC010000068.1:0-9179 GCA_044224605.1 Hyphomonadaceae bacterium
CTGCCCGCTGAGGCTGGCCGGTTGAGCCGCTCGCGCCGGTTGACTGGCGGCGATTCCAGCCGATGTGGGAGGCGCTCATGGCTTTTCGAACGTCCAGCCTGGCCGGAGCACTGGCGCTAGCAGGGTGCTTGGGGGTGAGCACTAACGTCGAGCGACCGGACGATATGCGTCCCGCATGGTTCGGATTGATTCCACCGGTTGCGCTGTCAGCGCCAGTTGTCGTTCCCGAAGCAAACTCTGCGATTCCTCCACCCGTGATTCCCGCCGGCGAGGCAGATGGGCATGGAGCATTGCGGGGCGATCGCATCCGTTCGTCGCTCGAGCAGGTGATCAGCTTCGCGCAGGACATGCGCGAGGATGGCAACCAGATGTGGGGCCGGATCTCTGGCTTCCCTTCGGAGGATGAAACCGCGAAATGGCTCGCGGGCGAGTTCCGCGGGACAGGCCTGCAGAAGGTTGAGGTCCAGTCCTACGCGGCGACCGGCGACTTCTGGTGGCCGGTGAAGTGGGAAGCGCTCGTGCTAGGCGAGACAGCCTATGGCGACATGACGATCGACGTGACGCTGGCTTCTGCTGTGCCGGTCAGCCGCTCCGCCATCGCCGGTGGAACGCTGGAGGCTGGGGTTGTCCATGTGGGCGACGCGGGCGAGGTGGTCACGGACGGCGTCTCCGGCAAGATCGCGCTGCAGCACACGCGGCCGTCGACGGGTGCTTATTCGGATCGCACGAAGGTGCGCGAGTCCTCGCAGAAGCTGATCGAGGCTGGCGCGGTCGCCGTGATCACCTGGGTCGAGCAGGCTGGGAATATGCACGTGTTCGACTTCGGCCAGTGCGGCGGGCCGTGCTTCAACATCGGCGGCGCCGACGGACGCTTCCTCTCCGAAGCGATAGCCAGGGCCAAGGCTGCCGGCGCGCCGGAACTTCGCATGCGTCTCTCGCTGGAAGCCGACATGAAGACCGGTCTCAAGGCCAGCAATGTGATCGGCGTCATTCCCGGCGCGAGCCCCGAGACGATCATCATCAACGCACACCTCGATTCCTGGTTCGACGGGGCAGGCGACAACGCCGACGGCGTCGGCGTTCTTGTCGGGCTGGCGCGCTATTTCTCCCGCACCGGCGCGAAGCCTGAGCGGACACTGCTGTTCGTGGGATCAGGCGGCCACCACAGTTCAGGCATGAACGGGCCCGGCAACCTCGTGGCGATGAACCCGGAGTTGATGAAGCACGTCGTGCTGGTCATCAATCTTGAGCACCTCGCGCAGTACAAGATCGACGCCGTGCCGGCCTGGGCTGTCAGCACGGGTGAGGAGCCAAAGAATTTCGGTGTCTCGAATTCATCGCCTGCGCTGGTCAATCTCGTGACGCAGGGCGCCCAGCGTTATGGCTTTGTTATCCAGTCCGAGGTCACGAATTCGGTCCCCGGCGATCTTGGCGGCTATGCCCCGCTCAACGTGGCGCGCATCCAGGGCATCCACTCAGGACCGCTCTATCACACCAGCGGCGATGTGCTTGAGAGTATCTCGGTCTCTGGCCTCGAAAAGGCAGCGCGGTTCTACGCTTGGTTGATCGAGCAGGTTTCGGCTATGCCGAAAGGCGACATTAATCCCTAGAGCACGGCTTGTTAGATGACCGATGAGTTGTCGCGCGTCCGCGCGCTTTATCTCGACGAGATGGAGCGCTCGATTCTTGGGACGAGCTACGAGGACGATCCGATCGACCACTTTTCGGGCGGCAAGTACCGGTCTGAAATTCCCGCCTAGGGCAAGGATTGGCCGGGTCGGGCGCATTCGATGATCGGCCAGCGGCGCCTGCGCGCCATGAGCGAGGATGTCATCCAACGCGGTGTACGCGGCGATCTTATCGAGACGGCTGTCTGGCGGGGTGGAGCCTGGATCATGATGCGCGCTTTTCTGGCCGCATACGGCGATCGCGGGCGGGATCACGGAAGAAATTCATACGATCGACTGGACGGGCGTCTATTTGCGGAAAGGCTCCTAGCCGAACAGGTCGCGTTGTGCGGCAGCTGAGGCGCCTTCGATCGCGAGGAGCTTCAGTTTGGCGGCCGTGCCGCCGCGCGCGGTGAAGCCACCGAGCTTGCCGTTGGCTGCGGTCACGCGATGGCAGGGGACGATGATCGGCCAGGGATTCCGCCCCAGTGCGGCGCCGACCTGCTGGGAGAGGAGCTTGTCGCCGAGTTGAACGGCGATCTGGCCGTAAGTGAGCGTTTCGCCGGCGGGAATTCTCCGCGTGATTTCGTAGACTTTCGCGTTGAATTCAGGGACGCGGGCGATGTCGAGCGGGGCGTCAGACAGATCAACTTTCTCGCCGCGCATCAGGGCGATGATGCGAGTGATGACGGTTGCGATCTCCGCCGGCGGTTCGGCTTCGATCACGCCGGGGAAGCGGCGGGCGAAGGATTGACGCGCCATGACCGGGTCGGACTCAGGCAGGTAGGCGCCGATGAGGCCGTTCTTGGCCCACGCCACGCCGGCCCATCCGATGGCCGTTTCAAAGACAGCGCAATTGCTCATGCTGCAGATATAGGAGCGTTCCGCGCAGTCCGCAGCCGGTTTCCCGACATCATAGTCCGGTGACGCTGGCGTTAGTCCGCGCCGTAGCTGTCTGGCGTCAGAACGACCTTGCCGCTGATGACGTCGGCGACGTTGGTGTTCGGGTAGCCGACGGTGGCGGCGGCGCTGGCTTTCCAGGCGTCCTCGATCATGTCGCGCGCTTCACCGGCGCCGGCGGCGAGGCGTTTCAGCGTGAAGGCCCTGGCGGCGGGGCTTGCGTCGCGGATGTCGCCAGACTGCACCAGCGTGTACAGTGGGCGGATTTCGGCCCATGTCGCCTTGAGATAGTAAGGCACGCGCTTGTCGATGTAGCAGGAGCAATCGCGATAGGCGGCGATCGCGTCCTTGACGTCGGCTTCCTTGAAGTTCGCTTTCACGAACGGGCCTTCAAAAAAGTTATGGATCGTCTTGATCTCCGGCGGCTGGCCCCGCGGCGGATAGGTCATCGGATCGGTGAAGACGCCTTCCCATCCCGCATGGTGTTCGCTGACGTGCTGGGGCTGGCTGCCGTCGCCGACATAGTGGGTCCAGACGCCGATGTCGCGGATGATGATCATCTCACGCAGCTTGCGGTCGGCGGCGAACCAGTCGCGGTCGGCTTTCGTCCTGGCGTTCTTCTCCGCGACCGAGCTGGCGCGCCAGTAGGCGAAGTCCTTCACGATCTGCTGCCAGCCGTCGATGATGGCGTAGGGCAGGTAACCGGGAGCTGGCGGCTTGATGTCCTTGAGGCGATAGGCGGCGTCGAAGTCGGAACGGCCGGGCGGCAGGTCGTCGAGCGAGAAGATGCCGCCGGCGAGGCCAGCGTCGTCGAGATTGATGTAGTGGCCGGGGTCGCGCTCCCAGTCATGCGTTTTGCCGGCGCCGCGCGAGCGGTCGGGTTCGCGGCCGAGCATCACGATCTGGTCGTGTGCCGCCTTGGTGCGCAGGAAGGCGGGGATGTCCTTCGAGAGACCGTCGATGGCGGCGCCGGAGATCAGCTCATGGCCGCGGGCGCCCCAGGCGAAGGCGGGGGCGACAATGGTGGTCGCCATGATGATGGCGCCGAGAGAAAGGGCGATTCCGCGCTTCATGGCCTGGACGCTCCTGTTTGATCCGAGCCATCGCGCAAGATGGTGACAGCTGCAACGCGGCGATATGGCCCTGACAGCTTGTTGATCAGGTGTATCGCTTGGCGGTCTTCTGATCGTAGGTCGAGCCTTCGTGCTTTTCCGCGCCGCCATAGCCGGTGAGCTCATCGGCGACAAACGGGTTGGTGCGGCGCTCCTGACCGAAGGTTGAGGCGGGGCCGTGGCCGGGGACGAAGGTCATGTCGTCGCCCAGCGGCCAGAGCTTGCCGGTGATCGAGTCGATCAGCTGCTGGTGATTGCCGCGCGGAAAGTCGGTGCGGCCGATCGAGCCCTGGAAGAGGACGTCGCCGACGAAGGCGATCTTCGCGTCGCGGTTGCTGATGACCACGTGGCCGGGCGTATGGCCAGGGGTGTGGGCGACGTCAAACTTCACGCCTTCGAGTTCCAGGACGTCGCCATCTTCGAGATAGCGGTCCGGTGTCACATTCTTGAGGCCGTCGAGGCCATACTTCACGGCCGAGCTTTCGATCTGGTCGAGCCAGAACTGGTCGTCCTTGTGCGGGCCGATGATCGGGACACCGGTGCGCTCGCGGATCTCGTGGGCGGCGCCGGCGTGGTCGAGATGGCCGTGGGTGAGCCACATCTCCTTCAGCGTGAGCCCGAAATGCTTGAGAGCGCCCATCAGCGTGTCGACGTCCCCGCCGGGATCGACGAAGACGGCGTGCCTGGTCGCGGTGTCCCAGATCAGCGAGCAGTTCTGCTGCAGCGGGGTCACCGGGATGAGCCGGATCTGGAGCTTGGTTTCTGGTCTGCTTTCTTGGGCGCGCGCGTCGGTCATGCGTCCTAGATGGACGCGGCCGGGCGGGGAGGCAAGGCGCTAGTGCGTGCGGCGCTTGGGAAGGCCCAGTGAGCGGGCGGCGACGGGGTTGTCCTGCAGCACCTGGGCCCGAAGCGAAGTGAGCGTGAGGCGGGTTTCCTCGAGGCGCTCCAGCTTGGCGGCGAGGCTTTCGACCTGATTGTAGGACAAGCGCTTCATCTCGCGGCGGCCGAGGCTGACGGTTTCGAGGATGATGCCCGAGACCAGGCTGATGCCCGAGAGTATGGCGAGCGTGCCGCACAGGAAGGCGGTCGGGAAGCGCGGCACGAGGCCGGTCGCCATGTATTCCGTGACGATCGGCGCGCCGAGGGCGAGGGCGGTCACCATGACGACGCCGGAGAGGGCGCCGAAGAAGAGGAGCGGACGCTCGTCGCGCATCAGGCGACCGATCGTGCCGAGGATGCGGAAGCCGTCGCGGATGGTGGAGAGCTTCGACACCGAGCCCACGCGGCGCGCGCCGTACGGCGTCTGGATCTCGGTGGTGATCATATCGAGTTCGAGGGCGTGGACGGTCAATTCGGTTTCCGTCTCGAAGCCGGAGGCGAGCGCCGGGTACGATTTCACGAAGCGGCGCGAGAAGGCGCGATAGCCGGACAGCATGTCGGTGAAGCGGTCGCCGAAGATCCAGGCGACGAGGCCGGTGAGCAACTTGTTGCCGAAGCGGTGACCTGGGCGGTAAGCGGCTTTCTCTTCCGTGATACGGGCCCCGACGGCCATGTCGGCCTGAGTCTCGATGAGGCGCGTGATGAGGCGTGGGGCGGAGGCAGCGTCGTAGGTGCCGTCGCCATCAACCATCAGGTACACGTCGGCCTCGATGTCGGAGAACATGCGGCGGACGACGTGGCCCTTGCCCTGGAGCGGCTCGCGGCGGACGATCGCGCCGGCTTCGCGGGCGACAGCGGCGGTGTTGTCGTGAGAGTTGTTGTCGTAAACGAAGATGCGGGCGTGGGGCAGCGCGATGCGGAACGATTTGACCACGTCGCCGATGGCGGCGGCCTCGTTGTAGCAGGGGATGAGCACCGCGATGTCGAGGTGGCGGATCGCCGGCGAAATCTGCTGGCCAACGGCATGCAGCGCGGCTTCAGCGGCTGCGAGGCGCTCGTGAATATTGGCGTTGAAATCTACTGGAGGCATAACCCACCCGTGTCTCACTTCGGGGCAAGCTGCCATGCGGGGGTAAAGGAATTGGGTAGCGATCCGATCAAAAGATGATCGGATTCCGGAAAGGATTCCTTCGGAAAGGTTACCCGTTCTTGCGCTCGGCCATCATCCTCGCGAAGCGTTCGAAGAGATAGAACGAGTCCTGTGGGCCGGGGCTGGCTTCAGGATGGTGCTGGACCGAGATGATCGGCTTGCCAGCGACGCTGAGGCCGCAGTTCGAGCCGTCAAAAAGCGACTTGTGGCTCTCTTCCACGCCCTTGGGCAGCGTCGCGGTGTCGACGGTGAAGCCGTGGTTCATCGAGACGATCTCGACCTTGCCGGTGGTGAAGTCCTTCACCGGATGGTTCGCGCCGTGGTGGCCTTGCGGCATCTTTTTCGTCTTCGCGCCGAGCGCCAGGGCGAGCATCTGGTGGCCAAGGCAGATGCCGAGGATCGGCACGCCCGAGGCGATGAGCTTCTTGATCTCGGGGCCGGCATAGACGGCGGTCGCGGCCGGATCGCCCGGGCCGTTGGAGAGGACGACGCCATCCGGCTTCAGCGCGAGGATCTCTTCGGCCTTGGTCTTGGCGGGTACGATGGTGACGTGGGCGCCGACGGCGGCGAGGTTGCGCAGGATGTTCTTCTTCACGCCGAAGTCCATGAGGACGACGTGCGTCTTCGCCTTGTCGAGATGCTGGAAGCCCGAGCCGAGCGTCCACAGGCCATCATCGGATTCGAAGCGCTGGCCCGAGGTGACGTTGATCGCGAGGTCGGCGTTCTCGATGCCCTTCCAGTCGCGCGCGGCTTTGACCAGGGCGGCGCCATCAAGCTTGGCCGAAGGGTCGTGGGCGATTGCGGCCTTAGGCATGCCGAGTTCGCGGATGCGGCGGGTGAGGGCGCGGGTGTCGATGCCCGAGACGCCGACAATCCCGCGCTTCTTGAGCCAGGCGTCGAGCGTGTCGGCGGAGCGCCAGTTGGAGGGCAGGGTCGGCGGAGCCTTGAAGACAGCACCCCGCGCGCCGGCGGCGCCCTGGGCCGAGCTTTCTTCCTGGTCGTCGGTGTTTGCGCCGACATTGCCGATGTGCGGGAAGGTGAAGAGGACGATCTGTTCGGCGTAGGACGGGTCGGTCAGGATTTCCTGATAGCCCGTCATCGCGGTATTGAAGCAGAGCTCGCCGGCGGCGAAGCGGGCTGCGCCGTGACCGTGGCCCCAGAAGATCGTGCCGTCTGCGAGGGCGATGGCGCCGGTGGGTTTCGTCGTCATGCGGGAGGCCTCCTGGCTGCCGGCGCGACTCGGCGGGGGCGCAAAACAAACGGACGCTACCTAGGGGGGTGGGGGGCGGGGGTCAAGAAGAAGACATGCGGGTGCGACCTCAGAAGCGTGAGCTTCTCAGACTGCTGGGTTCAGTTGCAGATAATTCGATAGAATCGGAGCTCCGCGCGAAGACGCGAAGCCCTTCGCCGGGGCGGAGTTGCAATAGGGCCCTTCAGCCCGTCCAGTGCGTGGCTTTCTTCAAGACCACCGGCCGTTGCCGTTCCACCGGTTGTTCCTTCGCTGTGCCGAGATAGATGAAGCCGGCGATCTGCTCGTGGGCGTGCATGTTGAAGGCAGCCTGGATGTGGCTGTCGTAGGCGGCGTCTTCGGTGATCCAGACGGCGGCCCAGCCGGCCGCCTGAGCCGCAACGAGAAAGTTCTGGCACAGGGCGCCGGAGGAGAGTTGTTGCTCCCAGACCGGCGTCTTCTTCGGGTCGTGATGGTTCGGGCTCGAGATCACGCAGATGATGACAGGCGCGCGGAGCGGCAGGGCGCGTTCAGCGGCTAGCTTGTCGTCGCTCGCGTCGGGATCGCGCAGCTTCCTTGCGGCGGCGAAGATGTCGCCGAGCTTCTCGCGCGCTTCACCTTCAATGATGAGGACGCGCCATGGTTCGAGCTTGCGATGATCCGGCACGCGCATGGCGAGACGGAGCAGCATGTCGAGATCAGCTGCAGTGGGGCCGGGCTCGCCAAGCATCGCGACGGGCGTGGAGCGGCGCAGCGCGAGAAGGCGCAGTGTCTCGGGGCTTTCATGTGTCGGCGCGAGGGGAGCGCCGAATTCCGGTTCTTGGGGGAGGTCCGGACGGATTGACATCAGTGCGGTGCGGCTGGCGCGGGAGCAGCTGGCGCCGGCGCAGCGGGTGTTTCAGTCGGCATGGTGGCGTCGGCGGGCGGCGTGATCGGCGTCGGCGCCGCCGGCTGGCCGGAGAGCGCAGCGTCGATCGCGGCCTTCGTCTGGTCCCAGACTTTCGAGAGATCAGGCTCGTTCATCAGCGCGCCGTTGACGAAGAAGGTGGGCGTGGAGGACACGCCGATCTGCTTGGTGTAGGCGCCGACATCGTTGATGCGGGCGATGGCGTTGGGATCGTTCATGCAGGTCTTCACCTGCTCGGGCGTGAAGTTGAACTTCGCGCCGAGCTTGTTCATCGCCTCGACGGCGCGACCGCTGGAGGCTTCAGTGACGATCTCGCGCTGATTGGCGTAGGCCTCGTCGAGCACCTTGAAGAAGTCTTCCTGTCCGGCGCAGCGCCCGACGGCGAAGATGGCCGCGTCGATGGCGCCGTGGATGGCGAACTCGCGGAAGATGAACTTCACCTTGCCGGTATTGATGTAGCCGTCCTTGAGCTGCTGCAGGTGGTTGTCGTGCCAGAACTTGCAGCCCGGGCAGGTGGGCGAGCCGTATTCGACGACGGTGACCTTGGCGTCGGCGGGCCCCAGATACATGTCGACGCTCTTGTCGAGGCTCGCGAGCTGGGCGCGGCCCTGCTCGCCGCAGGCTGCGGTGAGGGCGATGGCGGCGAGGGCTGCGCTGAGGGTCTTGAAGAACATACAGGGCTCCGGTCTTGGTGGGCGGAACCTAGAGGGTTGGGGGCCGTGGGGGAAGGGTGTTTGCCACCGCGTTTCCTCGCCCCCTTGTGGTGAGGGGCGCAGGGTTGGGGGTCGTGCAGCGGTGTTGACTGTCGTTAATCAGTCCCGGCTGCGAAGCGCGCGCATCACGACGGCCAGTGCTCACTCGCATGTGCCGAACACAAGGGTGTTGTGAATGCCGCCATCGAGGTCAATCAGGAGCTTGGCGCCGAGGTCAGCGAAGTCGAGGACAGATGGACCGACGCTGTCTGTCTTCTGAAGCGAGCGCCTTCGATCTTGCGGAGGTGTTTCCAGAGGCGCGCTTCGGCGGAGGTTGGTTTGTGGCGCAGGCGCTGGGCGCGTGCGTTTGTCTTCGGGAAATCTCTCTGGCGATTTGCCACTTGATCACCCCCCCCACCCCTGCACCCCTCCCCACAAGGGGAAGGGGGTGATGGTGCGCGAGCGTTGATGACATTTCCCGCCGGCGGCTTTATTCGCGAAGCATGACGGAAAAGACCGGCAAATGGCGGATCAAATCGGCGCGGACGGTTTACGCGAACCGGTGGATCAATGTGCGCGAATACCAGACCGTGGCGCCGACGGGAGCGGATGCGCTCTACGGGCTGGTGCACATGCACAACCTC
>JBGAKC010000069.1:0-9043 GCA_044224605.1 Hyphomonadaceae bacterium
GTGGCGGGCGTGCCCACCTCGAAGGACGGTTGGTCCTTCACAAGGTCGCGCACATAGATCGGGACGCCGTCATTCGGATAGAAGGGCGCATCGACCGTGAGGATGTTCGGGCCGCGGATTTCTCCAGCCGAAATGCGCTTGCGAATGTCGAACGCCTGACCTGGCGGCGAAGCGATGTCGAACACTGTGGTAAAGCCCCAGCGGGTAAGCATTGCCTCGAGTTCGGCAGAGAGCGTGGACGCGCTCGTCGCCCCCGGCGGCGCGAGCAGGTGGACGTGGCTGTTCCAGAAGCCGGCGAGGACGACGAGGCCCTTGCCGTCGATGATGTCGGCCGACTTGTCGGGATGGATGTCCCTGGCCGGGCCGACGGCGATGATCTTGCCATCCCGCATGACGACGGTTGCGTCGATGAGGGGCTGGGCGCCGGGCGATGGATAGACTTTGGCGCCGACGATCGCGACATCGGCCGCCGCTGGCGCGACGAAGATCAAGGCAAGCGCCAGGAAAGCGGCAATCATTCGCATAAGATGTCTCCCGTGTCTGAACGGTAACATCGGGCGTTGCCCCTGTCAGTCGCCCAAAGCCAGCACATTCACGGTGCAGTGATGCATGAGCGTGTTGCTGAGGCTGGCCGGTTGGGCCAGTTTCCCGGCCGGGAACGGACGCATCAGACGTCATCCAAGGGAGAGATATCCATGAAGAGATTTCTGGCGCTGGCGGCGTTGGCCGCCGGACTCGGCGCGGGCGCGGCGCATGCGCAGAAGGTGGCGGACCTTGGCATGGCGGGGATGGACCCGGCGTCGGGCAAGGCGCCGAAGCAGGTTGTGATCTTCTTCCACGGCTATACGCAGCGCGGCGTGGCAATGAAGCCGCTGGCGGACACGCTGGCGAAGCGGCTGCCGGATGCGGCCTTCATCTTCAATGATGGCCCGCTCGACGCGAATGGCGGCAAGAGCTGGTACGTCCTGCGTGGGGAAGATCCGGAGAACACCAAGGGCGCCGTGAAGAAGCTGGCGGTCGATACGGTGACGAAGGCGTCCGAGGGATTGAAAGTGCCGCGCAACCAGATCGTGGTGGTCGGCTTCAGTCAGGGCGGCGGCGTGGCGTTCGATGCGGGCTCGTGTTCGGCGCCGGACGTGAAGGCGGTGGTGTCGTTGGCCGGCATCCTCGCGAATGGCGACTGCACGGCGGAAGCCTCAGGCAAGGCGTCGGTGCTGATCGTGCACAATGACAACGATCCGACCGTCAAGGCCGATCGCATCCAGGCCTTCCAGGAGCAGCTCAAGAAGGACGGGTATGACTCGACTCTGGAAACAGTGGCGGGCACGACGCACTGGCCGGCGCCGGAAGGCCTGATCAAGGCGCAGGACTTCATCGTCGCGCAGCTCGGCGGGAAGTAACGCCTCGTCTGAAAATTGAAGGCGGAAGCAGGGCGGCTGGAAATCAGCCGCCCTGTTTGACTCTGTGGACGCCCTGTTCCTGGATCGATTCCAGGTAGGCGATGAAGTCAGCAGCGGCTTCTGGGGTAAACTGGTATTCCGGCATGTCGGGATGGCCCGTCATCAAGCCTTCAACCATCGACTCGGCGAGGTCTTCTACCGGGTAGAGGTCCGAGAGGTTGCGGAAGGGCGGCGCATCTGTGTGAGCGCTGTGATCAAAGCGGCCGACGGCGTGGCAGTCGGCGCATAGTTTCCGCGCCATCGCCTCGCCGCGAGCGACCGGCGTCGAAGGCGATGGCGCGGCATCTGGCGAAGACGCGCACGCAACCAGCATCAACATCATGATCGGGGCGACGAGACGATGAATGCGCACAGAGTGCTCCGCCAGATTTGTGTAGTCTCTACGATCCTGCGGCACACCGCTTGATCCATATCAGGCGCAATTTCGCCATGCTGGCGCGGATGCGTATTTGTTGCAAGAAGCGGGTCTAAGAGCGCATCGCGAAAGCGTTGCTGTTCGCGAAGTGAGCGTAAGGGATAGCGGCGCCCAAAATCCGGCGGAGCGGGCGAGCGCTGGCCACAGCGCTCTTGGGGGAATGGGACGGGCCTGCACACGCCGCATCTCCACCGGACATGAACAATCTAGATTGCCGGGAAGTGTCAGCCTTGATCTGGATCAGATGCTACAATCGCGTGGATTTCCGGCGCCGCGTGACCGGGAATCAGGCGCCTGGCGGTTTTCAACCAAGGAGTCGGCTCGTCGACATACTCGGTGGGCGCGGGGGACGGTATTGGTCGGGCGCGCTCTGTCTGGCGGTCTGGCATGAAATCCTGACGCTGGACCCGAGGTGGAGCGTGGGATGGGTCATCAGCCAGGGGCGCACCATGGGACTGTTTTCGTTTCTCGGCGGCAAGAAGAAAGAGAAGGCGCTGGCGGGGAAACCCGCGCCGGTTGCCGAAGCCGGGCCAAGCGTGACGGAGAAGAAGGCCGAAGCCGCACTGGCGAGGGCGGCCAGCGTGGCGGCTGCGCCGCAGGTGATCGTCACGGCGACGGGCGTGGCGCAGGCGAAGCTGCGACTGAAGCTGGCGGCGTCGCTGCGTGCGGGTGAACGCACTGCTGCCTATGAAGCGGCGAAGGGGCTTGCGGACATCCAGGCGAAGGCGGGGCGGCGTGTGGGCGCGCGGGTTTGGTCGGTCGAGGCTGAGCGCATCAAGTCCGGCATTGCCGCGTAGCGACCGGATCCGGAAGTTACATTACGTTTGCCACGATTGCCGGGTTCCATGTCGGGAACTTGAGCCACCAGCCGTGAATCCGCGAGGATTCGCCGGGATTTTCCATATCGGCACAACCCGCCGGTAAGCATCGAACGGCAGCCTTCCCATCGGCAGCGTGTTGGAGGGCATCATGCCGGACGGGACGAAGAGCGCCGATGCGCGCCTGTTCGATCCGATCAGGTTCGAGGAAGACGGACTCGCGACGGACACGCACATCCGGCGGATGCTGAAGATCGTGCGCACGCATCTCGACATGGATGTGGGCTTCGTTTCGGAGTTCGTCGATGGTCGGCGCGTGTTCAAACAAGTGGATGCGCGTGACGTGGCGCCGTTGAAGGAGGGCGGGTCGGATCCGCTTGAGGATAGCTTCTGCGCGCGCGTAGCCGACGGGCGGATGCCGGAGCTGATGCCGGATGCGGCGCTGAATTCAGAAGCCGCGACGATGCCGGTGACAAAAGCTGTTCCGGTCGGTGCGCATATGAGTGTGCCGCTCAGGCTGCCGGATGGAAAGGTATTCGGCACGTTCTGCTGCTTCAGCTTCAAGCCGAACACATCGCTGAACGAGCGCGACCTCCGTATCATGCGGGCATTCGCGGCCATCGTGGCGGATTTCATCCATGAAGAGCTCGAGATAGAACGCGATGTCGAGCTGAAACGCGAGCGGATCGAATGGACGATCGCGCGGCAATCCTTCCATGTGCGCTACCAGCCGATCTATCGCCTGCATGACGAGACGGTGGCGGCGTTCGAATGCCTGGCGCGCTTCGAGGGCGAACCCTATCGGTCGCCGGACCAGTGGTTCGTCGAGGCCGAGGAAGTCGGGCTGGCGGCGGAGCTCGAGATCGCATTGGTGCGCAAGGCGCTGGAGGCGCTGGCGCATCTGCCGAAGGACATCATGCTGACGGTGAACTTCTCGCCAGCGACCATCATGACGCGCGGGTTCGAGGAACTGTTCGCGACGCTGCCGCTTGAGCGCGTGGTGCTGGAAGTGACGGAGCACGCGGCCGTGGCGAATTATCAGGAACTGGCGGCGCGTCTGCATCCGTTCCGTCTGCGCGGACTGAAGCTGGCGGTGGACGATGCGGGGGCGGGACATTCGAGCTTCCGCCATGTGCTCGACCTGCGGCCAGACACGATCAAGCTGGACATGAGCCTTACGCGCAACATCGACCGCGATCGCGGCCGGCAGGCGCTGGCAGGCGCGTTGGCAATGTTCGGGCGGGCGATGGGAAGTCAGATCGTTGCCGAGGGCGTCGAGACGGATGCCGAGCTTGATGCGCTGCGCCGTGTGGGCGTGACGAAGGTGCAGGGCTATCTCACCGGGCGGCCGATGCCGCTGGCTGACGCGCTGAAGCTGCCGGGGATGAAGAGCAAGGTGCTGCGCAAGGCGCTGCGCGTATAGCAGCAGCACATAGCAGCAGTTCTGGGCGCCGACTGCCAATCTGCAGGCGTCCTGCGGAAATTCTGTTGTCGTTCACATTTCGGCCCGCACATTTGTTTATGCGAGTTGGAAGGAGTCGGAATGGCGACGGATTTCGAACGCAGACTGAACGGCGCGACGCTGCTGACCGCCGAAGTGCTCTACTACATGCCTGATCACCCGAAGCTGCTGCAGACCTTCCTGTGGCAGACGCTGGATGAAGCGCCGCGCTTCCCGAGGCTGGCGGCCTTCCTCGACCACTGGCGGCGCGAGGTCGAGGCCGTGATACACTCAATCCGCGTGGCCTCAGGGGAGCCGCTGGCGCCGCCTGCGGTGCGCCGGGTGGATGCGCTGATCAGGATGCATTAAGGCGCGGTTCCGGCAGTTCGATGGACAGGAATGCTCGCCGGCTGAGATAGTGGGCGGATGGATCACAAGAAGATTGCTCTTGTTCTCGGCGGCGGCGGGGCCGCGGGGAATGCGTGGATGATCGGTGTTGTCGCGGGACTGGCCGAGGCCGGGGTCGACATGACGGAGGTCGCTGATCTGGTGATCGGCTCGTCGTCTGGCGCCACAGCGGCCGCCTGGGTGCGCGGAGGCTTACCGGCGGCCGACCTGTACGCCTCGGTGCTGGCCGAACCGACGCGGCCGGCGGGGCCGGGCCAGAACCCCGTCCAGCAACGGCCGGCATCTCCGCCAGCGTCGCGGCCCTCATCCCTGCCGATGACAGAAGTGTTCGATCGCATGCGCGCCATCGGCGCCGCCGCGACGTCGGCTGAAGACCTGCGGCGGAGGATGGGGCAGTTCGCGCTGGAGACGGAAGGCACGCTTGATCCCGCCGCGGCGGCGCAGCGGCGCGCACTGGTCGCCTCCAGACTGCCGCGCCAGGAATGGCCGGAACGGCCGATGATCATCGTCGCCGTCAACGCGCACACCGGCGAGCCGGCGCTGCTGGACCGCAATTCCGGCGTCGAACTGGCAGATGCGGTCACCGCGAGCACCGCGCTGCCCGGCGGGCACACGCACGGCATCAATGGCGTGCGCTACATCAATGGCGGCGTGCGCTCCGCCGACAACGCAGACCTTGCCGCGGGCTATGCCAACGTCGTGGTGCTGACGCCTTTCAGTGAACGCAGCGGGCCGCTGCCGCCGGGTCAGTTCGAGGGCATTCGCAGGACAGCGGAGTGGGGCACTGACCTCGCGAGCCAGGTTGCGGCGCTGCGCAGCCAGGGCAGCCAGGTCGTGGTGATCACGCCGGACAACGAGTCCCGCACGGCCATGGGCGTGAACCAGATGGATCCGGCCACACGCGTGCCATCCGCCCGCGCCGGTTTCGCGCAAGGCAGGCAGGAAGCGGCGCGCCTGACATTCGTCTGACGGCGGTGCGCCTGTGTCCGGCTATTTCGACTTCTTCGCTTTCGCCGGCTTCTTCGTCTTCGCCGCCTCGCGCTTGTCGCCTTCGCGGCCAGCGAGGAGGATATTGGTCATCGAATAGTTCCCCTCGTGGCAGGCGTATTCGTAGAAGGTCGTGTCGCGCAGCGTGAAGGAATACTCGGCGAGCCAGGGGGCGGTGTAGAGGTCGGGGTCCTCCACCGTGAACTGGTAGAGGAGTTCAGTGGGCGAGACGCGGGTAAAGCGTTCGGTGAGCTTGCTATCGGGCTCGACCAGAATGGGACGGCCGAACCCGCCGCGGACGGGGTCATCCGAGCGGATGTGCGTGGTTTCGACAACGAGCGTGTCGCCCTCCCAGCGACCAGCGGACCAGCCTTCATAGGATGTCATGACGGCGGGCGGCGGTTTCGAGTCGTCGAGATGGATGATGCGCAGGCTCGCCACATCCTCGGTGAGGATGACGATCTCGCGCGGCGTCTGGATGATGGTGTTCGGCGCCATGGCCGGGATCTGCCGGATCGGCGGCTGGCCGAGGCCGGCGAGGCAGCGATCGAATGTCGTGCGTTCTTCCGGATTGTCATGGGCGAGCGAGTCCATCCAGTCGGCGCGGTCGACCAGTTTCAGGGCCTTATCGGTGTAGGGCATCTGACCATCGGCAGGCTCCACGAGAAGTGAGGAGCGGAACTCGCCGCGCACCTGTGCGACGTTGCTGATGTTCTGGATGAAGAAGTCCGGATCGATGAGATCGGGCGTGCCCTTCACCAGCTTCTGCCCGGCGTCGCGTGCTTCATCTGGTGTGAGCACGAGCGTCTTCAGGAAGGGCGGGCGTTCGAGCAGCGTCATGAAAGACGCGCCCCATGTGCCGCTGAAATCCGGATGGCCATTGGCCGTGCGCGGGGGCTCATACGGCGCCTGCGCAACGGCGGGGGGGCGTAATTGCAAAGGCAAGTGCCAGCAGAAGGCAACGCATGGCCCGTCCCTGAAGTCTGCATCAAATAGATAGCACAGGGGCGGGATCAGTTGCGACCTACTTCCGCTTCAGGACCAGCGGAAACTCCATGCCGTTCTGACGCCAGGCGCCGCTGATCTGGGCGCCGTCAGCGGAAATCTCGCCGGTGAAACCCCCGCTGACGATCGGCACCTCGAAGGTGATGTTCTTGCCGTCGCGTTTTGCGATCGTGGGAATGTTGAGGGCGCCCTGCATCGGCGAATCCATCATCGTGGTCGTCTTGTCGCCGGTGGTTGTGATGTGGAAGACGCCGGTGAGGGAACCCTCCGGCGTCTCGATGCCGCCTTCCCAATTGCCATCAAGGCCCTGCACGGCGGGCGAGGGTATCGGCGGGCCAAAATCAGGCGTCTGCGCCTGGGCCGCGCCACCGAGGGCGAGCGAGAAAGCGAGAGCTGCGAACAGGCGTTTCATGGGGCGTTTCCTTTGTCTGTTATGGGAGGAAGGCACGTTCAGGGTTTCATGCGTTTCACGATCCAGTCGGAGACGGTGTCGAGCGCGACCGGCGCGAAGGTTTCGTCGAGGTCGCCATACTCGCTGATCGAGCCGGTGACGGCGGTCTGGAAGAGGTGGTTGAGGCCGGGAAGCTCGACGAAGGTCGCGTCCTTGTTGTCCTTGAGCAGCGCCTTGTAGCCGCCGAGGTTCTGCTTGGCCTCGACCTGGATGTCCTTCGAGCCGTTGATGGCGAGGAAGGGGACCTTGATCTTCGGCACATAGAGCGCCGGGTCGTAGGCGAGCAAGTCGCGATAGTAGTCCGAAGCGAACTGGTCGGCTGCGGCTTCGATGGTCGCATCATCGGGGCCGAGCTGGCCGGACGCGACCGGCCCGGCCTTCATCGCCGCGATGGCCGCTGCTTTGGCTGCGGTCTTGTCCGGCGCGGCGAGCATCGCATCGAACATGGCGCCCATTCCGGTGCGCACCTGCTCGACCTGTTCCGGTGTTGCGCCGAAGGATTTGGCGAGCAAGGCGCGCTGTTCCAGCAGTGTGTCACGACCTTTCGCGCCCACGCCCGCGAGCGTGACGACGAAGGCGACATTCGGATCCTGCGCCGCAACGCGCGGGCCGGTGACGCCGCCCTCGCTGTGGCCAATGAGGCCGATGCGTTTCGTGTCGATGTCCTTGCGAGCGCGCAGGACGCCGAGAGCGGATTCGGCGTCAGTCACGAATGTGGAGATCAGCGAGGACATCTCGCCATCGCGGCGCAGCTTGACGTAGTCGCGATCATCGCAGCGGAGAACGGCGATGCCTTTCCGGGTGAGATTATCGGCCAGCACGAGGAAGGGTTTGTGACCGAGCAGCGTCTCGTCGCGGTCCTGCGCGCCGGAGCCGGAGAGCAGCAGCGCCGCCGGATGCGGGCCGGGGCCTTCCGGGATCGTGAGCGTGCAGGGGACATGGACGCCTGGGTTGGCGGGGTTGTCGTAGCCAACCTGCTCTTCCTTGTAGGGGTAGGGCTTCTTCGGCGTCTGCGGGCGTTCCTTCTGGACGGCGGGCGTCACGTCCTTCGATACGAATTTCAGTTCGAGAGGGGTCGCCATGCCCTGCGTGAACGTGCCCGTGATCTTGTCGCCGTCGGGCGACAGCTCCCCGGTGAAGCTCGCCATGATGCTCGGCATCTCGAACGAGACGGTGGAGCCGCTGCGCGTGAATTTCGGGATCGGCATGTTCGAGGCGCCTTGCAGCGGCGAGTCCATCTGCGCGACTGTTCCGGTGATATCGGTCGAGACGCGTACGACGATCGGCAGCATCGCCTGCACCTTGCCCTCCCAGCGCCCATCAAGGCCGGCGACGGCGGGGTTGGGCGGCAGCGCCGGCAGCGGGCCGGGGTGGAACACCATCGGCAGCGTGCCCATGGGCGAGGAATAACTTCCGGCCCAGGCTTTCTGCGCGGGATCCCACTTGCCGGTCCAGGTCTGCGTCTTGAGATTGAACGTCAGGACGCCGTCGGCGAGCGAGATCGAATCCATTGGTGCGCCGGTCATGCCTTGATCGGGGCTCGAGACAGTTCCCGAGAAGGCGCCGGGCTGGGCCCTGTCGATGTGAATGCCGATGCGGAGCTTGGCGCCCGGTGGAACTTCGAACAGGCCATGCCAGTCGCCTTCGGGCGATGCGGCGGCGATCGCGTCTGCAACGATCACTGTTTCGGGCTGCTGCGCGGCGGGCGCGGCTGGCGGCGTTGCGGCGCAGCCGGAGGCGATAAGGCTCGTGGCGAGTAGGATGGCGTTCAGTCGGCGTTTCATGCGGTGCAGTCCCGTGTTGCTTTTCTGGATAGTCGCCGCGTCGCTCCCTTTCTTACAGCGCGCATTAGTCCTTCTGGAAAATCTCCTCGATCGACAGCTTGAAGATCTCAGCAATCCTGAACGCCAGCGGCAGTGAGGGGTCGTACTTTCCGTTCTCGATCGCGTTGACGGAATTGCGCGAGACCTCGAGCCGTTCGGCGAGATCGGCCTGGGTCCATCCCCGTTCGGCGCGCAACACGCGGATGCGGTTCTTCATCGCCGCCTCACCGCTTCG
>JBGAKC010000070.1:0-8784 GCA_044224605.1 Hyphomonadaceae bacterium
GTCGAGGAAACCTTCATTCGCAGCTGCCTTGCCGGCGCCGAGATAACGCCCTTCGAGAAGACGATCGCCCAGCGCATCTACACGGAAGAAAAACTTGCCCGCGCGCTAGCGAGGAAGGGAATATTTCCGTCAGGGACGATGACGTGCATGCCGGAGACGGTGATACTCCCGTCGCCCCTCAAGAAGGATCTGCTCATCCCTCAGATCATTGTCGAACCTCTGGACGAAGGACAGACGCATTGAGTGATTTTTTCCACCATCTCGACCTCTCCGTCATCGACCCCGTGAAGTCGCGGCCGTTGTATGAGCTGTTCCTCGGGCATTGCGGGTTCACGCTGAAGAGCGCGGGCGAGGACTGGGCGGGGTTCGGGCTCGGGAACAAGCGGTATCCGTGCATCACGCTGCTGCAGGCGCGCGGGGACAATGCGGGGCGCAAGCATGACCGCTACACGTCCGGGCTGCATCACCTGGCGCTACGGGCGAGGTCGCGCGAGGACGTGGATGCGCTGCATGCCAAGCTGGTACAGTTCGGCGCGACCATTCTCGATCCGCCGCGGGAGTATGCGGATTACGGGAAAGGCTATTACGCCGTGTTCTTCGCGAACCCGGACGGGATGAAGCTGGAATACGTGTTCACGCCGCCGGGCGCGGAGGCGCGGGTCTGATGGGATCGCGCGTCCACCACGTTGACCTGTCGATCCGCAACATCGCGGCGGCGGAGCCGCTGTATGATCTCGTGCTGACGCACATGGGGTATGTGAAGGGCAAGCCCTATCCCGACGGCGGCGGGGAATGGGACCTGCCGGATGGATCGTCGGTGGGGATACGACCGACGACGGGCGCCAATGCGGAGCGGGAGCACGACCGGTATTCGTCGGGGCTGCATCATCTCGCCTGGCGGGCGGAAAGCCGGGAGGATGTCGATGCGCTGTACGACAAGCTGGTGAAGTTCGGCGCGACCATTCTCGACGCGCCGGCGGACTATCCAAAATACAATGGTGGGCGCGGATATTACGCCGTGTTCTTCGCGGACCCGGACGGGCTGAAGCTGGAATACGTGTTCACGCCGCCGCTGGGCTGACCACTTTACGTTTACGCAAGGACAGTCTTGCGGAAACTGGAAATTACCCGAACCATGCGCTCCGGCCTGCCGCGATCCTTATGGAGCCGCCAATGACGCTGACGCTGGACCAGCTGAGAGCGAAAGTCGCCTCGCAGAGGACGAACCTGCCGGCGCTGTATGGCGACGTCGACTTCTCCATCAAGCCGGAGCGGTTTGCCGACGAGCCGGTGATCGAGGGACCGGACAAGAGCCGCAACGATCACCTGCGCCCGCAGATCATGGCCGATGCCGAGAAGGTGGAGCGCATGCGGGCCTACACCATGCTGGGCGACACGGTGGCGGACGCCTATGCGGGGTTGATGCCGAAATACGGCTTCAAGCCGCTGGTGAGCATGCTGACCCAGGCTTGCGATCACGGGATCGAGTCCGTGCCGGAGGCGCCGCCGGAACTGGTGAACTTCATCCGGGCGATGGAGGCGAAGCCGGACTGGGTGGACATGAAGCTGGTGGAGGAAGGCGCGCGGCTGAGCCGCGAGGATGCGGCCAACTATTCGCCCTTCGTGATCCGCGGCGCGTTCATCGCGACCTTCATGAACAAGTATTCTGCGCTGCCGATGGCGCTGACGGGAACGCTGTCGAATGCGACGGCGGCGCGGCGCGTGAAGGACACGGCGAGCTTCTTCATCACATCGACGCTTCCCGGTGCTCTGGAGCGGTTCGGGCCGGGCTGGAAGTCAGCGGCGATGGTGCGGCTGATGCACTCGATGGTGCGGTTCAATGCGCTGAGGCGGTCGAACATCTGGGACGTGAAGACGTTCGGCGTGCCGATCCCGCAGGTGGATCAGATGCCGGCGGGGCTGATCGGGACGTTCCTGCTGGCGTTCAAGATCACGGCGAAGGGCCGGTTTGAATACACGGCGCAGGAGCGCGCGGTGGTGGAGCTGGCGCGGTATCGCTGCTTCCTGCTGGGGCTGCCGGAGGAGCTGGTTCCGGCGACGCCGAAGGAAATGGTCGACATCATGCTGCTGTACGATCAGACGCTGCGCAAAGGGTATGACGATGCGACGTGCGGCGAGCTGCTGCGCGCGACAATGGCGGCCTACCTGCCGGCGGACGAGAAGCTGGGCAGCAAGATATTCGACAAGCTGGAGCGCAGCTTCTCCAAGATATTCTTCCTCCTGAGCTTCATGAACAAGGACGTGAATAAGGCGCGGTCGATCGGCGTGCCGATCGGGGTGTGGGACTGGACCGTGTTCGTGGCGCTGAGCCTGTTCATCGGCGCGCGGAAAGGTCTTTATGCGCTGGGCAGCACGATCCCTGGCATGCGCGGGACGGTGGACCGCATGATGGTGCGCAAGATCGAGAAGATGCTTGCGAGCTATGGCCACGCGGCGCACCAAAGCGATGCGGCCAACTACCGGCCGGCGGTGCGGGCGCAGGCGGCGGAGTAGCCCCTAGCGGATGATCGATTTGCGCGTGGCGGCTTCCGAGAGGAATTCCGCATACATGCGGTGGGCGCGCTCGGTGAGGACCGGGTCGTAGCGGACGCGCCAGTCCTGCGCTTCGATCTCGTCGAAGGCATGCGTGGCGCCTTCGAAGGGCGTGACGTCGATTGGCTGCGATGGCGTCTTCATGCGACCGAGCGTCTTGATGACGTAGCTGCCGAAGACCACGGTGTCGGCCGTGCCGACAATGGCTTTCACGGGCGCGTCGACACGGAGACCGTTGGATGGAGCGACAGCGCCGGGCCCCTGATAGGGATAGATGACGAAGGCGCCGACGAGACCGGCGAGCGGCTCGGCCGGAAGGCCATCGAGACGCGTGGCGTTGCGCATCTCCTTGCCGGGCATCATCGACATCGCGTCGAGCACCGTCCAGCCGCCATGACTCCAGCCGGCGAGCGCGATGCGGTTGGGGTCGGCGAAGGGCTGCTGACGGATCCATTCCATCATGGCGTAGAGATCGCCTGCGCGCTCGCGACCCCAGAGCTGGAGACCGGTGCAGACGGTGGCGTAAGCTTCGAGTCTGTCGATGCGGCGATGGCCATAGCTGTCGACGACGACAACGGCCCAGCCGGATGCCTTCGCGACGGCGGCCCAGCGCTCCTGAAGGTTCTTCTTGCCGCCGCAGCCGTGGAACTGGAGGACGACCGGGAACGGTCCATCGCCTTCGGGCAGGTAAATCTCGGACTCGCGCGTCAGCGCGTCGATGCGCTGCTGCACGGTTTCGTTCGCAAGGGCGGTGGACGACAGGGCCATTACTGCAACAAGAAGGACAAGCGCCCGGAGGAGGGCCTGCAACTGGATATGAGGAGCGGACCGCTCACGTTCCAGCCCGCCTGCGCATCTCGGCCAGCAGATTGCGGTCGAATTCCGCGTCCGGAAGGTCGTTCCAGGAGGCGATTTCCTGCGTCATGACGGCATTTTGCCGTGCAGCTTCAAAGCTTGGGCCGGTGATCAGCTTCAGGTCGTACAGGCGCTGGGGCGAATAGCCGGTGAGGATCCAGGAATAATGCCAGCCGAGATTGGCGGCCTTGGCCAGCTCGTTGGTGCAGTTGGACGTGAGCGTGTTGTAGAAGCGCGGCTTCGCCTCGATGCTGATTGTGCGATCGAGTACGGTGTGGAGGAATTTCTGCTTCTGCTCGTCGGTGAGCGCGAGCGGATAGACGTAGATTTCCTTCTTCAGGAAGGTCACGCGACGGGTGAGCAGGTCCTTCGCCGTCGCCCAGATGTAGGACAGTTCGTAGTTATTGAAGAGGCCGTCGAACGCGGAATAGGTCTCGCCTTTTTCAAGACGCGCCTCGACGGTGAGACCGACGATGCGGTCGTTCGCGAACTCGAACAAGATGAGCGTGTGGGCGGCATATCCGCCGCCCGGCTGGGGCTCGACCATCAAGTAGAGATTCTTCAGGTCGGCGAACTTCGCGACGAAAGTGGTCATGTCGTCCGCGACGGGACCATCGGGCTTGTAGGACCAGTTCATGACGGGATCGAGCGAGAAACCGTCCGTAGTCTGATCAACCTTCGGCATGTGGGCGAGATTGTCGACCCAGTCGCGATCGAGGCGCGGAGTCTTCATCCCGACCGACACGGCGAAAACAGCGATTAGGGCGGCGGCAACCGCCCCCGCACTGGCCCACGGCCGCCGCTTTATCCGATCAAATACCTTCATGTGACCCCAATCCCGCCACTCCACAGAAGCATGCCCCGAATGGGAGCGTAAATTCTACTATGTTGTTGCGCGTCCCAGTCAGTTCGCGCCAACTCCCCGGTGGCGTCACTCGGGGGCGAGGTGAGGCTGCGTAGTCAATCGAGGGGCACACAATCACATGAACCATAAGCATTTCGTAACGGCGGCTGTTGCAGCAGCAATCCTGGCGCCGGTCGCTGCGGCGCAGGATTCGCCGGCCTATGTCCGGCCCTACTGGTGGGACAAGCCGGTGGTGGAGGGCCTTGGCCGCGCGATGATCGACGTGGCGCCGAACCGGGCGCGATTCGACCTCGCCTTCGTCGAGACGGGCGGCCAATCGGACGACGCGATGAAGAAGGCGGTGGCGCGGGCGAAGATCGCCTATGACGCGATCAAGAAAGTGGCGGGCGACAAGGCGCGCGTGACGACGGGCGTCAACGTGACCGCGTACTACAAGCAGTACAAGGACAAGGACGGCAACCTGCAGACCAACTACCGCGCCGATGCGGTCGATGGCTATGAAGCGCGCGTGACGATGTATGTGTCCTTGACCGACACGTCGCTGGCCGGGCGCGCCCGCGCGGCGGCGCTGGCGCTGGGACCGCAGAGCATCGGCGCGGTGTCGATCTATCTCGAGCAGACGCCGGAGATGCAGCGCGCGGCGCTGGATGAAGCGGCGAAGGATGCTCGCGCGAGGGCGCAGCTTGCGGCCGGTGCAGCTGGCGGACGGCTGGGCGACATTCTCGTCGTGCAGGAAGGTTCGGACAGCTGCATGGGCTCGTGGTCGTCTGGACAGGTGGCGCGCGTGCTGGGCGATGGCGGTGGACGCTATCCGCCGCCGGCCTATGCGCCGCCTCCGCCGCCGCCTCCGCCGGCTCCGATGGCCGTTGCGAGCGGACAGGTCGGCAGCCGCACCATCACGGTGACGGACAAGGATCTCGTCGCCCTCGACCTGCCGAGCGATCCGTCGCCGTCGCAGGTGCAGGCCAGCATGTGCGTGATCTACACGCTGGTGAAATGACGGATATCGATGCGGCGAGGTCTTGACCTCGCCGCATTCTTCCATGCCCGGCCAGTGCTGGACGGTTGCGATTTCATGGAGGGATAGGTCCAGAACATCGGCCACGGCTGATGGAAACCGACCCCTCCGCGAAACTCGCCGGAGGGTTTTTTTGTTGCCGCTCGTCAGGTGACAAGCTCCGGGGATACGCGGAGGGTCTGCGAACAAGGAAACGCAGATATGAGCACGTTTGAAGTGTTCGAAACCGCCCAGGGTGGGCGGATCAAAGCCTGGGTAAAAGGCGTGCCCGTCGAACCGCAAGCTCGCGAGCAGCTTGAGAACGTTGCGGGATTGCCGTTCGTGCACTCCCACCTCGCCGTCATGCCCGACGTCCACTTCGGGCGCGGAGCGACCGTTGGTTCGGTGATCCCGACCAGGGGCGCGATCATTCCGGCCGCTGTCGGCGTCGACATCGGTTGCGGGATGATGGCGGTGGAGACCACGCTGCGCGCCGAACACCTGCCGGACTCGCTGGCCAAGCTGCGCTCGGAGATCGAGCGCAAGGCGCCGGCGGGCGTGGGGCGCAATGGGGAATGGGGCACGATCCCGGACTCCGTGGCCTCGCGCTGGCGGAACTCGGATCTTGAGGAACGTCTTGATCGCATCCGCGACAAGCATCGCAAGATTCCGAATCACAAGACCGGCAGCCAGCTCGGCACGCTGGGATCAGGAAACCACTTCATCGAGGTCTGCCTCGATGAGCGCGGCTTCGTCTGGGTGATGCTGCACTCGGGCTCGCGCGGCACGGGGAACCAGATCGGGCAATACTTCATCGAGGCCGCTCGCAAGGCGCTCGAGAAGCGTGTGCTCGGCTACCACGTACCGGATCAGGACCTCGCCTTCTTCGTCGAGGGCGAGCCGATCTTCGACGACTACATCGAAGCGGTGGGATGGGCGCAGGACTATGCCCGCGCCAACCGTGAAGCGATGATGGAGCGGACGCTGCAGGCGATGCGCGAGCATCTGCCGAAGTTCAAGCTCGGGAAACAGGCGGTGAACTGCCACCACAACTATGTGGAGAAGGAACACCACTTCGGCGCCGACGTGTGGGTGACCCGCAAGGGCGCCGTGCGCGCGGGCGACGGCGAGCTTGGCATCATCCCGGGCTCGATGGGCGCGAAATCGTTCATCGTGCGCGGGAAAGGCAATGCGGACTCGTTCTGCTCGTGCTCGCACGGGGCAGGACGGAAGATGTCGCGCTCGGAAGCCAAGCGCACCTTCTCGCTGAAGGACCACCGCGAGGCGGTCGCCGGCGTGGAGTGCCGCTTGGACGAACACGTAATCGACGAAACGCCGATGGCATACAAGGACATCGACGCCGTCATCGCGGCGCAGACGGACCTGATCGACGTGGTTCACACGCTGAAGCAGGCTGTGTGCGTGAAGGGGTGAGGAATGGCGCCGGGCGGCGCGCAAGTGTCGCCCGGCGTGATTTGGTCCGCGGGACCAAATCAACTAACGAACGCCGGAGCGCCAGCGACGGCCGGAAAGCTGGTGGGGAAATGGTCCAGACAGTTACACTCGAACGCGGACGGCCAGAGCAAAGAGCCGCGCTGGAACATTTGGCCCAACTCTACATACACGACTTCACCGATTTCCTCGGACCGGTGCGGCTCGATGTCAGCGAGGACGGGCGGTTTGCCGACGAGATGGGGCTCGAGGACTATTGGACCAAGCCGGATCGGTCGGTGTGGTTCATCCGTGCTGACGGCGCAATTGCCGGATTCGCGATGCTCAACACGAAGACGCATTCCGGCCGGCCAGCTGACGTCAACATGGCGCAGTTCTTCGTTCTGCGCCCCTATCGCGGCAAGGACGTCGCGACGCGAGCAGTTGTCGACCTGCTGAATATGCATCCTGGACAATGGGAAGTGGCGATCCTCGCGCGGAATGTGCCGGCCCAGCGCTTCTGGCCGCGAGCTGTCGCTGGAGCGAACATCTCGCGGCTGGAAACAATCATACAGGATGGCGAGCCAGGACGGACGCTTCTGAGATTTGTGGTCGGTCAAACCGCTTCGATAACGGTCGCGATGCCCTGACCTCCGCCGATGCACTGGGTGGCCAGGGCGAGGCGCTTGCCTTCGCGCTTCATGATCTGGGCGGCCTTCGCCGTGATGCGGGCGCCTGTTGCGCCGAGCGGGTGGCCGATCGAGATGCCGCCGCCGTCGATGTTGACCTTTTCCATCGGGATCTCGAGCTGGCGGATCGAGGCGACGGCCTGTGAACCGAAGGCTTCGTTGATCTCGACCACGTCGATGTCGCGCATGGTTAGCCCTGCCCGCTCCAGCGCCTTGCGGCTGGCGGGGACGGGGCCCATGCCCATGATTTCCGGCGGCACGCCGGCAATGGCGACGGAACGGATGCGACCGAGAATGTCGAGGCCATGGCGCCTCGCGTAGTCTTCGGACGCGATCAGCGTCATCGCGGCGCCGTCGGTGAGCGGGGACGACGTCCCGGCCGTCACCGAGCCGTCGGCGCGGAAAGCGGGTTTCAGGCCGGCGAGGCCTTCGAGGGTGGTCGACGGGCGGAGCGTTCCGTCCTGGTCGACGATGCCGTCAGCAGTTTTCACGGGGACGATCTCGTCGCGCAGGCGGCCTTCGCGTTGCGCTTCGGCAGCTTTCATCTGCGAGGCCCAGGCGAGCTTTTCCTGATCGGCGCGGGAGATGTCGAACTGTTTCGCGACGTTCTCGGCCGTCTCGCCCATGGAGATGTAGGCGTCGAGCATCACGTCGGGGCTGTTCTGCGCTTTCCCCTTGAAGCGGGGGTTGGGGGAATGGTTGAAGCCGCCCTGCGGCACGCGCGTCATGCTTTCGACGCCGCCGGCTATGAAGGCTTCGCCTGCGCCGATGGCGATCTGGCCGGCGGCATAGTGAATGGCTGACATGGACGAGCCGCAGAAGCGGTTCATCGTGATGCCGCCGAGTTCGATCGGGAGGCCGGCAAGGAAGCTGGCGAGACGGGCGATGTTCGAGCCCTGCTCTGCTTCCGGATAGGCGACGCCGAGGACGACGTCTTCCACCGTCCTGGGATCGATGCCGGTGCGCTCGACCAGGCCCTTGATGGCGATGGCGGCGAGATCATCGGGGCGGACGCCCGCGAGCTTGCCCTTGTTGGCGAAATGGAACGGCGTGCGTGCGTAACCAGCGATGACAGCCCGGGTCATGATTTGACTCCCTGTTTCGGCATTTTATATGATGGATATCATATTGCGGCGCACAAGAGGGTTTGAGGATTAAATCGTGGGCGCGAGCGCCACGGTAAGGTCGCGTTTTAAGGTTATGCCCTTGGCAAGCTTCGGGACTTTGCGGCAGAGGAAGCGCCGGGACAGAGGCCGGGACCAGATGCGCCAGCTTGTACTTCTTCGCCACGCCAAGGCTGCGGTTGATTCCGACACCGGCCAGGATCTCGACCGCCCGCTGGCGCCGCGCGGTCGCGAGGATGCGCCGATGGTGGGCAAGGCGCTGGCAGATGC
>JBGAKC010000035.1:0-49477 GCA_044224605.1 Hyphomonadaceae bacterium
CTACGAATCTGGGGGTCAGAGGTTCGAATCCTTTCGGGCGCGCCAGTTTTCTATTGAAAATTCGGGTTATCGGCGGTGTCGCGGCATGTCCTAGGTGGGACTGTCAGGTAAAGTGACGATGGTTCTAACGGGCTTTCGACGCACCCTTGGCCATTACGCCGCCGCCCTCGCCCACGCAGAATCCGAGCGTGCGCGCAGTATGCGCATGGCCCGGCGGCTCAGAAGGCGCCGCTGGATGTTGAACGTGTTGCAGACAGCAGCATGGGTCTCGAGGAAACGCTGCGCTGACTGTCGACTCTTGAACCCCTGCATCTTCCGCTCACGCCTTCGGATCGGCAGATGTGAATGTTCGGCGCGATTGTTGTCGCGCAGCCGCCCGCGATGATGACGATCACCCAGGCCAAGTCGTTCGAGCGCAGCGCCGTAGGACCGAAGCCCATCGGTGACGATCCGCAGCGGTTCGACATCCTGATTCTTCAACAGCCGTCGTAACAATCGGATAGCAGCGCCCGCGTCGCGGCGCTTCTGCACGATCATGTCCATGACCTCGCCTTCGTCATCGACCGCGCGCCAGATCCACACGCGCTCGCCTGCAACCGTCGAGACGAGTTCATCAAGATGCCAGCGCGGCGACGGCGGTAGTTTGCGACGCCGTAGATTGCCGGCGATCTTCGGTCCAAACTTCACCGTCCAGGCCCGTACTGTTTCGTAGCTCACATCAACGCCGCGATGCGCCATCATCTCCTCAACATCGCGCAGGCTGAGCGTGACGCGGAAGTACAGCCGGACGGCATGCTGAATCACCGTCAGCGGGAAGCGGTGACGCTTGTACGAAATTCGCGTCATTGGAGTGCCTCCGCAGGCCGATAACTACCACCTTACCAGAGACGAAGTAGCGTAGGTCTGACATCACCCTTTCAGCATGTTATGGCCCCGGGGAGGAGGTGTTGGACCTTTGCGGTCACTTCTTGCAGTCAGTTGTGGTCTGCCGACCCGGTGACTACTTGATGTCAACGGGCGTTGACATAAATTGGGCGGAGCTCACGCAAGTCAACACGCGTTGACAAAAATATTTGGGCCAGGAAACGGCATGTCCATTGGCGAACTTGTGGTCCGGAAGCGTGACGCTGTTGCGACACGCGCAGCGCTTCTCAAGGCAGCGACGGACCGCTTCGCCAGCGAAGCCTTTGACAGTGTGAGCCTGCGCACGATTGCCGCCGATGCCGGCGTCGATGTCTCGCTGATCTCCCGTTATTTCGGCTGCAAAGAAGAGCTGTTCAAGGCGGTGCTCGATTCCTGCCCTGCCCCGGACGACCTGTTTCAGGGCGACCCTTCCGAGTTCGGCGAGCGCGTTGCGAAGATGCTGATCGATGATCCGGTCAAGAACGACAAGCTTGATGTCATCCTCGTCATGCTGCGTTCGGCGTCGCATGCGAGCGCGGCGGAGGCGATCCGCAAATCCGGCGAGGAACGGTTCTATGGACCGTTCGCGCGCTGGCTGGGCGGGAAGAATGCCGCCGAGCGCGCACGCGTGGCGGCCGGCATTATCAAGGGCGTCGTAATCGACCGGCGGATCGCCGATGACTTCGGGCTTACGCTGAAGGAACGCGAGCGCTTCCGTGCGCGGCTTGCCCGCGTGCTGCAGGCGGCGGTCGATCCGTAGAACCGCGTTCGCGGACTACTTGCTCAGCTTGAACACCTGGACGGCGGCTTCCGTCCCGACCGGCGTAATGGCTGGCAGGTTATGGCTTTTCCGGAATTCGGCGTAACGGCGCGAGAAGTCGTTGATGTGGTTGTTGGTCATGCCTGTCACCACGGCGACATACTGCGTTGAGCCGACGCTGTAGGTGATCACACTCGAGCTCGGATAGTTGTCGAGCGCCGTGCTCCACAGCAGTTTCCCGTCGCGGTCGTCGAACGCCTTGAGCGACGGATCCATGTCGCCCGCGAAGACCACGCCGCCCGCCGTCGCCAGCGCCGAGGTCACCACCGGCGCGTCAAGATCATGCGTCCAGCCGAGCTTCTTGCCGCTCACATCCATGGCCTGCAGCCGGCCCATCTTGTTGTCCTTTACGGCGTCGGGGTGATCGGCCGCCGAGAGCTGGGAGCCTGCGGCGGTCAGCAGGCTGCCGCCCTTGCCGCCCATGCCCATGCACTGCTCGGTGAGCGGCACATAAAGTAGGCCCGTGTTCTTGCTGAAGGATGTCGGCGGCCAGGAGCGTGCGCCTGACGGACCCGGGCAATAGACCAGTGGCCGCGACGGATCAGGCAGCTTCGCCGGATCGATCGTCTTCGCGCCGGTCTTGGGATCGATCGCTGTTATGATGTTCTGTGTGCCAGCATCGATCGAGAAGAGGTATTCGCCGGTCGCTGCATCCATCACTTCGAGGATGGCCATCTTGCCCATCGTCATGATGACCTTGCGGTCGTGGCCGCCGACCTTGATCGTGGCGATCTGGCGTTCGAACACCCAGTCGAGATCCCACTGATCATTGGCAAAGTGTTGATAGTACCACACCAGCTTTCCCGTATCGGGGTTCAGCGCGATTGTGGCGTTTGTGTAGAGAGCGGTCTGTGACGTGCCCGGAATGCCAGACGGCTTCAGCATCGGACCGGTGTCGTAGGTTGGCGCCACACCGTAATAGATCAGGTTGAGATCCTTGTCGTACGTCCCCTGATGCCAGACCGATCCGCCGCTGCGTTTCTCGATCGGCAGGCCGTTCCAGGTTTCTCCGCCCGGCTCGCCTGGCCGCGGGATGGTGTTGAAGCGCCAGACTTCCTTGCCTGTCTTGATGTCGAGCGCGACGATGAAGCCGCCGCCCGGGACGAAGCTGGTGGTAACGCCCTGAATGACCTTGTCGCCGACGACGAAGGGCGCGCTGCGCAGGCCGAGCGTCGTGCTCTTCACAGCAGGCGGCGTCACCTCGATCGAGTGATCCCACAGCTGCGCGCCGGTCTTCACGTCGAGCGCCAGTACGTGGAGATCGGACGTGGGCACAAAGACCATGCCGCCGGACAGGCCGAGCCCCATCTTCATTGTAGGCGAAACATCGATCGGCGCACGCGCGTGCCGCCAGAGTTCTGCGCCTGTGACCGCGTCCAGCGCCAACACCGTGTCCGGCGTCGTCTGCAGCAACATCACGCCTTCATGGACCAGTGGCGTCGGCATCGCGACGCCACGCACCAGCGGCGTCCGCCAGGCCGGCGCGAGGTTCTTCACCGTGTCGCGGTTGATCTTCGTGAGTGGGCTGAAATTCTGACCGTCATAGGTGCGCCCCCATTGCAGCCAGTCGCCCGGCGCAGGGTTGCGCAGCATTTCGGGAGTTACGGGCCGCTGAGCCGCCAGCAATTCCGGGCCGGTCAGCGGTGGACCGGATCCAACTTCCTCAGGGCCGGAAACGCAGCCTGCGAGAGCGATAGCCGAAAGGGCGCAGCACGCCCCGAACCAGAGCCCTGCCGGTTTGCGCATGGCGCTTCCCCTCTCCTGCCCGCCTGTCAGTCGAGGCGATACGGTTACTCTAGACCCGGCTATCCGCGTGGGAAGCCCTGCCCTTACGGCCGGGGTCATCACGGAAACTCGATCCGATGCGCGTGGCCAGTGTGGATGAACTTGCAGGGTTGTCCCCACCCGCCAACGAATTGCTGGCTGCCTCGAAGCTGGGCGGATTGCGACCTGGACATCCCAGGCTTCACGTCCGTTCGCGCATCGCGTGTCCGGCGTTTGACGGGTGGCGGACGTCATGCAGAGTTCGCCACAAGAAAATGTGGGGCGAGACATGCATTCCTGGAAGGTGATTCCTGTTGCGGCGCTGCTGGCGGCTGCATGCGCAACGGCAAGCGAGCCCCCCGTCTCCCAGACGCCAGCCGATCCGGCGAAGCCGAAGCCGGTGCGGGTAGTCTATATCAAGGACCCCTATCCTTCGACCTACAAGCCGCTGCCATCGGAAGACGTGCTGATCCGCAACGCCACCGTGCTGGACGGAACGGGCAAGATGATCGAGGGCGGCGCGGTGCTGATCCAAGGCGGGAAGATCAGCGCCGTGGGATCGGAAGCGTCGATGACCATGCCGGCCAGGATCAAGACGATCGATGCGACGGGCAAATGGGTGACGCCCGGCATCATCGACATCCACTCGCACCTTGGCGTCTATCCCTCGCCCGGCCTTGAAGCGCATCAGGACGGGAACGAGGTCTCCGGGCCGGTGACTGCAGAAGTGTGGGCCGAACACGGGCTGTGGCCGCAGGACCCAGGCTTCACGCGGGCGATGGCGGGCGGCGTGACGGCGATGGAACTTCTGCCGGGATCAGCGAACCTATTCGGCGGGCGCGGCGTGATCATAAAGGCGGTTCCGTCCAAGACGGCTCAGGGCATGAAGTTTCCGGGCGCGCCCTACACGATGAAGATGGCGTGCGGAGAGAATCCCAAACGTGTGTATGGCTATGGCAATGGCGGGTTTCCGGGCGGCAAGCCGTTCTCGCGCATGGGCAATGTCGCCGGCTATCGCACCGCCTGGCAGAACGCGGTCGAGTACAAGCGCAAGTGGGACGACTACAATTCCGACTTCGACGCTTGGGAGAAGAAGGCCGCCAATCCGAAGAAGGACAAGGACGGCAAGCCAGAAGATCCCGGCGATCCGCCGGAAGCCCCGACGCGCAACCTGCAGCTCGATACGCTGATGGGCGTACTCAATGGCGAGATCCTGGTCCAGCAGCACTGTTATCGCGCCGACGAGATGGCGCAGATCATCGATGTATCGAAGGAGTTCGGGTATCATGTCTCGGCGTTCCACCATGGCGTCGAGGCCTACAAAATCGCCGACCTGCTGGCGGCGAACGGCATCTGCGCGGCGCTCTGGGCGGACTGGTGGGGCTTCAAGGCGGAAGCCTATGACGGCATCCGCGAGAACATCCCTATGGTGCACAAGGCGGGCGCGTGCACCATCGTGCACTCGGACGACGCCAACGGCATCCAGCGCCTGAACCAGGAAGCCGCGAAGGCGCTGGCGGATGGGAGGAAGGCCGGCATCGACATTTCGAAAGCCGAAGCGTGGACCTGGCTGTCGCGCAATCCTGCCAAGGCGCTCGGCATTCTCGACAAGACCGGCACGCTGGAGCCCGGCAAGGGCGCGGACGTGGTGATATGGAGTGGCGACCCCTTCAGTTCCTACACACGAGCGGACGTTGTGTTCGTTGACGGCGCGGTGACGTGGGATCGCGCGAATACGGCGAAACAACCGGTGATGGACTTTGAACTCGGACAGCCGGGCGAAGGAGACCGCAAATGATCAGGTCGCTTCTCCTCGCTTCGGCGCTTATTGCAGCGCCCGCCGCCCTCGCCCAGCCGATCGCAATCACCGGCGGCGAGGTGGTGACGAACACCTCGCAAGGCATTCTCGAGAGCGCGACAGTCGTCATCAACAATGGTCGCGTCGTTTCAGTCGGGACGGCTGCGCCGCCGGCCGGGGCGCGGGTCATCGACGCCAAGGGCAAATGGGTGACGCCGGGCATGTTCGCGCCGTTCTCGCGTGTCGGGCTATCGGAAATCGACGCCGAGGATTCGGCGGAAGACACCTCCGCGCCGAAGAGCAGGTTCCAGGCGTCATTGCACGCGGCTGATGCGTTCGACCCGGATGATACCGCCATCGCGGTGACGCGTATCGAGGGCGTCACGCGCGCTGCGATCGTGGGCTCACCGAGTGGCGGCTTGTTCGGCGGCTATGGCGCAATCGTCGACATGACGGGCGGGTTCAACAGCATTCAGTCGCGCGAAGCCTTCATGTTCGCGAGGATGGGCGAGTCTGGCGCGGGCGCAGCGGGTGGTTCGCGATCGGCGGCGTGGATGTGGCTGCTGACGGCCCTCGACGACGCCAAGACCTATCCGAAAGGCTTCGAGGACGATGGCGAGGGCGACCTCATCAACCGCAAGGAAGCCATGGCGCTGAAGCCGGTGGTCGAGGGCAAGGTTCCGCTGATGATCGAGGTGCATCGCGCAGGAGACATCCTGCAGGTGATCACGCTGCAGAAGCGCGAGCCGAAGATCAAGCTGATCATTCTCGGCGCGGCGGAAGGCTGGCGCGTTGCAGATGAACTGGCGGCGGCAAAGATCCCGGTGATCGTGAACCCGCTGACCAACCTGCCGGACCGGTTCGAGACACTGGCGTCCACGCTGGAGAATGCGGGGCGGCTGTCGAAGGCAGGCGTGACGGTGACGATCGCTGATCCAAACGAGGCCACGCACAACACGCGCTTCATCCAGCAGCTTGCCGGCAATGCCGTGGCGAATGGAATGTCGTGGGCGGATGCGTTCGCGGGCGTCACGAAGAATGCGGCGGCGCTTTATGGACGCACCGACCTGGGCATCCTTGCGCCCAACGCAACAGCGGACGTCGTGATCTGGGATGGTGATCCGCTTGAGCTGATGTCGAGCCCGGATGCGGTGTTCATCAATGGCGTCGAGACGCCGATGAAGTCGCGGCAGACGGAACTGCGTGACCGCTATCTGAAGCTCGACGAGTCGCTGCCGCAGGCCTATGAGCGGCAATAACCGCTAGCTGGCTTCGTGGACACCACGGGCGATGGCGCGTGCGAGACAGCTGGCGGCGAGTTCGCCGATGCGGGCGATCATGAGCGGTCGGATGTCGTGGCGCTCGATCTGTGCGCTCGACAGGCAGAAGACAACATCGCCGTCGAAGGGCGCGAAGGCGGGGCGCACCGCGCGCGCGACGCCGCCGATCGCCATCTTGGCGACACGCTGCGCTTCGGCAGGGGTGAGCGCGACGTTGGTGGCGACACAGGCAATCGTCGTATTGGTGCGGCCGGGCGGCATGCCCGGATTGACCTTTGCAGCGCCCCAGTCATCAAGATCAAGCGTGTAGCTGGCGGGCGGACGCACGCCGCCGAATTCAGCGCCCTGCTCGTACGGCCAGGCCCAATAGGCGTCTGAACCGGGCATCCGCACCGAGCCGAACGAATTCACTGCGGCGATGGCGCCGACGATGATCCCGTCATCCGTTGCGATGCTGGTCGAGCCGAGACCGCCGGGCGCCTGCCCTGCCCGCGCGCCGTAACCCGCGCCGGCGCGACCGAGTTCAAAATGAGGCTTCGCATCTTTCAGCGCAGCCATGCCGAGTGCGCGATAGGGCGGCGTCTCGCCCCAGGCCTTGTTGCCCGGATTGGCGAGATCGAAGAGGATTGCCGCCGGCACGACCGGGGACGGCGGCACGGACGGATTGGGAACAAGCGCGAAGCCCTGTCCTGCCGCTCCAAGGGCGGCGACCACGCCGTCGGCCGCGGCGAGGCCGTAGACTGAACCACCCGAGAGAACAATTGCGTCAACGGCGTCGACCAGCGTGTCCGGCGCCAACGCATCCGTTTCACGCGTTCCGGGACCGCCGCCCGCAACCGCGACCGCCGCAACAGCACGGGCATCGGGCCGAATGACCGTGGCGCCCGTCTGGGCGCCGGAATCATGGGCTGACCCCACTTTCAGGCCGCCGATATCAGTAATGAGATTGAGCGGGCCGGGATGTGCAGTCATTTGAATGGCCTCGGCATTTGACAAGCCTCAACGGTCAGTTCAGTTGCGGACGGCCCAGCAAGCTATATGGGCCTGTATGATGCTCGATCTGGTTCCACGCAAGACGGAGCGCCCCGGCATGCGCCACGCCCTTTTCGCCTTTGTTGCAGCGGTCTCGCTGACCACCTGCGCGGCGCCGCCAGTCGCAAGCGCGCCGCCGGCAACGCCGTCGAAGGAATGGCGGCTCTCCGGTCGGGCCATGGTCTCGGCGGCCGACAAGCGGGCGGTCGAGGCAGCCCTGGACGTGATGCGCCAGGGCGGCAGCGCGGTGGATGCAGCGATCGCCGCGCACACCGTACTGGGACTGGTGGAGCCGCAAAGCTCCGGGCTTGGCGGCGGCGGATACATGGTCGTTTACGACCGCAAGTCGAACACGACGACGGTAATCGACGGGCGCGAGACCGCGCCGATGACAGCGACGGCCGACTATTTCACGGTCAACGGCAAGAACCTTGGCTTCGTCGATGCGATCCTGTCGGGCAAGTCGGTGGGCGTGCCGGGCGCGGTAGCGCTCTACAAGGCCGCGCACGAAAAGTTCGGCAAGCTGGCCTGGGGCAAGCAGTTCGACGCGGCAATCAAGCTCGCGGATGAGGGCTTCATCGTTTCACCACGGCTGGCGAACTCGCTCGGCGCAAGATTCCAAAACGGGCCGCTGGGCAAGAACCCAGCATCGGGCGCGTACTTCTTCCCGAACGGGAAGGCGTTGGCGGTCGGCGATCGTCGCGCCAATCCGGAGTATGCGGCGACGTTGCGGGCAGTCGCGAAGGATGGCCCTGCGGCGTTCTATTCAGGCGCGATCGCGCAGAACATCGTCAACGCGGTTCATTCAGGCGACATCCAGGGCGAGCTCTCGTTGAAGGACCTGGCGGCCTACAAGGCGCTGGTGAAGCCGGCGGTGTGCGGACCGTTCCGGAACTACAGGATCTGTTCGGCGCCGCCGGCCTCGTCGGGCGGGGTGGCGATGAACCAGATCATGTCACTCTATGACGGCCTGGTCGCGAAGTCCGGCGCAGCGACGGAAGCCGACAAGCTTCGGGACTTCGTCATCGCCGAACAGCTGGGATATGCAGACCGGGATCACTATCTGGCCGACGCCGATGCCGTGACGGTTCCGGTCGCGGACCTGCTGAATCCCAAATACATCGCCTCGCGCGTGTCGGCTGGGCTCAAGCCGGGCGAGGCCCCGCAGCCGGGCGATCCGGGCGCGGTTCTGCATGGCAAGCCGATGGTGGACATGTGGGGACGTGACGTCAACACGGCGCAGCCAGGCACCTCGCACATGTCGTTCGTAGATTTCGACGGCAATGCTGTGTCGATGACGATGACGGTGGAGGGTCCGTTCGGCTCCTCGCGCTGGACCAACGGCTTCGTGCTCAATAACCAGCTGACCGACTTCACGCGGCCGCCGACGCTGGGAGGCAAAATGGTCGCCAACGCGCCGGGACCGGGCAAGCGACCGCGCTCGTCGATGTCGCCAACCATCGTGTTCGACAAGGCAGGCGATGTGTTCATGGTGACGGGCTCGCCGGGCGGGAACTCCATCGTGGGTTACGTCGCAAAAACACTGGTGGCCGTACTCGACTGGAACAAGACAGCGCAGGAGGCGAGCGCGCTGCCGAACATCGTCGCGCGCGGGCAGACGGTGCGTGTGGAAACGTCGGACGCGACGGCGGGACCGAACGCCACCGGCAAGCAGTGGCTCTCGATCCTGTCCGGCCAAGGCTTCAAGACGCAGGAGGTGTCGGGTGAAGTCTCCGGGCTCAACCTGATCGTTGCGCGCAAGGACAGGCTCGAGGGCGGTTCCGATCCGCGCCGCGAGGGCGTTGCGATCGAGATCACGAAGTAGCGGTCAAAGCAGGAAGCGCGCCCGGGCGTGGGTGCGCAGGAAGACGCGCATTTCCTCGAGGCTCGTGCGCTCGAAAGCTCGCATTGCATCGACCTTCGAGGCGAACGTCGTCGCCGCCTCGAAGCGTTCAGAAGCGACGCGGACGTTGGCGCGATACTGCTCGTAGCGCTCGATCTCGGCCTGCGGGCGGAAACCGTCTTCCAGGGCGCGGCCGCCTAGCGCGAAGAGGGCCGTCCAGATGACGGCCGCCTCGAGCCACGGCAGCTGTTCCTTCGTCTGCGCCAGCGCGCCGATGAAGTAGCCGATGTGGATCAGGATGATTGCGCCGACGCAGAACCAGCCGAGACCGATGAAGAACTCCTCGAGCTGGCGAGTGGTCGTCCGCCCCTTGTGGCGATGCTCCAGCTTGGCGTCGCAGTAGCCGGCCTGCCAGTTGACGCGGAGCACGCGCCAGACGTCGAATACATCTTGAGCGACCTGAGGTGTTTCGATGGCGTCTACCGGCATCATCGGCGTGATGGCCTCGAAGCGGGTTTCATCCTCCCGCGCGATGATCCGCTGCAACTCGGCTTCCGGATTGGCGAGGATCTGCGTCTTCAGCCGCTCCAATGCGCCGGCGCGCTCCTCGATATAGCGCGCCTGCTTCGCCGGATCGCCGTTGACGGCGATGATCTCCGGCAGACGGGCGGCGATGTGGTGGAAATGATAAAGGCGGAGTGTTTCGGTGGTTAGGCGCGCATGCAGCCATTTCCGCCGCGAAGCGCCGCGGCGCATGCCTGACAGGCCGATCAGCGTTCCGACAAGACCGAGCGCCGCCGACACGAGACCAATGATCAGGTGAAGGTTGGGCCCCTCGCTTCCGGGCGGGTGGTGGGGATCCGGCGCGTGGCCGCTTGAAAGGATCGGCCCCAGCGACGCCATGAGGAGCGCTGCGAGCACAAGCAAGACGGATGCGATGCCCGCAACCCTGCTGGTCTTGCGCGCAGCGAGCGCGTTCTTGTCTGCAGGCAGGAACAGGCCGAGCAGCGCCGGAAACTCGAAGGCGAACCGGACGGTGGGCTTGCGCGCCTCCGGCGCCTCGGCCTTGAGATCGTAGTTCTCGAAAGCCTGTTCGCTCTTCGTCTCATCCGCATCCGCGTGCTGAGTGGATTCCGTCATGCGCCCGTCCCTGCTCCGGTTTTGTTGCCCGGGGCGGATGGGAGGTCAATGACGGATCAGGCGGCGGCGGGTATCCTGAGGGTGAATGCAGCCCCGGATGAGCCGTTGCGTGACAGTTCAAGATCACCCTTCATGCCGCGCGCCAGCTCGCGGGCGATGGCGAGGCCAAGACCTGCGCCGCCGCGCGAGCCTGAACCGGCAAAGGGCTGGAACAGGCGGCCCACGACGGCACTGGGCACGCCGGGACCATTGTCTGTGATCTCGACGACCGCGCATGAGTCGTCTCGACGGAGCCGGGCCAGGATACGTCCACCACCGCTGCGGCCAGGTTGCTCCTTGATGGCGCGCGCGGCGTTGCGGACGAGGTTGGCGACGATGCGGTGAACGTGATCTGCGTCGGCCATGGCGCAAACGGCCTCGCCGTCATCGAGGCGCCATTCGATGTCGCCGCATCCGGCCAGCCCTTCGGCGGCGGCTTCCTCGACAATCGGCGCAAGGCTGATACGCGACGTGTTTGGCGCGCTGGGTTCTGTCCGGCCATAACTGAGCGTCGACTCGGCGAGATTCACGGCGCGCTGGATGGCGCGCTCGAGACGTGGGGCGGCGCGTTTCACACGGGGGTCTTCGGACTCGGTGAGGCCTTCCGACACGATCTGTGCGGCAGCGAGCGAGTTGCGCAGATCGTGGTTGATCTTGGCGACGGCCTCGCCGAGTTCGGCCAGGCGCTTGCGCTGTCGGAAGGCGGCGGAGACAGTGCGCTGCATGGACTGCAACGCCTGGTTGGCGCGCTGCATCTCGTCGCTCTCGCCGGGCATCGGTTCGATCTCGGCGCCTTCGGGAGCGTTGGCGAACCTGACAATACCGTCGGTGAGCCGCTGCATCGGCCTGACGACGAGACGATAGATCGCAAAATAGACGAGCGCGCCGACAACCGCCGACACGATCAGGGACACGACAAGGATCGTGCGCGAGAAGTTGAGCAGCGCCATCTTCAGCGCCTGCTCGGGAACGATGACTTCCATCTCCTCGTCCTTCGTCAGCGACGGGGCAAGAAGAATGCGGAGGAAGCGGCCGTCGGGCGCAAACATGTGGCCGAAGCCGGCGGCGATGCCGGACAGTCCGTTCTCTTCGCGAAGATCGACGGTGACGAGGTCGTGGCCGATGTCGATCGAAGGCGGCAGGATGATGCCGCGGAAATCCTTCTCCTGCACAGCGACGGAGATAACCTGGGCGCTGGTGAGCAGCTGCCTGGAAAGTTCGTCGCTGACGCGGCCGTCGGGCGCGGCTTCAACCGCCAGGGCGGCGATCTGGGCGGCCTGTCCCCGCTGTTCGAGCCAGCTGTTGCGGACCGTGCCGACAAGCGCCGGATAAATCAGGAATTCGGCGAACAGGACGAAGCCGGCGGTCAGGAGAAGCAGGCGGCCGCGCAGTCCGGAGAAGAAATGCGCCTTCTTCGCCGCCGGCGCGATGGCCGGGGCGGCAACCCCCTCGAGTTGCTGTACCTCGCTCAGTGTTTCGTCCCCTGGGTTTGGCCCAAGCCTTCCGGCGGCTTCTGGCCGTCCAATCCTATCAGAATCGGAAGGCCCCCGAGCCGCTCTTCTTGTCGACCGCAGTCATCGCGCGGGTCCCCGCCAGGTACGACGACCACGCTTTCCAGATGGTTGCACGCCGGAACATGCGCAACCCGTCGCCGGCAAAGGCTTTTTAGGCATGATCTGGCGTGCTTGACTTGCCCTACCCGACCATGTAGTTCCCCCGCCTCCGCGAAGGATTTAAGGGGCTGTGACCCGTGTCCACCAAAAGGACTTTCCAACCGAGCAACCTGAAGCGCAAGCGGCGCCACGGGTTCCGTTCGCGCATGGCGACCAAGAACGGCCAGAAGGTGCTGGCGGCTCGCCGCGCCAAGGGCCGCAAGCGCCTCAGCGCCTAACACGCCACTCTGACGACCAAAATCAGGGTCCGATCGCCGTGGAGCGTCTCCGCGCACGGCGGGAATTCCTTTATGTGGCCGAGGGTTACTCCGAACGGCGGCGGCTTCTGGTCGTCCAGGGCCGCAGACGAATCCCGGTCCGGGATGTTGCCGGGGAAGGCTTCACCACAACCAAGAAGGTCGGTGGTTCCGTCCTCAGAAACCGCGCCCGCCGGCGGCTGCGCGAGGCTTCGCGCGTCCTTCTGCCGCTCCTCGGGGTTCCCGGGGCCGACTACGTCTTCATCGCCCGGCAGGAGACCGGGACGGCCCCCTGGCCACGTTTGCTTGACGATATGGAAATGGCGTTGGTAAGCCTCCGCCGCCGCTTCAAGGCTGATGGCGCGCCCACACCGGCCGCTTCCGCCACTCCTTCCGCCGGGGCCTGAATTCCATGGAACAGCAAGACCAGCGAAATATGCTGCTGGCCCTCGTCCTGTGTTTCGGCCTGTTTATGGTCTACAATTTCCTTGTGCTGGAGCCCCAGCAGAAGGCCGCGCAGCAGCAGCGCGCTGTCGCCGAACAGAACCAGCAGAAGCAGGAAGTCTCGCCGACCCCGACGATCAAGCCGCGCCAGGAAGTGGTGACGGCTGAACTGGCGGCAGGTCAGCGCGTGGCGATCAATGCGCCGGCGATGGACGGCTCGATCGCACTCAAGGGCTCGCGCATCGACGATGTGTCGCTGAAAAACTACTACGAGACGATCCAGGACAAGGAAGCCCAGCGCGCCGCCGGCGAGATCAAGCTTCTCTCCCCTGAAGGCACCGACCGCGCCTTCTACGCGACGGTGGCGTGGACATCGCCCTCCTCCACAACCGATGACGTTGTGTGGGCGCAGACCAGCACGGGTCCGCTGACACCCGAAAATCCGCTCAAGCTGAACTACACGACCGAGGTCGCCAAGATCGACCGCACGATCACGATCGACGAGAACTACATGTTCACCGTCTCGGACGTGCTGACCAACCTCTCCACGCAGCCGATCACGCTGACCCAGCAGGCGCAGATGCGCCAGCGCGCCCTGCACGAGCACACGACGACGCCGGTGTCGGAACAGCAGGCGCATCGCGGCGTGCTGGGCACTTACGGCGGTCAGACCAACCAGCAGCTCAACTACAACGACCTGAACCAGGGCAAGGCCGTCTCGCGCAATGTGACGGGCGGCTGGAACTCGCTGACGACCAAATACTGGATGGCGGCGACGATCCCGCCCCAGACCGAAGAAGTCACCATGCTTGGCGGCTCGACCAAGCTGAACGGCGAGACCACGTTCACGGCGGGATATCAACTGTCGCCCTATGTCCTGCAACCGGGCCAGTCGGTGACGAAGGTCGCGAAGATCTTCGCCGGGGCCAAGCGCTACTCGGTGCTCGACACTTACGAGAAGGCCGGCGTGCCTTACTTCACCGACGCCATCGACTGGAGCTGGCTGTTCTTCATCACCAAGCCGTTCTTCTGGCTGCTGCAGCTGTTCCAGACCTGGTTCGGCTCGTTCGGCCTCGCGATTCTCGCGCTGACGGTCGTGGTGAAGACGGTGTTCTTCCCGCTGCAGTTCGGCATGTACAAGTCGATGTCGAAGATGCGGCTGTTGCAGCCCGAGATGAAATCCATCCAGGAGCGCTTTGCAGCTGATCCCCAGCGGATGCGCCAGGAACAGGCCAAACTGTTCCAGCGCGAGAAGGTGAACCCGGTCGCCGGCTGCCTGCCGATGATCCCGACCATCTTCGTGTTCTACGCGCTCTTCCACACGCTGGCCGTGACCATCGAGATGCGGCACACGCCGTTCTTCGGCTGGATTCACGACATGTCGGCGCCGGATCCGACGTCGATCTTCAACCTGTTCGGCTTGATCCCGTGGGAGCCGCGCACCGTTCCGTTCATTGGCGGCCTGCTCGGCATCGGCGTGTTCCCGCTGCTCTATGGCGCGACCATGGTCGGCCTGCAGAGCCTGTCGGCGCCGCCGACGGACAAGATGCAGCGCCAGATCATGCGCTGGATCCCGCTGATCTTCATGGTGCTGTTCGCCGGCTTCGCCTCTGGCCTCGTGATCTACTATGTGTGGTCGAACTTCATCTCGATTATCCAGCAGTACATCATCATGCGCCGCACGGGCGTCGAGACCGAAGTCGACAAATGGCTGAAGAAGCGCTTCGGCACGAAGGCTGCCTAAGGGGCCTCACCCCCATGACCGAGTTCACCGACGAACAGATCGAGGCGGGACGCAAGCTGTTCGCGGGGCCGGTGGCGTTCGTGAAGGGCGTTGTGAGCCTTGATGGCCTGCCGCCGGGCGACCGGCCGGAGTTCGCCTTTGCAGGCCGCTCCAATGTCGGCAAGTCGAGCCTCATCAACGCGTTGTGCAACCGCAAGACCCTGGCGCGCGCCTCCAACACGCCGGGGCGCACGCAGGAGATCAACTTCTTCGATCTGGGCGAGGGCAAGTTCTGGATGGCTGATCTGCCGGGTTATGGCTTCGCCAATGCGCCCAAGCAGAACGTCGACGCCTGGAGCCGCCTCAATCTCGACTACCTGCGCAGCCGCTCGAAGCTGAAGCGCGTGTTCGTGCTGATCGACAGCCGGCGGGGGATTGGCGAGGTCGACCTCGGCGTCATGAAGCAGCTCGACAGCGCGGCGGTGCACTATCAGGTCGTGCTGACCAAGACGGACAAGATCAAGAAATCCGAAGTCTCCGACGTGATTGCGGCAACGGTGGAGGCGCTGAAAAAGCAGCCAGCAGCTCACCCTCACGTCATTGCCACATCGAGCGAGAAGGGCGTCGGAATTCCCGAACTGCGTACGGTCATCTGCACACTTTCCTGATCCGCAGAGCGGAAACGGAACAGCAGGAAGCTCCGATCGGAGTTTTTCTCATACCCCTGTCGGAAAAGGGATTCCCCGTGCGTCCTACTGGACAGGACGCGACGAAGGCCCCACATCGGCCAAGGCCGCTCAAGAGCCATAACAACAACCTCGGGGAACATCTCCTCAATGGCGCCAGTGCTTTCGATCCGCGGCCTCAGCAAGTCCTACAAGGGCGGGCAGCAGGCCCTGAAGACCGTCGACCTCGACATCGAGAAGGGTGAGATCTTCGCCCTGCTCGGCCCCAACGGCGCAGGCAAGACAACCTTGATCAACTCGGTCTGCGGGATCGTGACGCCGTCGACAGGCACGATCACGGCCGCCGGGCATGACATCGTGAAGGGCTATCGCGAGGCGCGTTCGCTGATCGGCCTTGTGCCGCAGGAAATGCACATCGACATGTTCGAGACCGTCTGGGACGTCGTGTCCTTCTCGCGCGGCCTCTTCGGCATGGCGCCGAACCCGGCGGCGATCGAACAGGTGCTGCGAGACCTGTCGCTGTGGGACAAGCGCAAGTCAAAGTGCATGGAGCTTTCTGGCGGCATGAAGCGCCGCGTGCTGATCGCCAAGGCGTTGGCGCATGAGCCGGAAATCCTGTTTCTCGACGAACCGACGGCGGGTGTCGACGTGGAGCTGCGGCGGGACATGTGGGCGCTGGTTCGCAAGATGCGCGACCGGGGATGCACGATCATCCTCACCACGCACTACATCGAGGAAGCCGAGGAGATGGCCGACCGCGTCGGCGTCATCTCGAAAGGCGAGCTCATCGTCGTCGAGGAGAAGAAGACGCTGATGAAGAAACTCGGCAAGAAGCAGGTGACGTTCAACCTGAGCGAGAAGCTGGCGGCGGTGCCGGCGGCGCTGGGCGACTGGGACCTGGCGCTCAAGGATGACGGCAACATTCTCGAATATACGTTCGACACCACGGCGGAGCGGACAGGCGTGACGTCTCTGCTGCGGAAGATGTCGGAGATCGGTGTCCAGTTCCGCGATCTCGACACCAAGACATCCTCTCTGGAGGAAATCTTCGTCAGCCTCGTGCATGGAAAGGCGTGACGATGGCGGCGGCCGGAGCAAGATCACAGGGCTCCTCACCGCTCCGCTCGCTGGTGCGCGGGCTCGGTTTGCTTGGCCCGTATTACCGGATGATCGAACTGCGCCGGGCGATGTCCTATCCGAAGCCGCCTGCGCTGGCGCCGGATGGCAAGCCGCTGCCGAACCGGCTCGCCATGATGCGCATTGGCGGCGTGTCGGACTGGAGGTTCTTCTATGACCGCGGACGGATGACGGCTGACTTTCTCGTCAATGCGGCGCATGAAGTTGGAGCTGATCCGGCGAAATGGTCGCGTGTACTCGACTGGGGTTGCGGCTGCGGGCGCATCGCGCGGCACATGCCGGCGCTGACGCCTGCGAAACTCATCGGGCGTGATATCGACGCTTACACCGTCAAATGGTGCGCCGAACATCTCGACGGCGACTTCAAGGTGAGCGCGCTGCAGCCGCCGCTGGATGTGGCGTCGGGCAGCATAGACTTTGCTTATGGGTTTTCGGTTCTCACGCACCTCACGGCGCGGATGCAGTCTCGCTGGCTGGAAGAACTGGGGCGCGTGATCAAGCCGGGCGGGATCGCCGTCCTCACCTATCACGACCTCGAACACCCCGCGATGAAAGCCGTGCAGTTCCGCCGCGAGGATGCCGGCGTCGCCGTCACCGAATGGGCGATGGAGGGATCCAACCTCGTCGCCGCCTTCCAGGATATCGGTTCGATCACGCGCGCCGCGACGCCGTGGTTCGAGCTTGCCCGCAACATTCCACGCGACCAGACGCCGTTCGACCAGGCGGTGGCCGTGCTGCGCAGACTATAGAACGGGAGCCAGACACATGGCCGATGCAACCACTGCCGCTTCCTCCTCAGCGCCGATGGCGACGATCAGCCGGGCCGTGCCGGCGTTCAACGCCCATGGCGTCATGTCGATCTACAAGTTCCAGATGGCGCGGTTCTTCCGCACCGTCGGCGAGAGCCTGGCAACGCCGGTGATCACAACGGCGCTCTATTTCGTGGTGTTCGGATCGGCCATCGGCAACCGCATGGCGCCGATCGTTCCGGGCCTTGAATATGGCTCCTTCCTGGTGCCCGGCCTGATCATGCTGTCGATCTTCACCAACAGCATCTTCAACGCATCCTTCGGCATCTACTTCCCGAAATTCACGGGGACGATCTATGAACTGCTGTCGGCGCCGGTGTCGTCAATCGAGATCGTGATCTCCTATGTCGGGTCGGCGGCGACCAAGTCGGTGATCCTCGGCCTCGTGATCCTCGCGACGGCTTACTTCTTCGTGCCGGTGAAGATCCTTCATCCGGTGGAGATGGTGCTGATGCTGGTGCTGGTGTCGTTTGCGTTCAGCCTGTTTGGCTTCATCATCGGCATCTGGGCGCAAAGCTTCGAACAGCTGAACTTCATCCCGATGCTGATCGTGACGCCCCTCACCTTCCTTGGCGGCGCGTTCTACACGGTCGACATGCTGCCTGAGGCGTGGCGCGGCATCGCGCAGCTGAACCCCGTGGTGCACCTGATCGCGGGCTATCGCTGGACCTTCTTCGGGCTCAGCGGCGACAACGTCGCCATCAGCCTGATCGTAACGGCGATCTTTATCGTGATGCTGCTCGGCGTCGTCAGCTGGATGTTTCGCACCGGCTACCGGCTCAAGAACTAGGACAGATCTCTACCTGAAGGAGACAACGATGCAGGCGACGGCTCTCGGCCGCATTCGCAGCCTTGACTATTCGATCATCTATGTCCGCGACATGGCGGCGATGCGCGCCTTCTACAGCGACGTCATGGGGTTCGCGCTGGAGCGCACGCTGGGCGAGGACTGGATCGAATACCGGATCGGCGCGACCATTCTCGCGCTGGCGCATCCCCGGGTGTCAGCCGCAGCCAAGGATGCGCCGGTTCCAAAGGGGTCAGCGGCGCTGCAACTCGCCTTCCGGGTCGCACCCAGCGACGTTGACCGCTGTGCTGCTGAACTCGAGGCCAAGGGCGTAGCCATTGTCGGGCCGCCGACCAATCAGGCCTGGGGCCATCGCACGCTATTCTTCCGCGATCCGGACGGGAATGTTCTCGAGATATACGCCGACATCTAGGGCGACCGGCTTCCAGCGCCGCCCAGATGAGCTAAACAGGGTCGTTCCTTTTGGAGGCCCTTTCATGCTCCGCAAGATTTCCCTGTCTGCCGGCATCGCCGCTGCCCTGGGTGTGTCCGCCATCGCGCTGGCGCAGCAGCCTCCGACTGTCACGCCGATGACGCCGGAGATGAACCCGGCCTACAACGCAACGCGCCCCGAAGCGGATTTCATCCGCAAGGAAGTGATGATCCCGATGCGGGACGGGACGAAGCTGTTCACCGTCATCGCGATGAAGAAGGGAACGTCCAACGCGCCGATCCTTCTGACACGGACGGTCTACAACGCCGGGCGAGCCACGTCGCGGACGCCAAGCCAGCGGCTGGTGGACATCCTGCCGGTGATGGACGCCGAGTTCGTCAATGACGGCTACATCCGCGTCTATCAGGACGCACGCGGCCGCAACAAATCCGAAGGCGAGTTCGTGATGAACCGCCCGATCATCGGGCCGCTCAACAAGACGAAGGTCGATGAATCCACCGACGCCTACGACACCATCGACTGGCTGGTGAAGAACGTGCCGGAGAACAACGGCAAGGTCGGCATCACCGGCTCGTCCTATCTCGGCTTCACGTCGGTCGTCGCAACGATCAATCCGCATCCTGCGCTGAAAGCCGCCGTGCCGCAGAGCCCGATGATTGACGGTTGGATGGGCGACGACTGGTTCCACAATGGCGCGTTCCGCCAGCCGACCTTCGACTATGTCACCCAGATGACCACCAATGCCGGCGACAACAATCCGGTCCCCAGCGGCACGGGCGACGACTACCTCACCTTCCTGCAGGCCGGCTCGGCTGGAGACTACGCCAAGAAGTACGGGCTGGAGAGCTATCCCTTCGTCCAGAAGCTGTTCCAGAACCCGGCCTATACGGCGTTCTGGTCCGAGCAGGCGGTGGACAGGTGGTTGAAGGACAAACCGCTCACCGTGCCGACCATGCTGGTCGTCGGTCAGTGGGATCAGGAAGACAGCTATGGCGCGCCGAAGGTGTACCAGACGCTGGAGCCGAAGGACGTCAACAACGACAAGCTGTCGCTGGTGATCGGGCCATGGCGCCATTCGGGCGTGAACTACATCGGCACGGAGCTGGGGCCCTACAAGCTGCCGGGCGACACGGCGCTTGAGTTCCGCACGCGCTACATGAAGCCGTTCCTCGACCATTATCTGAAAGGCGCGCCAGATCCGAAGACGCCGTCGGCGATCACCTACGCGACGGGCATCAACAAGTGGGAGGAGTCGAAGACGTGGCCAGCAGGCACGGCGACGCCGCTCTACCTGCAGGCCGATGGCGCGCTGGGCTGGAACAAGCCCGCGGCCGGCGATGCGCATGACGACTACATCTCTGATCCCGCCAAACCGGTGCCGTTCATGCCGCGCCCGGTTCATATGCGTGACGCCGATTCATGGCGGACATGGCTGATCCGCGACCAGCGTTTCGTCTCCGGCCGCACGGACGTGCTGGAGTATGTGACGCCGCCGCTGGGAAGCGATCTCCACATCATGGGCGCCCCGCAGGTCGATCTCTTCGCCGCCACGACTGGCACGGACTCCGACTGGGTCGTGAAGCTGATCGACGTCTATCCGGACGACGACACCTATCACCCCGAAACGGCCGGCATGCAGATGGGGATCGGGTTCGAGATCTTCCGCGGCCGCTATGTGAAGGATTTCGGCAAGCCCGAGGCGCTGAAGCCGGGGAAGGTCGAGAACTACAAGTTCGGCCTGCCGAACGTCGACCACGTCTTCCTGAAGGGCCACCGGGTGATGGTGCAGGTGCAGTCCACCCTCTTCCCCCTCTATGACCGCAATCCGCAGACCTATGTGTCGAACATCTTCTTCGCGAAGGCGGGAGATTACAAAAAGGCGACGCAGAGCGTTTACCGGTCGGGGGCCTCGCCCAGCGCCGTGATCCTGCCGGTGGTCAAATAGGGGGCAAAATGGGGCCTCTTCATCCCGGGCCCAAAACCCTGTAGAGGGCGCGCCATGACGAACACCGAAATCGCCGCCATGAACGCCCTGCAAGCGAGTGACGCCTTCTCCACGGCGCGCACGCTCTCCGAGGCGTTGCCGTACATCCAGCGCTACGACAACAAGACGATCGTCATCAAATACGGCGGTCATGCCATGGAGAATGAGGACCTCGCGGCCATGTTCGCCAAGGACGTGGTGCTCCTGAAGCTGCTGGGCATCAACCCGGTGGTGGTGCACGGCGGCGGTCCGCAGATCGGGCGGATGCTCGACAAGCTGGGCATCGTCTCGACCTTCGAGGACGGGCTCCGGGTGACCGACGCTGCCTCGATGGAGATCGTCGAGATGGTCCTGGCCGGGGGGATCAACAAATCGATCGTGCGGGCGATCAACGCTGCTGGCGGCAAGGCCGTCGGCCTGTCCGGCTCGGACGCCAACCTGATCACCGCGACCAAGGCGACACGCACCAAGCGCGACCCTGATTCGAATATCGAGCGGGTGGTCGACCTCGGCTTCGTGGGAGAGCCTGACCGGGTGGACCCTTCGGTCCTTCTCGCGCTGGCGGCGCAACGGGACGAGGACTTCATTCCCGTCGTGGCCCCCGTGGGCGTCGGCGCGGACGGGAAAAGCTTCAACATCAATGCAGACACCGCCGCAGGGGCCGTTGCAGGGGCCCTCAAGGCCAGCCGTGTGCTGTTCCTGACGGACGTGACCGGCGTGCTCGACAAATCCGGAAATCTCATCAAGCAGCTGACAGTGTCCGAGGCGCGCGGTCTTATCGCAGACGGAACTGCAAAAGGGGGGATGATTCCCAAGCTTGAAACCGCCATGCAGGCAGTGGAAAAGGGAGTCGAGGCGGCGGTCATCCTGGACGGCCGGAAGCCGCATGCCCTTCTCATGGAGCTGTTCACTGAACATGGCGCGGGAACGCTGGTTCGCTAGGGGTTTCCTGACGCTCGCGGCCGTCGCTGGGCTGTTCGTTTCGGTTGCGATCCCGTCCTCGGCGCAGTCCGGACCAGGCGGCGGCTGGCAGCTCTGCAACCAGACCAGCTATGTCGTTGAAGCCGCCACGGGCCGGCCGGATGGCGAGGATGTCGTCGTCGAGGGCTGGTTGCGTCTACGTCCCGGCCAGTGCCGCGTGGCGATCCCGGGCCCGCTCAAGCCGGGCGTCTACTTCGTGTTCGGACGATCCTCCAAGGCTCATCGCGGCGGCCAGCGCGACTGGAGCGGCGAGATTCCGCTTTGTGTCGACACCAATGGCTCGTTCGCGGTCGAGAACCCGTCTTCATGCGCGTCCATGGGCCTTGAGCAGCGCGGCTTCCAGGCCGTTCGCTTCGACGGCAAGAGCGGCGGCACGATGTCGTTCAAGGAGACCGATCTTTACAACAAGGGCGGCCAGTCGCCGGAGAACGCCGGCATCCAGCGCCTGCTGAATGACGCCGGCATCTTCCAGGACGTGGTGGACGGCTATCTCGGCCGCGAGACCCGCGCCGCCATCGCCGACCTCCTCGTCAAACACAAGCTCTCGCCCAACACCTCGCAAGCTGATCTGATCGACTTCCTCGAAAACGTGGCCAGCAAGCGCGCCCGCGAAGTTGGCATGGAGCTGTGCAACCGCACCGGCAACCGCATCCTCGCCGCCATGGCGCGCAACCGGCCGGACGGCTGGGAGTCGCGCGGCTGGTGGACGATCGAGGCCAACATGTGCGTCCGCGCGGTGGACGAGAGCCTGATCACGGCGCCGCACTACGTGTTCGCCCAGATGGCCACCGAAAAAGGCATGCGCTATCTCAAGGAGGCCTCGACCGTGTTCTGCACGTCGCGGGCCCAGTTCGCGATCCTCGGCAACGAGAACTGCGAACTGCGCCGCTACAGGCCCGAGAAGTTCGTTGAGACCGCGGCGCCTGAAGAAGGCAAGCTGGTCTACGAGTTCTTCGAAACCGCCTTCGGCCCGCCCCAGCGCAAGTAGGCCGGGGCAAGCAGCCCGAATCCGTTTGGCGTGACGGCCAAGACGCGCTAATCCGCCCGGATCACTGGACGGAGCCAGCCCATGTCTGATCTCGCCGCAACGATTGACGCCGCGTGGGAGGATCGCGCCTCGCTCTCGGCCGTCACCAGGGGCGCTGTCCGGGACGCCGTGGAAGAGGCGCTGGCGGCGCTGGATTCCGGCAAGCAGCGTGTGGCGCAGCGCGAGACCAGCGGCCAGTGGACGGTCAACCAGTGGCTCAAGAAAGCCGTGCTGTTGTCCTTCCGGCTGAACCCCAACCGCCTGATGGGCCAGGGCCCGGTCGGCGCTTCCGGCAAGGTCGAGCCGGGGCCGTACTGGGACAAGGTGCCGACCAAGTTCGATGGCTGGACCGACGCTGATTTCAGCGCGGCCGGTTTCCGCGCCGTGCCGGGCGCTGTCGTGCGCCGCGGCGCCTTTGTCGCGAAAGACGCGGTGCTGATGCCGAGTTTCACGAACATCGGGGCCTATGTCGGCGAAGGCACGATGGTGGACACGTGGACGACCGTCGGTTCGTGCGCGCAGATCGGCAAGCACTGTCACCTGTCGGGCGGCGTCGGCATTGGCGGCGTGCTCGAGCCGCTGCAGGCGAACCCGGTGATCATCGAGGACAACTGTTTCGTCGGCGCGCGCTCGGAGGTGGCAGAGGGCGTGATCGTGCGCGAGGGCTCTGTGCTTGGCATGGGCGTCTATCTCGGCCAGTCGACGCCGATCATCAACCGCGCCACGGGCGAGACGATCTATGGCGAGGTTCCGCCCTACTCCGTCGTCGTGTCGGGCAACCGCCCCGGCAAGCCAATGGAAGGCCAGAACTGGGGGCCGAGCCTCTACTGCGCCGTCATCGTGAAGCAGGTTGACGCAGGCACACGCTCGAAGACGAGCGTGAACGAACTTCTGCGAACCTGATGGCGAAGGCGGCCTCTCCTTCTGCTGCGGCCGGTTATTCGGGCAAGAGCCTGATCGACAAGCTCGGCTGGAAGGAGGGATCGAATGCCATCGTCATCGCCTCGCCGGCCAATTACGGCGAGCTGACTGACGATGCGGCGATCGCGCCGAAGAAATCCGCGCCGGTCAGCGGCAGCTTTGATTTCATCCACCTGTTCGTGAAGGACATGGCGTCGCTGGCGCGCGACCTGCCGAAGCTGGAGCCGCGGCTCGCCGAAGGTGGGATGATCTGGGTGTCGTGGCCCAAGAAGACTTCGAAACTGTTCAGGGATCTGACCGAGGACGGCGTGCGGAAGGCGTGCCTGCCGCTAGGCCTGGTGGATGTGAAGGTCTGCGCGGTGGATGCCGACTGGTCCGGGCTCAAGCTGTACCGGCGCAAGAAATAGCTGGGTTCACGTGATCATCCCTCTCACCTCCTCGGACGATCCGCGCCTTGCACCCTATCTGGCGGTCAAGGAGCGCGACCTGATGCGGGCAAGCGGCAGCTTCGTCGTCGAGGGCAAGGTGACGCTGATGCATCTGGTGGAGAGTTCGCGGTTCGAGGTTGAGTCCGTGTTCCTTGCAGAGAACAGGGTTGCGCCGCTGACGGACGTGCTGGCGAGGCTTGATCCCGGCGTACCGGTCTACATGGCGCCACAGGAGGTGATGGACCGCATAACCGGCTTCCATATTCACCGCGGCGTGCTGGCGTTGGCCAAACGGGCTGTCGAGCAGGGCATCGGCGCGCTGCTGGCGGAGATAGCGGAGGGGCCGGTGACATTGCTGGCGCTCATCGAACTGTCGAACCATGACAATGTCGGCGCCTGCTTCCGGAACGCTGCGGCGCTGGGCGCCAGGGCTGTGGTGATGGATGCGGGCACGTGCGACCCGCTTTATCGCAAGGCGATCCGCGTTTCGGCAGGGACCGCACTGTCCCTGCCCTTTGCCCGCGCCGAGACCGGCGTGGCGCTGCTCGATGCGCTGCAGGCAGCGAGCGTGGAGTGCTGGGCCTTGAGCCCCACGGGCGGTGAACCACTGCACACGCTGGCGCCGCCGGAGCGGCTGGCCGTCGTGCTGGGCGCGGAAGGGCCGGGACTGCAGGACGAGCTGATGGCGCGCTGCCGGCGCGTGTCGATTCCGATGGCAGCCGGCGTGGATAGTCTCAACGTTGCGACGGCGGGCGCAATTGCGCTGGCGCATGTGGCGGCGCGGCGTTGAAACCGGACGGGTTTTCAAGACGCGTTGGATCGGGCTAGGAAGGGGCGTCGGATTCTGGTGACGGCAGGGTTGCATGGCGCTGAGGCTGGTTTGTTGGGCGGCGATCGCGGCGGCGACGTTGCAAGCCTGTTCACCGGCGGCGGAGACAAAACCGCAGGCGACGCCGACGCCTGAAATCTCCGGAGCGGACGCCATCACGCCGCAGAACCCGTTCTTCGGCGCGTGGAGTCTCGAAGGCGCCAAGATTGCGCCGTGGTGGGATCACAAGGGCGAGGAGCCCGCGCCCGATCCGGCGATGACAAAGATCGTGTTCGGGGCCGACGCTTCATCGGGGCCGCCGCTGCTGACATGCGACAAGCCGAAATACGCAGTAAACCTCGTTGCGTCGCGAATGCTGTTCGAAGGGAACCTGCCTGATCCAGCCAAGGATGCAGCGGCGATGGGGTTCGGCCCGGAGGGCGCAATGTCGATGACGTTCACCTGTGCGTCAGGAACGGCAGACGTGTCGCTCGATTTCCCGATGGTCGATGACGACACGATCATGCTCGGGCTCGACAACGTCATCTACACGTTCAAGCGGACACGGGGTTAGGACCACCATGCGCAGGATCATTTCAGGCATTGCCATCGTCACACTGGGCGTTGCGCTTGCTGGCTGCTCGGGCAAGTCGGGCGAGAGCGGGAACGCGACTGCCGCGGGTGCGACGCTGGCAAGCTTCGCTGGCGAATGGAAAGTGACGGCGCATATCGTGGCCCCGTGGTTCACCGGCCCCGGCTTCGATCCGGAACCCGATGGCGAAATCCTGGAGAAGGTGCTGACGATCACCGAAACAGCTACTTCCGGCCCAGCGATCCTGACCTGCGAACTGGCAACGTTCGACCTGAAATCACTGCCGGTCGCGGGCCTGTTCGAAGGCCATGTGCCCGATCCTTACATCGCGAAGGCGGCGCTCGGCGTGGAGCAGGACCAGACGCCGACCCTGATGGAAGGCTGCACGTCCGGCGGGTCCGACAAGGAGCTGAACTATCATCTCATCGGCAAGGACAAGATGCTGCTGGGGCTGGACAACATCGTATACCAGTTCGGACGGCCGGATGCGCATACGCCTGCGCAAGCCGGAAAACCCGCCGCTCCTGCAGCACCAGCAGCACCAGCAGAAGCGCCCAAACCGCAATAGCAGTGTTGTGACCTGCAACGGTCCGTGGACGCGCGCGTCAATTCTTGACGGGGTTCTCCTCACCTATCAACGATAGGACAGGGCCGCGATACGCCGGCCGGTGGGAGGACGTCCGCATGAAGCCGCATCATCTCAATCGCCGCATGCTGTTGCTGGGAGGCGTCGCGCTCGCAGGGCTTGCGGCGTGCAGTGGCGAGACGACCAAGCCTGCGGCCGAAGCGGACCCGACGCTGGTGTCGACGACGCTGGGCAAGCTGCGCGGCGTGAAGACGGATGATGACGTGATCGAATTCCTCGGCGTGCGGTATGCGCAGCCGCCGGTCAGCGCGCTGCGCTTCCAGGGACCGAAAAAACCTGAGCCGTGGACCGATGAAGCGGCGGCCACAGCCTACGGACAGGCGGCGGTGCAGATGCGCTCGGGCGCTGGCGCAGCAGCTTATCCGCCCGTGGTGCAGGCCGCGATGACAGAGGCCTTCAAGCCGCCGGAAAATATCAAGGCGGAGGGCGACGAGGACTGCCTCGTGCTCAACGTCTATACGCAGAAGACTGGCGTTGAGGCCGGCGCGACGCGGCCAGTCATGGTGTGGCTGCACGGCGGCGGGTTCAGCTATGGCCAGGCGCCGCTGAACATCTATCGCGGGCACAATCTCGCGCGGAACCATGACGTGGTCTTCGTCGGCGTGAACCACCGGCTAAACGTGTTCGGCTTCCTTGGGCTCGACAGCGCGGGCGTTCCCGGCTTCGCGGGTTCGGCCAATGCCGGGATGATGGACATCGTGATGGCGCTCGAATGGGTGCGGGACAACATCGCGCAGTTCGGCGGCGATCCTGGCAACGTGACGATATTCGGGCAGTCGGGCGGCGGGGCGAAGGTCTCCACCCTGCTCGCCATGCCGGCGGCCAAGGGCCTGTTCCACAAGGCAGTAATCCAGTCAGGCGCCGGCCTGCGTGCAGGCACGAAGGAAGATGCGGCGAAAGTCGCGACTGAACTGCTCGGCAAGCTCAAGCTCACGCCTGAGACTGCGGCGACAGAACTGCCCAGGCTTCCGGTCGAGACGATCCTGGCGGCTGCGAAGGAAGTGGGAACCGGCCGTTTCCGTCCATCGATCGACGACAAGGACATTCCGCGTCACCCGTTCGATCCGGACGCGCCCGAGCAATCGGCCAACATCCCGGTGATGATCGGCTTCACCAAGGACGAGCAGACGCTCTACAACGTCGGCAATCCGGACTGGGTGAAGACGACCGACAAGCAGGTGCTCGAAGCGGCGAACAAGGCGTTCCCGGGCAAGGGCAAGCAGGCGGTCGACGCCTTCAGGGCGGCGTATCCGGACTATGCGCCGAACTATCTCCTGATGCAGGTGACGGGCACGGTGCGCTCGCTGAGTTCCCACCACACCCTCGCCTCGCGCAAGGCGGCGCAGCCGGCGGGGGTCTACGCCTATGTCTTCGCATACGACCTGCCGCCACAGGACTTCGTGCTCAAGGCGCCGCACACGGCCGAAATCCCATACATCATGGACAATGTCGCACACGCGCCGCTGTTCGCAGGTTCGAGCGAGGGCGACATGGCCATGGGCAAGCTGATGAGCGCGACCTGGGTGCAGTTCGCGAAGACAGGCGATCCCAATGGAGCGGCGGACCTTCCCGCCTGGCCGAAGTTCGACCCCGCCAGCAGGCCGACCATGTTCTTCGCGAAGGAGAGCAAGGTCGTCATGGAGCCGTTCAAGGACGTCTGGGCGCTTATCCAGGCCAATCCGAACCCCAACGCGCCGCCGATCTGAAGCTGTTAACGCCCCGCTAACCAAAAAAGCCCATCCGTTAACGGTTGGAGACTTGGCTGGAAGCTGGGGCCTTATGCGTGTCCTCGTGACAGGTGGCTGCGGATTTGTCGGCTCGGCCGTGGTGCGCATGGCTGTCGAGCGCGGCGACCACGTGCTCAATCTCGATCGCAAGCGGAAGTCGAATCCTGTTCCGGCGCTGGGCGCCATTGCGCAGCGCGAAGGGTATGCGCGGCTGGAAACTGACATCACGGATCGCGCGATGGTGCGCGCAGTGCTGCGAGAATTTGCTCCGGAAGCGGTGATCCATCTCGCGGCATGTCCGGATGACGACCCCGAAATGGTCGATAGCGAGATCGGCGGAACGTTCGCGGTGCTCGAGGCCTCGCGGCAGTATTTCGAGAAACTGCAGGGTGATGCGCGCGACCGCTTCCGCATCGTGCAGCTCGAACGCGCCGAGTCGGACGTTCCAGAAGCGCTGACGCGTGCGCATGCGGCGCGTGGAACGGCTGCCGTGCTGATGGACCGCTGGGCGCGCGCGAATGAGTTGCCGCTGGTGACGTGCGCCGCGGGCGAAGCTTTCGGGCCATGGCAGTCGAACACCTCGTTCTTCGCCCGCCTGTTGGCCTCCCTGCTTTATCGCCAGTCGTTTGCTCTGCCGGCCGGCGGCGAGACAGTGCGCGACTGGCTGCCGATCCGGGATCTGGCTTCCGGCCTGCTGTGCGCCGCGCAGGCGGGCGAACCGCAGTCCCGCTACGACCTTTCGGTCGGCGCAGAACGGCGGGACATCGATCTCGCCGAATCCGTCTGCGGCCTGCTGGATGAACGCACCCCGCTGCCGAACCAGTCGTGGTCAAACTGCCTTGCGATCGAAGGCGACGGCTCTCAGGCGTCCGCTGGGCCGATGCTCGATTCACATGAAGCAGAGCGCGATCTCGGCTGGCGGCCGCAGGGCTTCCATGCCGGGCTGGATCGCTTGCTCACATGGGCTCTCGCCAGCCACGCCGCCTCGCAGGCGCGCCATGCCGCCATCGCCGCGGAATAGCCGATCTTTCACGTCTCGGTGACCAGCCGCTCCTTGCAACAATCAGGGGTGACGGTACGTTCGCCCCAACGAGAGCAAAGACTCCGGGGAGGAATTCCAGTGACCCATTTCCGCGCGTTTGCGCTCGCGGCTGCGATTGCGTTTGCCACATCGGCCTGTGCGCCGGAGGATGGCGCTGTCAGCGCCGGCGAGCACGCCGCGAAAGCGGAAGGAGAGCATCCCGGCAAGGCGGTCTATGAGCAGTGGTGCGCATCCTGCCATGACAACGGACAGCAGAGCGGAGCGCCTTCCCTCGCCGCGATCCGCACGCTGAACCGTGCGACAGTGAAATACGCGCTCGAGCTTGGCTACATGAAGATCCAGGCCAAGAACGTCCCGAAGGAGGAACTGGCGCAGCTGATCGACTGGTTGCCGAGTTCGGAAGGCAGCAATGACGACTGGATCAAGTCGGCGCGCTGCCCGGTGAAGATCCGCGAGGTGAAGCTGGATGGCGCGCCTCGCACGGCGACCACGTTCGGCGTGACCAATGACGCCAACCGCCGCCAGACGGCGGAGGAAGCAGGCCTCTCCAAAGCACAGATGAAGGACCTTGAGGTCGCGTGGGTTGCCGCCTTCCCGCAGACGCCGACGATGCGCGCACAGCCCGTGATTGTAGGCGACACGATCTTCATCGCCGCGACGGACGCCGGACGGCTCTACGCGCTCGATACGAACTCTGGCTGCGTAAAGTGGATGTACACGTCCGAGATGACGCTGCGTTCGTCGCTCAGCTTTGCTGAGGCGACGGACAAGTCTCCGGCCGCGATCATCATGGGCGACGCCGCCGGCTTCGTGCACGCCGTGAACGCGAAGACCGGCAAGAAGCTCTGGGTCTCGGAAGCAAGGCTCAACGAATACAACCGCATCACCGGCGCGCCTGTCGTTCATGACGGCAAGGTGATCACGCCCGTGTCGGCGATCGAAGTGAACTATGCCGGCCAGGACGACTATGAATGCTGCAAGGGCCAGGGCGCCGTCGTGGCGTTCGACCTTGCAACCGGCAAGAAGCTCTGGATCGGCAAGACGATGGAGCCGGCGCAACCGGTGCGCCTCGGACGGACGGGCACGCAGCAATGGGGGCCCTCAGGCGCCATCATCTGGTCGACGCCGGTGATCGATGCGAAGCGCAATGTTGCCTACGCCGGCACGGGCGAGAACACGTCCTGGCCGGCGACGGATACGTCCGACGCTATTATCGCATATGACCTCAAGACCGGCGACAAGCGCTGGGTGTTCCAGGCGACGAAAGCCGATATCTGGAACTATGCCTGCGGGCGCCGCGGCGCCAACTGCGACTGGCCAGGCTCCTATCACAGCCCGGACCACGACTTCGGTGCGACCTCGATGCTGATCAAGCGCAAGGACGGATCGGAACTCGTGGTGGCCGGGCAGAAATCCGGCGTCGTGTGGGCGCTCAATCCCGACAACGGCCAGGTGGTGTGGTCGAACAAGACCGGGCGCGGCTCGGCCAATGGCGGCATCCATTGGGGCATGGCGTTCGACGGGACACGCATCTTTGCGCCAAACAATGACAGCAACCGTCCGGCTGGCGATGGCGAAAGCCCGGCCTGGGGACCGGGGATCAACGCGATCAACGCCATGACCGGCGAGATCGAATGGTCCTACAAGACCAACGCACGCGATTGCGGACAAGACCTGCCGGTCGCGAAGGCCATGACCGCTTCGGCGGACTGGAAGATGCGTCCGATCGTGGCGCCGGTGCTTCCGCCGCCGCCGCGTGTGACGGCCGCTCCATTGCGTCCGCCAGTGGCTCCGGCCCGGCCAGCGGCGCCGCCAGCCGCAGCCACGCAACCGGCGGCAACCCCCGTTGCAGCTACGCCGGCTGCAGCCCCCGCTGCTCCGCCGCCGCGACCGACGATCTGCCGCCTAGGCATGTCGCCTGCACCGCTTCTGGTTGACGGCGCGGTCGTCACCGGCACGACGCAGGGCATGCTGCGCATCTTCGATGGCGCGACAGGCGAAGTGCTGTTCGAATACATGACCAACCGCGACTTCCCCGAGACCGTGAACGGCATCGAGGGTCATGGCGGCGGCCTCGACTCCGCGCCCTACATCGCCGGCGACGGAACGCTGTTCGTCCAATCAGGATACGCCCGCTTCGGCGAACCCCCGGGCAACGTCCTGATCGCCTTCAGGCCAAAGAAGCACTGATCCCCGGCCGCTGGACCGCAGCCGGGGACCTGCGGGTCACGCCGCGAATACGACGCGCAAGCCGCGGCTGATGCCGGCGGGCGGAACAGACATGTGGCCCTCCTCCGGGAAAATGTACGAGGTGAGCTTCAGGTCAGGGCAACCGCGGCGCAGACGTGCGGCCATCTCGACGAGGTTCATCACCATGCGCGCATCAGGCGCCTGCGCCTGTTCGTCCGATCCCACGCCCATGAAGAGGCGGGCGTTGAGATTGCCTCGCGCAACAGCCTGCGCCTCCTCGTCCAGCAACTCGCAGCAATTCCACCAGATGGACGGGCTGATCGCGACATAACGTTGGAACGAAGACGGCGCCGTGAACAGCGCGCGCAGGACAAACAGACCGCCAAGCGAGACGCCGAGAAGTGTCTGGTTCGACGTGTCGACCGGATATCGTGCCTCGATGAAAGGCTTTAGCTGATCCTCGATGAAGCGCGAGAAACGAGCACTCTTGCCGACGGGCGCGCCGTCCGGCCAGAGCGCGGGCGGTATCATCTCCCGCATCATGGTGATGTGCTTTTCATCAACGCCATGCGCAAGGTCGCGATAACGAAGCGCAGCTGTCGCGCCAAAGGCGGCGGGGCCATCGACCGCGTAGCCGATGCCGACGATGATCGCAGGCGGGATCGCCTCAGGCCCGATCGTCAGGGCCCGCGCGATCTGCGCCGCGATGGCGAAGGACCAGTTGCCATCGAGCACATAGATGACCGGCAGGATCTGGCCGGGCAGAACGGAGGCGGCGGGAAGCGCGACGTCGATGCGGAAAGGCTGGGCGTATCCTTCTGCCTGGATGTGGAACCGTTCGGATGCGGAAATCATGGCTGCGCCTGCGTCAACGACCTGAAAGCCGGACGCACGACCGGTGGAAACCGTCATGAATACCCCTGATCTGATTGTCGAAGGCCCCCGCCGTCTCACCCACACACACGCCGTTGGCAGGGGGAGGCGGCTTATGGCGAAAACGGGGTTCGCCCGCCAGCCTTGAAGATAAAAACCTTCATCCCATATCTAAGAGGCAAGGGCGGTCCTGATGGGCCGCCCTTTGTTTTTCCGGCGATGGTCGCTGCGTCAGCCTACTTCTCGAACGGGTCCCGCATCAGGATCACGTCCTCGCGCTCCGGACTTGTGCTGAGCAGAGCAACCGGTTTGCCGACGAGTTCCTCGAGACGGCGGACATATTTGACCGCTTCGCCCGGAAGCTGCGTCCAGCTGCGGGCGCCGCGGGTGGAGCCTTTCCAGCCCTTCACCGTCTCGTAGACGGGCGAGACATTGGCCTGGTCGGTCATGCCGGACGGGAAGTGATTGATGATCCTGTCGCCCAGCTTGTAGTGCGTGCAGATCCTGATCTCGTCGAAGCCGTCGAGCACGTCGAGCTTGGTGAGGGCGAGGCCGTTGACGCCGGAGACGGCGCAGGCCTGACGCACCATCACGCTGTCGAACCAGCCACAGCGGCGGGCCCGGCCGGTGTTGGTGCCGAACTCGTGGCCGATCGTGCCGAGGCGCTGGCCGATCTCGTTGTCCTGTTCGGTCGGGAACGGACCGCCGCCGACGCGGGTGGTGTAGGCCTTGGCAAGGCCGAGAACGTAGTTGACGGCGCTCGGCCCCACGCCTGAACCGGCGGCCGCCTGCCCTGAGACGACGTTGGAGGAGGTGACGAACGGATAGGTGCCGTGGTCGACGTCGAGCATCACGCCCTGCGCGCCCTCGAAAAGAATGCGGCGACCGAGGCGGACAGCCTGGTCGAGGCGTTCCCAAGCGGGCTGGGCATAGGCCAGGATTTTCGGCGCGATCGCCAGCAGGTCCTTCTTGAGCTGGGCTGCATCCGGCTCCGGCAGGTTGAGCCCGAGGCGGAGCGGCTTGTGGTGGGCCAGCAGGCGGTCGAGCTTGAGATCGAGGGCGGCAGGATCGGCGAGGTCCGCGACGCGGATGGCGCGGCGGCCGACCTTGTCTTCGTAGGCCGGACCGATGCCGCGGCGCGTGGTGCCGATCTGGGCGCCGGCGGCGGCTTCCTCGCGCGCCGCGTCGATGTCCTTGTGCCAGGGCAGGATGAGCACGGCGTTGTCGGCGAGGATGAGATCGTCCGGTCCGAGTTGCACACCCGACTTGCCGATCGATTCGATCTCGTTGAGCAGATGCCAGGGATCGACGACGACGCCGTTGCCGATGATGGAGAGCTTGCCGCCGCGTACGACGCCGGAGGGAAGCAGGTTCAGCTTGAATACCTTGCCGTCGATGACGAGCGTGTGGCCAGCATTGTGGCCGCCCTGGAAGCGCACGATGACGTCGGCCCGGCTCGACAGCCAGTCGACGATCTTGCCCTTCCCTTCGTCGCCCCACTGGGCGCCGACGACAACCACGCCGGTCATTGGCAAAGCTCCTGAAATCCGGCCGCAAAGGACACGAATGCCCCCTCGGGCGCAAGGCCGAATTGGCCGCAGTCAACGGTTTCGCAAGCTTTCCGGCGGACCGTCAGGACCATGGGACAGGAACCTTCGAAATACGGCGCTTCCGGGCGCTGGAAAGCCCCTATTCTGTGGGCGGCGCCTGCGCTTCTCGGCATGGCGGTCTGCCTTGCGCCGATGGACGGCGAGGCCGCCCCGGCGCGCAAGGGATTGCCAGCGACTGTCTCGGGCACGGCCTCGGTGATCGACGCGGACACGATCGAGATCGCGAAACAGCGCATCCGCCTCGTGGGCGTCGATGCGCCGGAGTCGGGACAGAAATGTCTCGATGCGAACCGCAGATTCTATCGCTGCGGATCCGTATCGGCGAACGCGCTTGACCAGTGGATCAACCGCAATCCCGTAACCTGCGCGATCGAGGACACCGATCGCTATGGCCGCCTGCTGGGACAGTGTTCGGTGCGCGGACAGAATGTGCAGGAATGGCTGGTGGTGAACGGCTATGCCGTCGCCTATCGCCAGTATTCGACCGCTTACGTCGCCGCCGAGTTGCAGGCGCGCGCCGCCCGTGTGGGCGTCTGGGCCGGCGAGTTCGTTGCTCCGTGGGACTGGCGGCAGGGTCTCCGCCTCGAGGGCGAGAAGCCGACCAAGGCGATGACCAGCGGCAAGTTCGCAGCCGAATAGCCCGGCGCCAAAACGCCATTGTCCAGCGACACTTCGCGACAGCTCCGGCACATATGCACGACGCCTGAAGCGTCCCTTCCGCCGAGGTGGAAGCGGAGGGTCTTCATGTATCGCACCAGCATGCGCCTTGCGGCGGCTGTCATGGGCTGTCTTGTCTCGGCGTGCGCCTCGGGCCCGCCCGGCCCTCCTGGCGGTGGGCCGCCGGGCGGAGCGGGCGGGATGCCCGGAAGCCAGCTGCAGGAAGCGAAGATCACGCGGCCTGTGGCGCTGCTCCTCACCGGCCTGGATGCGAACCGCGATCTCATCGTATCGACGGACGAATTGCTCAAGGGGATCGACGAAGAGTTCGCACGCGCCGACGTCGACAGGAGCGGCGTGATCACCGGTTTCGAGATGGCGGACTGGTGCAAGGCCGTGATGGGTGATCCGGCCGCCCTGCCCGACCTGCGCGAGATGGACACCGACATGAACTACACGGTGACGCCGCATGAATTCGCGATGGCGCTGAAGCATCAGTTCGAGCGCATGGACAAGAATGGCGACGGGCTCCTGACACGCGCAGAGATGCTGATGGACGCCCCGCACTTCCGCATGGGCGGCGACGGCGGCGCTCCGAGCGGCGGGCAGCGGCCCAAAGGCGGCGGTGGCGGACGCGGACCGGGTGGCCGGCCCGGAGACGGCGGCGCCCCGCCTTTCTAGCGCTATCAGCGCTCGAGGCTTGACCCGGAGAGGCCCCTCGCCTCATGACGGGTCATGACAACAGGCCTGAAACGCATCCTTGTTACCGGTGGCGCAAAGCGCGTGGGCCGGCGCATTGTCGAGCGGCTGTCTGCGGCGGGGCACGGCGTCGTCATCCACGCCAATTCCAGCGCCGCCGAGGCGGAACAACTCGCCGCGAAACTGCGCCCGGCAAACCCGCACACCTGGACGCTCGCTGGTGACCTCTCCAACGCAGCCGTGGCGCATGAACTGATCGATCAGGCCGTGCAGCTGGCAGGTGCGCCCCTCTCGGGCCTGATCAATTCCGCCTCCGTGTTCGACTACGACCAGCCTGGCGCGATGGATGTGGCGACGTTCGACAATGCTATGGCGGTCAACCTGCGCGCGCCCGCCCTGCTCTCTGAACGCTTCGCGGCGCTGGCGGATACGACGCGCGACAACTGCATCATCAACATCCTCGACCAGAAGCTCTGGAACATGAACCCGGACTTCTATTCCTACACGATGAGCAAGGCCGGGCTGCTGGCGGCGACCGACATGATGGCGCGCGCCTTCGCGCCCGCTGTGCGCGTGAATGCCATTGCGCCGGGTTTGCTTCTGCCCAGCTATGACCAGACGCAGGCGGAATTCGAGGCTGTGGCGAGCCGCAATCCGCTAGGCCGGCCGATCAGCCTCGACGACGTAGCCGCCTCGATCGAGTTCCTGCTGAACACCACGGCCATGACCGGACAGGTGATCCACGTCGACAACGGACAGCGCCTCGCCGTCTCAGCGCGCGATGTGATCTTCGAACCGAGGGAACCGCGATGAGCGCGCCCGACTTCTACCTCATCCGCATCAGCGGGATCGAGACCTCCGCCTCGATCGGCATACATGGCTTCGAGAAGACGGCCCGGCAGAAGCTGATGGTTTCGGTCACCCTGATGCTCAAACCACCGCCAGGGGCGGATAAGATCGAGGGCGTGCAGGATTACGATTTCGTACGGGAGGGGGTGCTGGCGCTGGTAAACGCCCGGCATTTCAACCTGCAGGAGACGCTTTGTGGGGAAATCCTCGATCTCTGCCTGCGTCAGCCCGGCGTGCTGGGGGCGGTTGTGCAGACCGACAAGCCCGACGTATACCCCGCCGTCGCGGGCGTGGCCTGCCGCATGGGGCGGCTGGCGCCCTCGATGGCAGGGTTCCCGTGGTGGGACCTGCCGGTCTGAGAGTCCGTCCGAGTTTTGGGCCATGTTCGAGATCAGCGCATCGGCAAGCTTCGAGGCGAGCCACTACATCGAGGCGGAGGCCGGCGCCGCGCACTATCGCAAGGTGCACGGCCACTCCTTCGTTGTGACCGCCAGCGTGGCCTCGCAGCAGCCCGACCGCGACGGCTGGGTCATGGACCTCGGCCAGCTGGAAGGCCTGCTGAAGCGCATCCTCGGCCATCTCGACCATCAGGTGTTGAACGACATTCCGGGGCTTGAAAAGCCCACCTTCGAGAACATCCTTCTCTGGATCGAATCGAAGATGAAGGCCGAAGGCGTCTCCCCCTCGCGTCTGGAGATCGAGCGGCCTACATTGAAGCAAAGGGCGGTCTACACGCCCCAATAAAGGAGCGTGCCGATGGCCAAGCCCACCGACAAGAAGCCTGCGAAAACCGCTAAAGCGAAGGCGGCCGACAAGCCGCAGTCGCAAAGCGACATGGCGAAAAAGCTCTATGAGAAGCTGCACGGCGCGCAGGCGCAAAACAAGGGCGGCCCTCCGGGCAGCGCGCCCAGCGGCAAGGGCTTCGACCCTAACCAGTTCCGGGGCGGCAAAGGCAATATGGGCGGCGCCCACAGCCAGATGATCCGCCGCACCCAGGGCCGCGGCGGCGGGGGTGGTGGAGGCGGGGGTGGAGGCGGCGGAGGCGGGGCGGCTTAGCCCTCGATCGCTTCCAGTGCTTCAAGCCATTCGGCTTCGGCCGCGTCGAGCCGCGCCTGCAGTTTGGCGCGGCCTTTCAGTTTGGCTTCGGCGTCGGCCTTGTGCGTGAAGGTGTCGGGATCGCCCAGCTCACGGTCGAGCAGTTCCAGCGCGGCGCGGGCCTTCTCCACTTCCTGTTCGGCTTTCTCGACGCGCAGCTTCTGCTTGTAGGTCGCCTTCGAGGGTGCAGGAGACGCCGCGGCCGCTTTCGGTTTTTCCTCTTTTGCAGCGGCGGCGGCGATCTCGGCGCGTGCGATGGCGTGCTGCTTGTCAGCATCGGGACGGTCGGCGGCGAGGACCAGCGCCTTGTAGTCGGCAAGGTCGCCGTCATACGGCTTCGCCTTGCCGTCCTTCACCAGCCACAGGCGGTCAGCCGTAGCTTCGGCAAGATAGGTGTCGTGCGTGATGATCAGCACGGCGCCATTGAACTCGTTGAGCGCGTAGATCAGCGCCTCGCGGCTGTCGATGTCGAGGTGCGACGTCGGTTCGTCGAGGATAAGAATGTGCGGCTTCTTGTAGGTGGTGAGGCCCATCAGCAGGCGCACCTTCTCGCCCCCTGACAGCTTGTCGACCTTCGTTTCGCACTTCTCCGCGCCGAAGCCGAACTGGGCGGCGAGCGCGCGCACCGAGGCCTGGCTGGCGTTCGGGATCAGGTCCTTGACGTGGTCGAGCACGTTCTCACCGGCACGCAGCTCGTCGAGCTGATCCTGGCTGAAATAGCCGACGCGCAGGTTCTTCGAGGCGCGTCGCAGGCCCTGCAGCAGAGGGAGTTTCTGGGCGATCGACTTCACGAGAGTCGTCTTGCCCTGCCCGTTGGCGCCGACGATGGCGATACGGTCGTCGAAATCGAGGCGCAGCGAGACGCGCTCCAGCACAGGCTTGCCGGCGGCGTAACCCATGTCGGCCTTGTCGATCTCGAGGATCGGCGATGGAAGTTCCTCGGCCTCGTAGAACTTGAACGGGATGGTGCGCTCGGCCAGCGGGACGGTGATCACCGTCATCTTTTCCAGCATCTTCATGCGGGACTGGGCCTGGCGGGCCTTGGAGGCTTTCGCCTTGAAGCGGTCGATGAAGGACTGCATGTGGGCGCGCTGGACGTCCTGCTTTTCCTTCTGGGCAGCGAGATGCTGCGTGCGTTCGGCGCGACGCTGGAGATAGGTGTCGTAGCCGCCGGCCTGCAGGACGAGCTTGGTGTTCTCAAGCGCGAGGATGTGCGTGACCGAGCGGTTGAGCAGGTCGCGGTCGTGGCTGACGATCACCACGGTGTGCGGATACTTCCGCAGATAGGTTTCGAGCCAGGCGGCGCCTTCGAGATCGAGATAGTTGGTCGGTTCGTCCAGCATCAGCAGGTCGGGCTGGGCAAACAGCACGCCGCCGAGCGCCGCGCGCATGCGCCAGCCGCCGGAGAATTCCTTGCACGCGCGCGAGAGGTCGTTCTGCGTGAAGCCGAGACCCACGAGAATCTCCGCCGCCCTCGCCTCCCCCGACCACGCGTCGATGTCGGCGAGACGCTCGTGGATCTCGCCGATGCGCATCGGGTCTTCGCACGTGTCCGCCTCGCGCATCAGGCTGGCGCGTTCGGTGTCGGCCTCGAGCACGACATCGAGGAGCGTCATGTCGTTCGCGGGAACTTCCTGCAGCACGTAGCCCATCTTGGCGCCGCGGTTGATGCGGATCGTACCGTCGCCTGCTTCGCCCTTGGCGAGTTCCTCGCGGATGATGCGCAGCAGGGTGGACTTGCCCGTGCCGTTACGGCCGACGAGGCCGACCTTCCAGCCGTCGGCGATCTGGGCCGAGGCCCCCTCGAACAGGGGCCTGCCATCGATCCGGAAAGTGAGGTCGTTGATCTGGAGCATCGGGAGGCAGTTTCTGGGGAGATTTTGGGGGCCCGTATGGCGGGTTCGGCGGGCGACGTCAAATTGGGGTTGCCGGGCGTTTCGGCAGGGTGGTTTCGCCTGCGGCTAGACATGGCCCACCCCCGGTTTCCAGAGAATTTTTGAGGATTTCAGGGGTTGCGTCAGCCCGGGGACAGGGGGATGGTCCGCCCGCGCCAGCAAGGCGTCAGATGGGAAACAACGCGCGCCCCTGATCGTTCACCTTGATCGTTCAGCGGCAGTACTGATCCGATGACGCCTGCAGACAAGCCCCGTACCAAGAAGAAGCGCAAGGACCCGATGCAGCTGGAGACCTGGCGCCATGCGGCGCTGGTCGCCGTGCTGGCCTGGGCGGGCGTCGGGGCGGACAGCCTGTCCTCGGCCAACTACGGCCCAGAGGAAGCCTACAAGGCGCTGCACCTGTCGGGGCACGAGCCGCTGGTGCTCTGGCTGGCCCTGATCACGGCGCTGACCGTGGTGGTCATTTCGCTGGCCTATGTGCAGATCATCCGGCTCTTCCCGAACGGCGGCGGCGGCTACAAGGCGGCGACGCGGCTGGTTCACCCCTATGCCGGCCTGCTCTCGGGCTCGGCCCTGATCGTCGACTATTCGCTGACCATCGCCATCTCGGTCGCTGCGGCGACAGATGCGATGTTCAACCTCTTCCCGCTGGAATGGCTCGCCTACAAGCCGTTCGCGATTGCAGGGGGTCTTGGCTTCCTCCTCTTCATCAATCTCAGGGGCGTGCGGGAATCTGTCACCGTCCTTGCCCCGATCTTCTTCGGCTTCCTGCTGATCCATGTCGTTCTGATCGGCTTCGGCCTGTGGGCCAAGCACGACGTGCTGGTGGGCGCGGTGGTCAACGCCGAGCAGCACATCAACCAGGTCACCAGCGATGGCGGGACATGGGCGCTGGTCGCGATCATTGCAACCGCCTATGCGGCCGGCGCCGGCACCTACACCGGGATCGAAGCGCTGTCGGAAAATGCGCAGTTCCTGAAACCGCCACGGGCGCAGACCGGCGCACGGGCGATGGCGCTGATCGCGATATCCCTGGCGACGCTCGCCGGCGGGATAATGCTGCTCTACACAGCCTGGCTGCCGACGCTGCAGGAGGGCAAGACGCTCAACGCGGTAGTGTTCGAGGCGACGCTGCTGCAGCTGTTTCCGGACGCAGAGCTGGCGCGGCAGATCATCATCAGCGTGGCGATGGTGTTTGCGGCGGCGCTTCTGCTGGTGGCGGCGGCTTCGGGATTCCTGGGCGGTCCGACGGTGCTGGCGTGGATGGCGATCGACAAATGGGCGCCGCATTCCTTCGCTCACCTCTCCAACAAGCTGGTGGCGCAGAACGGTGTCCTCACCATGGGAACGGCGGCGGGCCTTCTGCTGCTGTTTACCGGCGGGCAGGTTCACAGCCTTGTCGTGCTCTACTCGATCAACGTGTTCCTGACCTTCAGCCTCTCGCTGCTGGGCCTTGCCCGATACAATTTCACCCACCGCCACGAGACGAAATTCAGCGTCTGGCTGACACGGACGATCATTTCGTGCGCCGCGCTGACGGTGGCGGTTTCGATCCTGATCACGCTGTTCCTGGCCAAGTTCAGCCAGGGCGCGTGGGTCGCCGTCGTCGTGGCTCTCCTGCTGGCGGCGTGCGGGTACTGGGTGAAGGACCATTACCGGCGGTTCGACAGGTCGATGGAAAAGACCTTCGACGACCTGCTGATGCGCGATCCGGCGGCGGCGATCGAGATCCCGAAACCGGCCAAGATGAAACGGCCGGTGGGGGTGATCACCGGGGCGCAGGGCGCGGCGGGACTGCATGCGCTGATGCATGCGCAGCGGCTTTTCCGGGGGCAGTTCGATAGCGTGCTGATCATCTCGGCGGGCGAGGTCGACGCCGAGGCGTATGGCGGACACGAAGCTCTGGAGCGGCTGAAATACCAGGTAGGCGAGCGCTGCGCGAAGATCGTGGCGTGGTGCCGGGACCATGGGATGCCGGCGAAAGTATATACCGGCTTCTCGACTGACGGGGTGGAGACGCTGGAGGAGCTGTGCCTCAAGGCGCAGCAGGATTATCCGAACGTGATCTTCGTGGCGACGCGGCCGATGACGCGGCCGCATGGCTGGGCCTCCACCCTGCTCCATGGCGGCACGGCGCTGTCGCTGCAGCGCAGACTACATGGGCATGACGCGCCGCTGATCGTTCTGCCGATGCGGGTGGACATCGGGCCGGACAGGCTGTTCGCGCGGGCGGACGATGTGGCAACCGGGGACTCAGGCCCCAAGGGCATCAAGGCTGAGGAAGCCGAGGATATCGGCGGTTAGGCGCAAAGGCGCGTTCCCTGCGGTGACAGGGTTGGTTGGGTTTGGATTTTTGTGCGCATAGGCGCGCGCTGTGAATTTGCTCAGACTCGCTCGTCGGCGTTCCCTGCGTCCTTCGAAAAGCTCAGGATGGGGGCGGGGATCCAGGGCTGACGGCAAGGCTTGCTCTGCCATGCGGCTGCAGCCGGAATCCGGGACAGGGGAAAGGGTGTTACCGGATCTCCGCCTTCGCGGGGAACGCGGACCTTGGGTCCGCTTCCAGAGGGCTCGCTGCGACGTGCGATGAGCGCGCCCTCGTGCTTCGAGACGATCGCTTAGCGATCCCTCAGCATGAGAGCTATGGGGCAGTTGATATCGCTCGCGGCGATGGATTGGGTTTCCTGTTGCTGGGTGTCGGTCTTCGCTTCGGGCAGGGCCTGAGGCGGCGCATCGCTGAGGCATTCAGCGGGAAGACGGCTGGGGTCCATCCGGAAAGAAGAGACGACGTAAAGCACAAGCTCGACGAGCGCGCGCAGCATCGTGCCCAGCCAATGCCGGGGTGACGATAGGGTTACCAGTCCGTTTGCGCGTGTTCGTGCCTGTGTCATGGGCGCGATTGTACCGCGTCCCGGACCCTGGCCAGTTCTGGCAGGGTCGTTTCACACGATCTTTCAGACTAACGCGCTGATCTTCGCGGCGGAAGATTTTCGGCCGTCCCACGAAGTTGCTATCCTCCTGCCACGGCCGTTGAAGGGCCCGGCTGATGGCAGCCGGGCCCTCTGGTTCTCAAGCCTTTGCAGCTTAGCCTTTGGAGATGCCGACCCAGGCCTTGGCGAGCCAGGCGGCGCCGTTGTCGGCCTTGATGGACTGCCAGGTCTTCACGGCGTCGGCTTTCTTGCCGCCCTTGTACTGGGCGATGCCCATGCGGAGCTTCACGAGGTCGGTGACGCCGACGTCCATGTTGCCCTTGTCGAGGGCTTTCTGGAACAGGCCGGCGGCCTTGGCGTAGTCGCCTGCGCCGAGCCAGGCTTCAGCCGTGCTGGCATAGGCGTCGCCGGTCGCCTTCGTGGCGGCGGCGGCTTCGCTGGCGGCGAGTTCGCCGGCCTTGTCGGCCTTCGCGTCGTCCTGGGCGCGCTGGAAGAGACGCTTGTTGCGCTCGGCATCCTTGTCGTTCGGGCCGCCGAGCGTGCCGTTCTTGAACAGCGGCGCCCAGATCTTCTCGGCCTCGATCGCGTTGCCGCGGTTGAGGGCCATGTCGGCCATCTCTTTCACTTCGGTCGGGTTGAGCTTCACGCCAGCCGCATCAAGCGTGCGGTAGACGTCGAGCAGCGCATCCTGCGACTTGAACTTCGGCTCTTTCTTGGCGCGCTCGATATAGGGACGCCAGTAGGTGTCCTGCCTCATGATCGGCGCGATGCGCTCGAGCAGCTTGTAGTACTCGTCCATCTTGTTCTGCGCGCTGTAGGCGTTGAGCATGATGTTGTAGGCGACGCCGCCGCCCTTCGCGTCCACGGCCTTCTGGGCGAACTTGATCGCCTCGCCGTAGTTCTTCGCGTCGAGCTCCTTGCGGGCGATGTACTGGAGCTCGGCAGCCGTCCCACCGTACTTCTCGACATTGGCCTTGGTCTGGGCCAGCGCCTTCGCCGGCTGGTTCATCGCGTCGTATTCGCCGGCGAGGAGCTTGTCGTAGTTCTTGATCTGCTCAGACGTGAGGCCGCCGGTGGACTTGGCGGCTTCCACGGCTTCAACGCACTTCTGGTGGTTCTTGAGGCCCTGGCAGTACGCCTGAACACGCATCTGTTGCAGCGGCGACTTCTGGGCGGCGCCTTCAGCGTGCTGCCAGGCTGTGTCGACCTTCGACAGCGCGTCCTGGTACTTGCCGGCGGCGAGCGCCGTCCTGGCTGCGGTATAGGCCTCAACGAACTCCTTCTTCGCCTTGGGCTGCGCATAGGCGGCGGGCGCCGTAACTGCAGTTACGCTGGCCAGACCGAATGCGCCAACCAGCCCAAGCCCGATCGCGGGCAGGCAGTTGCGCATGGTTTTGCCGAACGTCGTCATATCAAACCTCCACCTTATCGTCGTCCGTTCCGATATAGACGGCCCCACACCGCCCTCAACCTCGAAATCACAGCAATCGCTGCACACGAGCGGCGCCACTTGCATGAACAAGGGCGCCGCCGTGACTTTACCCAGTCAAATGAGGCGAGATCAGGTTCCCCCGATGACGCCCATTTTCTTGAGTCCGTTCCGTTGGGCCGCCGCCATGACGTGGGCGACGACGCCGTACTTCGCGAGCCTGTGCGGCTCGATATGGATTTCCGGCTGGATTGCGCGCGAAGCCTCGATCTTGAGGTTCTGGTCCAGCTGGTTGCGTGTAACGATCGAGCCGTTCCACAAGATGGAGCCGTCGAAGTCCACCATAATCCGGATCGGATCCGGCATATCAGGCGGCGGCGGCGGCGCATCCGGCGGAGGCGGCAGCGGCGTGTCCAGCTTCACTGCGTGGCGCTGCGGGGGCAGCGTCACGATCAGCATGATCAGCAGAACAAGCATGACGTCGATGAGCGGGGTGGTGTTGATCTCGGAAAGCGGTTCGCCTTCCTGACGTTCCCCGACTGCCATTGCCATGGTTGGTAACTCCTCTCGCCCGGGGGCTTAGCTAGCCTGCCCCGGGGGCGGGGCCTTGGTGATAAAGCCGATCTTCAGGATCCCGGATTTCTGTGCGATCGCGACGACCCGTCCGACCTGATAGTATTCGGTCATGAGGTCGCCACGGATGTGCACTTCCGGCTGCGGAACCTGGCGCGCGCTGACCGCCAGCCTTTGGGCCAGCTGGTCTTCGGACACCTGAGCAAGGTTCCAGTAGATCGATCCATCGCTCGACACGGCAAGGTTCACGTTTTCCTTGCGGGTCTGCACGACGACGTTCCGCTCCTGAGGGAGCTGCACGTTCACGAGACCCACAGCCACCGGCACCGTGATCAGGAAGATGATCAGCAGCACCAGCATGATGTCGACCAGCGGGGTGGTGTTGATCGAGGAGTTGACCGGAGAGTCTTCCTCCTCGACCAGCGAGATCCCTGCTGGATTTCCAACTGCATCGTCAGCCATTGTTGGCTCTCCTTTGGAGGCCCAGCCTTAGGCTTTCGCCGACGACGCCATCAGCTTGTCGACGTCGTAGGCGAAGTGACGAGCAGCGTCGGAGATGTTTTTGTTACGGCGGCCCAGCAGGTTGTAGAAGATAACCGCGGGGACGGCGACCAGCAGACCGATGGCGGTCATGATGAGCGCTTCGCCGACCGGACCGGCAACTTTCTCGATCGAGGCGTCGCCAGCAGCCGTGATGGTGATGAGGGCGTTCACGATACCCCACACCGTACCGAACAGACCGACGAACGGGCAGATGGCGCCGACCGTCGCGAGGAAGGCCATGCCGCCCTGCAGACGAGCGTTGACGCGCTCGAGTTCGATACCGACCTGGTGAGCCATGCGGTCCGAACGCGAGATGCGGGCCCCGAGACCAGCCTGGGCCGAGTTGGCCTGGGCAATGGCGCCTTCGGCGATCGCGCGGAAGGCCGAGTTGCGGCCGAGAAGGTCAAGACCTTCGTCGAGCGTGTTGGCGTCCCAGAAGGCCGGGATTTTCTTCATCTGGCCGATGAGGATCGTCTGGTCGACGGCTTTGGTCGCCGCGATGTAGATCGAACCACCGAACATGATGATCATGAGGATCAGCGTGCCGCGGGCGACAAAGTCGCCCTTGTTCCAGACTTCCATCACCGAGAAGGCGTCGGCGACGCCAGCCTTTTCGCCCTCGCCTGCTTCAGCGGCAGGAGCAGCTTCAGCTGTGGCCGGAGCAGCAGCTTCCGGAGCAGCCGGGGTCGCCGGAGCGTCCATCGGCATCGGGGCCGGGGTTTCGGCCGGCGGCTGCGCCATGGCGACAGCCGGGACGAACATCATCGCAAGCGCGGCCAGCAGTGTTTTGACTGGAAGGGCCTGCCGCTTGAGACCATCCCCGAGATACGCCGTTTTCATTACCGTCTTCTCCTCATTCGGGTTTCCCCGAGACTGCAGCCCGGCGGGTCGAAGCTATCCCTTCGCCTGCCGGACCTTAACGCTCCAATTTGTTGACCGAGTCCCACACCCCGCCCGACCGGTCGTCAGGCCGCCGCGCCGAAGCGCGGACACTTACCTCTTCTTCTCGTCTTCCAGGTTCCACACGATGGTGATCGTGTGGGGCGGATTGCAGTAGACCATCGGCTTGCCATCCGTCCCGATCGCCGGTTCGACGCGCGTCTTGGTCATACCCTTGACCGTCGCCTCGTCGAGGCGCGGGAACCCGCTCGACTTGACGAGCTTCACATCGGTCATGCGACCGCTCGCATCAACGCAAACGGACACGGTGACTTCGCCCTGCTCGCCGGCGCGCTTCGAAGCAGCCGGATATTCCGGACGCTCGAATCGCTTGCCGGTCTTCGGCAGGCTGCGGATCGAAATGACCGGCGCCGGCGCCGGCTTGGCGGCGACTGGAGCCTGGGGCTTGGGAACAGACACGACCTCGCGGATCGCATTCTCCTGCGGAGGCGGCGTGTCGAAGACGAAATCGGGCAGGATAACCTGCGGAGGGGGCGGCGGCAGATCGACGTCGATCGGCGGCGGCGGCGGCGGTTCGTCCTCGACGACCTCCGGCTCCTCGATCATCACCACTTCGGATTCGACTGGCGGCTTGAAGAAGGTCGAGCCGAAACCGTTCATGATGGCGACAGCGGCGCCAACATTGACCAGAACCACGGTGGCTGCGCCGATGAGGCGCGTCTGGTTGTTATTCCGCTTGGTAGCGTAATACATGTCTCTCTCGCTCTCGACGCCCCAGGTGTTCCGCCCCGGCCTCTTGGCCTTTAGTTGCGGAACCCGAATTTTATGCCTTCCTTTTGCCGCAAGCGCCAGTCTGACAGCAGTGATTTTTGCAGAACAGCGTTGCGCGCGATCGTCGCATTCCGGTTGGAATGACGCCGCGTTTCGGGGTCTTGGGAACGGCTGTTTTATCTAGCTTCGCCACTCCGCCGGGGGGAGCCGGCGACCCTCTATTGGGCGCGCATATGCCCTGCGCGTAATGCAGCTGTCAACGCAGCGGAACACACCTGACTTCAAGTTGAACTCAGGAAACTACGCGGTGCGCGGCGGGGCGGCAGAATCGCTCCCGGCGCGCCTCACGATTTCGCAGGTGCGGCAGCTGCGGATTCCCCATCTCCGAGAACGGATTCAACCATGGGCGGGTCTGTTTTCGGATCGGACAGCAGTCCTTCCCACTTCGCGATGACGGCGGAGGCGATCGAGTTGCCGATCACATTTGTCGCAGTCCGACCCATGTCCATGAAGGCGTCGACGGCAAGGACCAGCGCGATCCACTCGGCCTTCATGCCCATCGCAGGGAGCGTCGCGGAGATGACGACGAGCGAGGCGCGCGGCACGCCGGCGATCCCCTTCGAGGTAACCATAAGCAGGAGCAGCATCCCGACCTGGTGATCCCACGGGATGTGGATGCCCATCGCCTGGGCGATGAACATCACCGCGAACGTGCAGTACATCATCGAGCCGTCGAGGTTGAACGAATAGCCGAGCGGCAGGACGAAGGAGACGACGCGGTTGGCGATGCCGTGGCGCTCGAGCTGTTCGAGCAGGCGTGGATAGGCCGCTTCCGACGAAGCGGTCGCGAAGGCGATCAGTCCGGGCGCGCGGACATCCCAGATCAGCTTGAAGACGCGCGGCCCCAGCACGACGAAGCCAGCGAAGATCAGGGCCGCCCACAGGATGAAGAGCGCCAGGAAGAAGGTTCCGACAAGGCGACTATAGTCCGCGATGACTTCGAGGCCCTGCAGCGAGACCGTGTAGGCGATGGCTCCGAACACGGCCAATGGCGCCATGGCCATGACGTAGCCCGTGACCTTCAGCATCAGGAAAGCGACCTGCTCCAGCAATTCCGTGACGCGGGCGGTCTTCTGTCCCAGCGCCTGCAGCGCAATGCCCAGGAAGAGAGAGACTACCACGATCTGCAGGATCTCGTTCTTCACCATCGCGTCGGCGATGGATGTGGGGAAGACGTGCGTGATGAAATCCTGCAGCGAGAAAGCGCCTGTCGAGACGGTGGACGCGTCGGCCACGGCCGTGTCGAGGGTTACAGGGAAATTTACGCCAGGCTGCAGCAGGTTCACCATGAGGAGACCGAGGCCGAGCGAACACAGCGAGGCCGTGATGAACCACGCCATCGTGCGCGCGCCGATCCGGCCCACAGCCGCGCCGCCGCCGAGATGCGCGATGCCCACGGTGAGCGTCGTCAGCACCAGCGGGGCGACGATCATCTTGATGAGGCGCAGGAAGATATCGCTGAGAATCTTGAAATAGCTGGCGATATCCGACTGTTGCTTGGTCGGCGCCTTTTCCAGCTCCGCCACGGTGGCGACGCCATTGTTGTTGCGGTCGAGGGCGCGGAAAGCCTTGTCGATTTCGCCAGACGAGGCGCCCGGCATCGTGGCTGCAAACTCCTCGCGGGTCGTCTGCCCATCGGCGTTGGGGTCCATCGTCGCGATTTGCGCCTGCGCGGCGGCAAGGCGCGCGGCCGGGTCGCCATAGACGAACGCGCCCGCGCCCACGCCGAGGATCATTGCCAGGATCAGGCCGATGAAGATCAGGCGTTGCATGCGGCAGGGTCTCCCAAGGACGATCTGTCTGAATAACATGCGAACCGGAGCTGACCAGCCTTGGCGGACGGGCAAGACCCGGCCAATTTGCCAATGGGAAGTTCTCGGGGGGACATGAGGGACAGATGCCCGGCAGCCAGGACTTCGCAGCCGACCCGCGCAACGCCAACCTGAAGGTGTGGCTGAACGGAAAGCTCACGCCCAAAGATCAGGCGAGCGTGTCCATCTTCGATGCGGGCTTCGTGCTGGGCGATGGCGTCTGGGAGGGGCTGAGGCTTCACAAGGGCGCCCTGCTCTTCCTCGATGAGCATCTCGAGCGGCTGTATGCGGGCGCGAAGGACATCGCGCTCGATCTAGGCCTGTCGCGCGATGAAATGAAACGGGCGTTACACGACACACTGACCGCGAACGGCATGACGCATGGCGCGCACCTGCGCCTGATGGCGACGCGCGGGGTGAAGAAGGCAGTGAACCAGGACCCGCGCAATGCGCTGGGCGCGGCGACGCTGGTGATCGTGGCCGAGTATAAGGACCCGAGTCCGGACATTGTGATTAACGGGTTGGCGGTGGCGACGTCCGCGATCCGCTGCACGCCGGCGGACATGTTCGACATGCGGCTCAACTCGCATTCGCGGCTGGCGCTGATCCGCGCGCTGCTGGATGTGATCCCGAAAGGCGGGGACGAGGCGCTGATGCTCGATCCCGGCGGGTTCGTGTCGAGCTGCAATGCGACGAACTTCTTCTGGGTGAAGGATGGCGAGGTGAGGACCTCGACCGGGGAGTTCTGCTTCAACGGCGTGACGCGCGGGGCCGTGATCAGGCTGTGCGATGCGAACCAGATACCGATCAGGCTAGATTTCTTTCCGCTGCGCGACGTGCACGACGCGGACGAGGCGTTTGTGACGGGGACGTTCGGCGGTTTGACGCCGGTGCGGTCTGTCGACGACCATGTTTTCCCGGCGGGTACGCCGGGACCGATGACGGCGCGGCTGCGCGCGCTCTACGAAGCCCTGAAGGACGAGCAGGCGCTCTATGCGCAGATGCGGGGCAACCCATGAGCTATGTGCTTCACTATTCACCCGGCGCAGCCAGCATGGCCGTGCACTGGATGCTGATCGAGCTCGGCGTTGAGTTCGAGCTGGCGCTGGTTGATTTTGACGCCAGAGCGCAGAAGAGCGCTGACTATCTGGCGCTCAATCCGTCCGGCCGCGTGCCGACACTGGTTATTGATGGCGCGCCGCATGCCGAGAGCGCGGCGCTGCTGATGCTGCTGGCCGAGCGGCATCCCGAGGCGAAACTGGCGCCGGCTGTTGGCGCGCCGGATCGCGCCGCGTGGATGACGAACATGATCTATCTGGCCAACACGCTACTGCCGGCGTTTCGCGACTGGTTCTATGCGGCGCAGGATGGCGATGCGGCGGGCGCCGATGTGGTGAAGGCGCTGGCGCGCAAGCGGATCGAAGGCGTGTGGGACAGGCTGGATACACAACTTCGCGACGGCCGGACGTATCTGGTTGGTGAGACAGTGACAACGGTGGACCTGCTCGCGACCATGCTGATGCGATGGTCGCGCAACATGCCGAACCCGGCGACGACATGGTCGAACCTAAGCCGTTACGTTGTGCGGATGCGTTCGATGCCGAGCTTCATCGAGACCTGTGACCGCGAGGGGCTGATGGAATGGCGGAACAGTTGAGAATTGCGATGTGGTCGGGACCGCGGAACATCTCCACGGCGATGATGCGGTCGTTTGGCTCTCGCGCGGATACATGGGTGGTGGATGAGCCGTTCTATGCGGCGTATCTCGCGGTCTCGGGCGCGGATCATCCGATGGTGGCGGAGACACTGGCGAGCCAGCCGAATGACTGGCGCGATGTGGTTCCGCAATTGCTGGCTGCGCCGCCGGGCGG
>JBGAKC010000036.1:0-44026 GCA_044224605.1 Hyphomonadaceae bacterium
TAGCCAGCCCATACCACCCAACCCGGCCGCCAACGGAAATGCGCCTTCACATCCGGAACATCCCGCGCGCCTGTCCCCATCTCAAGAACAACTCCGGCCACGCGGCGACCGGCTTGCCCTCGGCCCGCGAAATCCCAAATCCATGTCCGCCCTCGGGAAACACATGCAGCTCCGCCTTAACCCCAGCACCCCGAGCCGCCTCGAACATCCGCACGCTCAACCCAACCGGCACAGTCGCATCATCCGCCGCGTGCACAAGAAACACCGGCGGCGCCGTCGCATCGACCCGCGAAATGAGATCTGGCCCAACACCCATCGCAACCGATCCCTTCCCATCGAGATACGCCGCATAGATCAGCCCCAGAAAATCCGGCCGCCCCGCCCCCTGGGTTTCGAGCGCAAGCCGCGCCGCCAGATTTCCCCCGGCCGAAAACCCCAGCGCTCCAACCCTTTCCAGACCGCCAGCCCCGCGCAGGATTGCCATCGCCCGCCGCGCATCCTCAAGCGGCGCATCGATCCCGCGCGTCCAGCCATCCTCCGGCAGACGATAGACCAGCACCGCCGCCGTCACGCCGGCCTTGGCCAGCGCCATCGCGGTCTCGTCCCCTTCCTTGTCGAGGACCACGCGCTGATAGGCCCCGCCCGGCATGACCAGCACGGCTGATCCATCCGCCCGCGCCGGCCTGAAGATCTTGAGCGTCGGCGTCCGCACATGGATCACAGCGCGATCCGGGTGCGCCGGATCCTTCGACCGCTCGATGATTTCCTCTTTCGCCGTGACGCGTTCACCGCCCGGCGGATCGCCCGACCACAGCCGCACCGTCTCGACGCTGACGCCAGACGCCCCAACCGTCGCGCAACCGCCCAGCGCCATCGCGCCGGCGATCGCGCTCCGGCGCGTGAGGATCACTTGCCCCAGTCCCTGAGCGAGAGCGACAGCGGCGGGAACAGCACCACGGCCGTCAGCACCACGAACATCGCGAGATAGAATGGCCACAACCCTCTCACCGCCTTCGCCACATCGATCTTGCCGATTGCCGCGCCGATGAACAGGACCGAGCCTACTGGCGGCGTCAGCAGGCCTATGCCGCATGACAGGATCAGGATTACGCCAAAGTGCACCGGGTCGACCCCATAGGCCTTGGCGACCGGGAGGAAGATCGGGGTCGAGATGATGATCAGCGGCGCCATATCCATGAACGTGCCCAGCACCAGGAGCGCGAACACCATCAGCAGGAGCACCATCGTGCGGTCGTGCGCGATCGACTGCATGGCTTCGACCGCCATTGCCGGCGCCTGCAGATAGGCCATGAGCCAGCCGAACGCTCCGGCCGCTCCGATGACGAAGAGGATGCGTCCGGTCGATTGCACCGCGCCGGAAACCGCGTGCAGGAAGTCTCTCAGGTTCAGCTTGCGATAGACCAGCACCGTGATGAGCAGTGCATAGAGCACCGCCACCGTCGCGCTCTCGATCGCCGTGAAGATCCCGCTCTTGATCCCGAAGAAGATGATCCCGACCAGGAGGAGGCCGGGCACAGCCGCCACGAGGTTGACGAGGATCGCCCTGAAACCCGGGAACGCTTCTGCCTGGTAGCCGCGCCGCCGCGCGACGACATAGGCCGTACCCATCACCGCCACCGCCAGCATCAGCGCAGGGACAATGCCCGCGAGGAAGAGTTCAGTGATCGAAATTCCCCCGCCCGCAGCAGCCGAATAGAGGATCATGTTGTGTGACGGCGGCACCAGCAGCGCCACCAGCGCCGCCGAGATTGTGACGTTCACCGCATAATCCGGCTGATAGCCGCGCTGGATCATCTGCGGGATCATCGCCCCGCCGACCGCCGAGACGTCCGCAATCGCCGAGCCCGAAACGCCGCCGAACAGCGTCGAGGCGACAACGCTCACCTGCCCCAGCCCGCCGCGCACGCGCCCGACCAGCGAGGCCGCCAGCGCAATGATCCGTTCGGAGATGCCCCCGCGCAGCATAAGCTCGCCCGCGAAGATGAAGAGTGGAATGGCCAGAAGCGAGACCGACGAGAGGTTCGATGTCAGCTGCTGGACCAGCGCGATCTCCGGAAGCCCAAGCACCAGGGCTGATGCCAGCGTCGAAACGGCCAGCGCCGCCGCCACCGGCGTGCCGATGACCAGCAGGAAGGCGAACACGCCAAACAGGACGCCCATCGCCATCAGGCGTCCTCCCCGATATCGACCGGCTTGGCGAGCGGCATCGAGCGGACCAGCCGCTCAAGGGCGAAGACAGCGATCAGCACTCCGCCTGCCGCGATTGGTGCGAAACGCGCGCCCACGCCAAGAGGCGCGCCGGCCATCGGCACAGCCCACGAATTCGCCGCCAGCACAGCGCCAAACCAGGCCAGCCCGAGCCCCAGCCCAAGCATCGCCAGCCTTCCGATCGTCCGGCAGGCCGCCTTCACCAGCGGCGGGGAAGCGTCCGCCAGGGTCGGAAATGAGAAATGCGTCTCGCGCCGGACGCCCACGGCCGCACCGAACATCGCTGTCGATCCGATCAGGACCAGCGCCAGCGGCTCCGTCCAGCTCGGACTATCGTTCAGCACATATCGCGCAAAAACCTGCCAGGCCTGCACAAGCACAACGCCGATAATGGAGATGCCTGCAATGACAAGGGCTGCGAACTCGAGATGATCGAGAACGCCCTTCCTCCCTGTCTCGCCGGATTTTCCGGTCTTACTCATGATGGCCCGTCCACCCTATCCCGTCAGATCCCGCACGCGCCGGTAGAGCGAGGCCAGCACCGGATCGGCGGTCTCCTGCCCAAGAAGCCCGGCCACGCTCGCGCGGAACGCCTCGCGGTCCGCCGCGTTGGCGGTGACGCCCTGCCTCAACGCCTTCGCGCGGCTCTCGTCCGAGAATGTCGCCCAGTGCGCGCGCATCACCGGAACCGAACGCGCCGCCGCATCGAGGATCAACTCGCGGTCCGCCGGCGACATCGCCTCGAAGCGCTGCTTCGACATGGTGAGGATTTCCGGCGAATAGCTGTGCTCCGTCTCCGACCAGAATTTCGCGATCTCGAGATGGCGCGCCGATTCAAACGTCGGCCAGTTGTTCTCGGCCCCGTCGATCAGGTGCGTGGACAACGCCTGGAACACGCCATTGACCGCCAGCGGCGTCGGGTTGGCCCCCATCGCGCCAAACGCCTTGAGGAATACGTCGGGCATGGGCGAGCGGATCTTGAGGCCCCTGAGATCGCCCGGCTCATGGACAGGCCCGCGCACATTGTAGAAGCAGCGCGCGCCAGCATCATAGATCGCGAGCCCGATCAGGCCTTGCCGCTCAAATGCCCTGCGGATCTCAACGCCGACATCGGAATCCACCGCGCGATGCAGATGGTCCATCGAGTCGACCGCAAAAGGCAGACAGAGCACGCGCGTCTCCGGCACGAGATTGTTCACGGCTGCGAAGTTCACACGCGCAAAGTCAACCGCGCCATACTGCGCAAGCCCGATGGAATCGTCCTCTGCGCCAAGCTGGCCGGAGGGATACTGCTTCAGGCGCAGCCTCCCGTCCGTCGCCTTTTCGATCTCCGCGCCCATCCATTTGACGGCTTCGACGGTTGGATAGCCGGCACGATGGACATCGGCTTCGGTCAGAATGCCGGCTTCTTCCTGTCCGCAGGCAGAGAGCGCGAGCGTGGCGCCGCCAAGCCCCAGGAGCGCGCGCCGCCGCGAGATCATCTGCCGCTCACCGGCTTGGCCTTCACGGCGCGGCAGAGAATTTCACCGTCACCACCGAAGCTCAGCCGAGACGACTGGTCAGCCACGATGTCATGCACGCCCGTAACCGCGCCAGTGGAGACATACTGCCCCGCGGTCAGCGGCCTGTTCCGTTCGGCCAGATGCGTCAAGAGGAAGCGCAGCCCCGCCAGTGGTCCTCCGGGCAGCGACATCGCCGTGCCCTCGCCCACCAGCTTGCCGTCGATCTCGGTCTTCGCTGTCAGCTCACTGAGGCGCGCGCGCCAGTTGCGGACCTCCGGCCCGACAATCAGCCCGGCATTGTTGCCAAAGTCGGATGCCACGACGGTCGAGCCCAGCTCGTTGATGAAGGCCATCGGGCTTCCTGCCGTCTCGACGCCGATGTGCAGCGCGCCGACCAGCGCGGCGGCTTCCTCCTCGGTCCAGTCCATCTTGCCAGCCGGCGCATCGACGCCCATGCGGAAGACAAACTCCGCCTCCACCGCCGCAAACCCGCCTTCGAACACGGGAAACTCCACCACGCCCTCGGCCTTCCAGACCGCGCGTGACCAGATGGGGCCCGCCACGCGATCCGATCCCAACCGCTCGCGCAGATGCGGCGGCACGAGGCCGATCTTCCACCCGGCAACCTCGTCAGGCCAGAGATGGATGGCGACTTCCTGGATGAGATAGCCCTGCCCCAGCGTTACCGGCTGGATGCCCGGATAGGCCTCCAGCGCGCGCGCATCGAGACGCGCCGACACCAGCCTGGCGGCAATCTCCCCCGCCTTCACGTCGCGAGCGACAGGCTGAACCATGAACCAAACCACGGGCTGGCGAGGGCTTGCCGCCCGCTCCCTGAACTGACGAAATGAGCCGCTAGGTTGCGCGCGAAGGAAACCGGTGTCAATTCTAGTCTAAACAAACACCTGAGCATTTTTGGATGGGAGGAAATCCGATGCTGTTCCGGGGTCTATGCGCCTCTGTTTCCGTGATGCTTTTTGCCTCCTGCGCGGGTCTTCCGGGGGCAAGCGGCGCAGCGCCGCAGGGCGCGGAAATTGTTCCTGCTGGACCGCTGGCTTTTCCCGGCGCCCTGGGCTGGGCCGCGAAAACGTCTGGCGGCCGTGGCGGCGAAATCATCCGCGTGACGAACCTCAATGCGGAAGGCCCGGGCTCCTTCCGCGCGGCGATCGAAGCGAAGGGACCGCGCATCGTCGTGTTCGAAGTCGGCGGGGTGATCGATCTCGGCGCAAGGACGCTGACGGTTCGCGAGCCCTTCATCACCATCGCGGGCCAGACGGCGCCATCGCCTGGCATCTCGTTCATCCGCGGCGGCATCGATCTTGCGACGCATGACGTGATCCTGCAGCATGTCCGTGTACGCCCAGGCTCAGCCGGTGGCTCATACCGCAAAGGCCCGGACTTCGACTCCATCTCCACGCAGGGCGGCGCGTACAACGTGATCGTCGATCACTGCTCGCTGACCTGGGGGACGGACGAAAACCTCTCCGCCTCCGGCAACCGATTCACAGGGTCGACGGTTGGCGACTGGCGCATCGGCGCCTCGCACGACATCACCTTCTCGAACAACATCATCGCCGAAGGCCTCGCCGTCGCTACGCATGCGAAGGGCGAGCACTCGAAGGGCTCATTGATCCACGACAACGCGACCAACATCCTGATCGTCGGCAATCTCTATGCCCACAACATGGAGCGGAACCCGCTGTTCAAGGGCGGCGTGCACGGCGTCATTGTCAACAACCTGATCTACAATCCCGGCTGGAAAGCGCTGCATTACAACCTGCAGGCCAATGAGTGGGCCGGCTACAAACCCGTCAACGGCCAGATGACCGCTGTGGGCAACGTCCTGCGCGGCGGCTTCGACACGGCCGCTGGTATGCGCTTCCTGATGATCGGCGGCATTGGTGATCTCGATTATTATGGCCGCGACAACGTCATGGTCGATAAATGGGGTGATCCGATTCCCGAACTGGGAACATACGAAACCGGGAGCGCCCGGATCATCCGTCATGGCTCGCCGCTCGACTGGCCTCCCGGCCTTGCGGCTATGCCCGCCATCGATGTCGAGAGCCACGTGCTGAGAACGGTTGGCGCCCGTCCGTGGGATCGCGATGCGCATGATGTCCGCCTGATCGCCGACGTCGCTGAAAGCCGGGGCGAGATCATCGACAACGAGACCGAGGTCGGAGGCTATCCGGTGCAGGCCGAGACCCGCCGCGCCTTCGACCCGTCGAAATGGAACCTCGAAGACATGACGCCGAAGGACCCGTCCGTCCTCGACTCATCGCAGAAGGCGCGTGGCACATGATTGATCGTCGCGCCCTGCTGCTCGGCGCAGCCGCCATCGGCGCGGCCGCCGCTCTTCCCGCCTTCGCGCAAGCTGCTGCTGACCTGCCCACGGGTGGCGCAGGCGGGCGCATTATCCGCGTGACGACGCTGAAACCCGACGGCCCGGGCTCCATCACCGAGGCCATCAAGGCGAAGGGCGCTCGCATCGTTGTCTTCGAAGTGGGCGGCGTCATCGATCTTGGCCGGACATCTCTTCGCATCAGCAACGGCGATCTCACCATCGCCGGCCAGACAGCTCCCGCGCCCGGCATCACGCTTATCCGGGGCGGCATCGAGATCGGCCAGGGCTGCCGCAATGTGGCGATCACGCATATCGCCGTGCGGCCGGGCGAAGCTGGGGCGGCCAAGAAATCCGGCTGGGAGTGTGACGGCATCTACGCCTACGGCGCCTCGAACATCCTCGTCCGCAACTGCTCGATCACCTGGGCGACCGACGAAGGCCTGTCGGCGTCGGGCAAGCGTTTCGGCATCGATGCTGCAGCCACGAGCGTCTCTGACTGGCGCGCCGCGACCTCGCACGACATCTTCTTCCTGAACAACATCGTGGCCGAGGGCCTGTCGAACGCCACGCACTCGAAGGGCGAGCATTCCAAGGGCACGCTGATCCACGACAATGTGCGCAACGTGCTGATCGCGGATTCGCTCTACGCCCACAACATGGAGCGCAACGTCCTGTTCAAGGGCGGAACGCAGGGCGTGATGACCCGCTGCATCGTTTACAACCCCGGCAAACGCTTCGCCCACTACAACCTCCACGACAATGAGTGGGAGGGCCACCCCTACGAAACCGGCGACGTCGCCATTACCAGCAACATCTTCATGGCTGGCCCAGCTACCGATCCGAAAGCGGCCGCCTTCATGCTCGGTGGTGAAGGCGACCTCCGCCTCACCATGGCCAACAATGACCTGCGAGGGGCAAAAGGCGGCGCGCTGGCGGAATACGGCACGTTCGGCTCGAAGAAGGCAAAACTGATCGCGGCGCTGCAGCCCATCCTCGCCGATCCGGTTCCCGAACTGGCGACAACGCTCGCCACATGCGGCGCGCGCGCCTGGGACCGTGATCCCGTGGACGCACGAATCGTCGCGGACGTGCGCAACGGCACGGGCGGGATCATCAATTCAGAAAATGATGTCGGCGGCTATCCGGTTCGCCCGGAAACCCGCGCCGTCTTCATCGAAGCTGACTGGAACCTCGACACGATGACGCGGAGGACAGCCTAGGCCTTCGCCTGTTCGCGCGCCGCATGCGCCTTCATCGCCGTGGCGAGCCAGCCGGAAAAGCCCGGCGCGATCGTCTCGTAACGCTTCACGAAATCCGGATGCGAGAGGTAGAGGTCGGCAAGGCCGACATACGCCTCGGGCGGGCACGGCTTGTCCCATGCTGATGCGATCCAGGCGCGATGCCGCCGGATCATCCCGTCGACAACGTCCGATTGCGGGTCGACGCCATGCCGCAGGCCCTCGGCCAGCGCCTGCTCCACATCGTGCAGCTCCTGCAGAGCCGCCTTCTGTTCGTCCTCGCTCATCCTCGCCATCGCCTTCGCCGACCGCGCGATGTCGGCTTTCATCGGGTCGCCATAGCGCGCGATGAGCCACGCTTCGTACTCGGCCTGCTTCTCGGCGGTGAAACCCTTGTAGAGATCGGCGTTGGACATGGCGGCCTCTCCTCTGATGCTTGCGATGGTGAGATCGATCGTTCCGATCAGCGTGGTGAAGCGTTCCCGCTCCGCCTCTAGTCTTTCTCGCTGGCGAAGCAGAACGCCGACCTGATCCTCGCCCTCGAGGTCGAGCAGGTCGGCGATCTCGCCCAGCGGCGCGCCAAGCTCGCGATGGAACAGGATGCGCTGCAGCCGCAGCAGCTCCTTGCGGCCATAGTAACGATAGCCGTTCTCCCCGATGTGGGCGGGCTTCAACAGTCCGATCTCATCGTAATGATGCAGCGTCCGCACCGTCACGCCTGAGATAGCCGCCAGCTGCTTGACTGTCAGATCCTTCATGCCCGCTTTCATGCACCCTCACGACGCGTGAGGGTCAACAGCGATTGCATCTGGCGTGTGCAAAATTTTCGCGGCAGGGTCAGCGACACGGAGAGGTCGCCAATGTCAGAGACGCAAGAGAACAGGTTCCCGTGGGCGGGACAGCCGGACGAGATCGGCTGCAATTTCGCCTTCGGCCACCTCATGCGGAACCTCCCCGGGCGCCTCGCCACCGATGGCCGGCTTCATGCCGAAAGCCTGATGGCCGCGACCGGCGCAATCGCTGGCCTCACGGCGCAGGTCTCCCTGCTCGCGGACCCAACGAAACTCGAGAAGGCCAAGGCCGCCGGCCAGCTGCTCGATGCGAGGATGAAGGATGGCCGGACCTTCCTCTATGGCGATGCGATCAACGAGATGCTGTACACGAACGAGGTTGCACTAGCCCGCTCGCGCGTCTGGAACTGCCTCGTCGCCGGAGCGCTGTCGACAGGCATGAGCGACCATGCGATTCCTGACATCAACGAAATGTTCCGGCATGTCACTGCTTCGCTCGGCACGGATCGCGAGGGCTTCCCCTCGACGCCTGCGAACCACCAACCCCTGATGCCCGTCCGCGACCTTCTCAAGCTCGTGGCGCCCATCTCGTTCGCCTGCCTGACCGGCGAGATCGACCCGATCACCGACAAGAACAATTTTCGGGCGCATGAGCCGTCGTGGGTCGCCATCACGGCGCAGCTCGCCGGCAACCAGCTCGTGGCTGCAACGCAAGTGCTGAAGCCCGAACTCTGCATCACCATCGCGATGGAATCGGCGATATACGCCTCGAAGCTGCGTGGCGAGGATGCGCTCACGCCGAAACCGCAAGTTCAGGCATAGGCCGCGATCGAACGCGTGACCTTGCCGCCGGCGCCGAACACAAACGTCTCCGACACCATCTGCTGGCGATGGTTGGTGTAGATAATCGTCAGGGCGTCCGAACTCGTGAACACCTGGTCGATCTCGAAGAACAGGTCGCGCGCCTGCTCCAGCGCCCTGCCCCAATAGGCCCGCAGCTCCGCCTTGCCTGTCACGATATCGACATCGCGGCCCGTCACCATCCGGATACGCGGAGAATGAAACACGACATCATCCGCATAGTGCGAAAGGATCGCCTCAAGGTCGTGGTCGTTCCAGGCCTTCACCCATTCGCGGGCAAAGCGCTGCGCGAAGTCAGCATCGATCATCGCCAGTCACCATCACGATCAGTCACCATCACGATCAGTCACCATCACGATCAGTCACTTTCCGGAAAAGGGATCATCCCTGCAGCTCGCATAGAGCACGAGGTTGACTTCGCGCGCATGCCCCGCCCTGCCGATCTCGTCCAGCGAAATCGCGTGGCTATCCAGCCATTTCGAATTCTGCTCGGGATAGTCCCCCATCATCCAGTAGACGACACGCTTGTGCTGAACGCCATGCCCGCCGACATAGATGATCGACGCATCCGCGCTTTCCGAGAGCCTCGCGAACTCCGCCAGCTTCTCGCGCGCCTCCGCGGCGTTCACATCCAGCACCAGCGTCGTCTCGAACCCAGCCGCCGTCAGCGCCTCAGGCACCCGCTTCGCGTCGAACGCCGCGCCGGGCAGAGAATAGACGCCATCAGTCCTGGAATAATCAGCATTGATAAGCACCAGCGCCACGCGCTTGTCCCCAACTGCCGCATCCATTTTCCAGTGGGGCAATTTTTTTGGAAACTGCATCTGCTGCCAGCCGCCGCTATGCCGGGCGTTCGACGCCGACAGCCGCGCCGTGAAATCCTCCAGCGTCGTCGGCCCGCTCTTCAGCACCTCGACCAACGCGGAGGCAAACGGGTTGCCGCCCAGCTTGTCGCGATCCTGCGTCAGCCGGCCCGGCTGCCCGGCGAAAAACATCAAGGGCTGGGGCAGCGGCGCGGAAGTCTGCGCCGATGCGCTGGCGACAACCGCCGCCGCGAGCACGCATGAAAGAAGCCGCCGGATCATGCGGCGAGCCTAACCGCGGCCCGCCGCAATTCCAACAGGCTTAGAACTTCAGCACCTTCACATACCGCACCTGCGGCAGCGCCTTGATCGCTTCCAGCGTTTTCTCCGGCACGTCCTGGTCGACGCCGACGATGGCGATGGCGTCGCCGCCCGCCGCTTCACGGCCCAGGTTGAACGTCGCGATGTTCACCTTCGCATCACCCAGCAGACCCGCCATGGCGCCGATGAAGCCCGGCTTGTCCGAGTTGTTGACGAACAGCATGTAGGGCTGGAAGTCGGCGTCCAGCGCCATGCCCTTCACCTCCACGATGCGCGGCTTGCCGCCGATGATCGCGCCGGCCACCGAACGCCACTTGCCTTCGACCTTAACCTTGATGCGGATCAGCGAGTCATAGACCGGGCTCGCCTCGTTGGTGCTTTCCTTCAGCGAGCCGCCGCGCTCCTGCAGGATTGCCGGGGCCGAGACCATGTTCACTTCGGCGAGGAAGGGGCGCAGCAGACCCGCCAGCGCTGCCGAGGTCAGGGGCTTGCGGTTCAGGCTGGCGACCTGACCCTCATACTCGATCTCGACTTCCGAGAGACCACCATCAGCAACCTGCCCCGCGAACTGGCCCAGCTTCTCGGCCAGCGCCACGAACGGCTTGAGACGCGGCGCCTCTTCCGCCGTCACCGACGGCGTGTTGAGCGCGTTCGAGACCGCACCCGTCAAGAGGTAATCCGCCATCTGCTCGGCCACCTGGAAGGCGACATTGTCTTGCGCTTCCACGGTCGACGCCCCGAGGTGCGGCGTCGCCACGAAGTTCGGCGCGCCGAACAGCACATTGGTCTTCGCGGGCTCCTCGAGGAACACGTCGAACGCCGCTGCGCCGATATGACCGCTCTCGAGACCTTTGCGAACGGCCGCTTCGTCCGCGAGGCCGCCGCGGGCGCAGTTAATCAGGATCACGCCCTTCTTCGTCTTGGCGATGTTCTCGGCCGAGAGGATGTTCTTGGTCTGCTCGGTCAGCGGCGTGTGCAGGGTGATCACGTCGGCGCGCTTCAGCAGCTCGTCCAGTTCGACCTTCTCGACACCGATCTGCGCGGCGCGTTCAGGCGTCAGGAACGGATCGTACGCCACGACCTTCATCTTGAGGCCCAGCGCCCGGTCAGCCACTATCGAACCGATATTGCCGGCGCCGATCAGGCCGAGCGTCTTTGCGAACAGCTCGACGCCGATGTAATCCTTCTTCGGCCATTCACCCGCCTGCGTGCGGGCGGACGCCGACGGAATCTGGCGCGCCGCCGCGAACATCATCGCGATCGCGTGTTCCGCCGTCGTGATGGCGTTGCCGAACGGCGTGTTCATCACGATCACGCCCTTGGCCGTCGCCGCCTTCACGTCGACGTTGTCGACGCCGATGCCTGCACGGCCGATCACCTTCAGCCTCGTCCCCGCCGCGATCACGTCCTTGTCCGGCTTGCATGCCGAGCGCACAGCCAGGCCGTCATATTCGCCAATGATCTTGATAAGCTCGTCCTTCTTGAGGCCGACCTTGAAATCCACCTCGATGCCGCGGTTCTTGAAGATATCCGCCGCGCCCGGCGCGAGGTCATCGGCGATAAGAACTTTCACTTTGGTCATGTCAACCAGTCTCCTTGATGCCGGGCGAGCCAGTCGGCGCGCGTGAGCTTGTGGACGAGGCAGTCATCCTCGCCATCGTTGAAGGTCTGCCGGTGCGTCGGCTTGAAGCCGATGCGCTGGTAGAATTTGTGGGCGCGCGTGTTGGAGGCGAGCGGATCGATGATGATCGCGGTCACTTCCGGCTTCATGAAGCAGTGCTCGATGCCAAGCCGCATCATCTGCTCGCCATAACCTTTCCCGCGCGCATCGGGCTCGCCGATCCAGATATCGAGCGCGCGCAGATTGGGCTCGATCTCACCCCAATAGTGCGTCGGCTCAAGGTGCGGATCGATCATCTGCATCGCGCCGATGGGGCGCTCGCCCGCTTCTGCGATCCAGTATTCCCAAACGTCGGGCTGTTCGAGATCGAGGTTTTCGTACCAGTCATTCTCTTCGCCGAACGCCACTGATGCATCGGGACTATCCGAAGTCGAAGCGATCACGGCTGGATCCCTATCCCAGCGCTCCAGCGTTGGAATGTCAGACCGCAATGCAGTGCGCAGCGTGATGATCGTGGTCCCGTCCTCGCGCTCCAGCGAGATCGACCACCCACCCTTGAGATCGAGGTTCAGGCGCTCAGACATGGCCGCCCGTCCCGTCGCCCGCGGATTTCCACTTGCGCGCACGATTGATCGCCATCTTGGCGTCGACCTGTTCGTCGAGGTCCATGCCCGCCAGCGCGACCAGCCGGTGCAGCAGAATGACGACGTCCGCCGCCTCCCTGCCCGCCTCTTCCGTGTCGCCCTCGCGCAGCGCCTGCTCGAGTTCATCCATCTCCACGCGCGCCCGCTTCACGAGCACGGTGAGATCCTGCGGCGCGCCGAAGACGGCATCGCCCCATTCGCGGATGGATCTGCTGGTTTCAGCCGCCATGGCGACCTCCACGGGATTGGGTCAGCCGAGCGTTGCAACCGTTTCGGCAAACGCCCAGTCGAGCCACGGCGTCAGTTTCTCGAGGTCTGAAGCGTCCACCGTCGCTCCGCACCAGATGCGCAGGCCCGGAGGCGCGGCCTTGTAGCCGCCGATGTCGAAGGCCGCGTTCTCTTTCTCGAGCAGCGCGACGAACTTCTTGACGAACTCCTGCTGGCCCTTGTCGTCGAGCCCCGCCACGCGCGGATCCACGATCGACAGCGTCACCGACGTGTTGGAGCGCGTCGCCGGATCGGCTGCGAGGAACTCCACCCACGGCGTCTTCGCAACCCACTTGGCGAGCACGCCAAGGTTCGCATCCGACCGCTTGTACAGCGCCTCGACGCCGCCAAGCCCTTCGACCCAGCCCAGCGCATCGAGATAGTCCTCGGTCGCCAGCATGGACGGCGTGTTGATCGTCTCGCCTTCGAAAATGCCTTCGGTCACTTCGCCGGCTTTCGCCATGCGGAACAGTTTCGGTATCGGCCAGGCGGGCTTGTAGGTCTTCAGCCGCTCGATGGCGCGCGGGCTCAGGACCAGCATCCCGTGCGCGCCCTCCCCGCCCAGCACTTTCTGCCAGGAGTAGGTGAGCACATCGATCTTGTCCCACGGGATCGGCATGGCGAACACGGCCGAGGTCGCGTCGCAGAAGGTCAGCCCTTCGCGATCCGCCGCGATCCAGTCGCCGTTCGGAACCTTGACGCCGGACGTCGTGCCGTTCCAGGTGAAGACGATGTCGGCGTCCTTGCGCGCCTTCGACAGGTCCGGCAGCTGGCCGTAACCGGCCTTGTGCGTCGTCGCGTCGACCTTGAGCTGCTTGGTGATATCCGTCACCCAGTCCTCGCCGAAAGATTCAAACGCGAACACGTCCACCGGGCGCGCGCCCAACATGGACCAGAAGGCGGCCTCGATCGCGCCCGTGTCCGAGCCCGGCATGATGCCGATGCGATAGTCGGCGGGGATCTTGAGAACCGCCCGCGTCTTGTCGATCGCCAGCTTCAGGCGCGACTTGCCGAGCTTTGAACGGTGCGACCGTCCCAGCGATTCAAGCTTGAGGTTGTCAGGGGACCAGCCAGGGCGCTTGGCGCAGGGGCCGGAGGAAAAGTGTGCCCTGGAAGGCTTAATGGCAGGGCGCACGGCCGGATTGGCGGCGGTCGACATCTGTTTTTCTCCCATCCTTACAGATGGGCTGGTCACCGTTGGGGGTGACTGGCCCGGGGCGCATATGCTCCCGATTTGGTTGCGCGTCAATGAATCAGGCCTGCCCGTTATGGTGAGCCCGGCTATCCGCCGGCGCGACGCCACGCCTCGATGGCTAGGAACCGCTCGGTAGCAACGCTAGCCTGCCCCTCGCATCCAGAGGGGATTACATGCTTCGTACCACGCTCGCTGTCGCCTTGACTGCAACGCTCATGACGACCGCCGCGCTCGCCGCGCCGCCCGCAGGTGAGGCCGCCTTCCGCGAGCTCTACAAGGAGCTGGTCGAAACCAACACCTCGCTGTCCGTGGGCGACTGCACGCTGGCAGCCGATCGCCTCGCCACGCGCCTCAAGGCGGCCGGCTATCCCGAAGCCGATGTGAAAGTCTGGACGGCAGAGGGCCATCCAAAGGAAGGGGGCCTTTTCGCCCGCCTGCCCGGCACGGATGCGAAGGCCAAGGCCATCCTCATGCTCGGCCACCTCGACGTCGTCGAAGCCAAGCGCGAGGACTGGACGCGCGATCCCTTCAGGCTGATCGAGGAAGACGGCTATTTCTATGGACGCGGCGCGTATGACGACAAGGCGATGGCCGCCGTCTGGGTCGACACGCTGATCCGCTATCGCCAGGAAGGTTACAAGCCCAAGCGCACCCTCAAGCTCGCCCTCACCTGCGGGGAAGAAACCAACGGCGCCTTCAACGGGGCAGAATACCTCGCCAAGAACGAGCGGGCGCTGATCGACGCGGAATTTGCGATCAATGAAGGCGGCGGCGGCCAGATGGACGCCAGCGGCAAGCCGATCTTCGCCGGCATCCAGGTCGGCGAGAAACTCTCGCAGAACTACACGCTCGAAGTCACCAACCCCGGCGGCCACTCCTCGCGGCCGATGCCGGACAATGCGATCAACCAGCTCGCCTTCGGCCTCACACGCATCAGCCAGTACGGCTTCCCGATTACCTTCAACGACACGACCCGCGCCTTCTTCAAGGAGATGGCGAAGATCAAGGGCGGCGAAGACGGCGCCGCCATGCTCGCCCTCGTCAACAACCCGAACGACAAGACCGCCGCCGATCGCCTGTTGAGGGACCCGGATTCCAACCGCATCCTCCACACCACATGCATCGCCACGATCCTCGAGGCTGGTCACGCCACCAACGCCCTGCCCCAGCGCGCTCGCGCCAACATCAACTGCCGTATCTTCCCGGGCACGAGTGTCGAGGATGTCCGCAAGACACTCGAGACGGTCGCAGGCGATCCTGCCATCAAGGTCACGATCCGCGACGTGCGCAACGCGCCCGCGACGTCGCCCCCGCTGGATTCGAAGGTGATCGATCCTGCAGTGAAGCTCTCGAAGTCGATGTTCCCCGGCGTGCCGAACCTGATGATCATGCAGGCCGGCGCCACCGATGGCGCTTTCCTGACGCCCGCAGGCATTCCGACCTACGGCATCTCCGGCATGTTCGTGGACTCCGACGGAAACGGCATCCACGGCCTCAACGAGCGCATCAAGGTCAAGACACTCATGGACGGCCGGGACTATCTCTACCGGCTGATGAAAGCCTACGCGGGCTGAGGCCTGCGGCGGGCGTTCGCTACCGCGACGCCCGCCAGGATCAGCCCCAGGGCGCCAATCATCGACCAGTGCAGCTGTTCGCCGAGGAACAGAACGCCCAACCCCGTCGCCCATAGCGGCGACATGTAGGTCGTGAACGAGACGAATACCGGCCCGGCGCGCTGGATCAGCCAGACATAGACGAACATCGCGAACGCCGTGGGCAGGAGCCCCAGCACGATCATGGCAATGATCGAGTTCGTGCTCGCATGCTCAGGAAACGGTTCCGCGACGCTTGCATAGACCAGCGCAAACAGCCCCGCCGTTCCCACGATGATGAAGCTGGACAACCCTGCCTCAACCCTCGGCGCCATGCGCGTGCCGACATTGCCCACCGCATAGAGCCATGCCCCGAAGATCGCCAGCAGGATGCCGATCAGGCTTCCGCTCGCTTCCTTTCCGAACTCCGGCAGCACCAGCACAACCAGCCCTGCAAACCCCATCAGCACGCCGATCATGCGCCGCGCCGTCAGCTTTTCGCTGGTCAGAAAATGCGCCAGCAACACGGTCGCGAACGGCGTACCCCCATTGCAGATCGCCATCACGGCCGACCCGATCGACTCCGCCGCATGCGCGTAGAGCACGAACGGGATCGCCGTCGCCGTTATGCCGATGAAAGTGAACCAGCCAATGGCCCTGGTCGAAAGCATTCCTCGCGCTGGCCTGCGCCCGCTCAACGCGCCCGACACCAGCAGCCACAGGCCCAGAAACACCGTCCCGCTCAGCAGTCGCCCCGCCACCAACCAGGCCGGTGAGATCGTTTCCACTCCGATGCGGATGCCCGCGAACGTCGATCCCCAGATCACCACGAGCAGCAGCAACGCCGCCCAGCTCAGCGCATCGCCCGTCAGCCGGCGGGCAACAGGACGCGCTGCGCCCGCTGTCTTTTCCGCCGCCTCCACGCCAAGCCTCCGAACGTCAGTGATGGCGCCCTGCTAGGGCATTTCGCCGGGCTTCGCAAAGCGCAGTTATGAAAACTGCCGTCATGAAACGTGAAAGGCCCGGAGCGTTGCGCTCCCGGCCGCGCAACTTCAACGATCATGATCGCTAGGAACCGTGCTTGCCGGCTTCGTGCCCAGCGTCCTTGCAGGGACGTCCTTGATCTTGTCCTTCCTGTCGCCGGCGGGCTTCTGGGTCTTGCCGGCGACTTCCTTCATGCCGCTCAGAATCAGGTCCTTGTTGGCGACGCCTCATCCTCGGTTTGAGCCAGATACCGCAAGAGGACCATACTTTGCGGTGAGCGCGCATGCTCACGCACAAAAAGCATCTGGCTCGATCGGTGATTAGTGCGTTGTTCGGATTGGCTCGGGATAAGTTGGTTGATGCCGCTGGCGCCGCCCTTGCGTCCCGGCAGGCTGAGGACAGCAGCATCGGGTATTGGCGTTTACCATGAAGATTGCTTTCTTCGTGCACCGCTTCCCGGCCTTGTCCGAAGTGTTCATCGCCAACACGGCTGCCGGTCTTGTCGATGCGGGGCATGAGGTCGACATCTACGCTCTCGAAGGCCGTCCGGACCGCTCACAAGACCGCCACGCCATTGTCACCCGCTACGGGCTCGAAGCTCGGACACGAAGCTTTCCCCATGAAGGCTCACCGCGCCGTCAGATCCTCATGGCCCCAGCGGCCGCAGCGAAACTCGCAATGCGACACGGTCTTGGCGTCTCCTCGGTGCTGGACGGTTCATGTTATGATGACCAACAGCGCGGTCTTAAGGCTCTGCACCAGGCCGCAACCTTCAGGCGCGGGGGCCAGTACGACATCCTGCACTGTCATTTCGGCACACTTGCCACGCCCGTGTTGCAACACCGTAAGGCGGGACTGTTGTCCGGAAAGGTCATCGTTCATTTTCGTGGTAACGACATCTCGCAGCACGTTAGGGCGCAGGGTCGGGCTGTCTATGAGCGCGTTTTTGAGGATGCGGATAGTTTTATCGCAAATTGCAATCATTTCCGCGAACGCGCCATCGAACTCGGAGCGCCGCCTCAGCGAACCACCACTGTTCCCTCGCCGGTTGACATGACTTCCTTCCCATTTGGCCCGCCAGAGTGGCGGCCCGGCGCGCCTCTGCGACTTCTCGCGGTCGGCCGTCTTGTTGAAAAGAAGGGATTTGGCGACGCAATCGAGGCGCTTGGCCATTTGATCGCGGCGGGGCTTGATGCACGCCTCACAATCGCGGGCCTCGGACCTCTGGAAGAAAACCTGCGATCGCAGGCCTTGCTTCTTGGCTTGAACGAGAGGCTCACATTCGCCGGCGGCGTCACGCATGAGAGCATCGCCCGCCTGCTTGCTCAATCTCACATCTTCCTCGCCCCGTCTCGCACGGCGGCTGATGGCGACAAGGACGCTTCCATCAACACGCTGAAGGAAGCGATGGCGACAGGCATTCCATTCGTCGCCACGGATCACGGCGGAATACCCGAACTCGTTGAAGGAACCGACGCGGGCATTCTTGCGCCAGAAGGCAGACCCGACCTTCTTGCAGGGGGCGTACAAGCCCTTCTGGTGCAGCGCGCTCAATGGCGAGAGATGGGCCAGCGGGGCCGGACGCGCATCGAGGAAGTCTATTCGATCAAATCCGTCACGACGGCCCTGCTCAGCGTTTACGATCGGGCCTTGGGCAGCCGCAGACACCTGGAACAGGAAGTCGCGTGATGCAGGGCGAACTTGAGAAGCGTATCACGATTGTGGTGACTCAGCGCGAGCGGATGAGTGCAGCGCGCGAAGCGCTCGATGCGCTCTACGCCAATACGGCGATCGCATTCGATCTCATCTATGTGGTGGGCCATGTGTCGAGCCGGAACCGGCGCTGGCTCCAATCGGAGGCGGTCAAGCGCAGCTTCCAGCTGGTGGAGGCCAGGCGCTCCCTGACGCCGGCGGAGGCGCGCAATCTTGGCGCAGCTCAGGCAAAGACCGAATTCGTCCTGTTTATCGAAAACGACGTGGTCGCGCAGACCGGGTGGGCAAATCAGTTGCTGGCCTGTGCAGATGAAACGGGCGCTGACGGCGTTGTTCCGATGACATGCGAGGGACGCCCGCTGCACACCATCGTTCATCACGTGGGCCCCCACGATGAAGCTGCTCCGGGTGGAGATGGATCACGCATGGGCGAGCGGACTTACGAGGAAGGCTTCCATCTTCAGGGCGAAGCCCGAACGGCGGTGCTGAAGGGTCTTCAGCGCCGGCAGACGTCGACGTGTGAGATGCATTCCCTCCTCATCCGCCGTTCGGTCCTTGAACGTCTGGGCGGCTTTGAGCCGCGCATCGTGTCCAAAGAGCATCTCGATTTCTCCTGGCGCCTGGCGAAGGCGGGATATCGCCTCTGGCTCGAGCCGCAGGCCGTTGTGACTTTCCTCATCCCTTCGGCAAATGATCCGATCCGTTGGAGCGACCTGCCCTACTTCCTGCTGCGGTGGTCGCCGGCCTGGCAAAGGCAGAGCCATGACCTGCTGAAGAAGCGCTGGGGCCTGTGCGAGGAAGGCTATATCGCCAGGCGCCGGCAGTTGTCCGGATGGCGGATTATCGATCACGCGCTGAAGCCGGCGATACGCGCGATCCCGGTCCTGGGAATGCGATGGGGTATCGTCGAGCGCCTGTCGCAGATCATCTACCCGGCCGCCGCTCTGATTGCTGACATGCAGGCGAGGCGCTGGCGCCGGAAGCTGAGGCGCATTGCGCAAAATCCGGCAGGTTCAGTCGATGTCTGACGCGCTTGTCCGCATGTCGCGCGGCGTCGCGTGGGCTGCCGCCGCGAGGTGGTTTGACGTCCTCGCCTCGACGCTGACGTTTTTTGTGCTTGCCTCTCTTCTCGGGCCGGAGGCGTGGGGCCTCTATGGCATGGCCCTCGTCATCACAGTGTTGCCGGAGACAATTCTTGGGGGGGCCCTGTCGGACATCCTTATCCAGCGAAAGACGCTCGAAGCAGGCCATGTCGGCGCCGCACGATCGATCCAGCTTTGTCTTGCCGTCATCTTTCTTCTCGGATGTGTCATTCTCTCGCCCTTCTTCACGCAATGGTTCGGACATGACGAGGTTGCCCTACTTGCCCCTGCGCTGGCGTTGACATTCGTACCGCTGGGTTTTGCAGCCCCCTCGATTGCCCTGCTGCAGCGAAAGCTCCGCTTCCGCGAGATCGCGCTCGTCGACGCCGCCGGCGCGCTTGCCGCCGCGCTCACGGGCGTGGGTGTCGCCCTTGCGGGCGGCGGCGCCTGGTCGCTCGTTGCGATGGAGGGCGCCCGCCGCACCGTCCGTTCGATCATGTTCCTGCTTCTCGAAGGCTCCCCGCCCTCCCTGTTGTTCAACTGGGCCAACATCCGCGACCTCACGCATTTCAACCTGATGACGCTCTCTACCCAGCTTCTGATGCAGATTGATCTTGCCATTCCGCGCCTGATCATCGGGACGATGATTGGACCGAGCGCGCTTGGATACTTCAATTTTGCCTGGCGCTTGTACCAGCAGGGGTCCGCGCTGGTTATCGCGCCCTTCAACGCCGTCGTCCTGCCGACGATCGCGCGGCTGCGTGACGACCGCGAACGTCTGCACGCCGCGATCCGGCAGACCATGGAGGCCTCTACGATCGCCGCATATCCGGTTTTCCTGGGGGCAGCGGCAATTGCACCTGTAGCGGTTCCGCTTGTTCTGGGCGAGCACTGGCGGCCGGCGGTTGGCGTCATACAGTTGATGCTGCTGCTCGGCCTGCGCTCGGCCACAAACGCCTTCAGTGGGTCGATCCTGCGTGGCTGCGGGAAGCCGGGATGGCAGACGGCCAATGTTGCAGTCGGCGTCCTTGCGACCTGCTGCCTCGTTCCGTGGGCGGCCCCCTATGGCATCGAGGCCGTCGCATGCGCCATGCTTTTCAAGGCGGTGCTGATATGGGTGTCAGGCGCAATCCTGGTTGAGCGCGCTTCCGGTTACGGGGCGATGAACCAGGTGATGATAGGATGGCGAAATCTTTTCGCGGCCCTGGTCATGGCGACGAGCGTCGCTTTCGCGACACAAGCGCTGGCAGGGATGATCGACGGCTGGCCCCTTCTGGTGATCGCGATTGCAAGCGGAGCAAGCGTCTATGCAACGCTTGTCTATTTTCTGAATCCGAAGATTGCCCGGGACGCCATGCTAGCGCTTGTGCGCCGCATAGCTCGCATTCGAGGCCTTCGCAGCGGGCAAGCCCCCTAGCGCGCCGCCCTGGAGCTTTTGCTGCATGGCGCGATGCATGAGGTTGCCAGCGCCCGACCATCCGGCCAGCCGCACCATCACCGCAAGGACGCGGAAGGCGGATAGAAGCCGGCCGCGGCGAAGCGCGAACCTCAACCAAAACGGCAGTTGCGCACAGACAGCATAGCTGGCCTGCCGGCCAACGGAACTCGCCACGAAGTCAGAAGCGAGTTCATTCTGTGTCGCCCTGTCGGCAAGAAAGGCGTCGATCCCGTACCTGCTGCCGAACAGTCTCGAGAGAATGGTTGCGCCCTCGGCGCTGAGCGGCTCGCCGGGTCGAATGCCAAGCCCGATCCGGATGCAGCGCGCCGCTTCAGCCCAGAGCTCTTTGCGGCCCGCAATCACGGCTTTCTGGAAGTGCGCCCTGCGAATCTCAATGACCGTCAGCGGTCGTGCGGGCAATCCGAGATATTCATTGAGCTGAACCTGCGGCAGCAAACGCGCAATGAGCATTCTGTCGGAATTGCGCCAGCGCGCACTCCGCGCCGCGGCGCTGTAGCGATCAGCAGCGGTCCCCCGACCGCCATCATGCTGACGCTGCCAAAGGACGACGCTCTTCACATCGACGCCTGCGGCGCGGCGGGCGACCTCAAGGAGGATGTTGTAGTCAACGGATGAAACCACGTTCTCATCGAACGGCGCCAGGCTGGCAAGTATGTCCCGCCGGAATAGAACGCAGGGCTGGCCGGTGATAAAACAATCTTCCATGAGGTGGACAAAAATCGAAGCCGGCGCCGTCGCGTCGGGCTTTGCATGACCCTCGAACACACGCTCGCCCCGCGCATTGGTTCGAAACTTCCTCAAAGCCCCGAACGAAAACCCGAGATTGCGATCTAGTCTCAGCGGGGCGAGCAGGTCGCCAAGCGCATTGGGCGGGGCGATGTCGTCATCGTCCATGATCCAGACGAAATCACCGCGGGCCAGGGACAGGCCATGGTTGATCGCCGCAGTCTTCCCGCGATTTGTCCTAAGGCTAACATAGGTTGCCTCTTGTCCATATCTGGCACACACGGCGGCCGTGTCGTCGGAGGACCCGTCATCGAGAATGATGATCTCGCAGGGACGGGGCGTCTGGTTCAGCAGGCTGTCGAGCGCCTCGGCGATATAGCCTGCGCGATTGTAGGTCGGCAAAAGCACGCTGACAGATATTTCGGCCTCAGATACTGCCATTTGCGCAGCACTCGCTTACTCTTGCCCAGACCCGGACCTAGCAGCGCACATGCCAGCTTGCAGGCCATGCCTTGGAATGGGTTGGCGCAATCCTGGTGCCGGCAGGTAAGCCATAGGCAGAGAGTTAACCTGCCTGCGGGACCCCGACCGATGAGATCGCGATCGCTAGGAACCGTGCTTGCCGGCTTCGCGTTCAGCGTCCTTGCGGGCGTCCTTGACCTTTGTCCTTCATGTCGCCCTTGATCCGATCTTTGTTCATGACGCCTCATCCTCTGTTTGAGACGCGTCCCACACAGAGGGCAAAATATTGCGGTGAGTTGGAGGTTCCACTCGAACCTGACGTGGGATCAAACGCGAAAAACGCCTTCAATAGCCGTCCGCGCACGCCCGATCAGCTTGACCCGATCCCCTGCCATGCGCGTTGTGATGTAGGCGCCGCGCCCAGGATAGGCCTGGAAGCAGTTCAGCTCCGCCTTGCCCAGCCGCTCGGAAAAGAACGGGGCAATGATGCAATGCGCCGATCCCGTCGCCGGATCCTCCGGAATGCCCGAGCCCGGCGCAAAGAAGCGCGAGACGACATCGAAGGGGCCACCCTTCCATCCCGCGCCCGGCGCCGCGCAGATCAGGTTGCCCCGCCCGCCCGTCGCGTTTCCGGCGATCTGATTGACCTTTGCCAGGTCCGGCTTCAGCGCGATCACTTCGTCCGGCGATTGGAACACCGCCATCAGGTACGGCCCGGCCACCAGATCCTGCGGACGCGCGCCCAGCGCTTCGACCAGCTCATCCAGCATCGTTTGAGCCTTCGGCGGCTGCGCCGGGAAATCCATCTCCAGCCGACCGTCAGCCAGCCGCTTCACCGTCAGCCGTCCGGACTTGGTATCGAACCCGATCTCCGGCCCGTCAAACCCCAGATGCGCATAGAGCGCATGCGCGCTCGCCAGCGTCGCATGCCCGCACAACGGCACTTCCAGCGCCGGCGTGAACCAACGCAGGTCGAACGCGCCCTTGCCCTTGGCGACAATGAACGCGGTCTCCGCGAGATTGTTCTCCGCCGCGATCGCCTGCATCACATCAGCGGCCGGAAACACATCAACCGGCATCACTGCCGCGGGCCCGCCGCCCATCGCCTTCTCGGCAAACGCATCGATCTGGAAGAACTTGTACTCGGCCATCATCGCCTCCATCAGAAGCGATGCGGACTTACACGCGCACGCCGCGCGCGTGAAACGATACTATCTCAGCAATCGATGAGCTTTGCTTACGCCGGCCGCCACTTCGCGAACATCGTCGCGAACGCCTCCGGATCGCGCGACGGCCAGCCGTGATCGACCGGTCCATTGCCTGCGCCCAGCCCCGGCGCGCGCCTGATCGCCTCGACCAGATAGGCCCGCGCCAGCGCCACCGCGTCCTGCAATGTCAGCCCGCGCGCCAGCCCCGCCGCGATGCCCGACGCCAGCGTGCATCCCGTCCCGTGCGTCGCCTTCGTATCGATGCGCTCGCCTTCGAAGAAATGCTCGCCGCTCTGCGTCGCCAGCACATCGACGATGACATCGCCCCGCACATGCCCGCCCTTAACCAGCGCGGCAGTCGCGCCCATCTCCAGCAGCTTCTCCGCCGCGCGCCGCTGTCCGTTGATCCCGTCCACTGCCTTGCCCGTCAGCACCTCCGCCTCCGGCGCGTTCGGCGTCACCAGCCCAGCGCCGGGGATCATCAGCCGCCGCACCGCATCCACCGCCCCCTGCGGCAGCAGCACATCGCCCGACGTCGCCACCATCACCGGATCGATCACGCGCGGAATCCCCGACGCGGTATCCTCGAACGCCTCCGCGATCGCCTCGACCAGAAGCTTGTCGCCCAGCATGCCCGTCTTCAGCACATCGGCGCCGATGTCCTTCAGCACCGCCTCCATCTGCGCCCGCACGGCCTTCGGCGGCGTCGCCACCACGCCACTCACCCCCAGCGTGTTCTGGATCGTCAGCGCCGTAATCGCCGTCGCCGCATACCCGCCCAGCGCCGTGACGCTCTTGATGTCGGCCTGAATTCCCGCCCCACCGCCGGAATCCGATCCGGCGATGATGAGAACGCGCCCTTTGGGCTTGTCTGTTGTCTTCTCGGCCATGACGCTTGATACGCGATTTTTGCGAACCAAGTCACGAGCGCGGCTTGAATCGGACCGCTGGGCTGCTCCCCGCCAGTCCGATCAACCCGGCGGTGCAAACACCGTCTTGAAATCGAATGCCTCCGCCGTCGGTCCTAACCGCGCGATCAGCTCCAGCTTCTCTTTCCCTTCGCGCAGACCCGGCACGCTGCCTGCCTTCACCCACCACAGCGCCAGATAGGCGGGAAGCTCGACGAACCACTCCTTGCGCCGCCGCATCACGCTGCGATGCGTGAGATTGCGATAGGCGAACGCCGACAGGTGATCGATCGTTTCCCACACCGTCATGTTGATGGTGAGATTGGGATCGTCGAACAGCGCGCCGTCCGCATTCTCGCCCTCGCCCGCCATGCGCCAGACGAAGCCGGGCGACGCCTCCGCCAGCGCATTCACCTCATCCAGCATGGCCTCGAATTCAGCATTCACAGCCGAGCCGCGCGCCACGCGAAAGCTCGCCACATTGATCTGCGCGATATGCCAGCGCATGGCCCGATCAGCTTGTCAGCGCCACGAACACGTCCTCGAGGTCCGGCTCTTCCGTCGCGAGGTCGCCAATCTTGACGTTGGCCTCGCGCAGCTTGGCCAGCAGCTGCTCGATCGTCATTGCGTCGGACTTGTAGGTGATCGCCAGCTGGCCGTCCTTGCGGATGCTGGCGTCGAGGCCGCTGAACGCCGCCGGCACGCCCACGAGCTCGCTCTCCGGCCGCACCACCAGCGTCTTGTAGTTCAGCCGTCGCAACAGCTTCGGCGTCGGCTCGCACGCCGCCACCGCGCCATGATTGATGATGGCGATCTGGTCGCACATCTCCTGCGCTTCCTCGAGATAGTGCGTCGTCAGCACCACGGTCGTGCCCTGCGCGTTGAGCCTGCGCACATACTCCCACAGCGAGCGGCGCAGTTCGACGTCGACGCCCGCCGTCGGCTCGTCGAGGATCAGGATCGGGGGGGTGTGCACCAGCGCCTTGGCCACCATCAGGCGACGTTTCATGCCGCCCGACAGTTGGCGCACATAGGCGTGCTTCTTGTCGCCCAGCCCGAGCGCATCGAGAATCTCGTCCGTCCGCCGCTCCGCCGCCGGCACGCCGTAGAACCCTGCCATCAGCTCCAGCGTCTCGCGCGGGGTGAAGAACGGGTCCATGTTGATTTCCTGCGGCACGATGCCGAGCGCCGCGCGGCTCTCGCGCGGATGCTTGTCGGCATCGATCCCCCACACCTTCACGCCGCCGGACGTCTTGTTCACCAGCCCGGCAAGGATGTTGATCAACGTCGACTTGCCTGCCCCGTTGGGTCCCAGCAGACCGAAGATCGACCCGCGCGGCACGGCGAGGTCCACGCCCTTCAGCGCCTGCTTGGCCGGCATCTTCTTGGAGGCGGCGTAGGTCTTGGTCAGCCCCGTGATGTCGATGGCGAGTTCAGGCAGGGCGGAGGACGAATCTGGCAAGACGGGCCACCTTTTTGCAACGGTCGCCCCGCCACATTGACGGCCGGGCGGGGCCGCCCCTAGGTAGGCCCCAATCGGGCCGCCCGCAAATCAGCGGGACTAATATGAGGACGAAATGGCGTCGCAGACCGGCAAGACCCCTCCCGCTACGTCGGAAGGCCCCTGGTATATGAACAGCCCGGAACTCATCGTCGTGACGACGAAGAAGATCGCCTGCGATGGCGGCGGCGGCGCGCTCGGCCACCCCAAGGTCTGGTACGACATGTCGGAGAACGACTACGTCGAATGCAAGTATTGCGACCGGATCTACGCCCTGAAGGGCGGCAGCCGCGACCCTCAGGCCTAGCGTTCGCGATTGCCCGGTATGCTGTAACATAAGCTGTAACATCGCGGTTTTCTGGCCTGTTACGGTAATTGACCTGACGCGCGCTCCCACGAGGCGACAGAATTCTCTCCACAAGCCCGTGAGATGGGCGATGAGCGATTCGCCCGGACCGGCGTGGAGGATTTCCCCGAATGACGACCTGGACCCGCTTCCTGATGGGCGGCGTAGCCACGCTTGCGTTGCTCGCCGCCGCGCCCGCCTTCGCCCAGGACGCGCCCCCGGCCGCGCCTCCCGGCCCCTCCTCGGACGACCAGCCGCCGGGGAGCAACGACAAGGACAGGGACATCGTCGTCGTTTATGGTCGGGCGACCGATCTGATCGGCACTGCGTCAGCTGCTTCCGAAGGCGTCGTCGGCGAAGCCGACTTCGAGACCCGTCCCCTGCTCCGCCCAGGCGAGCTGGCGGAGGTCATCCCCGGCATGGTGGCGACCCAGCACGCCGGCGGCGGCAAGGCCAACCAGTACTTCCTGCGCGGCTTCAACCTCGACCACGGAACAGACTTCGCCGGCTCGCTCGACGGCGTGCCGCTGAACCTCATCGCTCACCCCCATATGAGCGGCTATCTCGATCTCAACTTCCTGATCCCGGAAATCGTCGAATCGGTCGAATTCCAGAAGGGAACCGGCTACGCCGCCAATGGCGACCATTCAGCCGCCGGCTCGGCAGACTTCAAGACGCATGACGAAGCGCACGACAACTTCGTCGAGACCGACATCTCCGACACCGAGGACTACCGCGTCCTTGCGATGGGGTCCGCAGACGTTGGCGAAACCGGCGCCGTCTTCGGCGCGCTGCAGTACGAATGGGGCGACGGCCCGTGGGACAATCCGCTCGGGCTCAAGAAGTATTCGGGCTTCCTCAAATACTCGACTGACTGGGGCAACGCCCGGTTCCATGCCGAACTCGTCGGTTACGACAACGAGTGGAATTCGACCGACCAGGTGCCGGTGCGAGCCATTGAGTCCGGCCTGATCGGCCGCTTCGGCGGGATCGACCCCGACACAGGCGGCTTCTCCGACAGATACATAGCTTCAGCCGGACTGGACTGGGACAAGAACACCAGCGTGCTGGTCTATGGCGAGAAATACAGTTTCCGCCTCTACAACAACTTCACGTATTTCCTTGATGATCCCATCAACGGCGACGAGTTCCTTCAGGCAACCGACCGCTCCTCTCTGGGCGCGCGCGGGCGCTTCGGTCAGAGCGCCGATCTCGGCGGCTACAAGGTCGACTGGCGAGTGGGCGCCGATATCCGCACGGACTTCATCGATCTCGTCGGCCTCTACCACACGAACAACCGCGTGCCCTTCTCCACCATCCGCGATGACAGCGGAACCACGACGCTGGCGGATGTGTGGGCAGACGCCACTATCCACTGGACCGACCAGTTCCGCACCACGATCGGCGCCCGCGAGGACGTGATCTGGTACGATTTCGACGCGATCCAGCCGGAGAATTCCGGCTCGGACAGCGACAGCCTGTTCAGCCCGAAGATCTCCGCCGCCTATCTCTTCACTCCCGACTTCGAGGGCTACGCCTCCTATGGCTACTCCTTCCACACCAATGACCCGCGCGGCGGGTTGGTGCATGTGGATCCGGTGACCGGCGACCCGGTCGATCCGGGCGACGTCCTGGTGAAAAGCCATGGCGGTGAGATCGGCGTCCGCTATCAGCCGTCCGAAGAGCTCAACCTGTCCCTCGCCGTGTTCCAGCTGAACTCTGACTCGGAGCAGGTCTTCGTCGGCGATGTCGGCGCGGCCGAACCTGCGGGCGCCAGCAAACGCTACGGTGTCGAACTCAACACCTTCTGGCGGCCCTTTGACTGGCTGGCGTTCGACGCCTCCGGGGCCTGGAACCATGGGCGTTTCGCGGATGTGCCCTCGGATGAAGATCGCATCCCCAACGCGCTGGAATTTGTTGGTTCGGGCGGCGCGACCTTCATCTGGGGCGACGGGTGGGAAGCATCCGCCCGCGTGCGCTACTTCAGCGGCGCTCCGCTCATTGAGGACAATTCCGAACGCAGCGATTCCACGTTCACGCTCAATCTCGGCGTATCGAAGGATTTCGGGCCATTCTATGTCGGGCTCGACATTCTCAATGCGACGGATTCGAAGGACAACGACATCGAGTATTTCTTCGAGAGCCAGCTTGCCGGAGAAGCGGCGCCGGTCGCGGATCATGTCATCCACCCGCTCGAACCTCGCTCCTTCCGGCTGGTTCTCAGGGCGAAGTACTAACTGGCAATCGATCCATCTGCGGACGCCAGCAGGCCAGCCGATGAGGGCGGGAAAGCCTCCTGCGCCCTATGACACCGGCGTCCGCCGGTCGAAGACAATTCGTCCGCCGCCTTCGACTTTCACGGTTAACGGGGCGTATCACAACACTGGACGAACCAGCGCCCGTGCAGGACTTGATGATCCACCCCGCGCACCCCAGATCGATCCGGCTCGTCCTGCGAGCCAAATACTAAGCGGCTCGTAATGTGACTCGGAAATCTGAGTCCTTTTAGGGCGCTGCCAAGAATCATCCGCTATCGGACGATTTGCCGGTGGAATGTGACAGCGGCTTCCGGTATGGCGGGCGTTGGGAACGGTAAGGGCTGAGCCGCTCTGCGGTTAAGGAATCTGGGGCTTATGAAAGCGTCTACGTCGCGCTTCATTTATTGCGTCGGCCTTCTGGCTGTGACGGCATGCGCCGTTCTTCCCGAAGTCGTGCGCGCGCCCGTGGCCGTGACCAGTCAAGCCGCTCCTCTCACCGCCGAAGCCCGCCTCGCGCACACTATCCGCGACCGTATCGAACTCACCGCGGTTTACGGCGCCGAGCATCCCAAGCTGCTCGAAACCGAAGCCACCGAAGCCGCCCTGCGCGATCTTGCCTTCTCGGATGATGTCGCCTCGACGCGCCGCAGCCTTATCCTGGCGTTGACCGGCGAACTCTCGGACGCGATGGCCGACCGCACCGAGATCGCCGCCAGACATGCTGCTGCCGATCCGGAACTGGTGAAAGCTGACGCCGTCGTCTCCGGCCTCACCGCCGCGATCAACACCGAAGTCCATCGCAACCGCGTCTAGGCTCCCGCCATTGACGCGCGGCCCTTGCCGCGCCAACCCTCCCCACAAAACACGGGGAGAGAAACAATGCTGCGCACCCTTAACGCCCTGGCCGCCCTTGCGCTCGCCGCCTGCACCACCACCGCGCCGCTGCCGGACCTCCCCCTCACGCCATCGGCAACCGCCCCTCGCTTCGAGGCTGCCATCGCCGCGTTCGAGGACAGCGACAGGCAAGCCATGCCGCCGAGATGCGCCACGCTGTTCGTCGGCGCGTCCTCGATCCGCTTCTGGAAATCGCTGAAGGAAGACTTCCCTAACCGCACCGTGATCAATCGCGGCTTCGGCGGCTCCACCGTCTGGGAAGTCGATCACTATTTCGACCGCGTGGTCGCTCCCTACCACCCCAAGGCGATCGTCTTCTACGCCGGCGAGAACGACCTCTGGATCGACAAGCGCACGCCTGATGCGATCTATGCGGACTTCGTCCAGTTCATGCGCCTGAAGGAAAAGGCGCTGGGCGCGACGCCCGTCTGGTTCATCTCCGCCAAGCCCTCGAAGCAGCGCTTTGAACAATTCCGCATCCAGGCCGAACTCAACGCGAAGGTCAAAGCCCTCGCCGACGCCCGCGACGACCTCGCCTACATCGACATCGTCCCGGCCATGCTGAAGGCCGACGGCACGCCGAAGGACATCTTCGTCGAGGACAACCTCCACATGACCCCGGCTGGCTACGCCCTCTGGACCCCCATCGTCGAGGCCGCCCTCGCCGCGGGCCAGTCTGCGAAAGCGCCGGGCTGCTGACAGGCGGCCTCGCGGCTGTGCTAGACACTGCGCATGCCGCGCTTGCCGCCCCTTCCCGATCTCGACTGGCCAGACGCCGGCGCTATCCCGCATTCGCGGGACCATGATGATGTTTATTTCTCCGGCGAAGGCCTGTCCGAAAAACGCGCTGTCTTCCTGACTGGCTGCGGGCTTCCCGAAGCCTGGGCAGGCCGCGAGCGTTGCACCGTTGGCGAACTTGGTTTCGGAACCGGCCTCAACCTGCTCTGCCTGTGGGACCTCTGGCGCCGGCATCGCTCGTCGCCCACTGCTCGCCTCGACTACTTCACCTTCGAAGGCTTCCTGATGCCGGCGAGCGAGGCGGCGCGCATCCACGCGGCCTGGCCGGAGCTTGCCAACCTGTCGGCCGTGCTCCGCGCGCAATGGCCTGACCGCGCCCGCGGCCAGCAGCGCATCCACCTTCCCGACAACATCACACTTACCATCGCCATCGGCGACATCGCAGAAACGCTTCCACAGGCGCGGGCCAGCATCGATGCCTGGTTTCTCGACGGCTTCGCCCCGGCGAAGAACGCCGGGATGTGGTCGCCGGAAGCCCTGCAGCACGTCGCCCGCCTCTCCGCCGCGAACGCGCGCGCCGCCACTTACACGGTCGCAGGCGAAGTCCGCCGCAATCTCGAAACCGTCGGTTTCACCGTCGCCAAGATGCCCGGCCATGGCCGCAAGAAGGAACGCCTCGAAGCACGCTTCAACTTGCGAGGCGCTGCGCGACCCACGCCGCCAAAGCGCATCGCCATCGTCGGCGCGGGCGTTGCCGGCGCCTTTGCTGCTCGCTCTTTCCTCAGGCGTGGTTGCCATGTCACCGTTTATGACAAGGCTGGCGCTCCCGCCGCCGGGGCGAGCGGCAATCCCCTCGCCCTCGTCATGCCCCGCCTCGATGCAGCGGACAGTCCGGCTGCCCGCGCCCTCATCGAAGCGTGGCTTTATGCGCGACGAGCATGGGACCATGTGGGCGATGCGACGGAGACATTCGGCGCGACCCATCTGGCGCGAGGGCCACGCGAAGAGCAGCGGTTCGCCAAGCTTGCCGCCGATCCGCCGCTTGACGAGACGATCCTGCACGCACGCGCGGAGGGGCTGACCCATTTCGGCGCGATGGCCATCGACCCTGCCCGCGCATTGCCACGCCTGATCGATGGCGCGGCGTTTCATGGCGGATGCGAGATCAAGCCGGGTCATGAGATTGATGCGGACCTGATCGTCGTGTGCGCCGGCATGGGCGCGGCGGCGTTCGGCGCGCCTCCTCTGGAGGGGCGGCTGGGGCAGGTCGATTTCTGTGCGGATGAGGGGCCGGCCTGTGCGCTTGCGGATGGCGGCTATGTCGTGCGGGCGATGGGACGTCTCGTATTCGGCGCAACGTTCGAGGCGGCGGATGGCGAACCGCAGGTGAGTGACACGGCGCGGCGGCACAATCTCGACGTGCTGAAACGCCTGAGACCGGCATTCACGCCGATGCAGCTCACATCACGCGCCGCGATCCGCGCCACGACGCCCGACCGGTTTCCGTTCGCCGGAGCGCCGCCCCAAAAGCAAAAGGCGCCGGACGGCACGCCGGCGCCTTCAGGTCGTTACCGCCTCATCGGCGGCCTCGGTTCGCGCGGCTTTCTGTGGGCGCCGCTGCTGGCCGAGTTAGTCGCATCGGAGGCCTTCGGAGAACCCTCGCCCGTTGAGACGAGCGTCGCCGATTGCCTTGACCCCGGGCGATTCCTTGCCCGCGCCGCAAGGCGCGGAAGTTGATGGGCCCGCGCCGCTAAGCGCGGAAGTTGATGGGCCCGCGCTCAGACGCGAGGGCTGGTGTCTGTCCTCCGCAGCCTTTCGATTTCATCGGCCAGCCGGCGATCGTCATCCGTCACGAGCTTCTCGAGCACGCGCACCCGGTCTTTCAGCTTGGCGATCTCCTGGTGCATCTCGCCGACGACGCCGCGCAATGCATCCGCCTCGTCCCCGTATCCACGGGCCTGGGCGCGAATCTTTTCGCGCTTCAGCTTCATCCCGCCTGTGACGATCCCGGAGATCGTGCCTATCAGGCAGATGCCAAGGATGAATTCGAACACATTCATGGCCGCCTCCTCAACCGCGCGCGTCTTCGCGGCGCAGGCGCTCGATCTCGCCGGCCAGCTTGCGGTCGTCATCCGTCATCAGGCGTTCGAGCACCGCGACGCGGTCCTTGAGCTTCTGCAGCTCGCGCGCCGTCTCGTCCTGCACCGCCGAACTCACGCCCGACATCCGCTTCTCTTCCAGCTTCATCTTCTGCATCTTGATGACGTAGCCGCCGACCACAGCGATCATGCCGAGCAGGATGCCGAGTATCGGGATCATAACGCCAAGGCTTTGGGTCATAGCTGTTTTCCTTACCCGCGAGCATCAGCGGTACGAAGCCGCTCGATATCGTTTGCCAGCTTGCGGTCATCATCCGTCACAAGCTTCTCGAGAACCTGCACGCGATCCTTCAGGCGGGCCATCTCGGTCTGGGTCGCGGCGAGGATCTGCTCCAGCCGCGCCGTATCGCCCTGCCCCTGGCCGTGCTTGAGCGCAAGCCGTTTTTCCTCGTGCGCGAGGGCCATTTTGACGATCTGTACACCCGCAGACAGAACGATGCCGATGCCTAAGACGATGGAGAGAGCGATCCATTCCATCATTTTGCTCCGTCTTTAGGATCGCGCAGTTTCTCGATCTCGGCGGCGAGGCGCTTGTCGTCATCAACAACAAGCTTCTCGAGCACGATCACGCGCTGGCTCAGCGAGGCGACGATCCTTTCCATCTCCTCAACCTTTGCCTGCAGCGCTGCGACTTCGGAGGACGGCCCCATGGCGCCGTTCCACTGGCCAGAGCCCATGCCCCACTGCTTCATGCTCTCGGCATCGAGGCCCCAGAATTTCGGATCGCCGAAATGGCTCCAGTCGCCACGGCGCGCATGCCGGGCGGCGCGGCGGGCGCGCCACGCTGCGCGCTTGGCCTCGCGCGCCTGCCTCCAGGCTTCGCGGCGTTTTTCATAGGCGCCGAAGGGGTCATTCTGGTCGTGCATCATGGAACACATCCCTGGCATTCGTTTCCCCTAGCCGCGCAGCTTCTCGATCTCGGCGGCGAGCCTTGCTTCCTCCTCGGTGCGCAGCTTGCCGAGCACAATCGTACGGCTGTCGCCTTTGTCGAGAAATTTCGGCTTCGGCTCGAAAACTTCGCGGGCCGGGGGAGCGCTCTTCTCGGGAGTGTTGTCGTTCGTCATCCCTTGTCCCTCTCAGCTTTTCCGGTCCGGTCAGACCTGCCGGTCGCGACTGCGCAGGCTGTCGATCTCGCGCGACAGGCGCCGGTCGTCATCCGTGACCAGCCGTTCCAGCACCGCAACGCGATCGGTCAGCTTGTCGATCTGGGCCTGCATCTCGCCCATCACCGCATCGTCCTCGCGTGATCCGCGGGTGCGCAGCTCGGTGCGGCGGATCTTGCCGTTCTGGATCACCCAGATGATGCCCACGACCATCGCGAAGGGAGCAATGACGGCGACCAGTCCCGTGAGGTCCATCTCTACAGCCCCGTGGCGTTCAGCGCCGCGAGCGGACGCCAGTTGATGTCGAATGTGCAGTCCGGCGGGCAACCCCTTGAGGCCAGCGCCATCGTCATGCCCGTCTCGCCATTACCGAGGACGATCGTCATGTCGCCGGCGTTGAGATGAACCACTCCGAACCTGGCGCCAACGGTGAGGGCCATCATTCCGGTGGCCAGAAGCGCCGCAGCGCAGGCAAGTCTGATCTGGAGTCCGCGAGCCATGATGTCCCTCTTGTGCCGTGTGGGGCTCTTGTTTTGGTTCGTCCTCGCCGGGCGGCCCATTTGGGAGGAGGAGGCGCCGCCCGGCGGTATCAGTCTATCGTCCTTCCAGGTCGCGGAACTCGCGACGCAGCTTCCATTCTTCCGACGTCACCGCGCGTTCCATGCGAGCAAGGCGATCGTCCATGTCCTTGAACTTGTACCGGATGTTCGAGAACGTTTCGCGCGGGCGATCCGAAACCGACGTCCAGAACCGTTCCTCGTCCGGCGTCAGATGGCGCGGGCGATAGGGCTGGTAGGGCGTGATGGCCCAGATCACCAGGTAGACCGGCAGGATGAAGCCGACCCCGCCGAACAGCATGACCGCGGCAACGATGCGGGTGATGGTCGGGTCCCAGCCCATGCGCTCGGCGATGCCGCCACAGACGCCGGCGATGACCTTGTCACGGGAGCGATAGAGCCGCTTCGGGTTCGGGGAGGTGGTGTAATCGTCGACCATCAGTTGATGTCCCCACGGGTGGATTGGGAAGGACGCGGGCGAACGGGAGCAGCATCAGGCTCGATGAGACGCTCGAGGGTCTCGATGCGGCGCTCCATGGTGCGGGCGGAGCGCCATAGGTCTTCGAGCATGCGTTCATCGTCTTCCGTGAGGTTCCGCGCACTGCGGTTCTTGGAGATGTAGTGGAGGATCATCCACGGAAGGACGACAAAGAGGGAGACAATGGCCACCAGGCCAAGGCTCATTCCCATGAACGCTTCAGTCGCCATTACACGCCCTCGCCTTCGCTAGAGGCCTTGCGGCGGACCGGAGCCGGCGCCGGCGAACCACCGCCGCGGCGGCGCTTGATCTCGGCAAGTTCCTTCTCGATTGACTCTTCGGCGGCCAGTTCCTGGAACTGCGCTTCGAGCGAACGGTCGCCGACATTGATGAGGTCGGCATAGGCTTCCATCTCGTCGACCTTGCGTTCGATCTGGCCGTAGCGGCGCATCGCCTCGTCGACCTTGTTGACCTCGATGCGCGAGCGCATCGCGATGCGGTGTTCGGCGGCTTCGCGACGGACGACCAGCGCGCGATGCTTCGTCTTGGCTTCGTCCAGCTTGGCCTGCAGCTTCTCCAGATCGTCCTGGCGGCGGACCGAGACTTCCTCGATCGCTTTCAGGGCCTGGCGGCGGCTGTCGATTTCGCGCTCGGCGCGCTGTTTGGCGGAAAGGGCGCCGCGGGCGAGGTCTTCGCGCCCCTTTTCCACGGCAAGCTCAGCCTTGGCTGTCCAGTCGAGACGGGTCTGTTCGAGGGTGACAATGTCACGCTCGTATTCCTTCTTGTCCGCCATCGACCGCGCAGCGGCGGAGCGGACCTCGACGAGGCAGTCTTCCATTTCCTGGATGATGAGGCGGGCGATCTTCTCGGGATCTTCCGCTTTATCGAGCATCGCGTTGATGTTCGAGTTGATGATGTCGGACAGTCGGGAGAAAACGCCCATATCAGAACCTTTCGTCGTATCTTCTCGGGGTGTTGGTCTTCTTGTTTTTCTTCAGTGTGCCGATGAAGAAGGTGGAGGTCAGAAGAGGATGCGGGCCACGATAAAGCCGGCGATGAAGAAGCCCCAGCTTTCGAACGGCCGACGGCCAAGCCAGCTTCCGAAACGTCCCAGTGGGCTGGGCTTCTGGTAAGGATCGCGGCTGTCGTAGTAGCGCATCATCTACTCCTGTGGTCGCCGGTGTTGTCCCGGCATGGATCACTTGAAAGCAACCTGCGTGCCAACTTTTTGGTAACTACCTTCAGCCTTGTTTTGGTTGCGTATTGTTGATTTTCTCCACAGTCCATTTTCACCATTTGGCGAAAACCGCCATCAATTGAGTGGCGCCCTCCACTAGCAAGTGGTAATTCTCGCCACATGGCTTCACCCTCCCCTCCAGAACTGATCGGCCAGTCCGCCACATGGCTGAGCTCGCTGGAGCGCGTGTCGATTGCAGCGCTGGTCGAGCGGCCAATCCTGGTGATCGGGGAGCGCGGGACCGGCAAGGAGCTGATCGCGGAACGTCTCCACTATCTGTCCCCGCGCTGGGAAAAGCCGTTCGTGAAAGTGAACTGCGGGGCGCTGTCGGAAGACCTCTTGGATAGCGAGCTGTTCGGCCACGAGGCCGGCGCGTTCACGGGCGCGACCAAGCGCCGGCAGGGCCGCTTCGAACAGGCCGATGGCGGCACGCTGTTTCTCGACGAGATCGCGACGGCTTCCATGCAGGTGCAGGAGAAGCTGCTGCGCGTGGTGGAATACGGCGAGTTCCAGCGTCTCGGCGGCGAGGATACGATCCACACCGACGTGCGCATCGTGGCGGCGACCAACGTCGATCTTCCCGCGCGCGCCGCCGAAGGCCGCTTCCGCGCCGACCTGCTCGACCGCCTCGCCTTCGACGTCATCACGCTGGCGCCGCTGCGCGCGCGGCCGGAAGACATCGTGCTGCTGGCCGAATATTTCGGACAGCGCATCGCGCGCGAACTCGAGGGCGATTTCCCTGGCTGGTCGCGCGAGGCGCTTGAAGCCATGTGCGCCCACCCCTGGCCCGGCAATGTGCGCGAGCTGCGCAACGCCGCCGAGCGCGCGACCTTCCGCACCATGGCGGCGCAGGCCAATGGCGCGCCGCTGGGCCCGGTGACCATCACGGCGGACCTGCTCGATCCGTTCAACTCGCCCTGGCGACCGCCCAAGGAGCTGTCGGCGGCGCCTGCCCCGCTGGCTCCCGTGCCTGTCTCCGTTGCGCCGGCGACAATCGAAACCGCCTCCCCGCCCGCGCCGGCCGCCGACGCCGGACCCATCGATTTCAACGAAGCGGTGGCAAGTCTTGAAAAACGCCTCATCGAGGCCGCCCTCGAGACTTGCCGGGGCCACCAGCGCAAGGCGGCCGACCATCTCGGCCTGAGCTATCACCAGATGCGCGGCCTGCTGCGGAAATACGGCTATGGGCGCGATGGGACGGAAACGAATTCCTCAGCATCGGGAAACGAGGCGCTAACCGACAAGGAATAGCGATATCGCCAGGAACGGTTCCATGGCGCGCGCAGCCTTCCTCGACCTCGACTTCGACGCGATCAGCCCGATCATTGCCGCGCAGCACATCGCCCGCACCTGCCGCAGGCCCCACGGGCCTCCCCCGGGGGCTGCCAGAGGGGCCGCCATAGGGGCCGCCAGGGACTGATTTCCGAAATGGTTGCGACAAGCCCTTGCAAAGCAGGCCCGGCATGATACTTAAGCACTCACTTAAGTATTGGATGATGACATGTCTGCAGCCCTGGCCCTCGATCGGACGTTTCATGCGCTGAGCGACCCGACGCGGCGGGCGATGGTCAAGCGCCTGGCGCGCGGGCCGGCCTCGGTGAGCGAGCTGGCGAAGCCGCTGGCAATCTCGCTGCCGGCCGTGATGCAGCACCTCGCGGTGCTGGAAGCGAGCGGCGTGGTGCGATCTCAAAAGGTTGGCCGCGTGCGCACCTGCTCCGTGGAGCCGAAGATGCTGAGCATGGCTGAACGCTGGATCACGCAACGCCGTGAGCAGTGGGAACAGAGACTGGATCGCCTCGGCGCCTATCTCGATGCGACCGCCAGCGAGAACGACAACGAGGCAGGCGAGGGAGAGTTGAAATGACCACCGCAACGCAGATCAGGACCGCGCGCGACACGATCGTTCTGGAGCGAACGTACAATGCCTCCCCGGCGCGCGTGTTTGCCGCGTGGGAGAGTGTGGAGGCGCGGCTGCGCTGGAGCGTGCCGTTCGAAACCGCGGGCGCCGCCTACGACCAGGCCGAGTTCAAGGTCGGCGGGCTCGACATCATGCGCTGCGGCCACAAGGACGATATGCGCTACAAGGCGCATGTCCGCTACCTCGAAATCCGGTCCGATGCGCGCATCGTGATGGCGGAAAGCGTTGCCGAAGACGGGATAACCCGCGCGGCTTCGCTGATCACCGTCGAGTTCGAACCCGCCGGCAAGACGACCAGGCAGACCGTCACCATGCATGTCTCCGCTTTCGACGGAACCGGCATGATCGAAGGTTACAATGAGGGCTGGGGCGCCGCTCTCGACAATCTCGCCAAAGAATTCTGACACCAACAAGAAACGAGGGCCCTGCCCATGACCGCCGAAACCCTGACCAAGCCGCACTTCGGCACATTCACCATCGAGCGGAAATACAGGCACAAGCCGGAGCGGGTGTTCGAAGCCTTCGAGGATCCGGAAGCGCACTATCGCTGGTTCGTTTCCGGCGAAGGCTGGGAGATCAGGGACTACACGCACGACTTCAAGGTCGGCGGGCACGAGCACGGACATTTCCGTCCGACAGGCGCGCCCTTCATGCTCTCGAACGACGCGTGGTATCTCGACATCGTCAAAGGCCAGCGCATCGCGCTCGCCTACACGATGGCGATGGACGGCAAGCCGATGTCGCACTCGCTCGCCGTGACGGAGTTCTTCCCCGATGGCGCCGGGGGATGCCGCCTCGTCTTCACCGAACAAGGCGCCTACTATGGCGGGGAAGACGATGTGACGAACCGCAGGATCGGAACGGAAGACCTGCTCGGCAAACTCGCCGACGAACTCAGCTCGCACGCCTGAGACGAGGACAGACAATGGCGCTGAAGCTCTATTATCATCCGCTCTCTTCCTACTGCTGGAAGGTCCTGATCGCGCTCTACGAAGGCGGCGTCGCGTTCGAGCCCGAGCTTGTCGACCTGCAGGACCCTGAAGCGCGCGAACGCTTTGTCAGGATGACGCCGCTGGGCAAGTTTCCGGTGCTGGTCGACGAAGAGGCCGGCAAGGGTTTCCCGGAGTCGAGCATCATCATCGAATACCTGACGATGAAAGATCCCGGCGCAGCCAAGCTGATTCCGCAGGACAAGGATCTGGCGCTGCGGGTTCGGCTGTCGGACCGGTTCTACGATCTTCACGTACACGACAAGATACAGCGGATCGTGGGCGATCGCATCCGGCCGGAAGGCCAGAAGGACCCAGCCGGAGTGCAGCGGTGGCGGAACGAGCTCGAGATTGCGCTCTCGCTGGTCGACCGGGACATGGGCGAAGGGGGCTGGGCCACCGGGCTCACCTTCACCATGGCCGACTGCTCGGCGGCGCCGGCGCTCTATTACGCCAACCAGGTGGCGCCGTTCGGCGACAACCATCCGGGGGCAGCACGTTACCTCGACCGGCTGATGGCGCGCCCCTCGTTCGCGCGCGTGCTCAGCGAGGCCGAACCCTATTTCGCGATGTTTCCAAAGTCCTGAGGGCTGGTCATGACAGTCAGCAAGATCAAGCACGCCATCTTCACGATCGAACGCACGTTCAAGGCGCCGCCGAGCCGTGTCTTTGCGGCGTGGGCGACGCCGGAAGGGAAAGCCGCGTGGTTCGCGGGGCCTGCGGGCGAGAGCGTCGAGGAGATCCGCGAGTTCAACTTCCGCGAGGGGGGCACCGACCGTCTGCGCGGGCGGTGGAACAATGGCAGGATCTCCGACTACAAGGCCACGTACTGGGAGATCATCCCGCAAAAACGCATCGTCTACGCGTACGAGATGTTCATGAACGACAGTTTCCGCATGTCGGTGTCGCTGGCGACCATCGAGTTCGCGCCGGCGGGATCGGGCACGAAGATGACGATGACCGAACAGGGCGCCTTCCTCGAGCCGTTCGATCCGGATGGCGATGACGCGGCCGGTCGCGAGCATGGGACCAACTGGCTGGTCGACAAACTCGTCGCGCATGTCGACGGCTAGGGGCGCCGGCCTCCGAGTATTCCAGTGAGGCGTGGCGGGGCGGGATCGCCCTGCCCCTGCACCGCCCGGAATTTGCACCGCCCGGAATTTGCACCGCGATGCACGTGGGGCGTCGCGGATGATCGTCAGGACGACGATGCCGGTCGCGAGCACGGAAAGCAGGAAGAAACCTGGGAGGGCGAAGCCCGACAGGCCGCGCGGCGTGAATGGCGCAGTGAGCCCGCGCCAACGGCTCGATCCCCTTGCCCGTGCTTTGACGTGAGCCCCCAACTTGCCGCGTTGATGATGACCATGGATGGCGCGGGGTTGGAAACTGTTCCGTATCACGTTGATTCAACGCCTGGCATCGACAGCGACAGGAATTGGGCGCCGGAAGGGGCTGCTTTTTGTTGCAGCAATGTCATCCCGGATTGATTTGAGACCGGGACTCTCCGTGCTTTCTGGTGTTGAATGAATGATGCTGGCTGGAAGAAAATCCAGGTTGCAGGACCAGGCGGCGAGGGATGTTCCTCTGCCCAACCTCGAGACAGAACTGGCGCTAGCCATGGCCCATTCCAAAAGGCTTCCGCGCTTCAAATCGCGGCGAGAAGCTGAAATCGCGCTGGCCGAAATCATCGAAGACGGTGGCCGCCCCACCGAATTCCGGATCGATGAGCTTCCGGAAGGCGGCTGCGTGATCACCGTACTCGAAGAGGATGGTTCGATCGCGGGTACGCTGAGCGCCTGACGCATCAGGCGTTGGTTTCGTACACTCTCTGAGAGTCCATCAATTGTTAGCGCGAATGCCGCGTCCGGGTTGGCTCGGGCGGGATGACCTTGCCCCGCAGGCCGGCGCGCTCGAGACGTCGCTGGTTGAGAACTCAGTTGGGATCGCCGCATGGGCGAGAAGCCATCGGGGACGAGCATGACAGACATGGTGGGCTTCGTCCGAGGCGGACTGTATCTGGGTTTCGGCCGGCAACGCTTGTCTTAGAGATCGTTGGCGCCCGGGGCCGTCCTCAGTCTATGCGCCAGGATAGCGATCCACCGCTCAACCGCCTTCTTGTCGCCTCCTCTGAGGGCGCGCGCCGGCTCGCCAGGTCGTCGGATTGACCCGCGATCTCCAGAAAATCTCCAGACCTTCTGCAAGCAACGCCGTTTCAGCGGGGGTACAGTCCTCATCAGCGTCCGACCCGCCGACCAAGAACGGCATGCAATGAAGGCGAAACACAATGAATCCGAACAAGGATCTTTGGGAAAAAGGCGATTTCACGCGTATTGCGCGCACCATGCGTGAGAGCGGCGCGGCCGTCGTCGCAGGACTTGGCGTCAAACCCGGCATGAAGGTGCTAGATCTGGGCTGCGGCGACGGCACGACAGCGGTCCCCTCCGCCAAGCTGGGTGCGGACGTTCTCGGCGTCGACATCGCCAGCAACCTCGTGGCGGCCGGCAACCAGCGCGCGAAGGAGCAAGGCCTGACGAATCTTCGTTTCCAGGAAGGCGATGCCTCCGACCTGCGCGACATCGAAAGCCGGTCGTTCGACCTGGTCATCAGTATCTTCGGGGCGATGTTTGCGCCACGGCAGGCCGATGTGGCCAAGGAGATGGTTCGCGTCACCCGGCCGGGTGGCCGCGTGGTGATGGGAAACTGGATTCCGAACGACCCTACCTTGGTGGCGCAGATCCTGAAGATCAGCGCGGCCTACTCCCCGCCTCCCGCCGAAGGCTTCGTCAGCCCGATGACGTGGGGCATCGAGGACACCGTCATCGAACGGTTCGTCGGCGCCGGCGTGAAGAAGGAGAACATCTCGTTCGCGCGCGACACCTACACGTTCAACCATCCGGGCAGCGCGTCAGACTTTCTTGACCTGTTCCGGACGTATTACGGCCCGACCATGAACGCCTATGGCGCCGCCGCAAAGAACGGCAAGGCTGAACAGCTCCATGCCGAACTCGACGCGCTGTTCAACGCCCAGAACCAGAGCACGACAGGCGCAACCTCGATCCCCGCAACCTTCCTGCGCGTCATAGTCAACGTCGGTTGATGAAGCGACGCACAGGACAGCAACCGAAAGGACCATGACAATGCTGGTCTCGAACGCGAACTTTCTTCCGCATGTTGCCGGGGCGGCCATCCTGGCGATCGGCTTCGCATCCTGCTCGCCGACCGAAAAACCCGTCGCGGCCGCGCCAGCGCCTGCGGCGGAGCCAAGCCCGCTCGAGGTGAAGATTGCGCGCGCGATGTCGGCCGGCCCGTCCGACATATCGGCTGCGGCGACCATTCTCGACGCCGACGGGACGGTGCTGCGCCAGGGGACCAATGCCTGGACGTGCTTTCCCGGCATCCCTCTGATCCCCAATGACGAACATCCGATGTGCAATGACGCGACATGGATGGCGTGGCTCGCGGCGGCGAAGACGGGCGGCACGTTTGCGACAGATGTCGTGGGCGTTTCCTACATGCTGCAGGGCGACGCCATGGTTCACAACATGGACCCAACGGCCACGACACCCGACCATGGCGCCATGTGGGTGCAGGAGGGTCCGCATCTGATGATGGTGTTCCCCTCTGTCGACATGATCGCCAACCTGCCGCGCGACCCACGTGCAGGTGGTCCCTATGTCATGTGGGACAAGACGCCGATGGTCCATGTGATGATGCCGATCGAGGCCAAGCCCAAGTAGTTGTCATTCGCATGGCTCGCGTGCGGCATTGCGCTGCTCTGCCGCATCGAATGTCATAGATCGGCGATGTTCAGGCGGTTCGGAGTTCGTGCCGGGAACGGCTGTCATTGCGCGTACCTGCCGCCGGTGACCACGCGGCGGTCAGCGGGACAAGACCCATTGCGGCCAGTGACGAAGAAGTCGTCTGAGACGAGCCGCAGGCGCAACACTGCAACAATGGGGCTGCCAGATTGCCCTTGTTGTTTCCAGCAATCACAAACAGGTCTGACGTGAAGCGGCACTCCGTATCGTGGCGCCATGCCCACAACTCGCCAGACCTGCCACAATTGCTGCAGCAGACTGAAATGCGATTAAAGCAATCTGTCATGCGGCCCTTCCTTCGCGCCTAAACTGCACCGGGACGGCTCCGGCGGCTTTGACCACCATCAAAGCCCGAGGGCCGGCCCGCATAAGGTCACCTGATGCATGACAAGGACGTTCGGCTGGTTTCGGCGAGGTCCCGCCTAACCTTCCGGGAAGCGGCGAACGGCAACTCACGAGCGACTCTGCCGTAGGAAAGAAAGTGGCGGGCTCGGCGTTCGTGGCCCTAAGAAGACATCGGTCCGGACTTCCGGTAGAAATAATGGTTTGGCGCGGGGACGGATTTGGCGCGACGCTTCGGAGGCAAGATCTGGCGCTATGTGCGGATTGGCGGTCTTGCAATCCTGGGCGGACTTGCGTGCCTGCTTTTGCTCGCCGCGGGGTATCAAGCTGCGTCCTCGTTCCTCGACGCGCAGACCTATCTGCCGAAAGGAGCGACAGTCGCGGTTGACGGAAGGAAGCAGCATCTCCTCTGTACCGGCCAGGGCGAACCTACGATCGTGCTGGAATCGGCAATTGGCGCCACGACGTTGCACTGGTCGTGGGTCCAGCCAAAGCTTGCGGAAGTAACGCACGTTTGCGCCTATGATCGCGCAGGCATGGGATGGAGCGAAACGAGCAATGCGCCGCGCGACGCCCATACGATGTCGCAGGAGCTGCACGCGCTGTTAGAGTCGGCAGGGGAAAGGCCCCCTTATGTGATCGTGAGTCATTCGCTCGGTGCGCTGACATCCCGGGCATTCGCGGCAGAATACCCGGGCGACGTGGCGGGGATGGTGCTGGTAGAGGGGACGCATCCCGACCTCTGGGAGCGATTGCCGCCGGCTCTTGCGCACCTGCCCGACGAGATCCAGTTGCAGGGGCTCTCGATCGTTGCGGCGCTTGGGCTGGTCAGGCTCGACCTCGTGAATCCGTTTCCGGTCGACGACACATTGCCAGACAATGTTCGCAAGGCCGCTGTGGCTTTGAACGCCAGCACCAAGACGATGGGGGCGATTACCGGCGAACTGCGCGCCATACCGGCATCGACCGCGTATGTGAGATCGCTGCCCGGACTGGGAGACAAGCCCCTCATCGTGCTGACGGCCGGCATGCCCTATTCAACCCGGCCGCCAGAAGTGGCGATTCCGGCGCGCAAGGCCTGGTTCGAACTTCAGAGCGATCTGCTTGGCCTGTCGACGAACGCGATACAGCGTATCGTCCCAGGCTCGACCCATGAGTCACTCGCTTATGCAGAGACTGACGCAGTGCAGACAGTCCAGGCCGCCAAGGACGTCCTCGAAGCCGTCCGCGGCGGTCGCCACCTGAATTAACATCGACGTTCTGTCTCGGTACGGCGAGGACCCGCCACAACGCAGCATCATCGGTGAATGGCTCAACTGGATCAACTCAGCCGGATCATCAGATTTCGACTCACGGCCAACCCGGGGCCAGAATCGGCCTCTCGCAGATCACGGGAGCTCAGTTGGTCCGCGCTTCACCGCTGAATGAACCAGCGGCGGCAGGCGCGGCTGAAGCTGGTGGGGTCCTCGAAACCGAGCGACTTGGCCATTTCGTCGCGGGAGAGTTTGTGGCTTTCGAGCATTTGGCGCGCTCTCTCTTTCAGGTTGGCGTCGAGCAAGGTGCGGAACGTCGTGCCGCTCCCGCTCAGGCGGCGGACTAGAGCATCTTGCGTTCTTCATGAAGCGTAGCCTGCGTGTCGGATGTAGTTGATGCATTCGTCCGGGGTGAAGGCGGAGAGCAGTTGTCCGATCATCTGCCAGAGGGTTTCGCGCGTTCTTCGTTCGGCCTTGCGCAG
>JBGAKC010000001.1:0-188086 GCA_044224605.1 Hyphomonadaceae bacterium
GGCAGCGGCCTCCGACGAGGATGACGGCCAGGCCGTGGCGGCCGAATAGTTCGGTCCCTGCCCTGTGCGGAAGCCTTGACGTGCGACAGTCTCGCCTTGATCTCGTAGTCTGGATCTGATCGCGAGCCCTCCGGCCCGGGGACAAGAATGACCGGCGCAATGACCGGCGAGTTTTCCCAGCTGCTGCTGGGCCTGTGCGCGGGGGCGCTCCTTGCCATGGCCGCAGCCATGCTGCGCGCGCCGCGCCCGACCGCCCGCTGGACCGGCTTTGCCTTCTTCTTCACCTCAACCTTCTTCGCAATCAAGCTGTGGTGCGATTCCACCCAGGCCCTGCCGCATGAGGTGCGGTTTGTGATCGGCATCATCGCCATGTCGTCGGTGGGGTGGTTCTGGCTGATGGTGATGGCGCTGTTCGCCGACTGCGACGAATACAAGCCGGCCATGTTCGCCGCCCCTGTCGGCCTCGCCGTGCTGTCGCTTGGCCACCAGCTTCCCGAAGGGCCATGGATGGCCGCTGTCTGGCTGGCGACGACGCTGATCCAGGCGGGGCTTGCGATCGCGGCCTTGGTGGTCGTGGTGCGCAGCTGGAAGGGCGATCTTGTCGAATCACGACGGCAGGTGCGCGGGCCGTTCATGGTTGCGGTGGCTCTCTACATCCTGTCGCTCAACGGCTTCGACATCTGGGAAGTGTTCGGGACAGTCCCTGACTGGTATCCCATGGCCAATGCCGCGATGCTGGCGATCGTCGTCCTCGGCGGGGCTTTCACCTTCCTCGATCCGCGCAGCGAGATGTTCGGCGACGCCGAAGCGCCTGCTTCTGTCCGTCAGCCGGAACCGGCCGTACACACTGCGCCGGCGGCTGAACCGCAGACCATCGGAAAATCGAACGGTCACGCCAACGGGGGCGTTCCCGTTGCTGTCGTGATCGACCGGGCGGCCAAGGCGGACCTCGACCGGCTCGAATGCCTGATGGCGCGGGACCAGGTGTGGAAAGAGGAAGGCCTGACCATCGCCAGCCTCGCCCTCCGGGCCAGCATGCCCGAGACGCAGCTGCGCCGGCTGATCAATGACTGCCTCGGCTATCGCAACTTCCCGTCCTATGTGAACGCGCACCGGATCGCCGCGGCGAAGACCCGCCTGTCTGACCCGGCAGAGGCACGGGTTTCGATCTCGACCATCGCCTACGACATCGGTTTCGCTTCGCTCGGTCCTTTCAATCGCGCTTTCAAGGAGGAAGCCGGCATTTCTCCTTCGGAATGGCGTCGCAAAGCACTCGATCTGCACTCGCCGATTCCTGAAGAAGTCTGATCGATTCCTGAAAAACGCTGGAAATTCAGCGCCATGAATCGACGAACCGCGATGGCTCTCCATTTCCGGAAAAGACTGATCGAATTTTTCGAAACCACGCCGTTTCCCGAAAACGGCGAGCAGAGGCGCGCGATCGTCCCCATCCTGAGGTCATCCATAGAAGGAGAAACCACATGGATACGAACCTCCCCTCCCCGAACCGCTCCTCCTCGATCATGTCCGGCGTCTTCGCGACCGCGCTTTCGGTCGGCGCAGTGATCTGGGTCATTGGCGGCGCCGCTGGCGTCGCCACGGCCCAGACCGCGCCCGCCCCGGCGGTTGCGCAAGTGAGCTATGCCGATCTCGACCTCAAGTCCGAGGCCGGCGCGCGCGCCCTGCTGACCCGGATCAATCTCGCCGCCCACGAAGCCTGCGGGGAGACGGTGCACAGCCCCCTCCTTCCCCGCGCCGCCACCGAACATGACCGCTGCGTCGCCGCTGCGACCCAGGCGGCTGTCGATCGTGTCGGCTCCGTGACCGTTGCGCAGATGCATCGTCTGGAGGGCGCCGGGACGCTCGTCGCCTCGCGCTGAGTTTTACCCTGGCGGCTCTCCCGCCTCGACGCCTAACGGCGGGCTTTCCGGTTCCCATCCGATTCCCTGGAAAGCCCGCCGGATTTTCTGAACCTACTTGCGGCGGACTTTCGCTCGCTTGTCCTGCTTCGGCTTGCCATTCCGGGGTTGCGCCTTGAGCCAGAAGCCGAGCGCCATGATCTTGGCGTCCTCGAAGGCGGCCTTGTCGACCCTGGCGAGGAAATCCTCGCGTGTGAATTCGACGCGCTTCACGTCTTCCTTCTCCGCTGCGAGGCCCGAGGCTTTCGGGTCGACGAGATCGGCCGTCTTCACAGGCGCGTAGTAGAGGAAGATGCGTTCCGAGCTCGACCCCGGAGAAACATAACCGTTGGCGATGAGCGTGAGCTGGCCGGCCTTGTAGCCAACCTCTTCCATCATCTCGCGCCGGATGCAGTCCTCCGGATCTTCGTCCGCTTCCACCGATCCGGCCATCGCCTCGATCAGATAGCCGGGTCCCTTTGCGTAGGTCGCCATGCGGAACTGTTCGGCCAGCACGATCATATCGCGCTCGACGTCATGGATCAGGGCGGCGGCGCTGTCGCCGCGCTCGAACACCTCGCGCTTTGCGTCCGTGATGCGGCCCTTGCCGGCGGTGCGGTCAAAATCGAAGACGAATTCCTCGACCTTGTAGCGGCCCTTGTATGCCGTACGCTTCGACTTGATGTCGACTTTCCGTCTTGCTTCGGGTCGCTTCTTCACCGCCATCAAAGACCAAGCGCCTTGCGCTGGGCGGCGAAGAGTTGTTCGCAACCGCTTTCGGCGAGGTCGACCAGCGAATTGAATTCGAAGCGGGTGAAGGCCCGCTGTTCGCCCGTGCCCTGGACCTCGATCAGCTTGCCGCCGGTCGCCATGACGAAATTGGCGTCGACCTGGGCCGCCGAGTCTTCGGGATAGTCAAGGTCGAGGACGGGCACGTCATTGAAGATGCCGCACGAGACGGCGGCGACCTGGGCCGAGAGCGGATCAGACTTGATGACGCCTTCGTCCTTCAGGTAGCGCATCGCCAGCGCGAGGGCGACATAGGCGCCGGTGATCGCGGCGGTCCGGGTGCCGCCATCGGCCTGCAGGACGTCGCAGTCGAGCGTGATCGTGTTTTCGCCCAGCGCCTTCATGTCGGTGACGGAGCGCAGCGCGCGGCCGATGAGGCGCTGGATCTCCTGCGTTCGGCCGGATTGTCTTCCCTCGGCGGCTTCGCGGCGGCCGCGCGTGTGCGTGGCGCGCGGGAGCATGCCGTACTCACCGGTGACCCAACCCTCGCCCTTTCCCTTCTTCCAGCGCGGAACCTCGCCAGCCCACGAGGCCGTGCAGAGCACATGCGTGTGGCCGAACTTCGCGAGGCAGGAGCCCTCCGCATAGCGGGTGACGCCAGCCTCCAGCGTGATCGGGCGGAGCTGGTTCGGCGTACGGCCGGAAGGTCTCATGAAATCAGCACTTTCCAAGTGTTAAGAGCGTATCCGGGGTTGTTGAAACCCTGACGCCTAACCCATAACTTCCCCCCGTCATGACGACCACCCCTCGCAATCCACCCGGAACGGGCGCCAGCATGTCGGCCTTTGCCGCCATGGACCGGCGGAGCCGTGATATTTTCCGGGAGATCGTGCAGTCCTATCTCGAGACCGGAGAGCCGGTGGGGTCGCGGACGATCTCGCGAAGGGGCGTGCAACTATCGCCGGCCTCGATCCGGAACATCATGTCGGACCTTGCCGAGATGGGACTGATCGATTCGCCGCACACCTCGGCCGGGCGCGTGCCGACGCATGCGGGACTGCGGATGTTCGTCGATTCGCTGCTGCAGCTCGGCGAGCCGGGCGAGGACGACAAGCGAACGATCGAAAGCCGGCTCGCTGGCTCGGGGCGACGCATGGAGAATGTGCTCTCGGAAGCGTCCGAGCTTCTGTCGGGCCTGGTCGGCGGGGCGGGGCTGGTGTCGACGCCGGCGCATGATGCGCCAATCCGGCATGTCGAGTTCGTGCGGATTTCCTCCGAACAGGCGCTGGCCGTGATTGTGGCCGAGAGTGGCGATGTCGAGAACCGCGTACTCGCGCTGCCCGCGGGCCTTCCGGCCTCGGCGCTGATCGAGGCGGGGAATTATCTCAACGCGCGCATGAAGGGGCGGACATTGGCCGAGGCGAGGGCGGCCGTTCTGGAAGAGGTGCGCTCGCGCAAGGCGCTGCTCGACCAGACGGCGGCGAAACTGGTCGAGGACGGGCTGGCGCAATGGTCGGGCGAGGACCCGGCGCGGGGGCGATCGCTGATCGTGCGAGGACGAGCCAACCTGCTCGACGACCCCTCCGCCACGGACGATCTCAACCGGGTGCGCAACCTGTTTACGGAGCTGGAACACTCCGAAAACCTGCTCAACGTGCTGGACACGGCGCGGGATGCGGACGGGGTGCGGCTGTTCATCGGCTCGGAAAACCCGCTGTTTTCGCTTAGCGGGTCGGCGATGATTGTCGCTCCCTATATGAATGCGGAGCGTAAGATTGTAGGGGCGCTGGGCGTGATCGGGCCGACGCGGCTGAATTACGCCCGGGTCATCCCCATGGTTGATTACACGGCGCAGGTCGTCGGCCGGATACTCGGCGAGGGCCGCGCAGGGACGAAGAGAGAGTAGTGATGAACGGCGACACTGGCGGCAAGGACAATGACGCCATCCTTTCGGCGGAGAACGAAGGCATGGACGAAGCTATCGGCCATGCGCGCGAGACCGCGACGCATCCGGCCATGGACATTCTCGCCGAGCAGATCTCCGCGCTGGAAAAAGAGCGCGACGAACTGAAGGACAACATGCTGCGCGCGCTCGCCGAGACGGACAATGTCCGCAAGCGGGCCAACCGGCAGATCGAGGATGCGCGGCTCTATGCCGTCGAGAAATTCGCGCGCGACCTGCTCAACGTTTCGGACAATCTCGCGCGCGCGGTTGACGCCGTGCCGGCGCACAGCCGCGGCCTGATGACCGATGCGGTGAAGACGGCGCTGGAAGGGGTCGAGCTGACGCAGAAGGAGCTCGTCGCCGTCCTGTCGCGCCATGGCGTGACGGCGATCGACGCCTCGCCGGGCGCGGCGTTCGACCCTGCCCTGCATCAGGCCGTGACGCAGATCCCGTCCGAACATCCAGCCGGTTCGGTGGCGCAGCTCTTCCAGAGCGGCTGGCGCATCGGCGACCGCACGCTGCGCGCCGCGATGGTGGCCGTAAGCGCCGGCGGGGGCATGAAGCAGTAGGCGGATTCGACGGCGGCGGGGCTTCGCGCTAGCGTTCCGGCGACGGACCGGAGCGCACCATGACGCATACGGAAGACAACTCGGCTGCGGACGCTTCGGCCGCCGGCGAGCTGACCGGCTATCTGAGCATCGGGATCACCGTCGTCGTGATGGCGGTGCTGCTGTTCTGGCCGGCGGGGACGATCGACTGGCGCAGGGCGTGGCTGTTCTTGTCACTCTTCATCGTCCTGATGTTCGTGGCGATGAGCTGGATCAAGCGAGACAATCCGGAGCTGATCAAGGTTCGCAAGAAATTTCAGAAAGGCACGAAGGGCTGGGATGCGATCGTCGCGACGCTGAGCATCATCCTGTTCGCGCTGATCCTGCCGGCGGCCGGGTTCGATGAGCGGTTCCGGTGGGCGATCGCGCCGGACTGGGTGACGCTGGCGGGTTATGCGGCGCTGATCGCCGGCTTCATGGGCACGGCCTGGGCGCAGGCGGTGAACCGGCATTTCGAGGCGACGGTGCGGATCCAGACGGATCGCGATCACAAGGTGATCGACACCGGACCCTACGCCTACATCCGCCATCCCGGCTATGCGTTCGGACTGCTGATGGCGGCCGGATGCGCGCTGTCGCTGGGATCGTACGTGGCGCTGATCCCGGTGGGGCTCGCGGGGGCGATGCTGGCGGGGCGGACGCTGGGCGAGGAAGGCGTGCTGATCAAAGGCCTGCCCGGTTATCCTGAATACAAGGCGCGTGTGAAGTGGCGGTGGCTGCCGTTTGTCTGGTGACGCCTAAACCTTTCCCTTCTTCGAAACGCCGAACTCCTTGTGCAGCGCGAGGATCGCCTTGGTTGCCAGCGTACGGCCGTCGAGCGGCTTCCTGAGAAGCCCGGCGAGTTCGAGCATGATCGGGCCATGCATCGCGGACCAGTAGATGTGGCCGAGCATGTCGACATCTCCCTGGATCAGGCCCTTGGCCTTCATGTGCTTCCAGCCGGCGGTCATCGTTGCCTTGGCGCGGTCCATCGCTTTCTGCAGATCGGGATAATTCTCGGCGGTCGGCTGGCTGGTGTCGAACATCATGCGATAGGCCGCGCGGTTGTTCAGCGCGAAGTCGATGTAGGCCGAGCCGGGCTGCGAGGGCGTCTTGCCTTTCAGCCGGTCGAACGCGTCTTCCATCGCCTGGGCGAAACGGTTGAACGCGCGGGCGCGGACAGCGGCGAGGATCGCGTCCTTGTCCTTGAAGTAGCGGTAGGGCGTCATCGGCGAGACGCCCATCGCAACGGCGAGGTCGCGCATCGTCACCGCCTCGGGACCGTGGGCGGCGAACTTCTCCTCGGCGGCGTCGCACAGCCGCTCGCGGAACGCCTCGATATCGGCCGCTGACAGGACCTTCGGCACGCGCCTGATTCTCCTTGCTAAAAATCGGCTTGCGCCACCTTATGATTTACGCTATAAATTTACAATGTAAGAAATAAGGGAGCGACACATGGCCGCCGACACCCAGCAGGCAATCCATCCTCACCTTTCCGGAAACCTTGCGCCCATCCGCACCGAGGACGACTTCGACCTCACCGTCGAAGGCCGCATCCCGGACGCGATGCGCGGGGCGTTCTATCGTACCGGACCCAACCCGCAGTTCGATCCGCGCGGCGGCCAGTACCATGCCTTCGCCGGCGACGGCATGATCCACGGCTTCTACCTCGACCCTGAAAGCAACAAGGCGCACTACCGCAACCGCTGGGTGCGCACGCCGAAATGGCAGGCGGAGAACAAGGCGGGCCATGCCCTGTTCGGCTCGTTCGGCGCGGCGTCCGATCCTTCGGTCGCGAATGTCCCGCCGGGCACGGCCAACACCAATATCATCTACCACGGCGGCAAGCTGATGGCGCTGCAGGAAGCAAGCGAACCGTTCGAGCTTGACCCGCACGGCCTCGAACAGGGCGGCTTCATGAAGACGGGCGGGCGCTTCACCGCGCACCCGAAGGTCGACCCAGAAACGGGCGAGCTGGTGTGGTTCGCCTATTCGGCCGGGCCGCAGCCGATGAACAACATGATCGACTATGGCGTCACCGACGCGACCGGCAAGGTTCTGCGGCGCGACCGGTTCGCGGCGCCGTACTGCTCGATGATCCACGATTTCATGGTGACGAAGAACTACGTGATGTTCCCCGTTCTGCCGCTGACGGGCGACATCCAGCGCGCCATGAAGGGTGGACCGATCTTCGCGTGGGAGCCCAACAAGGGCGCCTATCTCGGCGTGATGAAGCGCAACGCCTCGGTCGACACGATCCGCTGGTTCGAGATGGACCCGAACTATGTCTTCCACCCGATGAATGCATGGGAGGATGGGACCAAAATCCATTGCGAGCTGGCCGAATATCCAACCGCGCCGCTGTTCCCGAATGCGGACGGCTCGCGGGGTGAGAACTCGGAAGCCAAGCTGACGCGCTGGACGATCGACCTGGCGGATACGACTAACCGTGTGAAGCGTGCGCCGATCGACGATGTGACGGCGGAATTCCCGCGGCTCGACGAGCGCTTCGCAGGCCTGCCCTATCGCCATGGCTGGTATGCGGCGAATATCGGCCACCAGAACACGCTGGCGTTCAACAGCGTCGCGCATATCGACCTCAAGACGGGCAAGCGGCAGGAGCTGGTGCTGCCGGCGGGCGACCTGGTGGGCGAACCGATCTTCGTGCCGCGCTCCAAGGACGCGCCCGAGGGCGATGGCTATCTTATCGCGCTCGTCTATCGCGCCGCGACCAACCGTTCCGAACTCCTGATCCTCAATGCGCAGGACATCACCGGCAAACCCGAAGCGGTGCTGAAAGTTCCACGCCGCGTGCCCCAAGGCTTCCACGGCAACTGGGCGCCAGGCGTCTGACAATCCGAGCGCGCCTCCCCGAAGCGCCATAAGAAGCGCCCGAGAAGCAGCAAGGCCGCGACCTCGCAGACAAAGCATCTGCAAGGCGCGGCCTTTTCATTTGCGGAGCGCGCATCGGTGAGCGGCGGCTTACGCGGTCACGCCGCCGAGGCCGCCGTTGAGCATGATCAGGTAGCGCTGGGCGACCTGGTCGACGAAGTGGTCGTTCTGGAATTTGGAGGCGTCGACGCGCTGGTTGATCGCCTTCTCCTGTGCAGCCATCGACTGGATGGCGATCTGCTTGGGGATGTTGAAGGCGGTGGTGACAACCTCGCGACCGAGCGGCGAGCCGAGGATGTCGACGGCGTCCTTGAGGTTCCTGGCGACGCTCTTGAACAGCACGGCCGAGCCGAGGCCGGGCATCTGGGCGTCCAGCATGTCGAGGCGTTTTTCGGCGATGTAGTTGTCGCTGACTTCCTTCAACGCATCGGCGAAATAAGGCCTGGCGCTGAAAGCGTCGTCCTGTTTCACCCCGTCATCGTACTGCGCGCCGGTCAGCGCGCCGTTCTTCAACGCGCCGATGAGGCGAGTGGTGTGAAGTTCGTCGGCATCGTCACGCCAGATCATGTCGATGGTGACGCTATCGCCATTGACCGTGATCGGAACCTGCGTGCCGTCGACCGTGGCCTGATAGCCGCCGCCGCGGACTTTGGTGACCTGGAGCATCGCATCGATCGGTTCGCCTTCGCGCTCGAACGAGACGGCCCAGCGGCCGGCCATTCCGTCCATCTGCGGGCTGAGTCGGTCGAGGCCGTATTTGGCGAGGTCGAAGGTCTTGGCGAAGTCGAGCCATGCGCCGTTGATGGACGACATCCGGGCGGCGATGGAGCTTGAATCCGTGGGGTCGGACAGCATGGCCTTCTTCGCAAGGCCGATATTGTTGATGTCGCCCTTGAGGCCTGCCGCAGTCATCAGGACCTTGCGGGCGATCGGATCGTTGAGCACGTCGTCGATCGTCTTCGCCTTCTTCACGACCTTCTCGTAGCGGGCGAGATCCTTCTGGACCTGCGGGTCCTTTGCGGCCTGGGCGAGCTGTTTGGCCTCGTTCTTCTCGGCGCTGGCGAGGGCGGATTTGACCGAGCCGACATTGGCGGTGGCCGTCCCCGAGGCGGTGGTAGCCCCCGATACCAGCGAGAAGTCGACGCCGCCCGAGCTGCTCGACGAAGAGCCGAACAGCATGCCGAGCGTCGAGGCTGACAGCGGCAGAACCATGGGAGGGACCATGCCGGTCGCTTGTTTAACCGCCTCTTAACCTGCGTCCGCGGTTTTTTGCCCTAGGCTAACCGTAGCGTCGCGGCGCCAGTTTCGCAGGAATTTCGTTTCGGCGAGAACGCGGTTGCGGATCGCCCATTGGATTGCGTGCGCCGCGCTGGGGCGGCGCCGGGTGAAGTTTGGTGTGAGGCTGAAAGCAGATGTGGCCGTTTGAAACCCGCCGGAAGAAAGCCGTGGTCGTGTTCCACATCGACCAGAACGGGCTCGCCAAAGGGGCCTATTTCCGGGGCGAAGCGGATGTCCTGGTCATCGACGAGCGCGATCCGAAGAACCGGGTCTATCGCATGGGTCAGGAGACGGCCGATGACGAGCTGCGCCGCAAGATCGGCAAGCATCCGCTGGGCCGGATCCTTGACGAGAAGGACAATGGCGCGCGCAGCGGATCGCCTGTCCTGAACCTGCACTGGGATGACACGGGCGCGCGGGCGACCTGAGACCTTCAGTTAACGGAACGAATTTGTCGCGCCCCGGATATCAGGTCCGGGGCGCTTCGTTTTCGGCAACCGTCACCCGGCGAAGGGTGAGGTTGAGGCGACCGCCGCCGGGGATCAGCGTGGAACTGTCGGGGTAGATGCGATCGACGCCGTGATAGGCCCGGCGCGCCCTGCCCCCGAGCACAACAACGTCGCCCGAGGCAAGGCGCATGGAACTCGTCGGGCTGGAACGCTCAAGGCCGCCGAGGCGGAACAGGGCGCGGGAGCCGAGCGAGACGGAGACGACGGGAGCATCATCCGCGGTTTCATCGGCATCGACATGGAGGCCGAGGCGGCTCTCGGCGCTGTACCAGTTGACCAGGCAGGCCTGCGGCGGGGCGGCGTAGTCCGCGACCTCGTTCCAGAGATCGAGCAACGTTTGCGGGATAGGGGTCCACGGCTTGTCCGTGAAGGGGTGATTGGGCTGGTAGCGATAACCCCTGATGTCCGAGACCCAGCCGAGCGGGCCCAGATTGGTCATGCGCACGGACATGGGCTTGCCTGAACGGGGCATGGTGGCGGTGTAGAGCGGATTCGTTTCGAGCATGGCGAGAATCTCGCCAACCAGCGCCTTCTGGGCGGTAGGCGGGAAATACTCCGGCAGGAAGCGGAAGCCTTCGAGCATGGGGTGAATGTAGGGATATCGAGGCGCGGCGTCGCCGGAAAGACGACGGCGCCACTCCAGGATCTAGTTCCGCATCTGCTCTATGAGCTTCAGGAGGTCCCGTCCGGCCGTCAGCTGCGCCCGGCTCGGTGCGTGATCAGCCTCTCCAGACCTGTCGCGAATGCCGACAGAAAGGGTTTCGTCGGGGCCGGGCTTGTCCTCGCGCAGCGCGACCACCGAAGCTTCGCGAAGAAAGGCCTTGATCTCCTCAACCGTCGCCGACCTGATCAAGGGCGAGGACGTGAGGAGCTGCGCTGGCTCTCCTGCCGGCCTCTCCGGAGGAAGGTTCTCCCAGATCATTTGCGGATGTGCGGCGGCGAGACGACGGAGCGCCGCGTCGCTGACAACGCCAATGCCGGTAACCGCATCGCCCTTGGCCAGGAAGGTGACAAGTTCGAGCCGTCCTGGCTCATCGGACGAGTCGAACTGGGCGACGTAAAGGCCATCGCCCAAGGCGACAACAGCGAGTTCCTGCCTGTCGGCGTCCTCGGGGCTGCCAGTATTATCGGGCTCGGGCTTGGACAGGTCCGTCATCGTGTGGATGCGGCGGGCCTCGTCCCAGTCGATACGCAAGCATCCTTCGGATGATATGACCTTGGGAGATGGGCCGAGCGTCATTTCGCAATAATCGCCAGGAGACAGGACCGCATGACTCACCCGGGCGTCGAACGGGGCAATGTCGACAGCACTGCCATAGGTGCAAGCTGACGCCGCCAGTGCTGCAAGCGCTGCGAGAGCGGATCGATGCATGGCAGGCCTCCCTTCACGTCAAGCCGACTATTTTGACAAAATAACAGACCGAACCGGGGAGCGATTGATCGACGGCAAGGCGCCGCAAATTGGCTAAGGCTGCAAGCAGTGGCTGGCGGTTCCCCCTCCCTGGCGCCTGTGGTTCACTCCATTCAAGGAGACGGTTCGTGGCGTTCGATTTCTCGGCATCTGCGGCGCGTGCGCGGGCCCGGTCGGTCCCCCGGGAGGCTGACCGCGCCGTCATTGTCGGCTGGCGAGAACGTCGCGAGAACGACCTTGTCCAGCTGGGCTTCGTGCTGCCCCTGTCGATCTGGTTGGGCCACAACAACGGACCTGACATTCTGGAAAGCCTGGCGTTCAAGGAATGGCGCTGGACTAGGGCCCGGGAGGAGGCGTTTGCACCCCCTGACGCCGAAACCGGGGCCAGATGGGCCCGGAAGGCCGAAGAATTGGGCCTTTCTTACGCGGAATATCGTTTGGAACTGCTTGAACGCGGACGCCATCCGACCCATGAAGACGCAAAGCGTATCCGTGACGGCAGACCCTCCCCCGGCGCGTCACGATAGCCTGAATTTATCTCTTGAGACTGACTGCCCAGTTCCCATATGAGCCCCAGCCGCAAGGGACTTCTCCGTTTCTTGCGCGCGATCAAAGTGCAAGACCATGGGGTCGTCCAAAGCCGGGTGCTGCCTGTCAGGCCCAGAGTAAGGATGGGGCGGCCGCCGCAGAAAGGACGTTTGTAGTATGGCTAAGATCATCGGCATCGACCTCGGGACGACCAACTCGTGCGTGGCCGTCATGGAAGGCGGCAGTGCGAGGGTGATCGAGAACACGGAAGGCGCGCGAACGACGCCGTCCGTCGTGGCTTTCCAGGATAGCGGGCAACGCCTCGTCGGCGTGATCGCCAAGCGCCAGGCCACCGTGAACCCGCGCTTCACCTACTCCGCGATCAAGCGCCTCATCGGGCGCAACTACGAAGACCCGATGGTGAAGAAGGACAAGGATCTCGTCGCCTACGAGATCGTTAAAGGCCCCAATGGCGATGCCTGGGTCAAAGGCCGCGACAAGGATTATTCCCCTCAGGAAATTTCCGCCTTCATCCTCGGCAAGATGAAGGAGACAGCCGAGGCCTATCTCGGCGAGAAGGTTTCACAGGCCGTCATCACTGTTCCCGCCTACTTCAACGACGCCCAGCGCCAGGCGACCAAGGACGCGGGCCGTGTCGCCGGCCTTGAAGTGCTGCGCATCATCAACGAGCCGACGGCGGCTGCGCTAGCCTATGGCCTCGACAAGAAAAGCGAAGGCAAGGTCATCGCGGTGTACGACCTCGGTGGCGGCACGTTCGATGTGTCGATCCTCGAGATCGGCGACGGCGTGTTCGAAGTGCTCTCGACCAACGGCGACACCTTCCTCGGCGGCGAGGACTTCGACAACCGCCTGGTCGACTACATCTGCGACGAATTCCAGAAACAGAACGGCATCGACCTCAAGAAGGACCTGATGGCGCTGCAGCGCGTGCGCTCCAAGGCCGAAGAAGTGAAGAAGGAGCTGTCGACCGTGCAACAGGTCGACATCACCGAGCCGTACATCACGGCCGGCCCGTCAGGCCCGGTTCACCTCAACATGAAGCTGACGCGCGCCAAGCTCGAGGCCCTCGTCGAAGATCTCGTGAAGCGCACGATCGAGCCCTGCAAGAAGGCGCTTGCCGACGCCGGCAAGACCGTCGGCCAGATCGACGAGGTCGTCCTCGTTGGCGGCATGACGCGCATGCCGAAAGTGCAGGAAGCGGTGAAGGCGTTCTTCGGCAAGGAGCCGCACAAGGGCGTCAACCCGGACGAAGTCGTCGCCGTCGGCGCGGCCATTCAGGGTGGCGTGCTGCAGGGCGACGTGAAAGACGTCGTGCTGCTCGACGTGACCCCGCTGTCGCTCGGCATCGAAACGCTCGGCGGCGTGTTCACGCGCCTGATCGACCGCAACACCACGATCCCGACCAAGAAGAGTCAGGTCTTCTCGACAGCTGACGACAACCAGTCAGCCGTGACGATCCGCGTGCTTCAGGGCGAACGTGAGATGGCGGCCGACAACAAGCTGCTCGGCAACTTCAACCTCGAAGGCATTCCGCCGGCGCCGCGCGGCGTTCCGCAGGTCGAAGTGACGTTCGACATCGACGCCAACGGCATCGTCAACGTGTCCGCCAAGGACAAGGCGACCAACAAGGAACAGAAGATCACCATCCAAGCTTCGGGCGGCCTCACCGAGGACGAGATCAAGCAGATGGTGAAGGACGCGGAAGCCAACGCCGCGGCCGACAAGCAACGGCGCGAGGCTGTCGAGTCGAAGAACCAGGCCGAAGGCCTGGTGCATGCGACCGAGAAGCAGCTGGCCGAGCACGGCGCCAATGTCAGCGCCGCCGTGAAGACCGAGATCGAGACCGCGATCAAGGACCTCAAGGGCGCGCTGGAGAAGGACGACACCGCCGCTATCAAGGCCAAGAGCCAGACCCTGGCCGCGGCCGCCATGAAGATGGGCGAGGAGATCTACTCCAAGGGTCAGACGCCGGAAGGCGGGCCTGACGCCGGGGGCGCCGCAGGGGCCGCCGGTGGCGACGACGTGGTCGACGCCGACTTCGAAGAGGTCAAGGACGATAAGAAAAGCGCCTGATTATTGGGCTTAGACCAGTCCAGATGAGGTGATGAATCGCATGGGCCATGGCTTTGAGGGGGTTTAATCCCGTCAGGTCATGGCCCATTTAGTTTCAACGGTTGCTAAGGTTCGACTGCGATAGAACGACAGGCCCAGAGGGTTTTTCCCTCCCCTAGGGCCCCCGGGCAGTACGAACGGAGTTCAGGTAAGGGTCATGTATCCGGTTCGGTCGTCACGATGAGCGAGCGCTCTTATTATGAAATCCTCGGCGTCGATAAGACGGCCGACGAGAAAGCCCTCAAGTCCGCCTTCCGTAAGAAGGCGATGGAATACCACCCGGACCGCAATCCGGGCTGCACGGTTTCCGAAGCAAAGTTCAAGGAACTTTCCGAGGCGTACGAGACCCTCAACGATCCCCAGAAGCGCGCGATCTATGACCGCTTCGGCAAGGCTGGCCTCAATGGCGCGGCCGGCGGCGGGACGCATGCGCGGCCCGAGGACGTCTTTCGCGATGTGTTCGGCGACGTGTTCTCCGAATTCTTCGGCGGCCAGCGCCAGCAGCGCAGCGGCCCGGCGCGCGGCGCGGACCTTCGTTACGATTACGAGATCAGCCTCGAGGACGCCTTCCACGGGCGCACGGCCGAGATCTCCGTTCCGACCACCGAGAAGTGCGAGCCGTGCCATGGTTCGGGCGCGGAGCCCGGCACACAGCCGGAAACCTGCTCGACCTGCAACGGCCATGGCCGCGTGCGCGTGAGCCAGGGCTTCTTCACCATGGAGCGGACATGCGGCCGCTGCCAGGGTTCAGGCAACATCATCAAGACGCCGTGCCGCCAGTGCGGCGGGCGCGGCGCGATCCGCAAGGACCGCACGCTCTCGATCAACATCCCGGCGGGCATCGAGGACGGCCAGCGCATCCGCCTCGGCGGCGAAGGCGAGCCCGGGCCGCGCAACGGCGCGAAGGGCGACCTCTACATTTTCGTCTCGGTGAAAGAGCACGAGATCTTCGAACGCGACGGACAGACGCTGTTCGCCCGCACGCCCGTGCCGATGTGCACGGCGGCGCTGGGCGGCGAGATCGAGATGCCGACGATCGACGGCGGCAAGATGCGCGTGTCCATTCCCGAAGGCGCCCAGACGGGCAAGCGCATGCGCCTCAAAGGCAAGGGCATGCCGACACTGCGCGGCGGATCGAACGGCGACATGGTCGTCGAACTGTTCGTCGAGACGCCGACGCATCTCTCGGCCAAGCAGAAGGAACTGCTCAAGCAGTTCGCTTCCGAGTGCAGCGACAAGTGCCACCCGGAGAGCCAGGGCTTCTTCAAGAAAGTGAAGAAGCGCTTCGAGCAGGACTCGCGGGCGTAAGGCCTAGCCCGGATTGGCCGGCGCCGTTGGCGCGGGACTGTCCTCGGGCGGTTCGATCAGATCGCACTTGATGTCGACGGGCTTCTGCTGCGCCATCGCGATCGGGCCTTCGTAGATCCCGCAAATGATCAGGCTGTTCTCGTGAGCCATGCGTGAGGTGTGGACGTTGACCAGCACCTGGGGCGGACCCTCGACGTCCGAGGCCAGCACCTTCGGGTCGATGGCGGCGCCGGGGACGGTGACCGAGCGGCTGGAGGGCTGGACCTTGATGTCGTCGGCGCCGAGATTGATCTGGCCTATCTCGTCGGCGCGCGGCCGCGCCTCTTCCTTCGGTTGGCCCCAGTACATGCTGGAGACGGTGACCATCTCGTGCATCGTTTCGAGCTTCTCGATCGTGCGCGGGGTCAGCGTGAGCTGGACCTCGAAGGCGTAGGGGCTCTTCACCTCGGGCGCTGCGGCGCCGGGGCTGTCGGCAGGGGCGCAAGCGGCGAGGGCGGCCGGGACCAAGAGAGCAAGCTGTTTCATGGGACAGGAAGCTCGCTGCTTCGGCCGTTCGGGTCAAATATCGGGGGAGGCGCGCCCTCGCCTCTCGCGTAAATCCGGCTATAAGCGGGCGCATGAGCACACGGATCGCGATCGCAGGAGCCGCAGGACGCATGGGCCAGGCGCTGGCGCGCGTGGCTGGCCAGGACTTCGCCATCGTGGGCGGCAGCGAGCATGCGGGCTCCGGCAAGATCGGCGCGGACATGGGCGGCTGGACAATCTCGGACGCGGCCAACAAGGCGGCGCAGACGGCCGATGTGTGGATAGACTTCACGACGCCCGAGGCGTCGCTGCAGGCGCTGGAGCTCTTGAAGCTGACCAAGGTGAAGGCGGCGGTAGTGGGGACCACGGGGCTGTCTGCGGCGCAGGAACAGCAGATCGCGGAGCATGCCAAGCGCATCGCCATCGTGCGCGACCGGAATTTCTCCCTGGGCGTCAACCTGATGATCGGGCTGGTCGAGCAGGTCTCGGCCCGGCTGGGGACGGACTGGGATATCGAGATCACCGAAGGCCATCACCGCCGGAAGGTGGATGCGCCGTCGGGAACCGCGCTGATGATCGGAGAAGCGGCCGCCGCGGGGCGGAGGGCGAAGCTGGGCGATCTCCGGGTTCCGCCGCATGACGGGATCACCGGCCCGCGCAGGCAAGGCTCGATCGGCTTTTCCGTCATTCGGGGCGGCGGCATTATCGGCGACCACGCCGCGCAGTTCATCTCCGATGAGGAGATCCTGTCGATCAATCACCGCGCGCTCGACAGGGCGATCTTCGCCAAGGGCGCGCTGGCGGCGGCGACGTGGGCGGCGGATAAGGGGCCGGGCCTCTACCGGATGCGCGACGTTCTCGGGCTGTAGAATTTCCGCTCGCGCACGCGTTTCAAATTGTTTCGGGGCTTTCACTTTGCTTGTGGCGCCCGCCACGCATAGACGATGTTGTGAAGCCGCCACAAGGCGGCAAGCGGGAAACGCGGCAACGGGGACTTGGCGCGGGGCATGAGCCAGACGCCACACATTTTTGCGTCCGCGCGACAGCAGCTGGACCAGCTCGCGCTGGGCCAGGTGAGCGCCGTTGATTTGCTGGAAGAACATATTGCGCGCTCCGGCGTCGTGAACCCGGTCATCAACGCCGTTGTGCGCACCAATCTCGATGTCGCGCGCGAGCGGGCGGTGGAACTCGACCGGCTGCTGAAGGCGGGCATTCCGGCCGGGCCGCTGCACGGCCTGCCGATGACCATCAAGGACACGTTCGACGTCGAGGGGATGCCGGCGACATCCGGCGCGCCGCAATACGCCAACCGGCCCGCGCGGACGCCGGATGCGCAGGCGGTGGCGCGGCTCAGGGCTGCCGGCGCGGTGATCTGGGGCAAGACCAACACGCCCTATCTCGCGGGCGACAACCAGACCTACAACCCGGTGCACGGGCGAACGTCGAACCCATGGGACATCAGCCGGACGCCGGGCGGATCGTCCGGCGGCGCGGCGGCGGCGCTGGCGACGGGCGTGACGCCGCTGGAACTGGGATCGGACATTGGCGGCAGCCTGCGCTTCCCGGCGCATTTCTGCGGCGTCGCGGCGCTGAAGCCGACCTTCGGGCGCACGCCCATTCTCGGCCACGTGCCGCCTGCCCCGGGATCGTTGGCGGTGCGGGACCTCAACGTGTCGGGACCGATGGCGCGCAACGTCGCGGACCTCCGCCTGATGTACCAGGTGCTGGCGGGCGAGCCGGTGACGCTGCAGCCGCGCAAGCCTGGTCTGAAGGCGCGGCGCATCGGCGTGTGGGTGGACGACAAGACGTTCCCCGTCTCCGCCGAGTGCGGCGCAGCAGTCGAAGTTGCCGCCGAGGCGGCGGCCGAAGCGGGCGCGCAGGTGCTGGTGGCGAAGCCGGAGGTGGACGGCAATGCGCTGGTCGATCTCTATCTGCAGCTGCTGTTACCGATCCTCGCAACCGACATGCCGCCACCACTGATGAAGGCGCTGAAGGCGGGGCGGCCGATCGCCAAGCTGATGTCGGGCGGGGAGCCGTTCTCGCTCGGCAAGTGGGCGCTCTATTCCTCGGCCACGCACCATGACTGGCTGAAGGCCGACGAGACGCGGCGCAGGCTGAAGCGCACCATGTCGGAATTTTTCACGCGCTGGCACGCCATCATCACGCCGGTCGCGCCGACGACGGCATTCGAACACATCGAGAGCGGCGACGCCGTAACCCGACTGATGAAGGTCGACGGCAAGTCCGTGCCGTATCACATGTTCCATGCGTGGATCGCGCTGGCGTCCGTGTGCCACCTGCCCTCGGTGGTGATCCCCGTGCCACGCGCAAAGGGCGAGCTGCCGTGCGGCGTGCAGATCATCGGGCCGGAGGGCGGCGATCTCGACGTGCTGGCTATCGCCGAGGCGCTGGAGAGCCAGATGGGCGGATTCCAGCGGCCGCCGGAAGAGAATCTCGTCCCGCCGCTGGAGCTGACGGTGAAGTCGAAAGGCAAGCCGGCCAAGGCGAAGCCTGCACCAAAGGCCAAGCCGGTGAAGGAAAAGCCCGCGCCAAAACCCAAGCCCGCGAAACCGGAAAAGCCGAAGCCTGCGCCGAAGGTGAAACCGCCCAAGCCGGTCAAGCCGGAGCGGCCCCGAAAGTAGGCTTGTCGGGCGCCGCGGCATGCAGGAAGACTGCAATCGGGGCGGTTTCAGGGAGACAGGCCATGCGGTTGCGCTTCGGTCTCGCGGGACTGGCGATGATGGCGGCAGGCTGCGCGACGCTTGCGCCTGCGCCGGTGATCTATGCAGCGGGCTATCAGTCGACACGCATCAAGGACGTCAATGAGCGGCCGGTTGCGCTCGACATCTGGTTTCCGGCGCAGGGCGTTGCGGAGACCGAGCACAATTACGGGATCAGCCAGGGCAGCGTCGCCAGCCCGGCGAAGGTGGCAGGCGATCGCCTACCGCTTGTTCTGCTGTCGCATGGCGCGATGGGCGCGGCGGTGAACTATTCATGGATCGCAGAAGCGCTCGCGCGGCGCGGCTATGTCGTGGTGGGCGTTTCGCATTTCGGCGAGTCGCCGGCGTTCGGCCAGGCAAGCGTCAGCCCAATGAACGTATCGCACTTCGGCGACCGGACGCGGGATTTCAACACAGCGCTGGCCTACGTCCTCGCGCAGCCCGAACTGGCCAGCCATATTGACGCGGATCGCATCGGCCTCTTGGGGCATTCGTCGGGCGGCTCCACGGTGATGATGTTGGCGGGCGGGAAATTCTCGCTGGGCGATGTTGCGGCATATTGCCGGACGGAAGGGGCCAAGGGCGACAAGTCCTGCGCCTATCCGACTGTGGGCGCGAATGATCCCAAGCAGGCGCCGGAGGCGTTGAGCCGGCCTGTGCGGGCGGTGGCGGCGCTTGATCCCGCGCTCGGCATGGGGTTCAGCGCGGGGTCGCTGTCGGCTGTTTCAGCGAAGGTGCTGGTGATCGGGGCGGCGCAGAACGATTTCCTGCACTTTGACACGCATGCCGGGCGGTTCATGAAGCTGCTGCCGAAGGCGGAGACCGCGACGCTGGACAATGGCGAAGGGCATTTCGTGTTCGTCGACAGCTGCAATGTACCGGTGATGGCGCTGGGCGTACCGCTGTGCACGGACCGGCCGGGCGTGAACCGGGACGAGATGCATCTTAAGCTCAGCGCTGACATTGTCGCGTTCTTCGACCGGACGCTGAAGGGTAGGTAGCTACCAGCTGCCGATGTTCGGAGCGCTGGCCCAAGGCTCCTGCGGCGGCAGGGGTTCGGTCTTCTGCAACAGCTCGATCGAGATGCCGTCGGGTGAGCGAACGAAGGCCATGCGGCCATCGCGCGGCGGGCGGTTGATGGTGACGCCCATCTTCTGGAAGCGTTCGCAGGCGGCGTAGATGTTGTCGACGCGATAGGCCAGGTGGCCGAAATTGCGGCCGCCCGCGTATTCGTGTTCGTCCCAGTTATGGGTGAGTTCGACCATCGGCAGTCCGGCAGGAAGTCTGCCTTCGCCATTCCAGCCCGAGCGGTTGATGTCATCCTGCGAGGCGAGGAACACGAGCGTGTACCTGCCCTGCGGATAATCGTTACGACGGATCTCGGCGAGGCCAAGGCCTTCGCAGAAGAATTTCACGGCGGCGTCGAGATCGCCGACGCGAACCATGGCGTGCAGGAATTCGACACTCATTGTTCGTCTCCGCTATGGCGTTCGCGGCGGGCGTCGCTGATGGCCTGCATCAGGCGCCGTGCGAAGGTTTCACGCTCGCGTGGGGTGAGGAATTCGCCGACGACATAGGTTCTTGCCGAAACCGCGACGCGCAAGGCGTATGGACCCTCGGCGTGGCGGTCGAATTCGACGCGGGCAAAATGCGCGGCGAGGCGCGCGCGGCGCTCCCTGCCCCAGCCATCCACCTTCCGGAGATCGACCGCCTCGGCCGTCACACGGATATAGGTGCGGGCGGACTGGGCGCGGAAGGAAAAACGGAAGACCAGCCAGAGCGCGAGGATTTCAAGGCCCATGAATCCCATGACGGGCCAGGCGCCCAGGGAGAGGAAAAGAAGGCTGGACAGGAAGCTCATCAGCCCAAGCACGAGCATGACACGGTTGAACCCGCGTGGGCTGAGCGAGCGGGGCGGTTCGAGAACGGCGTCGAGATAGATGGTCGACATGGGACAAGAGCTTAGGACGGCGGAATGATTTGGCTATCCCTGCTCTCACGATAGTGTCGGGTCATGGCGAAGGCGGGCGTGAAAAAGAAGAAAGCTGCAAAAGCGAAAGGCTTTCCGCCAGAAAAGGCGGCGGAGCTTTTCAAGCGACTGGCGAAGGAGCGGCCGGATCCCAGGACGGAGCTTGTCTACCGGGACCCGTACACGCTGGTGGTCGCCGTGGTGCTGTCGGCGCAGGCGACGGATGTCTCCGTGAACAAGGCGACGAAGGAGCTGTTCAGGGTAGCGGACACGCCGGCGAAGATGGTGAAGCTCGGGGAGGCCGGCCTTGCCGAGCACATCAAGACGATCGGGCTGTGGCGGAACAAGGCGAAGAACGTCATCGCGCTGTCGAAGCTGATCCTCGAGAAACATGACGGGAAGACGCCCTCAACGCGCGAGGAGCTGGAGGCCCTGCCCGGGGTCGGCCACAAGACGGCGAGCGTGGTGCTGAACGAGGTCTATGGCGAGGCGACCATTGCAGTGGACACACATGTCTTCCGCGTCTCGAACCGGACGGGGCTCGCGCCGGAGACGACGCCGGAGAAGGTGGAGAAGCTGCTGCTGGAGGTGACGCCGGACAGATACAAGCGCGGGGCGCATCACTGGCTGATCCTGCACGGACGCTATATCTGCCTCGCGCGCAAGCCGGGGTGCCCGGAATGCGTGATCCGGGATCTCTGCGAATATCAGGCGAAGACGGGGGAATAGCTAGCTGCGCTGGGCGTAAGGGTAGCAGCGCGTGCGGGGGAGCGGCAGCTTGTAGTGGCGGGCGAGCGCTTCGATGGCGTCGCCGTGGTTGGGATAGGGGTCGGCGTTTTCCGGGCCGACGATGATGATCGGAAAGTCGGCAATGGGCTTGCCGCCGGGCGGGAGCATGGCGGTGGCGAGCCCTTCTCCGTCATCGGCGCGTAGCGTCAGGAAAAGCGGCGTCGAACGTGCGAGGTGCGCCTTCAGCATGATGTCGCGCTCGAGGCCGGGGCCGGGCGTGTAGGAGTCGCGGGCGCGTTTCTGCTCGCGGCGGAAATGCTTTTCCACGGCATGGCGCATCAGCTTGGTTTCAGCTTCAGCCTCCGCATCGGTTTCGATACGGAACCAGGTGCGTCCCTTCGATGTCTCGCAGACATACTGCATGCGGTGTGACCTCTGCCGGTCACAAAACTAGGAGCGGGATCGGCAACACGGAAGAGCCGGCGTGCAGTTGTGAAGCAGGCTGCTAGCCGATGCGGCGCCGGAGCGCCTTGCCCAGCATCGCCCCTATCTGCGGCCCATCCTTGGGATAAAGGTAGGGTTCGATGACCTCGAGCTCCATCAGCAGCAATGTGCCATCGGCGCCACGAACCATGTCGACGCGTGCATAGAGCGGCTTGTCATCGATGACATCGAGCACGGCGCGAGCCTGGCGCTGATCCGCCGGCGAAGCGTCGATCGTCTGCGACGTCCCGCCATAGGCTTCCTGGATACGATAATCGCCCTGGGCCGCACGTTTGACCAGCGCGTGGCTGAAATCGCCGTCGATGAAGAGGAAGGAATATTCGCCCTCGGTGGCGATAGACGGGATGAAGGGCTGGATCATGCCAGGGCGGTCGAGAATGGAGCCGTCATACGGCATGTTGGCGTGGGTGTAGCGCGTCTGGCCCCGGGCGCCGCCGCCGACCTGCCGCTTGATGATGACGTCGTCGACGCCGAAAGCGGCCATGGCTTCGCGGATGTCTTCGGCGAGCGGGCGTTCGGGCCAGAGCGTTGGGATGATGGGAACGCCCTTCGCCTCGAACTCGCGCAGATAGGACTTGCGGATGTTCCAGCGAACGGTAGCGGGCGAGTTGAAGACGGGGACGCCCAGGGCGGCGATGCGATCCAGCGTGGCAAGAAAATCCTCGTGCCGGTCCTGGTAATCCCATGAGCAGTTGACGAGGACAGCGCCGAATCGCTTCCAGTCCACGCCCGGATCCATCCAGCGGACCGGCTCGATGGTCAAACCCTCGGGCGCGAAGCCGCGGCGGAGGATGTCCAGCTGGATATCATAGAGATGAGCATCGGCGCGGCGATCTGGCGCATTCGAGGCAATATTCGCCGCTATGAGTAGCGCGATCGCTGTCATCCTGACCTGTTCCCCTCCGGGCCCCTTGCCGAAAGCTTGCATCGGGACCGCACCCCCGCTTTAAGACGAGCCGGGCGTGGTTTCCATCGTGGATATCTCACGGCCTCGCGGAATTAATTTCATGCCGGTGAAATACGACGTCGTTGCGCTGGGCAACGCCATCATGGATGTGATCGCGCAGGTCGATGACGACTTTCTCGTGCGCCACGAGATTCCGAAGGCGCGCACCAACCTGATCACGCCGGAGCGCTGCGACTATCTCTACAATGCCCTGCCGGCGAGCCGGGTGGAAACGAGCGGCGGTTCGGCCGGGAACACGGTGGCGGGGTTGAAAAGCCTCGGCGCGAGCGCGGCCTTTCTCGGCAAGGTGGGCGACGACAAGCTGGGCGAGGCCTATGTGGCCGACATGCGGAAGATCGGCGCGGATTTCTTCGGCACGCCGCTAAAAGGCGGCGCCTCCACGGCCCGGTCGATGATCGCGGTGACGCCGGATGGCGAGCGGTCGATGAACACCTATCTCGGCGCCTCGACCGAGTTTGCCGCCAGCGACGTGGATGCGCGCGCGGTGGCGGCAGGCGAATGGCTCTATCTGGAAGGCTATCTGTTCGACAAGCCGGCGGCGAAGACGGCGTTCGTACACGCCTCGGAAGTGGCGAAATCGGCGGGACGCAAGGTGGCGGTCACCATGTCGGATGTGTTCTGCGTCGACCGGCACCGCGCGAGCTTTGTGCACCTCATCCGGACGCATTGCGATCTCGTATTCGCGAACGAAGCCGAACTTCTGGCGATCTATGAAACCGGGGATTTCGACGAGGCAGTGAACCAGATCCGAAACGACAGCCAGATCGCCGTGATCACGCGCTCGTCCAAGGGATCGGTGATCGTCTCGGGTTCCGACACGTGGGTTGCGCCGGTGACGCCCGCCGCTGTGGTCGACGCCACGGGCGCAGGCGACCAGTATGCGGCCGGCGTACTTTACGGCATCACGCACGGGCTTTCGCTTCAGGAATCGGCCGTGCTCGGCAACCTGTGCGCGCGCGAGGTGATTAGCCATATCGGGCCGCGGCCCTCGGTGAACCTGCGCGAGCTGGCGGTGACGGCGGGGCTGAAGGTCTAGCCTTTCAGCTTGGGCGTGAGGACGTGTTCCACGCCCTTCTTTCCGAGTTCTCCGAAGCAGAAGACACAGAAGCCGGCGATGCCGGTCGCGCCGACCGCCCATGCAGCGAAGTCTGTCGCCCAGCCGAGCAGGTAGAGCCCGCCCTGCATCAGCACCCAGAGAACCATGCCGATGACGCTAGCGGCGAGGATGACCGCGATCGGGCCGAACAGCAGCGTGGTCAGTTCGTTCTCGAACAGAATCGTCTGGCCGTTCGTGCGAACGAAGTTGAACACGGCCACGCCGAGTGCGCCAAGGACGAGCTGGATCACGATCGGGATGCCGCCTTCGTAGAAGAAGCGCGCGCCTGTGATGACCAGCGCATAGACCGGCGTCACAATCCCCTTGCCCTTGCCGTTAGCTTCGAACGCGGACCAGGCCCCTTCCGATGACTCGCCCCACCAGGCGCCGTTCAGCTCCACCCAGTAGGTTGTTGCAACCGCGATCGGGGACGTGCCCTGCACGGTCTGCAGCCACTCCGTCTGGGCCTGCTTGGCCGAGGCCAGCGTTTCGGGATCGCTGGCGAGTTCGAACGCCTTGCCGATGGCGATCGAGATAAAGAAGGCGATGAAGAAGAAGAGGATGCGCATCGACCAGCGCTTCTTCTTCGGCGCAGCTTCACCGATTGTTTCGTCTGACATGGCCCCGCGTCCTCTAGTCCCCGGACGGCCTCTAGCATGAAACCGTCCATGGACGAAGATCACGCACGCATCAGGGCTTCCTCTACGAAATCCAGCCGGTCCTGGCCGAAGTGCATTTCATCGCCGACAAAAAAGGTAGGCGCGCCGAAGACGCCGCGTTCGACGGCCTCGTCGGTTGTGGCTTTCAGTTTCTCCTTGTTGGCGGGGTTCTCCGCTGCGGCGAAGAATTCCTCCGGCGAGAAGCCGGCCGTCGTGAGGATTTCCGCAAGGACCGCCTTGTCGGCAATGTTCTTCTGGTCCTGCCAGGCGGCATTGAAGATGGCGGCGAGATACTTCTCGAAGTCGGGACGGTTGACCCATTCCTGCGCTGCGCGCTGGACCATCAACGTCATCATCGGGAAGTGCGGATTGAGCTTGTAGGGGGTGTTGTATTTCTTCGCCCAGCGCTGGAGATCGGCCGCCATCCAGCGCGCTTTTGCGGCGACTGTGCCGGGCGGGCGGTTGCCCGTTGTCTGCATCACGCCGCCGAGGAACATAGGGCGATAGACCAGCTTCGCGCCAGTGCGCTGGATGATCGAAGGCAGGCGCGCCCAGGCGAGATAGGCCGTAGGGCTCGTGAAGTCGTAGAAAAATTCGAGTTGTTTCGGCATCCGTCCATGCCTCCCTTTTTGTTGCTGGCCTACGCCATCTTTTCCATCCACGGACGCAGGTCGAGTTCGTGGGTCCAGGCGTCGCGTGGCTGGGCGTGGAGCATCCAGTAGGCGTCGGCAATGTGTTCGGGGTTGAGGATGCCGCCCTGCTCCTTCAGCGCGTAGCGTTGCGGGAAGTTCTTCGCGATCCATTCGGTGTCGATGGCGCCGTCAATGATGGTGTGGGCGACGTGGATGCCTTCGGGCCCGAGTTCACGGGCCATGGATTGGGCGAGCGAGCGGAGCGCGAACTTGGCGCCGGAGAAGGCGGAGAAGCCCGAGCCGCCGCGGATCGAGGCAGTGGCGCCGGTGAAGATGATCGTGCCGCGCTTGCGCGGGACCATGACCTTCGCGGCCTCGCGCCCGGCGAGGAAGCCGGCGAAGGCGGCCATCTCCCACACCTTGCGGTAGACGCGCGACGTCGTCTCGCGGATCGGGAAGTTCACGTTCGCGCCGATGTTGAAGATGACGGCTTCGAGCGGGGCGATCTCCGTCTCGATCTTCTCGAAGAGGGCGACGACCTCCTCCTCCACGCGGGCATCGCAGCCGAAGCCATGGGCTTCACCGCCATCGGCGCGGATTTGTCGGAGCAGCGGTTCCAGGCTGGCCACTTCGCGGCGGGTGGCGACGGCGGTGAGGCCTTCGCGGGCAAAGCGCCGGGCGATCGCCCCGCCGGTCGCGTCTCCGGCGCCGACGACGAGGACTGAGCGCTTCTCGGGGTTCGTTTGGGGCATCGGCAACCATCCGTTCAGAAAAGGAACCTACAGTCTTTGCAAGACGAGGCAATCCGTGCAGAGTATGAAAATGGAACGGTCCAAGAGCCAGACTCCAAGACCCCAGACCCAGAGGTGGGACGACCTGTCGACCGACTGGTGCCCGGTGGCGCGGGCGATGTCGGTGATCGGGGACCGTTGGACGCTCTTGATCGTCCGCGACTGTTTCCTTGGAAAATCAAGGTTTGAGGAGTTTCAGAAGAGCCTGGGCGTGACGCGCCACCTGCTGTCTGACCGGCTGAAACGTCTGGTCGAGGCAGGGGTTCTGGAAAGGAACCCATACTCGCAGAAGCCGCTCCGCTATGAGTACCGGCTGACCGACAAGGGCCGGGATTTCGCCCCGGCCCTGATCGGATTGAAGGACTGGGGCAAGAAACACATGCCGATCCGCAAGCCGGCGGCGGTGTAGGTTCTTTTAGAGAATGTATTTCGAGAGGTCCTTGTCGCCGGCCATTTTCTCGACCTTGTCGCGGACATAAGCGCCGGTGATGCGGAAGGTTTCGCCGTTGCGGTCGGAGGCGGTGAAGCTGATCTCGTCGAGGACGCGCTCCAGGATGGTGTGAAGCCTGCGGGCGCCGATGTTCTCGACCGAGTCGTTCACCTGCACGGCGATGTCGGCGATGGCGTCGACGGCGTCGGTATCGAAGGTGAGATCGACGCCTTCGGTCTTCATCAGCGCGCTGTATTGCAGGATGAGGTTGGCCTCTGGCTCGGTGAGGATGCGCTTGAGGTCGTCGCGCGAGAGCGCCTTCAGCTCGACGCGGATCGGCAGACGGCCCTGAAGCTCGGGCAGCAGGTCCGAGGGCTTCGCGACGTGGAAGGCGCCGGAGGCGATGAAGAGGATGTAGTCGGTCTTCACTGGGCCGTGCTTGGTGGACACCGTCGTGCCTTCGATCAGCGGGAGAAGGTCGCGCTGCACGCCTTCTCGCGAGACATCCGCACCGGCGCGTTCGGAGCGCGAGGCGATCTTGTCGATCTCGTCGAGAAAGACGATGCCGTCTTCCTCGGTGACGCGCAGCGCCTCGCGCGTGACGCTGTCATTGTCCAGGAGCTTGTCGGATTCTTCCTGGACGAGCGGCTTGTAGGCTTCCTTCACCGTGGTGCGGACGCGCTTGGAGCGGCCGCCGAAGGACTTGGACAGCATGTCGCTGAGGTTGATCATGCCGATCGAGGCGCCGGGCTGGCCGGGAATGTCGAAGCCGCCGAGGGGCGAGGACGTGTCGGCGACATCGACCTCGATCTCCTTGTCGTCGAGCTGCCCTGCCCGGAGTTTAGTGCGGAAGTTTTCGCGCGTGCTGGCCTGGGCGGTGGCGCCGACGAGGGCATCGAGCACGCGTTCCTCGGCTTTCGCTTCCGCCTTGGCGAGCACTTCCTTCCGGCGCCTCTCCCGCACCATGCCGATCGCAATCTCGACGAGGTCGCGCACGATCTGCTCGACGTCGCGGCCAACATAGCCGACCTCGGTGAACTTGGTGGCTTCGACTTTCAGGAAGGGGGCTTTCGCCAGCTTGGCGAGGCGGCGGGAAATCTCGGTTTTGCCGACGCCCGTGGGCCCGATCATGAGGATATTCTTAGGCGTTACTTCCTCACGCAGCCCTTCAGCGAGCTGCTTGCGCCGCCAGCGGTTGCGCAGGGCGAGGGCGACGGCGCGCTTGGCCTCGGGCTGGCCGACGATGAAGCGGTCAAGCTCGGAGACGATTTCGCGCGGGGTGAATTCGGACATGGCTTCCGTGATGAGGACTGGCATGAGCTAGGAAGTCGGAAGCGACTTCGCTAGCTCATGCCTGCTCATGTCAGCAAGAAGGTTCTTCCAGGCGCGCTTTCATCAGGCAGGCTCGGGCGGGAAGATGCGGCCGAGCGTCCCTTCCTGCGGGAACACTTTCAGGATGCCGCGGCGGGCCGTGCGCCAGCCGCCGCCGAGGAGGACGATGGCCCCGCCGATGATCAGCGCCGTCAGCATCAGCGTGTTGACGCCGCCGCCGCCAAGCTCGTTGACCAGGAACCACAGCGACGTCGCGAAGGTTACGAGACCCGAGACGATCAGCGCACGGCGGTTCAGGGCGAGCGACAGGAGGGCGAAGGCGATGAGCACGGCCAGCATCACCGTCGCATCCGCCATGCTGGCGGGCGCGAAGCCCGAGCCAAGCAGCAGGCCGCGCATGCCGAGGATGATCTGTGGCGCGGCGGCCATGTGCAGCCAGAAGGCGTGATCCGACGTACGCGTCGAGCGTGTGGGGTCACGCATGTCGAAAGCGACCGCAACGATCAGCGTGGCGATGCCGATGCCGAGCATGGCTGCGCCGCCAACGATCTGGCCCACGCCGCCGATCTGGCCGACGGCGGTGTAGAACAGGCCGGCGACGGAGCCAGCCAGCAGGAAGAGCGAGAACGGCAGGCGGAAGCGCCAGAAGATGGCGCCGGCCGCAAGCGTGGCGGCGGCGAAGCCGGCATAGCTGATGCCCGTGACGATCGCCCACGGGTTCATCTCATGATCGAGGCGGGCGGCCGTCGTGACGGGATCGATGAAGAAGCTGGCGACGCCCGCGCCAAGAACGGCGGACGCCCAGACGATGGCGACGGACAACGCCATGGAGGGCAGGAGCAACCGCCGCCTGCCGCAGAAATATTCCGCCAGCAACCAGCCGCCGATGATGAGCGGGATAGGCGAGAGGATGATGGCCAGCCTGATCCGGTCGGCCAGCGCCTGTGCTTCGGATATCGAGCCCGGCTCGGAAATGACGGAGAGGCCGAGAATGTTGGTGACGGAGATCGCCGACAGGAAGCCGAGGCCGGTCATCAGCACGACGATGCCAATGGTGAGGAAGACATCGTTGAAGTTCGAGAGGAAGCGGAGGTTCTCCGGATCAAGCATGCGTTCCGGGTCGTTGCGCGCCTTGAGGAAGGCTTCGAAGCGCTTTGCAGCGTCATCGCTTATTGCGCCGGCCTCTACGGCCGCGCGCAAGTCCGTGCGGTCAAACATCCAGTGTCTCCAGGACGAAGTTGCTGTTTGTGTAGACGCAGACTTCGGCCGCGATCGTCATCGCTTTGCGTGCGATCTTTTCGGCGTCGTCTTCGTACTCATACAGCGCTCGTGCGGCGGACAGCGCATAGTTGCCCCCTGAACCAATGGCCGCGATCGGATGCTCCGGCTCGAGCACGTCGCCCCTGCCCGTGATGACGAGCAGAGAGGTCGCATCGCCCACGATGATGAGGGCTTCGAGGTTCCGGAGGTATTTGTCAGTGCGCCAGTCCTTCGCGAGTTCCACGGCGGCGCGCTGGAGATTGCCGGGGAAGCGTTCGAGTTTTTGTTCGAGGCGTTCGAAGAGCGTGAACGCATCGGCGGTTGCTCCGGCGAACCCTGCGAGAATCTCACCCTTCTCGCCGATGCGCCGGACCTTGCGGGCGTTGCCCTTCATGACGGTTTCGCCCATCGACACCTGACCGTCGCCCATGATGACGAGCTTGCGGCCCTTCTTCACGGCGAGAATGGTGGTTGAGTGCCAAACGGGCGTTGACGACATGCGGATAACTTCCTGACCATTGAACAGTTTATGTCGTGCGGAACATGCCGACAAGCAAATTTATCGATTTTCGATAATCGTGTCGACTGCGGAATAAGAGACCGCAGAATAATTTAACATATAAATCAAATGATTAGGCTGCGAAACGGTCTGCCGGCCTTGGACGCCAGGAGCGCACGAAGGCGTCGAATTCGTCGGCGGGGAGCGGCGGGGAATAGTAATAGCCCTGTCCGATCGTGCAGGCGCGGCGAAGCAGGAAGTCGGCCTGTTCCTTCGTCTCGACGCCCTCGGCGACAGTTTCCTGGCCGAGCGCTTCGGCCATCGCGAGGATCATCTCGATGATGGCGGGGGCGTGCGGGTCCGTGGAGAGCGCGCGGACGAATTGCTGGTCGATCTTGAACACGTCGAACGGCAGCCGCGTGATCGAGGCGAAGTTCGAATGGCCCGTGCCGAAATCGTCGATGGCGAGGCGGACGCCGCGATTGCGCAGCGGCCACATGATGCGGGCGACGCGGTCCGGATCGGCGACGGCGGCGCTTTCGGTGATCTCGAGCTCGAGCTGCTCAGGCGCGAGGCCTGAATCATCCAGCGCCTGATAGACCGATGAGATAAAGTCCGGATCGTCGAACTGGTGCGGCGAGACGTTGACCGCGATCGAGGCGGCGACCCCCTTGCGGTTCCACCCGGCGGCGGCGAAGCAGGCGTCGCGCATGACGCTCTTGCCGAGCTTCGAGATGAGGCCGAGTTCCTCCGCGATCGGCACGAAGACGCCGGGCGACACGACGGAGCCATCTGGCCGGCGCCAACGCGCGAGGGCCTCGGCGCCGACAAGTTCGCCGGTCTCGAGTTTCACCTTGGGCTGGAAGACAGCGACGAATTCGCTGCGCTCGAGGCCTTCGCGGATCTCTTCTTCCAGCCTGGCCTTAGCGCGCGCCTTGGCGTGCAGGCTCTGGTCGAAGAAGGCGCGGCGGACGGCGGGAATGCTCTTGGCTTCCTTGAGCGCGACCTCGGCCTGCTTGAGAAGGTCAGCGCCGGTTGTCGCGTCTTCCGGCGCGCTGGCGGCGCCGAAGGAGGCGGTGATGCGCACCTGCTGACCTTCCAGCGTCATGGGCTCGGAAATCGCTGCATCAGCGGCGTCGAGGAACGTCTTCACGTCCGCCTGCTGGGCGCCCGGGAAGATCAGGCCGAACTGGTCGGCGCCAATGCGGCCGATGAAGAAACTGCTGGCGTTGGCGTGCGAGATCGATGCGCGCAGGCGTTCGGCGACGGCGGCAAGCGCCATGTCGGCGGCGCGCGGACCGAAAGTGACGTTGACATGCCGGAAGCGGTCGAGATCACAGATGACGAGGCAGACGCCCTGGCCGGTCGCGACAGTTGAATCCAGCTTGGAGACGAAACGCAGGCGGTTAGGCAGGCGCGTCACCGGATCGGTGTAGGCCATGGCGAGCGCGCGGCGCATTGCGGTTTCAGACCGCTCGTGGATTTCATCGATGGCGCTGAGCAGCGGCTTGAGGACGCGGTCGTCGGAGGAATCCGCGAGCCTGGACTTGTCTTTCGCATCGCGCTTGCGGATGCCGCGCTCGAGATCGGTGACGGGTTTCAGCGCGCGGCGGGCGATCGGGATCAGGAAGGGAGCGAGCACGGCCAGCGCCAGCACAAGTACAACAGCATTCAACGCAACGACGCTCATCCAGATGTCGAGCGCGGGGCGAGGCGTGAAGGAATAGACAGCGTAACCCACAACGCCTTCGTGCGTTTTGATGGGACGCACGGCATGGACCGAGCTGCCATTGTCGAGGACGGCACTGGGATCCCTTGCGAGCGACTTCAGCGTGTCGATATCCGGCAGGTCGCGGGTAGAGCCGTTCTTTCCCAGCAGGTTCCAGCTGGGATCGTAGACAGCGGACTGACCATCCGGCAGGCCAGTCGAAAGCACCTTGATCAGCTCCTGGATTTCGTTCCAGTGGCCGGCCTGCGCATGCAGGCGGCTGACGTCGGCCAGAAGGTTGGCCGCGCTGGTCACGGCGATGGTGCGCTGGATGCGGACTTCCTTCTGGGCCATCAGCGGGGTGGCGACCCATTGGGCGAGCGTAGCGAGAATGGCCGCGCCGAGCGCGATCAGGGCGACCCGGCCGGCAAGGCCAAGCTGACGCTTCCTGCGAGGTTTCTCCGCTCGTTTTCCCGTTTTGGCGGGCATTTGGCAGCCCTCTGGGCCGGATTCAGGTGGCGTTCGCGAAGGCCTCGGCCTAAATGCACCGCAGCATTCAGGATTCCTCGACCGTTGGCGTGCGAAGCTAGGTTCGGGAAGCGAACGCCCAGTTAATATTCCGGAGGCCCCGCCCATGGCGGAGAAAGCGCGTAAAGCCGAAGTGGTCCGCGAGACCAAGGAGACCCAGATCCGGGCCTCCGTGGACGTCGACGGATCAGGGAAATCGACGATCTCGACCGGGGTTGGGTTCTTCGACCACATGCTGGAAAGCTTCGCCAAGCATTCGGCCATGGACATCACCGTCGAGGCCAAGGGCGACCTGCACATCGACCAGCACCACACGATGGAAGACGTCGGCATCGTGTTGGGCCAGGCGTTCAAGGAAGCCGTGGGCGGCTATTCGAACGTCGTCCGCTTCGGCCATGCCTATGTGCCGATGGACGAGACGCTGGCGCGCGCGGCAGTGGACCTGTGCAACCGGCCCTACCTGATCTGGAAGGTGGGCTTCACGCGGGACAAGGTCGGCCAGGTCGACACCGAGCTGTTCAAGGAATTCTTCCAGGCTTTCGCGATGAATGCCGGGGTCTGCCTGCACCTCGAACTGCTCTATGGCGAGAACTCGCACCACATCGCCGAGGCGAGCTTCAAGTCGCTGGCCCGGGCGCTGCGCATGGCGGCGGCGCCGGACCTGCGCCTCAAAGGGCAGGTGGCGAGCACCAAGGGCTCGCTGTAGTGGACCGGACCGCCGGGCTCCTGCCAGGCAATGGGCGTCAGCGCGGTTCGCTATCTGATCTTGCTGCGTCGCGACAACTGCCGGGCAGGAACCCGACGGTCCGTTTGCCGGTGACATCCGCGCGTTTCATCACTACATCCCCTGCCCATGACCCGCCTCGCGATCATCGATTATGGATCGGGCAATGTCCGGTCGGTTCAGCGCGCGCTCGAAGCCGCCGCGAACCATTTCGAGATTCCGCTCACCGTCACATTGACGGACGATCCGGACCGCATCCGGCAGGCGGACCGCATCGTGCTGCCGGGCGTGGGTCACTTTGCGGATTGCGCCGCAGGCCTGGCTGCGCGTGATGGCGTGGGCGAGGCGCTGAACGAGGCGGTGTTCCGCAGCCGCCGCCCTTTTCTCGGCGTATGTGTGGGCATGCAGCTGATGGCCGATGTCGGCCGTGAGGATGTCGAGACACGCGGGCTCGGCTGGATTCCGGGCGTGGTCGAGCGGCTGAAGCCGTCCGATCCCAACCTGCCCGTGCCGCACATGGGCTGGAATGTGCTGACCGACATGAAGTCCCATCCGGTGCTCAACGGACTGGCGCCGGAGCCTCACGTATATTTCGTGCACTCCTACGCGATGAAGCCGGAGATACAGGGTCACGTCGCGGCGCGTTGCGATTATGGCGGCAAGTTCGTGGCGGCTGTCGCGCGCGACAACCTCTTCGGCACACAATTTCATCCGGAGAAGAGCCAGAAGGCCGGACAGACCGTTCTCGCCAACTTCCTGCGCTGGAAACCCTGAGCCCTCAGCCGCTTGGCAACTGACGCAAACGTGGGCTGCGGCGTCACGTTGACAAGGCTAGCGTTCCAGCCTCCAAGGGCGGCCTCCCAAACGCCACCAAGAGCGGAAATATGAAACTCTACCCTGCAATCGACCTCAAGGACGGCGTGTGTGTCCGTCTGCTGCGCGGCGAGATGACGACCGCGACTTCCTTTAATGACGATCCAGCCGACCAGGCGCTGCGCTTTGCGGCGATGGGCTTCGAGGCGCTGCATGTCGTCGACCTCAATGGCGCCTTCGAGGGGCATTCGGTGAACCACAACGCCGTCGCCTCGATCCTCGACGTAATGCGCGCGCCGGTTCAGCTCGGCGGCGGCATCCGCGACATGGAGGGGATCGAGCGCTGGCTGGATGCGGGCGTCAGCCGCGTGATTCTCGGCACGGCGGCGGTGCGCAATCCGAAGCTGGTGAAGGACGCGGCGCGGAAATTCCCGGGTCAGGTCGCCGTCGGCATCGATGCGCGCGACGGACGCGTGGCGGTGCAGGGCTGGGCCGAGACGACGGACATGCAGGCTGTCGAGCTGGCGAAGGCGTTCGAAGGCTGTGGCGTTGCGGCAATCATCGTCACCGACATTGCGCGCGACGGACTGAAGGCTGGCGTCAACGTGGCGCTGACGGGCGAGCTGGCGGATGCGGTGTCGATCCCGATCATCGCTTCCGGCGGCGTGCGGGATGTCGATGACCTCAAGGCGCTGAAGGCGCGCGCTGGAAGGCCGATCGAGGGCGCGATCCTCGGCCGCGCGCTCTATGATGGCGACATCGATCCGACCGAAGCCCTGCTCGCAGTGCGATAACGCTGGGTCAGCCGCGGGGCTGCGTTGACCTGAGCCCGCGCGCGAACAAGTGTGCCCGTCTCAATCAGGCGGGGACACATATGCGCGCCACAGTGATCGCCCTCTTCTCGGCTCTTGGTCTTGCTGGGTGTGCGCTGCCGGCGGCGGGGCCGGTGCTGCCGACGCCCGGCGTCAACTCGCTCTTCCTTCTGTCGGATGCGCAGAGCCGGTCGATCAGCCCCGAGAACCTCACGGGCGGGAAAGGCATGGGCGGGCGCACGCCGGCGGACCAGGGCAGCGCGAAGGTTGCAGCGTCCAAGCTCGGTCAAGGCTGGAAGGTGAACCCCTACGTCGTGATGGCGCCGGGGACGACGTTCACGATGGGGGAAGCCACGGGGCCGGGCGTCATCAACCATTTCTGGATCACGCTGGGCGGCGGCGCGGAATACCGCTCGGCGATCCTGCGCATCTACTGGGATGATGAAACAACACCGTCGGTCGAGGTTCCGATCGGCGACTTCTTCGCCAGCGGCTGGGGCAAGGGGCATGAACCGACCATCGATTCATCCGTCGTGGCGGTGAACCCGGGCAGCGGCTTCAACAGCTTCTGGCAGATGCCGTTCCGCAAGAAGTTCCGCATGACGATGGAGAACCGCAGCGGGATGCCGCTGACCATCTACTACCAGGTCGACTTTGCGCTGACGCACGTACCGGCCAAGGCCGCCTACTTCCATGCGCAGTTCCGCCTTGCCGACCGGCTGAAGGCCAAGGACGTCTACACCATCCTCGATGGCGTGAAGGGGCATGGGCAGTATGTCGGCACCTGGCTCGGCCATGGCGCGTTCAGCCCGGGCTGGTGGGGCGAGGGCGAGATCAAGTTCTACATCGACGGCGACAGGGACTTTCCGACCATCAACGGCACGGGCGAGGAGGACTACTTCCTCGGCTCGTACGGCTATGCGAAGCGCGAGAATGGCGGGGCGCCGCGCGAGACGAATTATTCGACGCAATATTCGGGTTTCTACCTGACCGAGCCGGTCGACTGGCTGACGCAGTATTTCAAGCCAGGATACGAGCGGCGCTACGGCCAGTACCGCTGGCATGTGATGGACCCGGTTCGCTTCACCGACGACCTCAAGGTGACGATCCAGAGCCTCGGTTGGGAAGGCGCGAGCAACCAGCGCATCCTCGGCGAAGGCACGTATAAGCCGCTGGAGGATTATCTGGCGTCGGTCGCCTACTGGTATCAGACGGAGCCGCACGCGGCCTTCCCGGCCCTGCCGGACGACGCGGCCATGCAGCTTGCCCCGCCGCAGCGGCCCTGACCTCTGCATTGCCCGCGCCCTCAAGCGCGGTTATAGGACCGCATCAGTCCTCGCGATCATCGCGGGACCCGGAGCCGGGAAAGGAGACGCTTATGCATCACGCTCATCGCGCGAACGCTCGTCTTCAATCCCAAGCTTCAGGTTCACATGGACATTCCAAGATGGCTGGCGCGCGCCGCTAGCCTAGTTGACCGGTTGCGCCGCAAGGCGGACCACCCACCAGACCCGCAAACCAAGCGTCGGAGAGCTGCACGCTCGCTGGCGACGAAACTGCCTGCTCATCTGCGCCGCGACATCGGCGCGGATGATGGCTAGACGTTGACCTCCGCGCCTCCCCGCGCGATTGGAAGATTATGCTGAAAGTCCGCGTCATACCGTGTCTGGATGTTAAGGACGGGCGCACTGTTAAGGGCGTCAACTTCGTCGACCTGCGCGATGCGGGCGATCCCGTCGCGCTGGCGCGGGCGTATGACGCGCAGGGCGCGGACGAGCTGACCTTCCTCGACATCACGGCGAGCCATGAGAAGCGCGGGACGATGATCGATGTCGTCGAGCGGACGGCGGACGCCTGCTTCATGCCGCTGACCGTCGGCGGCGGGGTGCGGACGCCGGACGACATGGTGGCGATGCTGAAGGCTGGGGCGGACAAGGTGGCGATCAATACAGCGGCGGTGCTTGAGCCGGAAATCCTGAAAGCGTGCGCGCGGAAGGTGGGATCGCAAGCCGTCGTGATGGCGCTGGACGTGCGGCGCGAGGGCGATGCCAATTCTCCCCCAAGATGGGTGGTCTATACGCACGGTGGACGCAACTCGACGGGCAAGGACGCGGTGCAGTTTGCCAAGCGCGCGGCGGAGCTGGGCGCGGGCGAAATCCTGCTGACGTCAATGGACAGGGACGGGACAAAGGACGGCTATGACATCGAGCTGCTGCGTGCGATCCGCGACGTGGTGCGCGTGCCCATCGTCGCCTCGGGGGGCGCCGGCAATGTGCAGCACATGGCGGATGCGGTGATGAAGGGCGGAGCGGACGCTGTGCTTGCGGCGTCGATCTTCCACTTCGGCGAGGCGACGATCGCGGACGCCAAGCGGGCGCTGGCGGCGGCAGGCGCACCGGTCCGCATGACGGAGATTGCGTGATGCACGATCCTCTCGGTTCAGCGGCCTTCCTCGGCGAGGTGCTGAACGAACTGGCCAAGACGATTGATGCCCGCGCCGGCGGCGATCCCGAAAGCTCTTGGACGGCGAAGCTGCTGATGGGCGGACCCACCCTCACCGCCAAGAAACTGGGCGAGGAAGGCGTCGAGGCGGCGCTGGCGGTCGCGAGCCAGGATGACAAGGCCGTCGCCGCCGAGGCGGCCGATCTTGTCTATCACCTGCTGGTGGCGATGCGCTCGCGCGGGGTGACGCTCGACCAGCTGGCGAAAGCGCTCGAGGCGCGACAGGGCAAGTCGGGCATCGCGGAAAAGGCCTCGCGCGGCTGATACGGGCGCACCAGTTCGGGAGACATTCGTGACGGGGAAATTTTCCAGCCGCATTGCGGAGACGGACGCCTATGTCGGCCAGCTGCTGCAGATGGTCCCGGACTCGGTGAAGGCCTATGGCGGCCTGTCGAAGGCCGCACAGATCAATGGCGCGCTCGAGCACAAGACCAAGGAGCTCATTGCGCTCGCCATCAGCGTGGCGACGCGTTGTGATGGCTGCATCGCCTATCATGCTCGCAATTCCGTTCGCGCGGGCGCGACGCGGCAGGAGGTCGCCGAGATGCTGGCGGTCACGCTGCAGATGGGCGGCGGGCCGAGCATGGTACACGCAGCCGACGCGCTGCGTGCGTTCGACGAGTTCGCCGCGGCCGCAACTGTAACGCCGGGTACGCCTGCCTAACGGTTTGGCATAACGCCAAATTGCAGGGATGAGCGCTGTTCGCTCCGGACCGGCGATGATAGGTTTGCGCCTTGATCAAGGGGGATCAGATGCGCCTTGTCAGCCTGCTGCTCGTTCCGCTCGTGGCGATCGTCGCGTGCTCCCAGAAACCCGAGACTGACGCCGAACTAGCAAAACGCGCGGGCGCGCCGCTTTTTGCCGGCATGGGCGAATTCCATCGCGTCATCGACACGAAGGACGCCGGCGCGCAGCGCTATTTCGACCAGGGCATGGTGCTGGCCTTCGGGTTCAACCACGCAGAAGCGATCCGCTCCTTCCGCGCGGCGCAGAAGCTCGATCCGACCTGCGCCATGTGCTTCTGGGGCGAGGCGCTGGCGACGGGGCCCAACATCAACGTGACGGCCAAGGGCAAGGCGATCATGACCGATGACGAGCAGAAGCTCGCCTGGGCCGCGCTGGAGAAAGCGAAAGCTGTATCGTCGGGTAAACCGGAGGCGGAGCGCGACCTGATCGATGCGCTGGGCAAGCGCTATGCACCCGAGCCCGTGAAGGACCGCGAGGCGTTCGACCATGCCTATGCCGAGGCGCTCGGCGCGTTGGTGACGAAATATCCGGAGGATGACGACATCGCCGCGATGTATGGCGAGGCGTGGATGAACACCATGCCGTGGAACTACTGGTCCGACGCGACGACGCCGCGGCCGGAGATCGTTCCAGTGATTGCGGCGCTGGAGAAGACGATCGCGCGCAGCCCGAAGCATCCGCTGGCGCTGCATCTTTATATCCACGCGATGGAAGCTTCGGCGACGCCGGAGAAGGCCGAGAAGGCGGCGGACACGCTCTACACGCTGGTCCCGGGATCGGGGCACCTCGTGCACATGCCCTCGCACATCTTCTATCGCGTCGGCCGCTACAACGACTCGGTGAAGGCCAACGAGGAAGCCGCGAAGGTCGACGAGGCCTACATCAAGCAGTGCAACGCGCAGGGCTTCTATCCGGCGATGTACTATCCCCACAACATCCACTTCCTGTGGTCGTCGGCCTCGATGCAGGGCCAGAGCAAGGTGGCGATCGAGGCGGCGCGCAAGCTGGCGGACAATGTCAGCCTCGAGCAGATCGACCAGTTCCCGACGATCGAGTTCTTCAAGACAGTGCCGCTGCTGACGCTGGTTCATTTCGGGCGCTGGGACGAAATCCTCACCGAGCCGCAGCCGCGCGCCGATCTCGGCTATTCCAACGCGATCTGGCATTACGCGCGCGGCGTCGCCTACGCCAACAAGGGCGACATCAAGGCTGCGAAGGCCGAACAGGCGGCGCTGGTTCCGCTGAAGACCAATCCGAAGGTGATGGTGCTCGACGGCAGCGACTATCCCGCGAGCCAGCTGCTGGCGGTTGCCGACAACCTGCTGCTCGGCGAAATCGCGATGAACGCCAAGGACATGAAGGGCGCGATCGCGAAGTTCGAGGCGGCGGTCGCGGCGCAGGACGCACTGCCCTACACCGAGCCGCCGTTCTGGTATTACCCAACGCGTCAGTCGCTGGGCTTTGCGCTGATGAAGGCCGGCAAGGCGAAGGAAGCGCAGGCTGTCTATGAGGCCGACCTCAAGCAGTACATGCACAATGGCTGGTCGACCTTCGGCCTGATCCAGGCGCTGGATGCGCAGGGCAAGAAGGCCGACGCCGACATGCTGCGCGAACACTTCAAGGCGATGTGGCAGTTCGCGGACATCGAACTGAAAGGCTCGCGCGTCAGCGGTTCGCCGACCTGAGGAACAGATAGACCGCGCCTGAGCCGCCATGGCGTGGATGCGCCGTGGCGTAGCCGGCGATGAAGGGGCGCAGGTCGGGATCGGCGATCCAGTCGAACAGGCGGGCGCGGAGAACGCCTGTGCCCAGCCTGCCCTTGCCGGTGATGATGAGGACGCAGCGCGCGCCGAGCGAGGCTTGTCGCAGGATGAAATCGACGACTTCGCGATGAGCGGTGTCCTGCGTGTGGCCGTGCAGGTCGATGCGGGCGTCGATCTCGTTCTGGCCGCGGCGGATGCGGCGCTGGCCGGAGAGGTCTTCGGGCGGGCCGGCACGATGGGGTTTCGATTTTGCGGGCTGGCTTGGCGGAACCAGCGATTGCGGGCCGGACACGACGGGCGGCGCCTCGGCCTCCTCCGGTTCATGCACGCGGCCCGGCGCCAGACGCACGGTGCGCGTCACGCGGGACCAGAGCCTGCGTTCGTCGGGTGTCAGTCGGCGGGTCATGGCGTGCGCTCAGGTCGCGCCGGTCAGGTAGCGGCGGAGACTTCGTCCAGCAGCCAGTTCGGATCGGACGATTTCAGCGAGCGCTTGAACGTCCAGATCTCCTTGGCCTGGCGGAGATTGTCGCCGTCCGATAGTTCGCTTTCGAAGGAGACCATCACGCGGGCCGTCTTGGCGGCGTCGACAGACGCCTCGACGATACGGGCCTGACGCAGGCGAACGAGGCGCATCGGCTCCGTGCCGGCCTTCTCGCGCTCGGTGATGGCGGTCGAGTAGACTTCCATCACATCGTCATCGACCAGCTGCTTCAGCGCGTCGCGGTCGCCGTCAGCGAAAGAGCCGACAATGAGTTCGTAGGCGCGGCGGGCGCCCTTGGTGAAATCCTCGGGAGCAAAACTGGCGTCGACGGCGGCGATGGCTTCCATGCCTGCGGCGGCCGGGCCGGTGAACGCGGCGCGCAGGCGCGGACGCTCTTCATCCTCGGCCTGGGTGTCGTCTTCACGTTCGGGGGCGCGGGCGGGCGCTTCGCGGTAACGCCGTGCGGGCGGCTCCGCCCCGGTTTTCTGGCCGAGGACCGCATAGAGGCGGGAAATCACGAACACCGCGATCGCCGCAAGGATGATAAGATCAATATTCAAAAGCGACCTTCAGACATTTCGAGAGGCGGCACAGAGCTTGCTCTCCATCTGATCAATATAGACACAAAAGTCCCCAAGTCAGCCCGTTGTTGCGGGCGTCGCAGTAGCGTGATAGCGGCCCTGCCTTCCTTTTATGCCAATTCCGGACCGAAAATTCTCATGACCGACACGCCCGCTCCGGACCAGACCTCGCAGGCCCAGGCCGCCGGCGCGCCCATGATCCGGGTCCTCGCGCAATACGTTAAGGACCTTTCATTCGAAAATCCGGGCCTCTTTGCCTCGCAGCAGGCCAACACCGCCCCCGAAATCGAGCTGGGCATCGACGTGAAGGTCGAGCCGGGCCCGCCGCAGGAAGCCATTTTCGCCGTTGAGCTGCGCCTGTCGGCCCGCGCCAAGCGCCAGGAAACCGTCGTGTTCATCGCCGAGCTGGTTTACGCCGGCGTGTTCCAGCTGCAGGACGCCAAGCGCGACGACATCGAGCCGCTGCTTCTGATCGAGTGCCCGCGCTTGCTCTTCCCGTTCGCCCGCCGGATCATTGCGGACATCACACGAGAAGGCGGTCACCCGCCGCTGATGATCGACCCGATCGATTTCGTCAGCCTCTACCGCCAGCAGCGCGCCCGCGCCGAGGCCGAAGCCCAGAAGCCCGCCGGCTGATCTTCAGCAAGTCAGCACCATCTTCAGCGCGCCGTCGCGGCGCGCATTGAACATGTCGTAGGCCACAGGGCCCTCGCTGAGCGGCATGCGATGGGAGATGAGCTGCTCGGGCTTAAGCCGTCCACCGCGGACGAGGCCGATCAGCTCGGGCCAGTGCTTCACCACCGAGCATAGCGACGTTCGGAAGGTGAGCCCCTTGTTGAAGGCGAGCGCCATCGGGAACGGGAACTGACGTGTCTGGTTGACGCCGATGGTCGACACCGTCGCCTGCCTGCCGCCGAGATCGAGCGCGAGCTTGAGCGTCGCATCGGCTCCGACAGCCTCGACCACGCTTTCGGCCAGACGGCCGCTGGTGAATTCCTTTAGTTCGGCCTTTTCATCGCCCGGCGTCAGCGCGATGGCGCCAAGGCGCCGGGCATGGGCGCGGCGTTCCGGGACAAGATCGGCGGCATAGACTTTCGCCGCGCCAAGCGCGAAGGCGATCTCGACCGCCATGAGGCCGATGGGGCCGAGGCCGATGACCGCCACTGTACTTCCCGGCCTGATGCTGGCATTGGCGGCCCCGAGATAGGCGGTCGGCAGGTTGTCAGTGAGCATCAACGCCTGATCGACGGTGATGCCTTCGGGAATCCTCGCCGCGTTGTGGTCGGCATGCGGGACCATGACGGCTTCGGCCTGGCAGCCTTCGAGCGCGTGGCTCAGGCCATAGCAGCCCGTCGCGTTGAACTCGCAGCGGACGCAGTCGCCTGCCCGACAGGCCTGGCAGCGGCCGCAGCCGACGGCGGCGGAGACCATCACTTGGTCGCCGATCTTCAGCGTTTCGACGTGGCTGCCGATCTCGACGATCTCGCCGACGGCTTCGTGGCCGACGCAGTAGCCGATGTCCTCGCTGAAGCCGTGGCCCTGATAGATGTGAAGATCGCTGCCGCAGATGCCGCACGCCTTCACGCGCACCACGGCGGAATGCGGTGCGACGGCCTTCGCATCCGGCATATCCTCAAAGCGGATATCCTTCGGGCCGTGATAGGTAAGTGCTTTCATGGCCGGCGCCTCCCGTCTAAGGCCACCTTAGTCGGCCCGCAGACGAGCGCTAGCTCGCGTATTTCTTCCAGATCGCGTTCTCGCCGAGGCCGCCGACAAACTCAGCGTGAGCCGCCACTTCCTCTGCGGTAAGGCGCGCGGCGAGCGGTATCGGACGTTGCAGCCGGGGCGTCTGCGCCGCTTGCGCGGTAACGGCCTTTGCAGCCGAGGTCGCGAAATCGAAGGCGCGCTCACGACCGCCGCGCAGTTCGAGATAGGCGCGCGCGAGAAGCTGGGCGTCGAGCAGCGCGCCGTGAAGCACGCGGTCCTGGATCGAGATGTTGAAGCGCTTGCAGACGGCGTCGAGCGAGGCCGGCGAGCCGGGGCGGTGTTCGCGCGCCAGCACGAGCGTGTCGATGAAGCGCTCCTTCGGAAGCTGCGGGCGGCCCAGCAGCTCGAGCTCGTAGTTGAGGAAGCCGCGGTCGAACTCGGCATTGTGGGCGACGATCGGATCATCGCCAAGGAACATCATCAGCGCATCGACCACGTCGGGATGCTCGAAACGCTTCTTGTCGCGCAGGGTTTCGTTGGTGATGCCTGTGATCCGCACCGTTGCCTCGGACACGGGGCGGCCTGGATTGATGTAGATCTGGAACTCGCGGCCGGTAGGCAGGAGGTTCACCAGCTCGACGCAGCCAACCTCTACGATGCGGTCGCCCTGCCGGGGATCGAGGCCGGTGGTTTCTGTGTCGAAGATGACTTCCCGCATTCTTCCGCCTGTTGTTCGGCCGCCTGACGGATCCGCGTCCGCAGCGCCTCTATGATCTCGTCCACCTGAGCCTCAGCATAAGGAAAGCCAAGCCCCGTATTGATGACGAAATCCGCACGTTCGCGTTTCACCGAATCGGGAACCTGCCGGGCCAATATCGCCTCGAACTCCGCCTCCGTCATCTGGCCGCGGGCCATGACGCGCTGCTTCTGCACATCCGGAGGCGCTGTAACCACAGCTATTACGTCGACCCGCTTGTCGCCTCCCGTCTCGAACAACAGCGGAATGTCGAGAACGATGATATCGGACTTGTCGGCTTCGGCCTTCTCGAGGAAGGCGCGGTTGGCATGTGCGATGATGGGGTGGACGATGCCCTCGAGCTTCTTCATCGCCTCGGGATTCTTCGCGACCTTGGCGCGCAGCTTGGCGCGGTCGATGCCGCCATCCGCACCGATCACCCCCGGAAAGGCCCATTCGATGGGAGCGACAGCTTCGCCTCCCGGGGCGTAGGCTGCATGCACGGCGGCGTCAGCGTCGTACACGGGGATGCCCCGCGCGGCGAACATGGCCGCCGTCGCCGACTTGCCCATGCCGATGGACCCTGTGAGCGCCAGTTTGATCATGCGCGAGCCGCCACCGCCTCCCGGCAGGCCTTGAGCGCTGACGCCTCGTCCGGGGCTATCCCGAACCAGATACGAAAAGCAGCCGCGGCCTGTCCCACCAACATGGGTAGCCCGTCATGGGGCGTCCAGCCAGCCGCCGCAGCCGCGGAAAGCGCGCCAGCGGCAGCCTTGCCGTAGGAAAGATCAAGGAACGGCCTGCCCTTTCCGGCCGGAAGCGCCGGAAGCTCTTCGCCAGCGTGGCCGAGGCTGGCGGAGTTCACGACGATGTCGGCCGCGTCTGCGAATGCCGCGAGTTGCGCCAGGTCTCCGGTGCGCGCGCTGGGCGCAAGGTCCTTAGCGAGCGCCTTCGCGTTGGCTTCGGTGCGATTGACAATGGCAATCTGCGCGCCTGACGCGACGAGACAGAAGATAGCAGCGCGAGCGGCGCCGCCCGCACCGATCATGACGACATTCAAGCCACCGGCCTTGATTCCCGCAGCCGCCTTCAGCGCGATCTCGAAACCAGCGACATCCGTGTTGTGGGCGAACCAATTGCCTGTCGCGTCGCGCGCCAGCGTGTTGGCTGCGCCGATGGCCAGCGCTTCGGGCGAAGCATTCGCCGCAGCGGCGAGAGCGGCCCTCTTGTGCGGCAGCGTGATGTTGAGGCCGGCATGATCTTTCGCCAGCGCACGGATGTCGCCGGTAGCGTCCGGCGACTGCAGGTGGATGCGGTCATAATGCGCGTCGATGCCCGCCGCCTTGATCCAGGCATTGTGGATCAGCGGCGAAAGCGAGTGCGCGACAGGGTCCCCGACAACGGCATAGCGCTGTGTCATGCTGCGACCACGCCGCGGTCGCGCAGCCATTGCAGGAGTGGAAGAAGCGGCATTCCGAGAATGGAGAAATAATCGCCTTCGATGCGATCGAAGAGCAGTGCGCCCCTGCCCTCGACCTGATAGCAGCCGACGCTCTCGAAGGCTGCATCGCCGACGGCGTCGAGATATTCCTCGAGGAAGGCGTCGGAGAAATTGCGAACGCGCAGGCGCGGTTGCGAGAGGTGACGCCAGACCGGCGCGCCGTCGATGCAGGCGACGATGGCGGATTGCAGGATGTGCGTCTTGCCGCGCAGGCGTTTCAGGATGTCGCGGGCGGCCTCTCGCGTGTCGACCTTGTCGAGGCCCTGGCCATCGAGATCGAGCATCTGATCGCAGCCGAGCACGATGCCGCCATGCGAGATCGAGACCTTCAACGCCTTGGTTTCAGCCAGTAAATCCGCCTGTTTTGCAACACTAGCGCCCTCGGCGCGCAGCGCGTCCTTCAAGGCATCCTCATCCACGCCGGAACCGATCTGCTCGAAGATGAGGCCCGCCGCCTTCAGCACGGCCGCGCGGGATTTGCTTTTGGAAGCAAGGATCAGCCGGTTTTCGGGAGGCGTGCTCACCTGCCGTGTTCCTGGATGATGTTGAGGATGGCGGCGGCGGTTTCTTCGACCGAGCGGCGGCTAACGTCAATCGTCGGCCACTTCATGCGGGCGAACAGGCGGTTGGCCTCGGTTACCTCCTGCTGGACGATTTCCTCGTCTGCATAAGATGTGTCCGCCTGCTCGTTCAGCGACAGCAGGCGATGGCGGCGGATCTGCACAAGCCGGTCGGGCGAAATTTTCAACGCGACGACGAGTGGCGCGTTCGGCCCTGTGAGTATGTCGGGAACTTCGACGCCCGGGACGAGTGGGACGTTGGCGGCCTTCACGCCGCGGTTGCCGAGATAAACACAGGTCGGCGTCTTCGACGTGCGCGAAACGCCGACGAGCACGACATCGGCCTCGCGCAGGTCTTCGGTGTGCTGGCCGTCATCGTGCTGCAGCGCGAAGTTGATGGTCTCGATGCGCTGGAAGTATTCGGCGTCGAGATGATACTGGCCGGCGACCTTGTGAGCCGATTTCAGGCCGAGATAGCGCGATAGCATGTTCACGGCGGCGTCGATGACGGGGAGCGTCGGCGATCCAAGCTCCCGGCAACGTTCTTCGAGCCGCGCGCGCAGGTTCTCGTCGGTGATGGTGTAGAGCACGACGCCGGGCGCGTTCTCGATTTCCTTGAGCACGCGCTCAAGCTGCTTCGGGCTGCGCACCAGGTAATAATTGTGTTCGAGCGGGGCGATGTTGTCGAACTGCGCACAGGCCGCGCGCATCACCGCATTGAGCGTTTCGCCGGTCGAATCCGAGACCAGGTGCACGTTGAAATAGGTCTCGAGCGTCATGTCCCGGCTTTGTGGAGTTTCACACCAGGTTTTCCAATACCGCTGGGAGTGGATTGTGGACAAGCTGAGGGTCGGATTCCCCACACGACTCGCTCACACCGTGAGTCACAGGTGGAGAGCGTGGAGAAGACTCACGAAATTGGCGCCCACGAGTCGAGGCCAGGGGACTCGACTCTCGTTAAGGTGTTGTTAACGAAGGCCTTAACGAGAGGTTAACCTGCGCGAGCCTGTCGGAACGTAGCAAGATTCTCGGTGAGTGGCTGTGTGGAGCGTTTGGGGAGAGCGCGTTGCCACTACTTATGAACCGACTAAACACCACCAAAGACTCTTAGATTCAGATTCAAGATAAGAAGACTCTTCTTCCTCCGCCGGGTGATGTGTGAACGACAGAAGATTGCTTAGAGTGCTCAACGGCGAACGGATCGATCCCGTTCCTGTCTGGATGATGCGTCAGGCGGGACGGCATCTTCCCGAATATCGTGAGCTGCGAGCGCGCGCGCGCGATTTCCTGGATTTCTGCTATTCCCCTTCCCTCGCAGCAGAAGCGACGCTGCAGCCGGTTCGCCGCTATGGAATGGATGGCGCGATCCTGTTTGCCGACATCCTGCTGGTGCTCGACGCCATGGGGCGAAATGTTCGCTTTGTGGAAGGTGAAGGCCCGCGCGTCGATCCCGCGACGAAGGCGAAGGATCTCGCTAGTGTGCCAATGGAGAAGATTCTCGCGCGTCTTGCGCCTGTGGGTGAGACGGTTGAGCGGGTTCGTTCCAGTCTCGACGCATCCACGACGCTGATCGGGTTTGCCGGATCGCCCTGGACGGTCGGTGTCTATGCCATCGAAGGACGTGGCGGCACGGATAAGGCCGATGCGCGGAAGTTCGGTTATGAACATCCTGCGGAACTCGACGGCATGCTGGATCAGCTTGTCGAGGCGAGCGCGCACTACCTGCTGATGCAGGCGAAGGCCGGCGCAGATGCGCTGATGCTGTTCGAAAGCTGGGCCGAAGGTCTACCGGAAGACGCTTTCCAGCGCTGGGTGATCGGACCGACTGCGAAACTCGTACAACGCGTGCGGGCGCTGGGCGTGAAACAACCGATCATCGGTTTCCCGCGTGGAGCGGGAGCGCTTGTGCTGGATTACGCGGAAAAAACCGGCGTGAACGCGGTCGGCCTCGACACGGCAATCCCGTTGCAGCGGATTTCCGCGATGCTGCCCAAGGGCGTGGCTGTGCAGGGAAATCTCGATCCCATGCGGCTTGTCGCCGGCGGGCCGGGGCTGGAGACGCGGGTGCGCGAGATCATCACGGCCCTCAAAGGGCGGCCGCATATCTTCAATCTCGGCCATGGCGTTACGCCTGAAACGCCCATTTCCAATGTGGAAATGGTGCTCCGCACGATCCGGAGCATGACTTGAGTCTCAATCATTCCAGCGACAAGATCGCCGTTGTCCTGTTCAATCTAGGCGGGCCTGACGGGCCTGACGACGTGCAGCCTTTCCTGAAAAACCTCTTCAGCGATCCTGCGATCATCCGCTCGCCAGCCCCCGTTCGGTTCTTCGTGTCGCGCCTGATCTCGAAGACGCGTGCGCCGTCGGCGCGAGAGAACTATGCACGAATGGGCGGCGGCTCTCCCTTGCTTCCGGAAACGAAGAAACAGGCGGCGGCGCTCGATGCTGAGCTGGAAAAACGTGGGCGCAATGCGAAGAGCTTTATCGCGATGCGCTACTGGAAGCCTTTTGCCGCTGATGCCGTGCGCGAAGTTCTCGCGTGGGGCGCGACGAGGGTCGTTCTGCTTCCGCTCTATCCGCAGTTTTCCACAACCACGACGGCATCGTCGCTGAAATCCTGGAAGGACGCGCGCGGTCCTGATGGCGTCGCTGTGTGCTGCTATCCCGACACGCCGAAATTTCTTGAAGCGCACGCGCGTAAGCTGATTGGCGCATGGGAAGCGGCCGGAAAGCCTGCGAATGTGCGTTGCCTCCTGTCGGCGCACGGTCTGCCCGAAATCGTCGTGAAGTCGGGTGATCCCTACCAGTGGCAGGTCGAGCGCACAGCTGCCGCGTTGAAGCCATTGCTGCCGGCCGATTGGGAGGTCGAAATCTGCTACCAGTCGCGCGTGGGTCCGCTGAAATGGATCGGGCCTGCAACGGACGCTTCGATCGAAAAGGCGGCGCGCGAGGGCAAGGCGATCCTGCTTTCGCCGATCGCGTTCGTCTCCGAGCACATCGAGACGCTGGTCGAACTCGACATCGAATACAAACACTTCGCCGACAAGCTGGGCGCGAAGAGCTACATCCGCGCCCCTGCCCTCGGGGTCGACGAAGGCTTCATCGGCACGCTGGCCGACCTGGTCGAGCAATCGCTGGCCGACCCGGACAAATCGCCGGTGCGCTCGTCCTGCGGGGGCCGGATCTGTCCCACCAACTGGCGCGACTGTCCGAACCGGCGAATGGCGGCTACCAAGGACGCCTAGGGAATTGCACCATGTATGACTGGTTCCGGGCTATCCACATCATCGCGGTCATCGCCTGGATGGCAGGGATGCTGATCTATCCGCGTCTGCTGGTCTATCGGCTGGAGGCGCAGGGCGACGAACGTTTCGAGACCGCAATGGACAAGGCGGCGGACTCGACACGGAAGATCATCGTGAACCCGACGATGATCTTGGTCTGGCTGCTCGGACTCGCTCTGATCGGGAACAATTGGCAATTCTATATTACCCAGGTGTGGTTCTGGGGAAAAATCGTGCTGGTTCTTGGATTGTCCGGCTTCCATGGTTATCTGATCGGCTTGGGCAAGAAGATCCGGGCCGGCGAGCGTCCGATCGAGCCGAAGAAGCTCCGCATGCTCAACGAGATACCCATGGTGATTGCCATTTTCGCAGTCATCCTGGTCGTCGTTCAGCCCTTCTCCTGAGCCCATCCAGACCCAGAGTCCGGCCATTTCCGCTTGACCCGTCAGGGTTTTGGCGGTCTAAAACCAGCCGTCGACCGTCCGGCCGGCATCCCTTCTCCCATTTGTCCTTCAGACCCAGGCGCCTCGCGCCATCTCCAGGGCAAACCACAACCGAAATGTACGTAACCAATGACTGATGACGTCACCGAAGCGCACGAGCATGAGCGCGTGCTGCTGAACGACCTCAAGAAGAAAACACCCGGCGAACTGCTCGCCATGGCCGAGGAGCTCGAGGTCGAAGGCGCCTCGCTTCTCTCCAAGCAGGAATTGATGTTCGCCGTTCTCAAGGAGCTGGCTGAGCGCGAGGTCGAGATTATCGGCGTCGGCGTGATAGAAGTCCTCCCCGACGGGTTCGGCTTCATGCGCTCGCCGCAATCGAACTACCTGGCTGGCCCGGACGACATCTACGTCTCGCCCCAGCAGATCCGGAAAATGGGCCTTCGTACTGGCGATACCGTGGAAGGCACGATCCGCGGACCGCGGGATGGCGAGCGCTACTTCGCCCTCGTCCGCGTCTCGACGGTCAACTTCGAGGATCCCGAGCGCGCTCGCCACAAGGTGCCGTTCGACAACCTCACCCCGCTCTATCCGGACAAGCGGCTGTCGATGGAGCCCAAAGATCCGACCAAGAAGGACCGGTCGGGCCGCGTGATCGACATCGTGGCTCCCATCGGGAAGGGCCAGCGGGCGCTAATCGTGGCGCCGCCCCGCACCGGTAAGACCGTCCTCCTGCAGAACATCGCGCAGTCGGTCGCCGAAAATCACCCCGAATGCTACCTGATCGTGCTCCTCATCGACGAACGTCCCGAGGAAGTCACCGACATGCAACGCTCGGTGAAGGGCGAGGTCATCTCCTCCACCTTCGACGAACCAGCCTCGCGCCACGTCGCCGTTGCGGAAATGGTCATCGAGAAGGCCAAGCGTCTCGCCGAGCACGGCCGCGACGTTGTGATCCTGCTCGACTCCATCACGCGCCTTGGCCGAGCCTACAACACGGTCGTCCCCTCCTCCGGCAAGGTTCTGACCGGCGGTGTCGACGCCAACGCGCTGCAGAAACCGAAGCGCTTCTTCGGCGCCGCGCGTAACCTTGAGGAAGGCGGCTCGCTGACCATCATCGCCACAGCCCTCATCGAAACGGGCTCGCGGATGGACGAGGTCATCTTCGAGGAATTCAAGGGTACGGGTAACTCCGAGATCATCCTCGACCGCAAAGTCTCGGACAAACGCGTCTTCCCGGCGATCGACATCCTCAAGTCGGGCACGCGGAAGGAAGAGCTGCTTACCGACCAGAAGGAGCTGCAGAAGATCTATATCCTGCGCCGCATCCTCAACCCGATGGGCGCGCAAGATGCGATCGAGTTCCTGCTCGACAAGATCAAGCAGACCAAGACCAACGCCGAATTCTTCCAGGCGATGAACAACTAGGCCCCAGGGCCGTAAGGTCTGAACAAGTCCTTGCTGACATGAAAACCCCGCCTCCAGACCGGAGGCGGGGTTTCTGTTTATCTCTTTCCGTCAGCCTGCCAGCGCTTCGTGCCGCCGCACGATCCTTGGTCTCATCCGCTCTTCCGTCGGAGGCTCTGCCCGCGCCGCCGGTCTTTCCACTCCTGCCAGTCCCAGTCTCGTCCTCAGTTCCTCGATCGACAGTACCCGGTTGCTCCTTCCTGTTTCTGCTTGTTGTGATTGCGCCGCCTGCTCGTAGGTCATCTGCATTCTGCAGTCCTTCACTTACGCCGATAAGACGACTATCAGAGCAGCTAGTTACCAAAGCACGAACGTATTTGGTACCGTGGTACCAAGGTAGAGAACAAATGGCGGACTACGAGACGGAACGCACGCAAACAGGGGTCAGAATTTCGACGCCGGTGCTGAAAGTTCTTCGCGCCCTGGCCGATTACAAGAACATGAGCCTCGGGGAACTCGTCGAAGGCGTCATGTTGCACGCCTTCGACAACAAGACGCCGTTCTCGAAGGAGACGCTGCGGGTGGTCGCACAGTTGCGTGAAGTCTATGGCCTCGAGCTGACCAGCGCCGACGCGGGCGCGGTGAAGAAGGACAAGTGACCCTCCCCTTCCGCGCGAGGGCTCAAGTCCTTGCGCTCCGGCCATGCTAGGACCCGCGCCATGGAAACCCGCCGCCTGTTCGTTACCGAAATCTATCGCACCACGCTGGGCGGCATCGCCGGGCTGAATGCCGACCTGCTCGACGCCGCGAAGATGCTGGCGAAGGAGGACAAGGCCGGGCGGGCCTGGTGCAGGGAGAACGGGTATCCGGGCTACACCTCCTATTCCTCGCTCGACGACCTGCCGCAGCGGGCGACGTGCTTCGAGCAGCTTATCCGCTTGATGAAGCCCCATGCCGAGCAGTTCGCCGACCGGCTGCAGATGGACCTGCGCGGCAAGCGGCTGAAGCTGGACAACATCTGGGTCAACGTGCTCGAGCCGGGGGGCTCGCACTCGGGACATATCCACCCGCACTGCGTCCTTTCCGGCACCTACTATGTCCGCGTGCCGGACGGGGCATCATCGCTGAAGTTCGAGGACCCGCGCCTGCCGATGATGATGGCGGCGCCGGCGCCGCGGGAGGATGCGGACGAGGAACATCGCCGTTTCATCTACGAGACGCCGAAGGCTGGGGACCTGCTCCTGTGGGAGAGCTGGCTCCGCCACGAGGTGCCCCCGAACCGGGCTGCCTCGCAGCGGGTTAGCGTGAGCTTCAACTACCGGGTCTGACGCCCTCCCCTCCCCTGTTCTGGCGATACCGAAAACGGGCGGAATCGTTACCCGGGGGTTAAGGCGCGAGGGCCCTGTCAGGCCAGGTTTTTCCGGAAGAAATCGAGCGTACGCTTGTTGGCCGTTGTGGCGTCGCCGGCGTGGTAGTGCTTGCCGCCGTGCCGGGCGAAGGCGTGGTCGCGGCCGGGATACCAATACAACTGGAAGTTGGGGCTGGTGAGGCCGGCCTTCATCTTGGCCTGGCTGTCTTTCGAGACGAAACCATCCTCCTCGGCAATGTGGAGCAGGACCGGTTTCTTCGCCTTCCCCGCTTCGCCGAGATAGTTGTCGATACCGACGCCGTAATAGCCGACAGACGCGTCGATGCTGGTGCGCGTGCCCGTCAGGTAGGCCAGCAGGCCGCCGAGGCAGTAGCCGACGGCGCCCACTTTCGAATGGCCCTGCGCGCGGACCCAGTCGATCGTCGAGGTGATGTCCTCGATGCCTTTGTCGACGTTGAACGCCTTGAAGTAGGAGAAGGCCTTCTCCCATTCGGCGTCTGTCTGGTCGGTGATGTCGATGCCGGGCTCGATGCGCCAGAACAGGTCCGGCGCTACCGCGGTATAACCCTGCTCGGCGAGTGAATCGGCGATGTCCCGCATCACTTTGTTGACGCCGAAAATCTCCTGGATGACCACGACGGCTGGACCACTCCTGGTCTTACCGTCGGCGACATAGGCGCCGAAGGATCCGTCCTTGCCCTGAATGGTCACGCGGCGGCCCATTGTCTTGCTCCTGTTCTGGATTGTTGGCGGGGTGAGTTGTAGTGCTCGGCCGTGACGGAACAAGCCGAAGCCGGCGGTATGACCGGTCCTACCCGGAGATTTATGACCGCAGCGCGGGGCAAATCGGACACCATCATCGCCCTGGCCTCCGGGGCGGGCCGGGCGGGTGTTGCGGTCATACGGGTATCCGGCCCCGGTAGTGCCGGACTACTCCGGTCTCTGACCCGCGAAGGGGCCGAGGTTTCACGTGAAACACTCCTGCCGGAGCCGCGCAGGGCGGCAATACGCATCCTGAGGGACGCCGAGGGCGGCTTCCTGGACGAGGCCATCGTCATCTGGATGCCGGGGCCCAATTCTTACACCGGCGAGGACGTGGTGGAGTTCCATGTCCATGGCGGGGCCGCGGTGATCGAGGCGTTGATCGCGGCTGCGACCGCGACCCGCCTCTGCCGGATCGCCGAGCCGGGGGAGTTCACACGCCGGGCCTTCGACGCCGGGCGGATGGACCTGACGCAGGCCGAGGCCATCGGCGACCTGATCGATGCCGAGACGGAGGGCCAGAGGCGGCAGGCGGGACGGTTGTACCAGGGGGAGGCCGCGCGGATCTTCGAGGGATGGCGGGGGCTCCTGATGTCTGCCATGGCGGCGCTCGAGGCGTCGATCGACTTCCCGGACGAGGCGGACATTCCCGGCGAGATCAACCTCACCGCGCTGGAGCCGATCGAGGCGCTGGCGGCGGAGCTGGAGGCGGCGCTGGGAGATGCGGGGCGGCTGAGGTCGGTTCGGGAGGGGTTCAGGATCGCGATCCTTGGGCCGCCTAACGCCGGAAAGTCGTCCCTGATGAACCGGCTGGCGCGGCGCGAGGCGGCCATCGTTTCCCCCATCGCCGGGACGACACGGGACGTGGTCGAGGTCCGGCTCGTGCTGGCTGGATACCCTGTCTGGGTGGCGGACACGGCGGGGCTCCGGGAGGCTTCCGACGTGATCGAGGCCGAAGGCGTCCGGCGTGCTCTGGAGCGGGCCGAGGAGGCCGACCTGCGGATCTGGGTGTCCGATGCAACCGATGTTTCACGTGAAACACTGCCGGGAGCAGAGGTCCGGCAGGGGGATCTGCGGGTCCTGAACAAGGCCGATCTCCTGTCTTCGGCGCCGGTCGAGGCCGGCGGGGGGGATGTTTTCGTGGTCTCGGCCCGGTCCGGGGCCGGATTTGACGCGTTCGAGCGGCGGGTGGCCCAGATCGTCCGGGAGCGGCTGGAGACCGACGAAGCGCCCCTCGTCACCCGGGCGCGGCACCGGGAACTGGTCGAGGAGGCCCTGGGGGCCGTCGAGCGGGCCCTGGAAGGGGCAAGGATCGGTATGGGGGCCGAACTGGTGTCGGAGGACCTAAGACTAGCCGCGCGCGCCCTGGGCCGGATCACGGGGTCCATCGATGCGGAGGACCTGCTCGACCGGATCTTCTCCCAGTTCTGTGTCGGCAAGTAGGACGGAGCGTTTCACGTGAAACGTTTTGGGCTGGTGGTCTTGCGGCCTTCATCCAAGACAGTCTCTTGAAAGGGCTGGCGAAGATTTTTCAGTGGGCGGGTTGGATTCGTAGGAATTGTCCGGCTGACGTTGAAGGCGAGCCTCACCTGTCCTCCCCCTTGCAGGGGGAGGCGCCCTGATGCGTCACCGCCCATCGTCGACGGGTAAGTTCGCGCAGCTGGTTCCGCCCCCTGAAAGGGCGATGACGGGTGGGGGTCGGGTTGGGTGAGGGGCTGCCGGTGGTTTCACGTGAAACGGGCGCCTCGACGAGGAGGCCCTGCTCCCTTAAATGACCGCCTCACTCTACAGGCAGCCGCCGACCATGACCGCAGACATCCAGGATAGGTTTGACGTCATCGTCATCGGTGGCGGACATGCCGGGGCCGAAGCGGCCGCGGCCGCGGCGCGGTTCGGGGCGAAGACGGCCCTCGTCACCCACAAGCTTTCGACCATTGGCGAGATGTCGTGCAATCCGGCGATTGGCGGGCTGGGCAAGGGACACCTGGTCCGGGAAGTCGACGCCCTGGATGGGGTCATGGGCCGGGCGGCGGACCGTGGGGGCATCCAGTTCCGGATGCTGAACCGGTCGAAGGGGCCGGCGGTCCGGGGGCCGCGGACACAGGCGGACCGGAAACTCTATCGCGAAGCCGTCCAGGCGATCCTGGGCGCGTATGAAAACCTGACGCTCATCGAGGATGGGGTCGAGGATCTCATCGTCGAGAATGGGAAGGTCGCGGGCGTCATCGGACAGTCGGGATGCGCTTGGCGTGCAGGGGCTGTGGTCGTCACAACGGGGACGTTCCTCAAAGGCCTGATCCATATCGGCGAGAAGCGGATCCCAGCCGGGCGCGTCGGCGAGCAACCGGCGATTGGTTTGTCGGACCGTCTCTATGGGCTCGGCCTCAAGATGGGGCGGCTCAAGACCGGGACGCCGGCGCGGCTCAAGGCGTCGACCATCGACTGGGCCAATCTCGAAATGCAGGAGGCGGACAAGGAGCCGATCCCGTTCTCCTTCCTGACCGATCGCATCACCACGCCGCAGATCGCGTGCGGCATCACCTGGACGTCCCCCGAGGTGCACGCAGTGATCGGGGACAACCTGCACAAGTCAGCGGTGTACTCCGGCGCGATCGCGGGGCGTGGTCCGCGTTACTGTCCGTCGATCGAAGATAAAGTGAAGCGGTTTGCCGATCGCGATAAACACCAAATCTTCCTCGAGCCCGAAGGTCTCGATGACGACACGGTCTATCCGAACGGCATCTCGACCTCGCTTCCGGAGGAAGTGCAGGAGGCTTTCATCCGCAAGATCCACGGCCTCGGACGAGTCGAGATCAAGCGGTTCGGATACGCGATCGAATACGACTATGTTGACCCGCGCGAACTGACGCCCGACCTCGCCGTGAAACGCCTGCCAGGGCTTTATCTGGCGGGGCAGATCAACGGCACGACGGGCTATGAAGAGGCTGCGGGACAAGGGTTGGTGGCGGGTCTCAACGCGGCGCGGCACGCGGCCGGAAGCGATCCTTTCATCCTCGATCGGAGCCGCGCGTATATCGGCGTGATGATCGATGACCTCGTCACGCGTGGCGTGTCGGAACCCTATCGCATGTTCACCTCGCGCGCGGAGTACCGGCTGACGCTGCGCGCCGACAATGCGGACCAGCGTCTGACGGAAGAGGGCGTGGCGGCGGGCGTGGTCGGCAGTCACAGGCGTGAAGCGTTTCACGTGAAACATTCATCGATCGACGCGGCGCGCGAGAAGCTCCGTACACTGACGCTCACGCCGAACGAGGCGCGCGGCCACGGCATCCAGATCAATCTCGACGGCAAGCGGCGCAACGCACTCGAAGTGATGGCGTATGAGGGCGTCGACTTCGCGAAGCTGAGGACGGTGTGGCCGGAGCTGAGCGAGATCACGCCGCAGGTTGCCGAGCAGATGGAGATCGAGGCGCAGTACGCCGGATACCTCGACCGGCAGGAAGCCGATATCGTGGCGTTCCGGCGCGACGAGGACATGCGGCTGCCGGCCGATCTCGACTATCGTGCGATCGGCGGTCTCTCGAACGAGGCCAAGGAGAAGCTGTCGACGGTGCGGCCGGCGACGCTGGGCCAGGCGGCGCGGATCGAAGGCATGACGCCGGGCGCGATCACGGCGGTGCTGGGGTATCTCAAGCGCGCGGCCCGGAAACCAGACAAGGCGGCGCAGGCGTGAGCTGGCCGGAGCGCGACGAGGACGGCTTCGGGCCGGATGACGTGGTTGGTCTGACCGGTGTTTCACATGAAACACTCGGCCGGATCCGGCGCTACCTGGCCCTGCTCGATGCCTGGCGGGAGCGAATCAACCTCATAGGGCCGGGCGAGGGGCGCCACCTCTGGAGGCGCCACGTGCTCGACAGCGCGCAGCTGCTGAAAGAAATTTCTTCGGAGCACAGAAACGTCGCGGACCTGGGGTCCGGGGCGGGGTTTCCAGGCCTCATCCTGGCCTGCGCGCTGGCCGAACGGGCGGGGGCGAGCGTCACCCTTGTCGAGAAGAGCCCGCGGAAATCCGAGTTCCTTGAAGCGGCTAGCCGGGAAGTCGGGCTGCCGGTGAAAGTGATTAACCTGCGTATAGAGGACGGCGCGCCTGGCGGCGGTATGGCCCGGTTTGACGTGGTTACGGCCCGTGCTTTGGCGCCTTTACCTAAACTTCTCGGCTTCGCGGCAAGCTGGCTTAAACCTTCCGGTAAGGCCCTGCTGATGAAAGGTAGGGATACGGCCGCCGAACTGGCCGAGGCCCGCGAGACCTGGGATTTCGACATCACCCAGCGCGAAAGCCTGTCGAGCCCAGAAGGGCGTGTTCTGAGCGTTTCATCTTTGCGTCCACGGAGGGCTTGATGCGCGTTATCGCCGTCGCCAACCAGAAAGGCGGAGTGGGGAAAACCACCACCGCCATTAATCTCGGCACCGCCCTGGCTGCGGTCGGCCGCCGCGTGCTTGTGATGGATTGCGACGCGCAGGGCAACGCCTCGACCGGTCTCGGCGTGGAGCCGACGGCGCGGCGCGCGACCTCGTACGACGTGCTGGTGGGCGAGAGCACGCTGGCCGATGCGCTGATCCCGACCAAGGTGCCGAACCTCGACCTGGTGCCGGGCGATGAAAACCTCGCCGGCGTCGAGACGCTGCTGCACGACGATGCGAAGAAGAATTTCAAGCTGCGCGAAGCGTTCGAGAATTTCCGCGCCACGGGTTCGGACTATGACACGGTGCTGATCGATTGTCCCCCGTCACTGTCGACCGTGACGATCAACGCGATGGTTGCGGCGAACGCCGTGCTCGTGCCGCTGCAGTGCGAGTTCCTCGCGCTCGAAGGTCTCTCGCAGCTGTTGCGCACCGTCGACCTCGTGCGTGGCGCGCTCAACCCCGACCTCGAGATCCAGGGCGTCGTGCTGACGATGTTCGACAAGCGCAACAATCTCTCCGACCAGGTGGCGGGTGAGGTGCGCTCCTTCTTCGGGCCGAAGGTCTATCAGACCGTGATTCCGCGGAACGTGCGGTTGTCGGAAGCGCCGTCATTCGGCCTGCCCGCAATTCTCTACGACCACAAATGCACCGGCAGCGAAGCGTACATCATGCTCGCGCAGGAACTGATGCAACGCGAACGTGAAAGGGCGGCAGCGTGAACCAGCCAGCGAAACAGGCAAAGCTCGGACGCGGACTGTCTGCGCTGCTGGGCGACTATTCCGGCGCGCGCAACGCGATCGATGATCCGGCGCCGGCCGCGGCGGGCGCTGCATCGGCGGATGAACCCGCATCGACGATCGCGATCGACCGTATCGTTCCGAATCCGAAACAGCCGCGCCGCACATTCGTCGAGGCCGAACTCGAGGAGCTGTCGGAGTCGATCCGCACCAAGGGCGTGATCCAGCCGATCCTCGTCCGCCCCGATCCATCCCAGGCGGAGATGTTCGAGATCATCGCGGGCGAGCGCCGCTGGCGTGCGGCCCGCCGCGCGGGCCTCACTGTCATCCCGGCCGTCGTGCGCGAGATGGACGATCGCGAGATGCTCGAGATCGCCATCATCGAGAATGTGCAGCGCGCCGACCTCAATGCGGTGGAGGAGGCGGAAGCCTACAAGTCGCTGATCGACCGGTTCGGCCGGACGCAGGAGTCGGTCGCTCAGCAGGTCGGCAAGAGCCGCGAGCACGTGTCGAACACCATGCGTCTGCTGCAGCTGCCTGAGGATGTGCGCGAACATGTGCGCGAGGGCCGCCTGTCGGCGGGCCATGCGCGGGCGTTGCTCAAGACGTCTGACCCGTCGGGCTTCGCCGCGACGGTGATCGCCAAGGGGCTTTCGGTGCGCGATACCGAGGCGCTGTCGAAGGCGGACAAGGGCGGGAAGGTCGAGACCAGGTCGGCTGAGGACAAGGACGTCGACACCAAGGCGCTGGAGATGGACCTGCAGCGCGCGCTGGGCCTCGACGTCGACATCCGCCATGTGAACGGCAAGGGCGGCGAAGTGCGGATCAAGTATGCGCAACTCGAACAGCTCGACGAGATCTGCAGGCTGCTGTCGCGGCCAAGGGCTGGAAGCGCGGATTAGGGCCTGGAGCGCCGGGCTTCCTTGCCCGGCCCGCGTCGCGTCAGCGGCGCATTCCAACACCTCAACGCGCTGCTGCGCAGCGAATGCCGGGCGGGAGCCCGGCGGTCCAAACCGCTACTTCCCCGGCTCAAGTTTCATGAGCACGCTGTCGGCGCCTTCGTCGGTAATCACGTAGAGATAGCCGTCAGGGGATTGTTCGACGTCGCGGATGCGCTGGTGGAGGTCGGCGAGGAGCATTTCCGAGCGGACCATTTCCCAGTTCTCGTTGAACACGATGCGGATGAGGTGGCCGGTGCGCGGGGCCTCGGAATAGCGCATCGCGCCGAGGAAGAGGTTGCGCTTCCAGGCGGGGAATTTGTCGCCGGTGTAGAAGACCATGCCGCCCGGCGCGATCGAGGGAACGAACGAGATGTGCGGGCGGGTCATGCCGTCCTTGAAGGGCACGGGGGAGACTTTCGGGCCTGAGTAGTAGCGGCCGTCGCTGACAACGGGCCAGCCATAGTTCTGGCCGGCCTTGAGGATGTTGACCTCGTCGCCGCCATTGGGGCCGTGCTCGGAGACCCAGAATTCCTTGGTCCACGGATTGAGGGTGAGGCCGAGATTGACGCGGTGGCCGAGCGTGAAGATCTCGGGGTTGAAGCCCTTCCTGCCGTAGAACGGATTGTCGTTCGGGATCGTGCCATCGTCGTTGAGGCGCAGCGTCTTGCCAGCGAAGTCGTCCGGGTGTTGGGCGCGGCCGATCGAGTCATCCGTGCCGACGCCGGGGCAGCCGATCGTGAAGTAGAGCTTGCCATCGGGCCCGAAGGCCATGCGGCTGAAGAGGGCGTCGACATCGTCGGAGAGGAAGATGTCCTTGCCGTCGACGATCTTCGTGCCGTCCCAGCGGCCGCGCCAGATGGCGTTGGAGCCGAGCTCGCCGCGCGGCTTGTGGTAGGAGAGGTAGATCAGGCCGTTGGTCTTGAAGTCCGGGTGCAGGGCGATGTCCATGAAACCGGTTGCGGTGCCGAGCACGGCGACCTTCGGCGGGCCGCCGGCGACGGGCGCGGGATCGAGCTTGCCGTCGCGGACGATGCGGAGCGAGCCCGCGCGCTCGGTGATGAGGATGGCGCCGTCGGGCAGGAATTCGATGGCGCGCGGGGCTGAAAGGCCGCGCGTGACGATCGAGACCTTGAGGTCGCGCTGTTCCCAGCTCTCCATCTTGAACGGGCCTTCGCCGAGCTTCGGCGCTTCCCAGGCGGGCGGGCGCGGGCCGTCGGCGCTGTCGCGTTCATCGCGGATGCGGCGGACGGGGTAGGGATATTCGGCATTGTAGGCGGAGCGGTTGAGGCCGGCGGGATCGGCGCTCTTCTCGGCGGCGGCAAGTTGCGTGAGCGCTGCGGGCGAGGCGGTGAGGAAGGCGATGACGTGCGTGCGCTGTTCGGGCGTCAGCATCTTCGCCTGCAGGGCCATGAGGCCGGTGTCGGAGAGAGCGGCGGAGACGCGGGCCTTGTCGAAGGTATGGAGCGTATTGATCGGCGGGGCCGTTTCATCCCCGCCATTGTGGCAGGCGGAGCAGACGCCGTCATAGACCTGCTTGCCGGCGGCGATGGACGCCATGTCGGCGGATACAGCGGAGGCTGCTGATGTTGCGGCTGTCGTGTCGCCCGGCGGCGTGGTGCTGCAGGATGCGAGCGCGAGGGCGGAAGCTGCGGCCAGTAAGTGCAGGCGTTTCATGATTGTCCCCACTTCGATGCTGGCAGCATGGAAGGGTGAAACGCGCGGCAAGTCACGCTGCGGTGCGGTAGAACCTTGTAGGAAGCTTATGCGCGACGATTTGGCAGCCTTGAGGCGATAACGTCGGCAGCAGTGAACACGCTCCCCACTACCGCGGTAGTCGCTCCTAGAATTGCAATGCCGAGCTGTTGACTTAACAGGCCCAGATTATGGGTTCGACTGTTCAACGAAGAGCCGAGATCAAAGGACAAACTGCCGTAGTCTCGGCCAACGGTCGTATCGAAAAACCAAATCGCGTAGCCGATCGTCCCAAAGCCAATCAGAAAAAATAGAACTCCAAGAGTACCCACTAGCGAACCGTTGGATTCTGCGGATGGCGCTGCCGCATCAGCTGCGGTTGGTATGGCTTGTTCTGTCAATCTTGCCCCCCAATTGAATGCCCGCCTTCAGGCAAACAAAGGCTGACACCGGTTTTGGCGACGTTGCAACACGCGTGTCAGTTCAGAGCGTCCGCGTGGCGATCCGGTGGATCAGCGTCTTGACGATGGCTTCCTGCGGGGCGCCGGCCTGTTTGCAGGTCTTCTCGGCTTCATAGAGGCGGGTGAAGGTGCGGTGGATCGCCGGCGCGGACCAGTCGCGCAGGGCGCGGGAGAAGCGCGGCCATTCATTGTCGAAGATCGGCGGGCGCAAGCGCATGCCGGAGCCGGCGCCGGACGCGACCGCATCGGAGACGCGGAGCATGCGGAAGTGGAGCGTGCGGAGCGCGGAGATCGCATTGCCGCCGGCGTCGAGGAAGCGGTTGATCGAGAGCGTGGCCTGCGGGGCGTCACCGAGGATGGCGGCGTCTGCCGCGTCGTCCGCGCCGCGCGGCTGTTCGGCGGAAGCGAGGAGGGAAACGTCCTGTGCGCTGACGGGACGACCGAGGCCGACAGCGTAGAGTTCCAGTTTTTCGAGTTCGGAGAGCGCGAGGCGTCGATCGCCGGGCAGGTCCGCGACGAAGGCGGCGAGGGCGGGCGGGTCGATGGTGACGCCGGCGGCGGCGAGGCGTTTGGTCACCAGTTCAGCGACGGTGGATTCATCGTCCGCGTAGAGCTGGAGGGCGACGGCGTCGTCGGACGCCTCGAAGGCGGCGCGGAGCTTGTTGGTCTTGTTGAGTTCGCCAGCCTCAATGATCCAGTAGGCTTCGGGCGTGAGGACGCCCTTCTCGACGTCGGCGAGGATTTCGAGCAGGTATTTCGAGCTGGCGTCCTTATCCACGCGGACGCGGACGAGGCGTTCGCCGCCCATGAGGGAGCGGGCGACGAGTTCGTCGGCGAGAAGCTGCGGGTCGCGCTTCAGCTCGTCGTCCGATATCTTGATGATGTTGAATGGATCGGGAGAGGGCAGCCAGTTGTAGGCGAGCGTGTCGGCTGACGTTGAGACGAGGCCGGGGTCGGCGCCGAAGATGAGGGCGATCCTCGTCTTGCCTTGCGGCTTCTCGCAGAAGGCCAGCGCGCGGGGGCCGGCCTGTTTCATTGCTTCGTGGGATTTGTCGAGGTCGGGACGGTCGGCCTGGGAATCGTCGCCTCGGGCGCGGCCTTGATCGGCTCTCCGGTCTTTTGCCGGCCGGCCGCAATGATCATCTCCGAGCGGATCGAGCGGGCGAGCAGCCCAGCAAGGCGCTCCTGCGCGGCTGTCTGCGCGGCCATGTCGGCATAGGCGGCGTCGGCGAAGTTGAACGAGGCGCGTTCGGTGACCTGGCCGGAACCGACGACGGTTCCATCGACCGCGCGCAGCGTCCAGCTGGCGTTGCCGACATAGTCGGAGCGCGAGGCGGCCTGGTCAGGCGCGAAGGCGAGGCGGTCGATGCCCTGGCCGAGCGTGATTTCGAGCGTGCCTTTGGGGAAGCCCGGAATGCCCTGGCCGACCGTGCGCGCGAGTTCGTTGCGCAGGTAGTGGCCGGCGCGGCCGGGGATTTCAGCGATCGTGATCGGGCCGGAGCTCGCAAAGCTCTCGCCCTGTCCGCCATAGACCGGCGTGAAGTTGCACGCGGTCAGGGGGAGGAGGGCGAGGCAGAGGAGTGCTGCTCTGATCATGATGCGACGATATTCACGATACGGCCGGGAACGACAATCACCTTTCGCACGGTGAGGCCGGCGAGATGGGGTTTGACGTCGTCATGGGCCCTGGCGGCGGCTTCGACCGTCGCGGCGTCGGCATTGGCGGGAACGGTGACTTCGCCGCGCTTCTTGCCATTGACCTGCACGGGCAGGGTGACGGTGTCGGAGACCAGCAGGGCCGGATCCGGCTTCGGCCATTTCGCTGTCGTGACCATTCCCCAATCTCTTGCATTAGGGCCGCCGAGCCGCGCCCAGCATTCCTCGGCCAGGTGCGGCGCGAAGGGGGCTGCGATCTGGGCGAACAGCTTCAGCGCCTCGCGGCGGGCCGTGGCCATGCCGGGGGCGGTCGAGGTTTCGGCCTTGCGCAGCGCGTTGGCCAGCTCGTTCATCCGGGCGATGCCGACGTTGAAGTGGAACTGTTCAATTCCCTGGGTCACGTCGCGCACCGTGCGGTGGGCGAGGCGGCGCAGCTCGAGCGGTTCGCCTGAGTCGGCCGGCCCATCATCGGCGGCAGGCGCGGCTTCGACGAGCGCCCAGAGTTTCTGGATCGAGCCCCAGGCGCCGCGCACGCCCGCATCGGTCCATTCGAAGTCGCGCTCGGGCGGCGAGTCCGACAGGACGAACCAGCGGGCGACGTCGGCGCCGTAATCGGCGATGATCTGCATCGGATCGACGACGTTCTTCTTCGACTTCGACATCTTCTCGACGCCGCCGATCGTGACGGGCGCGCCGGTCGAGATCTCGATCAATTGGCCGTCACGCTTGTCGATCTCTTCCGGCAGAAGCCACGAACCCGATTCCGACTTGTAGGTCTCGTGCGTGACCATGCCCTGTGTGAAGAGGCCGGCGAAGGGTTCGCCGCTCTTGAGGTCGAGCAGGCCGCAGTCGCGCAGCGCGCGGGAGAAGAAGCGGGAGTAGAGCAGGTGGAGAACAGCGTGCTCGACACCGCCGATGTATTGATCGACGGGCAGCCAGTAGCTGGCTTCCTCCTTGTTGATCGGCTCGGAGGAGTTCGGGTCGCAGAAGCGTGCGAAGTACCAGGATGAGTCGACGAAGGTATCCATCGTGTCGGTCTCGCGTTCCGCCTTGCCACCGCATGTGGGGCAGGCGACGTGCTTCCAAGTCGGATGGCGCGCCAGAGGATTGCCGGGTTCGGAGAAGTCGGCGTTGTCGGGCAGCAGGACCGGCAGGTCCTTGTCCTGCACGGGCACGGTTCCACATTTCGCGCACTTGATGACCGGGATCGGGCAACCCCAATAGCGCTGGCGCGAGACGCCCCAGTCGCGCAGGCGATATTGCGTGGTGGCTTCACCGGCCTCCCGGTTCACCAACGCCTTGATGGCGGCGGTGATCGCGTCCTTCGTGGAGAGGCCGTTGAGGAAGTCCGAATTGTAGATCGTGCCTTCGCCCGTGTAGGCCTCGCCGCGCACGGCGTAGGTTGCGGGGTCCGCTCCGGGGGGCAGGACGACGGGCTTGAAGGGCAGGCCGTACTTCTCGGCGAACTCGATGTCGCGCTGGTCGCCGGCCGGCGAGCCGAAGATCGCGCCGGTGCCGTAGGTCGACAGCACGAAGTTCGCGGCCCAGACGGGGAGCTCCCAGTTGGCGTCGAAGGGGTGTTTCACGCGGATGCCAAGATCGATGCCGACTTTCTCGGCTTTCTCGATGTCGGCTTCGGACGTGCCGCGCGCGGCGCAGTCGGCCATGAACCTGGCGACGGCGGGGTTGGTCTTCGCGATGGCCTTCGTCAGCGGATGGTCGGGAGCGAGCGCGACGAAGGCAGCGCCGAACAGCGTGTCCGGGCGCGTGGAGAAGACTTCGATGTCGGCGACGCCGGCGACGGGCTTTGTCAGCTGCCAGCGGAAGCGGGCGCCCTGGCTCTTGCCGATCCAGTTGCCCTGCATGATCCGGACTTTTTCCGGCCAACGGTCGAGGCCATCCAGCGCGGCGAGGAGATCATCGCCGTACTTCGTGATGCGGAAGAACCATTGCTCCAGCTCGCGCTGTTCCACGACGGCGCCAGAGCGCCAGCCGCGGCCATCGACGACCTGTTCGTTGGCGAGCACGGTGTTCTCGACCGGATCCCAGTTCACCTTCGCGGACCGGCGATAGACGAGATCGTTCTCCAGCATCTTCAGGAAGATGCGCTGCTGGTGGGCGTAGTAGTTCGGCTCGCAGGTGGTGACTTCCTTCGACCAATCGAAGGAGAGGCCCAGCGGAGCGAACTGGTCCTTCATCGCCTGGATGTTCTGGAGCGTCCACGTACGAGGCTGCGCTTGTCTCTCGATGGCGGCGTTCTCGGCGGGCAGGCCGAAGGCGTCCCACCCCATCGGATGCAGGACGTTGTAGCCATTGGCGATGCGATAGCGCGCGACGACGTCGCCCATGGCGTAGTTGCGGACATGGCCCATGTGGAGCCGGCCCGAGGGGTAGGGGAACATCTCGAGGATGTACGCCTTGGGCATGTCGCCAGCTTCGGCAGCGGACTTCGCACGGAAGACGTTGGCGCGCTCCCACGCAGCGCGCCATTTGGGTTCGGTTTCTTTCGGGTTGTAGCGGGTGGCCATCTACTCGCTCGTCTATTCGTCGCTGCGCCGGAGTTCGCACATACCGGCGCTGAACGAAAGACGGCGCCGGCCTACTGGATGGCGTTAAGTCGAAGCTGGCGGGCCTTGGACAGGATCGCGTTTTCCAGCGCTACGTTGGTTTCCGGGGCGACGGCGGCCGAAACCCAGGCGCCGTTGACCATCGTCTCGCGGAACACGGCGGCAGAAATGCCGTCGGCGCGCAGGCGGGTGTCGAGGATGTAGACGGTCGCTTTCAGGCGCTCGTCCTTCTTCTCGGGATTGGCGTACCAGTCGGTGATGATCACGCCGCCATAAGGGTCGGCAGAGACCAGCGGCATGAAGGCCAGCGTGTCGAGCGAGGCGCGCCAGAGGTAGGCGTTGACGCCAAGGGCGCCGTTTTCATCCGGGCCGCTGTCGGCGCTGGAGGCGGTCGAGGTGTTGGCCGTGGACGATCCGAAGATCGAGCAGCCGGACACGCCCAGCAGGGCCGAAGCAACAAGGGCGGCAGCCGCCACGCGGGTGAACATCACGTCGTAACTCCAGTAGCCCGGCGCGTTTTTGCGCCCCCGGAAGCCCCAAGCAGCCGCTTCCTTAGCTCTGAGGCTATCCCACCGGCAAGGGCTGAAAGCCGTTAGCCTCGCCGCAAGGCTGCCTCATATAGTTCGTGCATTGGACGGTGATTGCGGAGGAATTCTGGCATGCGGCGCACGATAACCATGGCCGCCCCCCTGAGCCTGCTGGTCCTCGGGGCTGCGCCGGCGCTCGCCCAGGAGGGCGACGGGGAGTGGAAGGCCGATGTCGTCTTCACCCTTGCGGGCTCGTTCGTGGACGAGGAAACGCCTCTGGCCCCGGCGGCGGACGGGGTGATGGTCTCCGGCCTCCTGTCGGTTTCGCGGTCTGACACATTCGATAACGGGCTGACGCTGAGCTGGATCGGCGCGCTTCGCTATGACCGCGACGCACCGTCGCGCCCGGCCTTTGCGGGCGTGCTGGGCAATTGTCCGGCTGCTGATCTGCAATGCCCGCGTGTGGCGAACGGAGCGGGTTTCCTCTCGCCCGTGTCGCCTGCCACGGGACTGGCTGTCGGCGGCGCGCCCGTCGACGAAGAGGGATTTGTCGCCGTGGAGGCGGCGTCGGTGACGCTGGCCGGACCCTGGGGCGATGGCGTGATTGGCCTTGATTCAGGGGCTGCAGCGAGGCTCGACGCGCGTGCGCCGCAGGTTATGGAGCGCGTGTCGGCGTTCTCGCCGGGGCTCGATGCGACAGGGCTTGGCGTGACGCGCGCGCGCAATGACGTGACGGGCTCGTCGTTCAAGGCGACCTATCTGAGCCCGCGCTGGATCGGCTTCCGCGTGGGCGCGAGCTACACGCCGAAGGCGGACGACCGGACCGTCGATTACGATCCGGGTTTTGCCGGTCCGGGCAGGGCTGGGGCGGAACTCGAGAATGTGTGGGAGGGGGCGGTCTCCTTCTCGCGCCAGTTCGCCGAGCAGGACCTGCGGGTGCGGGCGGCGGTGACCTACACGTCTGCCAACGCCGGATCGGGCCTGGCGGGCTTCGGGGACTATGAGGCGTGGGGGGCCGGGCTTGAGCTGGAGCATGATGGTTTCACCGGCGGGGTCCGGTGGCTTTCCAGCAACAATGCGTGGGAATCCGGGACCGGAGATTACGAGGCCTGGGAGGCCGGGCTGGTCCACGACTCGGACGACTGGCGCATCGGGATCGAGGCGGGGTGGGCCAAGGACCGCCTGACAGGGATTGAGGGATCGTCCTGGCTGGCCGGGTTGACCCGAAAGATTAATGAAAATGTCGACCTGGGCGTGGCCTGGACCCGGGCGGAGGCCGACATGCCTGTGCTGTTCGGTCCCAGCTTCAGTCACACAAACGCCAGCAATGACGGGCTAGTGGTGGAACTGACTGTGCGGAATTAGTGACACCCGGGGGAGAAATACCCCCTTGAGCGCCCATCTTAATTCTCGTTAACTTTTGTGAAGCAACTCACCCGTATTATCTCGATCAGGAGGGCAGGACATGCGCACTACCGCAAAACTCTTTTGTCTCGCCGCCTCCCTGGTCGCTGCGCCGGCTTTTGCGCAGGGCGGGAAGGATAGCGCCCCCGTGTCCTCGTCGCAGAGCCTTGCCCAGGCTGGAAAATCTCTCCAGGCCATCCCGCAGGCTTCGCCCTCAATGAATCTCGGCCTCGGCTTCTCCAAGGGCGGCACGGAGCGGACGCTCCTGCCGATCGCGCCGGTCCAGAAGGATTCGCTGGAACTCACCTGGCAACCGGCCAGCAAATGGGGCCTGACCCTCGATCTGACCAGCCGCGCGCCGAACGAACTGTTCCCGCGCGAGGAAGTCACGGCGGGCGTCACCTACCAGGTCACCCCGCGCTTCCGCTTCGGCGGGGGCTTCACGGTGAGGGGCGACTCGCTGGCGCAGTCGCTGTCGAACCCGGCGCAGAATTTCTCGAATGCCAAGGATGGCGCCGAAGCTTCGGTGCGCATCGAGTCGGCTTTCTCGTTCTAGACTGGCTCGTTCTAATTACCCCAACCTTCCATAACAGCGTCGATCGCGGCCCATCCGGCTGCGCCTGACATTGCACGTGCAGCGTTGCCTGCGTTGATGCCGCCGAGGGCGTAGACGGCCAGAGCGGAGCTGCGCGCGATCTGGCGGAAGCGGAGCGGGCCGAGCGCCTTGCCGGCGGAGGGGCTGCGGCTTGGGAAGACCGTCGAGACGATTGCAGCGTCGACGCCGAGGCGGCGGGCGCGGGCGATGGCGGCGCGGGAGTGGGCGGCTGTGGTTTCGATGAAGCGTGGGTGGTGTGGGCGGACGCCTGCGAGGCGCGCTTCGGGCCAGTGGACGCCATGGGCGCCGATGCGCGCGGCGAGGGCGGGGTCGGCGGAGACGAGCAGGATCAGGCCGCGCTGACGGCAGGCGCGGGCAAGCGCCGCGCCGACCACATAGCGGTTGGCGGCGCCATAATGGCGATAGATGACGCCGAAGCCGTGCGGCAGGTTGGCGATGACGCCCAGCAGGTTCTTCGTGCGGGCAGGATCGGTGAGGAAGAAGGCGCGGGGGAGGGTGCGTCCGTTGCGGGCGCGGGCGGGCTTCGCAAGGCGCGAGGCCACGAGGAGCTTGCGGCGGATCGCGGCTTGGGGTTGAGGATGGCCCATGGACGACAAGCTTCTTCAGGAAATCTCGGCGGCGCGTGACGACGTTCTTGCGCGCATTGCCGCCGCAGCCAAGGGCGCAGGCCGCGAAGCGGGCGCCGTGCAGCTGGTGGCGGTGTCGAAATCGCAGCCTGACGAGCGGATCGAGGCGATGCTGGCGACCGGACAGCGCGTGTTCGGGGAGAATCGCGTGCAGGAGGCCGAGGCGCACTGGGAGGCGCGGCGGGCGGCGGCGCTGGGCCTGGAGCTGCGCCTGATCGGGCCGCTGCAGACCAACAAGGCGAAGGAAGCGGTTGCGCTGTTCGACGTGATCGAGACACTGGATCGCGAGAAGCTTGCCGGCGCGCTGGCGGATGCGTGCGCGAAGATAGGAAAGACGCCGCGCTTCTACGTGCAGGTGAATACGGGCGAGGAAGAGCAGAAGGCGGGCGTGGCGCCGCGTGATGCGGACACGTTCATCGCTGCCATGCGCAAGACTTACGGCTTCGCGGTCGAAGGGCTGATGTGCATTCCGCCGGCGGAAGAGCCTGCGGGTCCGCACTTCGCGCTGCTGGCCAAGATAGCGGCGCGCAACGGCGTCGCGAAGCTGTCGATGGGCATGAGCGCGGATTACGAGACCGCCGTACGGTTCGGCGCAACGAGTGTGCGGGTAGGATCAGCGCTGTTCGGCGCGCGCTAGGTGCGCTGGCGGGAGAGGCTCCAGGCCAGCATGATCTGCGCGGCGGCGTAGGTGATCCAGACGCTGCCGATGGGTACGGGCTGGTGCGCGAACATGCCGACTGCGATCAGCGAGTCGGAGAGCATGAAGATCGCCGCGCCGAGTTTGGCCATGAGCGGCGCCTTCGACATGAGGGCCGAGATCACCATGATCGAGATGATGACCGAATAGGCCGTCGCCGGGATGATGAGGCCCATTTCCGCCTGTCCGGGCGCGAACCAGATGGCGAGGCCGATCGAAGCCGCCAGCACGAGGGCTGCGAAGGGCCAGCCAGACTTGTTGAGGCCGTCGCGGCGGATGATCGTGATGAAGGCGGCGCTGTAGAAGACGTGAGCGAGGCCGAACGCGGCCATGCCGCCGACGAAGAGGCCGTCGAGTTCGAGCAGCACGTCGCCGACGGCGGAGAGCAGCAGGCCAAGGCCGACGAGCCAGGCGCGCTGGCTGAGGGCGTAGAGGCCGAGCACGACGATGCCGGAGCATTTCCAGACCGGGCCCAGCGGCTGATCGAGCTTCACCCATTCATTGGCGAGGTGCGAGGCGGCGAGGAGCGCGCCTGCAATGAAAAGGATGATTGCGGCGCCGGAGCGCGGGGCGGTGGTATCGGTCATGGCATGTTGGTAGCGGGGTGAGGCGGGGTTGTCGATTTCACCTTGGGGAACCGCCCTCGCGGCTCGTCCCCATCCTGGCTTCGCCGTGCTTCCCCCGCTTCTCAGGGGAAGAGTTCAGATCGTGATCTCCAACTCGTCACCCGGCTTTGCATCCTTCAGCAGGGCGAGAAGATCCGGAAGGGCGCAGGCGATGCAGCCTTCGGTCGGCGAATAGTCCTTGCGGGCGAGGTGGAGGAAGATGGCGCTGCCTTTGCCGGGCATGACGGGGGCGTCGTTGTAGCCGAGCTCGACGATGAGGTCGTAGACATGGTCCTCGCGCCAGAGTTTCTCGTGGCTGGCCGGGTAGGGCAGGATCACCGGGCGGTTGTAGAACAGGTCGGCAGGATCATCGCACCAGCCGGCCTCGGGAATTATCTCGACCATGGGCAGGCCGGTTGCGGGGCGGGCGAGGCGGTCGGCGCGCCAGAACAGTTGGCGCATCGGCCATATGCCGATCGGGCTCGCGCCATCGCCCTCGCGCTTCGAATCGGCAGGCGTAACGCCGCTTCTGCCGAGCGCGCAGCGGACTTTATTGCCGCCCCACTGGAGCCTGCCGCTGGAACTCGCCGTAAATCGCGTGGCAGGCATGGTAGCTGACCGCTTCGTGATGGCTTCCTTGCTAGGCCCATACTCCCTAGACTTGCTATGCCCCGCACGGAAGATGCGGGCCGGGAGACGCCGACGACATGACCACCGCCAAGACGATCCTGCTGGTCGATGACGACCAGGAACTGCGCGAGGCGCTGGCCGAGCAGTTCGAGCTGCATGAGGGCTTCCGGATCGAGCATGCCTCTTCGGCGGGCGAGGGTATCAAGAAGGCCGAGGAAACCCGGGCCGACCTGATCATCCTCGACGTCGAGCTGCCGGACATGGACGGGCGCGACGCCTGCCGGCTGATGCGCAAGCACGGCATCGCCGCGCCGATCGTCATGCTGACCGGGCAGGTCACGGATGCGGATGCGATCCTGGGCCTCGATTCAGGCGCCAATGACTACGTCACCAAGCCGTTCAAGTTCTCGGTGCTGCTCGCCCGCGTGCGCGCCCACCTGCGCACGTTCGAGCAAAGTGAAGACGCGACTTTCCGGCTGGGGCCGTATGAGTTCCGCCCTGCGGCCAAGCTGCTGATCGACGAGAAGGAACGGAAAATCCGTCTCACCGAGAAGGAAACGAACATTCTCAAGTATCTCTATCGCGCGGGCGGCAAGCCGGTCGGGCGCGAGGAGCTGCTCTCGGAAGTGTGGGGCTATAATGCCAACGTCACCACGCACACGCTGGAGACGCACATCTACCGCCTCCGCCAGAAGATCGAGCCCGATCCGGCGAATGCGCGTCTGCTTCTCACCGAGAGCGGCGGATACAGGCTGCAGGCCTAGTCCCGACCGGTCGCCCGGCAAGGCGTGGAAAGACGCCGCTTTTCTGCTATGATGCGTTGGCCGGTCCGCACTGGTCCGGATTGGAGAGGCGATCATGAAGGGACTGATTGCATCATCGTTTGTCGTGCTCATGACGGCGGCCACACTGGCGGCGCCGGCCGCGGCGGGACCGGAGAAGAAGACCGAGCTGATCGCGCTCGACGGGAAAAGCGTCGACAAGATGCAGCTGCGTGACGACTTCGACGCCACCTGGGTGATCGATACCCAGCGCGTGCTCTATCGCGACGATCGCCGCGCTTACTATCTGGTGACGCTGAAAGACGCGTGCCCGTCGCTCGAAATCCGCAGCCTTGGCTTCAGCTTCCATCCTGCGTGGTCATGGCAGTTGCGCGACAACTTCGCCTACGAGATCCGCCCGCAGGCCGGATCGCGTTGCGACGTCGCAAGGATTGAGAAGATGAGCGACGCCAAGGCCGAGCCGCTGCGCGACGCCGCGCATCATCGCGTCTGGTAAGCGCTGACGCCTGAGGGCCTGCCTGTCAGGCGCAGCCTTCGACGTACTGGATGCTTGGGCCGCCCGCATGGATGGCGCCGACTTTCCCCGTGCCGTCGACCTCGAAGACAATGCCGCGTGCGTCGTCGTCTTCCACATAGGGCTCGTTGCGCGGGCCGCCCTTCCACCACGTGATGTATTCAGCCGGCTTGTCCTGGTATTTGTGCGGCGTGGTTTTAGCGTCGGGATAGCCCGCTTTCACCGCGTCCGGCGTGTCGCCGAGGCCGAAGCCCTTGTCGGTCTTCACGGTCGAAAGATCACCGAGCGTGATGCTGGTGAGCTTGCCGCTCTCGATCATCACCCAGACGCCATCCGGGGCGCGTTGCGGCTGGAATTCGATGCACTCGCCGGGGATGCCGACTGCGTCAGGCGTGCGGGTGTCGCCGACCGCAGTGATGACTTCGTCTTTCGTCATGCCGATCCGCAGGGGACCGATGCCGTCGGCGGTGAGTACGTCGAGTGTGACGGCGGGCGAAGGCGGCTGGGGCGATTCGGCCGGCGGTGTGGGCGGCGTGATCGCGGCGGAGTCGTCCGGCTTCGGTCCGCAGGCGGTGACGGCAAGAGCGGCGAGGACAGCGAGGCGCTTCATGATGCGGTTCCGGCGTTTCTTCACATACGCGTATAAACGCTTTGAGGCCGAAGGCGATCCTGGCGATGGGCGCGAGACGGTCAGGCCGCCGGAGTGACCGTAACCGTGACCGGTACGTGGTCGCTGGGTTTTTCGCCGCCGCGCTCTTCCGGGTGGATCTTGTAGCTGGCGATGTCCACGAGCGGTGCGGCGCGCTTGTCGGCCCAGAGATGATCGAGGCGGCGGCCGCGGTTGGAGAGCTTCCAGTCGGCGGCGCGATAGCTCCACCAGGTGTAGAGCTTTTCGTTCGCCGGATGCTTGGCGCGGGCGATGTCGGTGAGCTTGCCGTCGGCGAGCACGCGCTTGAGGCCGTCTGTCTCGACCGGCGTGTGGCTCACCACATTGAGCAGCTGCTTGTGCGACCAGACGTCGTTTTCTTCCGGCGCGATGTTGATGTCGCCCGCGACCAGAAGGGGAAGGGCGGAGCGTTTGGTGGCGCGGGCGGCGTAGAAGTCATGCATGCGTTCGACGAAGTCGAGCTTGTGGGCGAACTTGTCGTTGAGTTCGGGGTCGGGAATGTCGGCGCCGGCGGGCACGTAGAGGTTCTGCACCTCGAAGCCGGCGATCTCGGCGGCGGCGCAGCGGGCATGGCCATGGCGGCAAAGGCCGGGCGTCTCCAGCGCCTTCATCGGCAGCTTCGACACGATGGCGACGCCGTGCATGCCCTTCTGGCCGGAGAGGTGGATGTGCCTGTAGCCCGCCGCCTCGAACGCCTTGCGGGGAAACTGGTCCTCCAGGCACTTGATCTCCTGCAGACACAGGACATCCGGCTTCTCCCGCTTCAGGAAGGCGACCACGCGATCAATGCGGAGGCGGACGGAATTGATGTTCCAGGTCGCCAGGGAGAGGCGGTTCATGTCGTCGGGGAGGCCGTTGGGCTGGGGTTGGCGGGCAGACCAGACAATCGGGTGCGCTGCCCCTCAAATCAAGGAAAAGCGCCTGTCACGCGTGGGTTTTTCAGAAGACCCCGAACATCAACGCGCCCGGCCGCGGGGACAGCCAGGCGCGCTTTACGCCCCGGGGGCGTGATGGGCCGGGGGATAGCACCGGCATTCGAACCGCTGCGAGCACCCGCGGGGGGAAGCTCGGGCGCGAGCGGCGTCGATCCATGTGACTATTGGGCCACAAACCCCCGGATTTGTCACCTGAAGCTTGGTTAAAATTTGCGTGTGACCGGACCGCTACGAGGGTTGACCGTTGCGAAAAACGATCGGGCGGGAATCATGGGCATTCAGGGCTAGCCCTGAGCGCAGTCCTGACGCTAGCGGCGATTGTCGTTGTCGTCGGAAGGATCCTTGACGATGAAGAGTGTCGGCTTGAGCGTCACATTCTTCTTCACGTCGGCCAGCTGCACCCTGGTTTCCGCGCCCGTGCCGTCGATCTGGCGCCAGCCCAGGAGTTCGAAATCCGACTGGCGGAATTGCAGGATCATCTTGCCCTCGGCTTCACCGGTCTTGTCGACCAGCGTGACGAAGTGCGAGCCGTTAGACGTGGTGACGTCAGAGACGCTGCCGTCCTTCTTGAGATCGATGTTCGAGCGCAGGAAGAGGTTGAGCGGCGTCGAGCTGAGCGGCACGGCATCATACGACTTGCGCCTAGGCTCTTCGATCGAAACCGAAACGCCGTTCGACACAATGAAAATGGGTTCGGGCGAGGTGTATTCGAAGCGCACCTTGCCGGGGCGGTTGATGTAGAAGACGCCCGCGGAAGGCGAGCCTTGCGGGTCGACCTGCGTAAACCGCCCCTGCGCGGTGCGCGTGTCGGTCAGCGCCCTGGCGACGCGATCGATGATGGCGTTGCGGTCCATCGCGGCGGGGGACTGGACCTTGATGATCTCCGCGCCGGCCGGTTTGACGGCAGGGGGCGCGAGCTTCGCCGGGGGCGTGATCTTCACATCGACAGGCTTGGCCGCCGGTGCGCTTGCAACCGGCGAGGGCGCGGGCGAAAGCGCCACCGTTGTGGGGGCCGCGGCGGCCAGCGGGCCAACAGCGAGGGCGAGGGGGATCAGTGCGGACATCATGCTCATGCCAGCCAACCTCGGCTCCGGGATCGGCGAAAACAAGACCGCGCCATGGAATTTCTGCCCTGTTTTCATGAACATCGGTTCAGCCCTACTGGTTATGGGCACGGTCATGGGAATAGCTAACGCCATGGGGCCGAAACAGTTTCACGACCTGGTCATGGGGTTTCCGGAAACGGAATACACGACCTCGTACGGCCAACCCGCCTATAAGTCCTTCGGGAAGTTCCTCACGCGCCTGCGTGCTGAGGATGACAGCGTGGTGCTGGGCCAGGTGTTGTTCGACGAGCGGGAGATGCTGTGTGAGGCGGACCCGGAGACATTCCACGTCACCGACCACTACCGGAATTACCCGTATGTGCTGGCGCGGCTGAAACGGCTCGATGGGAAGACGCTGCGCGGATATCTGATGAGGCAGTGGCGCCATAATGCGCCCAAGAAGTGGCTGAAGGCTTGGGAGGAGGGGACGGCGCTGCCGCCCGTTCCGAAAAAGACCGCGAAGCCGCGGGTGAAGAAAACAGGGGTGAGGAAGACCACACGATGAGAATGCTGCTGATCCTGATCCTCCTGGCTGCGCTGGCGGCCGGCGGTTTCCTCACGCGTCCGGACGAGGCCGCGCAGAAGGCGCATGCCGACGATGAGTTCGCCAAGGCAAGCGGCAGCGATGGCATCGGCGCGCTGATCGAAACGGTGGTCGGCGGGATCACACGCGAGGCCAAATTCGAGGACATGCTGGTGGCGACGAAATACACCGTGAGTTCGGGCGGCTCAGTTGTGCTCGAATGCCTGGGCGCGTATTCGCAGTTCTTCTGCTCCAAGCCGGAGAAGAAATAGCGCATAACGAACGGGGGCGCGGGAGCAGCCATGCGGTTCATTGCGGTTCTGGTTTTCCTTCTGCTGGTTGCCGGAGCAGGCGCGTACGTCACGCGGCCGGGCGAGGGCTGGCACCGCGGCGTCGCGAGCGAGCTGATGAAGCAGGGCAAGGCCGAGCGGCCGGATGCGACAGCCGGCCATTACGAATTCGACGACTATTACCTGGTGACGTTCTCGGCGATGTCGTCGGGCGAGCGTCAGCTGCTGCAATGCTGGGGCGCGTTCTCGCGTTTCCTCTGCGTGGGTCCGGCGGGCGGACCGAAGACGCCCGCGGCGCCAGCAATTCCGTCCCCGACATGATGCGGCGCTATCTCACCGTCGTCGGCGTCATCCTCCTCGCGGTGCTCGGGCTGGCCGTGTGGCTGAAACCGCCGCTCGACAAGATGCGCGCGGGCGTTGAGGCCGGCCTTTCGGAATATGCGAAGACGAAGCTGAAGCCCGGCGAAACGATGCCGGTCGTGACGCATGTGGATTCGCACGACTGGTTCATTGCTGTCAGCCATGCCGCGAAAGTCGGCGATCTCACCTTCTACTGCGTCGGCGCCTTCAGAGTGACGTATTGCAGCTATCCCGATTGAGAGCGCAAAAGGAAAAAGGCCGGCCCGTCGGGGCCGGCCTTTCCCGTTCCTGATGGCGGCGCGGCTGCACGCGCCGGCCTCCAGGGAAGTCGATCAGAGCGCCTTGAGGTTCACGGCCGACATCTTGCCGGAGCGTTTGTCAGCTTGTTCCTCGAACGTGATCTTCTGGCCGTCATTGAGGCCACGGAGGCCAGCCGCTTCGACGGCGGTGATGTGGACGAACACGTCCTTGCCGCCGTTGTCCGGCTGGATGAAGCCATAGCCCTTGGTGGTGTTGAACCACTTCACGGTGCCAGTTGCCATTGGAAGTCTTCCTTGCGTTCTTCTTTGACGACGTTCGCGCGCACGCGATCCGCCTGGTTCATCAAGTGTAGGGGGATGTCGTCAGCGTGCGCGGGTGGCGCGGCCAAGTCGTCGGCCGAAAACTCGATTGGGGCTGCCTAGCACACCTGGCCCCGGACGAACAGGGTCGGCGGCAGAGTGGGCCGAACGTTTGCTTTTCGGGGGGTTAGGGGCCATATCAGACATGTCGTTCGGTTGGCGCATCCCGCGCCAGTGGAGGGACGCCGGAGCCGCCGCGTGCCCATCGATGACCGAATTCCGCAGATGTCGGAACCCGAGCTCTCCAATCTGCAGGCCAATGCGACCCGCCTGATCGCCTCGGGCACGGCCGCCCAGAAGGCGGAGGCCGAGCGCATCTTGCCGTTGGTGAAGTCGGCGCTCGAGGCAAGCCGCGTTGCGAAGTCCGCTGCACAGCAGAAGGCGTCCGCCGATCGCCGCGAGGCGATGGCGGCGGCGCGCAAGAAGAAGTCAGAAGCCGCGAAGGCCAAGAAGGCTGAAGCCGCCGAAGTTGGCGAGTAGCGCGAACAGGAAGATCAAATGAAAAGGCCGGCTCCTGCGAGCCGGCCTTTTTTTGTCTGGTATTCGCCGCTGTGCGGCGACTGCCGGGCCCGGGCCCGGCGATCCCTCAGGCCGCTTCCTCGTCGTTCGATGAGGACCGGCGCTGGTCCTGGCTGATGATCTGGCGTTTGCCGGCGTGGTCGGCGGCGGAGATGATGCCTTCGCGTTCCATGCGTTCGATCATGCTGGCTGCTCGGTTGTAGCCGATGCGTAGCACGCGCTGAACGTAGGAGGTGGTCGGGCGCTTGTCGCGCACGACAGCGGCCACGGCCTCGCGGTACATGTCCTCTTCCGGATCGCCAGAGCTCGTGCCGAAGGCGGCGTCGGCGACGGAGGCTTCTTCCTCGACCTCGTCGGTGATGCCTTCGACGTATTGCGGCGTGCCCTGGTCCTTGAGCCAGTTCACGACGCGCTCGACTTCCTCGTCCTTCACGAACGGGCCGTGGACGCGGGTGATCTTGCCGCCCGACTGCATCCAGAGAAGGTCGCCCATGCCGAGCAGCTGTTCGGCGCCTTGCTCACCGAGGATGGTGCGCGAGTCGATCTTGGTGGTGACCATGTAGGAGATGCGCGTCGGGAAGTTCGCCTTGATCGTGCCGGTGATGACGTCGACCGACGGGCGCTGCGTGGCGGTGATCAGGTGGATGCCAGCGGCGCGCGCCATCTGGGCGATACGCTGCACGGCGCTTTCGATGTCCTTGCCGGCCACCAGCATCAGATCGGCCATTTCATCGATCACCACAACAATATGCGGCATGGGCTCGGGCTTCATCGCCTCGTTTTCCCAGATCGGTTCGCCGGTTTCCTTGTTCCAGCCGGTCTGGACCTGGCGGGTGAGGTGCTCGCCCTTCGCGGCGGCTTCCTCGGCCTTCTGGTTGAAGCCGGCGATGTTGCGCACGCCCATCTTGGACATGATCTCGTAGCGGCTCTCCATCTCGCGCACGACCCATTTGAGTGCGAGCACGGCCTTCTGAGGATCTGTCACGACAGGGGAGAGCAGGTGAGGCACGCCCTCGTAGATCGACAGCTCGAGCATTTTCGGGTCGATCATGATGAAGCGGCACTTCTCGGGCGGCAGCTTGAACATCAGCGACAGGATCATCGCGTTGATGCCGACCGATTTACCCGAACCCGTCGTACCCGCGATGAGCAGGTGAGGCATCTTGCCGAGATCGCCGATCATCGGCTGGCCTTCGATCGACTCGCCGAGAGCAAGCGGCAGGGCCATGCGGGAGCGCGAGAACTCGTTCGCGTTGAGCAGGTCGCGAAGATAGACGGTCTCGCGCGTCGGGTTCGGCAGTTCGATGCCGATGGCGTTGCGCCCCGGGATGACAGCGACGCGCGCCGAGGTGGCGGACATGGCGCGCGCGATGTCTTCGGCGAGCGCGATGACTTTCGAGGAACGCACGCCAGGCGCGGGCTCGAGTTCGAACAGCGTGACGACGGGGCCGGGGCGGACTTCGGTAATCCGGCCCTTGACGCCGAATTCGATCAGCACGCCGCCGAGACGGTCGGCCATTTCGAGCAGGCGGGCTTCATCGACATCCGACGAGCGCGGCGGCGGAATGTCGAGCAGATCGATCGGCGGCACGGCGCTGGATGCCTCGCGCACACGCGGCGATTGTTGTGTCGGGGCGGCGCTGCGGGCGGCGGCGGGCTGCTGTGGCTTTGTAACGGTGCGCGGTGCGGCTGGAACAGCGGGCGCGGCGCCAGCTTCGGGAATGGGCCGGCTTTCGAGAACCCGCGGAACGATCGGGCGTGTCTTGCCGTCGGCGCCTTCGGCTTTCTCGACGGCGGTGAAGAAGCCGCGATCGCCTTCCTCGAAACCATCGTCCTCCGTGTAGACGATCGGTTCGATGACTTCCTGCGGCTTCTTGCCGAGAAGGCGCATGACGCCGTCCATCAGGCCGCCAGAGGAAGCGGGGCGAGAGGCGAGGGCGGGGACGCCGACCACGGGCGTTTCGGGTTCGCGCTGCGGCTTCGACGTGAGGGCGCGCCAGAGCGAGGAGGCGTCGGAGGCGCCAAGACCCATGGCCATGGCGGCGAAAAGGATGGCGCACAGGCCGGCGACGATCGAAGCCCACACCTGAGGGTCGGGGATCTGCAGCGCGGCGAACGGCGTGGCGGTGATGGCGAGCATGATTTCGCCGATGACGCCGCCGAGGCCGGCCGACATGTCCCACGATTTCGGGATCGGCCATTCGGCGAGGCTGCACGCGGCGAAGAGGATTGCGGCGAGGCCCCACATCCATGCGGCGGGGTCCTGCTGGCCGATGCCGAAGGCGCGGCGGACGCCGCCGACCATCAGCGCGAAGCCCAGAAGGATCGCGGTCCAGCCAAAGCCCTGCATCAGCAGGTCGCCGAACATCGCGCCCATGTGGCCGAACATGTTTTCCGGCTGCACATCGATCATCAGGCCGGTCGACGGGTCGGTCGCGCGCGCGACGGCCATGTTGAAGGACGGGTCGGCCGAGGAATAGGACGAGCAGGCGCCGCAGATGAACACGCCCGCCGAAAACGCCGCCAGCCCGCTCAGGAAGCGGGTCAGCGCGCTGGAGCCGCGCGCCTCGTGACCGGCGTCCTCGGAATTGGGCGCTCGCACATGCGGCATGCCTTCGTCCTCGCTCGAACTGACAAGGTTAAATGAAGCAGGGCGACAGTGGCGCGCCGGGGCTTAACGGGCCGCTACCAAACGGGGTTTTCCACAGACCCGGGCATGGAAAATATCGTTACGGGCCCGTTGGTAATTGCGACAAAAAGGGCCCCGGACGCCGCTTCGGGGCGTCCGGGGCCTATCCCCATGATCCAGCCTTGCGGATGGTTCATGCAGCCATCTCTAGCGGGCTTTGCGATGGCTGCATTGGTCGGGGCGGCCTGTGCGCCAGCGCGCAGGCTGCTTGCCCTGTTCGGGAGCGCGCGCGACGGCAGGCGCCCAAGAATTGTGCACTCGTGAGAGAGTCCAAGGAGCGTTTGGGGGCTCTGCTTGAGCATTGTGCGCTGCAGCGGCCCTATCGGGGCGCATCGCCGGGGGCGAACACGTCGTCGTGGTGGGTGCGTAGTTTCAGCGCCGGTTGCCAGTCAACCTCAGGGGAGACAAATGTCGAATAAATCCAGTCTGTTGGACAGACTTTCACTTTGGGGGACCGGTCTCAAGGCCGGTTTGGCTGCAATTGCAGCTGCTTTCGTTTTCGCCAATCTGACGCCGGCAACGGCGCAGCCTCCGGCGGCTCCGCCGGCAGCTGAAGCTCCGGCCGCGGCTCCGGAAGCGGCTCCGCCGGCTGAAGCTGCAGCGCCTGCTCCTGAGGCAGCGCCCGCCGCTGAACCGGCTGCGGACGCCACTACGCCGTTCGTCGACAAGGGCGACACGACCTGGATGCTGGTGTCCACCATCCTCGTCCTGCTCATGATCCTGCCGGGTCTTGCACTGTTCTATGGCGGTCTCGTCCGCACCAAGAACATGCTCTCGATGCTGATGCAGGTCTCGGTCGTCACCGTGATCGGCATGATCTCCTGGGTGTTCTGGGGTTATTCGCTGGCCTTCACCGGCGGACCCGAAGGGCTCAACCCCTTCGTCGGCGGCCTGAGCAAGCTCTTCCTTGCGGGGGTGGGGACGGGTTCGAACGTCGAATCCTTCACGCCTGATGCGATCTTCCCGGAGCTCGTCTTCATCTGCTTCCAGATGACCTTCGCCTGCATCACCGCGGCGCTGGTTCTCGGCGGCGTGGCGGAGCGCGTGAAGTTTGCGGGCGTGGTGATCTTCTCCTTCCTGTGGCCGATCCTCTCCTACTACCCGATGGCCCACATGGTCTGGTGGTGGTCGGGCGCCACGTCGGCGGTCGGCCAGTCGATGGACGCGATCAATGGCGGCGCGGGCTTCATCTGGGCGCAAGGCGCGCTCGACTTCGCCGGCGGCACGGTCGTTCACATCAACGCGGGTATCGCCGCGCTGGTGGGTTGCCTCGTCCTCGGCAAGCGCCTTGGCTACAAGCAGCAGCCGATGCAGCCCCACAACCTGGTCTGGACCTTCACGGGCGCTGGACTTCTGTGGGTTGGCTGGTTCGGCTTCAACGCCGGTTCGAACCTCGAATCGAACGGCTATGCCGGCCTTGCGATGATCAACACGCTCGTCGCTACCGCCGCCGCCGGTCTTTCCTGGACTGTCGCCGAGTGGGTGCTGCGCGGACGTCCATCCATGCTCGGCATGGCCTCGGGCATTGTCGCGGGTCTCGTCGCCGTCACGCCCGCCGCCGGCTTTGCCGGTCCGGTTGGCGCGATCATCCTCGGCCTCGTCGTCTCGCCGATCTGCCTCATCTTCTGCTCGCTCATCAAGAACGCGCTGAAGTATGACGACAGCCTCGACGCCTTCGGCATCCATGGCATCGGCGGCATCGTCGGCGCCATCGGCACGGGCATCCTCGTGAGCCCGGACCTTGGCGGGGCTGGCCTGATCGACTGGGCGAAGTGCGCCCACGGCACGGGCGGCGCGCTCGGCGCCTGCGACGTCCTTCCCTACGTGATGACGGACCAGGTCATCGCGCAGCTCAAGGGCGTCGCCGTCACCATCGTGTGGTCGGGCGTTGCCTCCACGATCGTCTGGGTTGTCATCAAGGTGCTCACGGGCGGCCGGGTGAAACAGGAAGTCGAGGAAGAAGGCATCGACATCAACGAGCACGGCGAGGCGGCCTACCACCCGTAGGATGCATCGAAGATCCCCTTCCGGGTCCGGCGCTGCCGGCGCGGCGCCTGGATGGGTAGGGATGAGAGGGGCGCGGTCTCAAGCCGCGCCCCTTTTTCTTTTGTCTCCGGGAGGCTTATGTCTCCCACATGGCAAGCGCGAAAACCCATCGAAGCGACGTGGCTCTGGCGGGCGGGGGCCCGGTTGGGCTGACGCTGGCGCTGGCGCTCGCCCGGCGCGGGTATGAGGTTGTTGTCGCCGATGCAGGCGGGCCGCCGGGGAATGGCGGGGGAGGCGACAGCCGGGCCTTCTTCATCGCCTATGGGTGCTGGCGGATTTTCAAGGCGCTCGGGCTGGAGGAAAAGCTTTTCGCCAGCGCCGAGCCGGTGATGCAGGTCGAGGCCGAGGGGCGCATCGGCGGCATCTCCTTCATCGCGGAGGACTGCGCCGAACCGGTGCTGGGTTACATGATCGAGGCGGTTGCGCTTGCCGCCGTGCTGCATGAGGCGGTTGCGGCCGAGCCCCGCGTGAAATTGCTGTCGAAGGCGAAAATCGGGAGCGTCACGCTGCTAGACCCCTGCGCCGTGCTGAGCCTGGCCGACGGCGAGATTGAAGCGCCGCTGGTGGTCGGATGCGACGGGCGTCGTTCCATCGTGCGCAAGGCGGCCGGTCTGCGTTTCGAGGGGCATGATTACGACGCGACGGCGATTTCGACGACGGTGAAGCTTGCCAGGCCGCACAATGGCGCGGCGCGACAGATCTTCATGCCGGGCGGGCCGATGGCAGTGTTGCCGCTGAAGGATGATCGCGCCAACCTGATCTGGACGGAGAAGCGCGTCGTGGCCGAGGCGTTGGTCGCGCTGGACGAACGTGGCTTCGAGCTGGAACTGGCGAAACGCGCAGGCGATTTCCTGCCGGATGCGAAGCTGGCGGGTGTGCGGCACGCTTTCCCGATCGGGCTTTACGTCGCCGAGCGTTTTGATGCGCACCGCGCCGCGCTGGCAGGCGATGCGGCGCACGTGGTCCATCCGCTCGCGGGCCAGGGACTGAATCTCGGCCTCAAGGATGTCGCGGCGCTGGTCGATGTGATTGTCGCGGCGGGGCGGGCAGGGCTTGATATCGGCGCGGCGAGCGCGCTGGAGCCCTATACGCGATGGCGCCGGGCCGACGTGGTGGCGACAGCGGCGGCCATGGAGGCGTTTGCGCGTGTGTTCGCGGCGCCATTGCCTTTACGGCTCGCGGCCGGCGCTGCACTGTCCGTCGCCGGTTCGGTCCGCGAGGCGCGCAAGCTGTTCGCGCGCGAGGCCGGCGGCGATCTTGGCGAAGTTCCGAGCCTGATGGCGCACCAGGACGCCTAGTCCCGCGACAGCCCGAATTCCCTCAACCGTCCGATATATGCCGCCATGCGGGACGATTTCTGTTCGCCCAACTCGCGCAGATACGCCCAGGTGTAGAGGCCGGTGTTGTGACCGTCGTCGAACTTGATGCGGAGGGCGTAGCGGCCGACGGGTTCGGCGCCGATGACGCCAACCTTGCGCTTCTTGGCGGGCGGAGGTGGTGTCTCCGAACCATGTCCCTTGGTCTCGGCGCTGGGGCTTTCGACGCGCAGGAGCTCGTAGGGGATCGACAGCTCGACGCCGTCATCGAAGCGGATCAGGAGTTCGGCCCGGTCCTTCTGGAAACGCAGTTCGGATGGCCAGGGAGGCGCTTTGGCGGCCGCCACTATTTCGGAACGCCGATGTCGCGTGCTTCATCGCGCAGCATCACGGGCACGCCATTGCGGATCGGGAAGGCGAGGCCGGCGGCGCGGCTGACCAGCTCGTTGGCCTCGCGGTCATAGGTCAGCGCCGAGCGCGTGACGGGGCAGACCAGCACTTCAAGCAGACGCGGATCGACGCCGGGATCGCTCGCCGCTTCCTGGGCTTCGGCCCTGTTCGATTCCGATGCAGTCTTCACCGCGCTGCTCATTGAACGTATCCGCCACCCTGACCGGGACGCTCCATCTGTAGCAGAGTTATGAGCGCCGCGCACCTGTCCTCCAGCGTGCGCGCCTCTAGAAGCGCCTGCTTCTCAGGGTTCGTAAAGGGGCAGCCGGCCGAAAGTGAGTTGATAAGCGTGTCGAGCGGGGCCTCCTCGACAGCGGTCCAGTCGGCCTTCATGGCGCCGCGTTCGAGATAGGATTTGAGGGCGTCGATGAGGCGCGCGCGGGTCGACTCGTCGAGTGCAGGCTGTCGATCAAGATCGCTTGCGAAAGCGTTCCAGTCGGCGCGGACGATGCGATAGGGCCCCTCATGCTGGATCTCTTCGCGAACGCGGAACCGGCAGATCCCCGTGAGCGCGATGAGATAGCGGCCGTCGTCCGTTTCCTGGAAGCTGGTGATCCGACCGGCGCAGCCGACCTCGGCGAGATGAGGCGTGTCCCTGTCGGACGGGGATGCCGGCGAGACCAGGCCGGCGGGCTGGATCATGCCGATGATGCGGTGGCCGACGAGCGCCGCATCGACCATTGCAAGATAGCGCGGCTCGAAAATGTTGAGCGGCAGGACCGCCTTGGGAAAGAGCAGGGCGCCGCCTAACGGAAAAACGGGAATCGCAACCGGAAGCTCGGACGGTTTTCGGTAAACGCGCGGCAAAGCCATGAGCCCTCGAGAAAAGGCGACCCCACACGATATAAATATATTCTACCACGAAATGGTGTCGGAGGCGAACAAGTCCAAATCGCCCGCTCTCCGCACGCGAATGTCATGTCGGGCGATCAGGATGTGGGCGTGAAGGCGTGGACCAGAAGCGCGCCTGCAACCGCGAGATAGACCAGCATCGTGCCGAGCGTTCCCACAAGGCGGCCGATCGAGAAGCCGCTGGAGCCCGCAAGACCGCTCGCATGCAGGATGCGCGAGACAAGCAGGACCAGCCCGCACATATGGATGTACCAGGCCGGCAGACCCAGCAGGGCCAAGCCCGCAATCCCCGCCATCAGCACGGGCACATCCTCGACCGCGTTCAGTTGCACCCGCGTGGCGCGGCTGAATTCCGGCGTCGTCTCACCCGACGGCACTTTCAGCTTCCCGCGCCGGTTTCCGACATACATCTTGAGCGCCATCATCATCAGCACGAGCAGGCCGATATTGAACGCGGCCGCCTGGGCCGAAGTCATCCCCGTGAACAAATCCATGCAGTCCTCCCTGATGGGGAGGACTGTGGACTCTCGGAGGTGATCGAGAAAGCGGAGAGTTAGGGCCGTTCCGGGGAGGAAGGCTTCAGGATCAGAGCACGGGAAAGAAGGGGTCGAGGTCTTCCTCCACGATAATCACGTTCGATCCCGAACATGACACCAGAATTGCGCGCAGATTATATCGGCTGAACCCTGCTTTCCGCGCCGCGTGGCCGGATCTAGCTCTGGAAGCACGGACACGGACCCGCCGGCGAACCGGGACGGACTTCGCGACCCGACGGGTCCTTGACTGTCCGGAAGTCTCCCCAGGCGCCCCAGGCGGGGCAGGGGAAATCAGGACGTCCTCCCATGACTCGCAACAACAAGATCGCTCTGGCTGCCCTGGCCGTGCTCACGGCTGCTGCGCCGATGACAGCCTTTGCGGCTCCGCCCAAAGCCAAGACCCACGCACAGAAGACGCACGAGGAATTCGTGACCGGCGCTATCGCCTCGGTTAGCGCGAGCGACCTGAAACTGGTGAGCGGCGAGAGTTTCAAGGTCAAGTCAGGCGTGATGACCTCCAGCTTCAAGGCCGGCGACAAGGTGAGCGTGCGCTACACCGAGAAGGGCGGCGCCAAGACGGCTGACCAGATCATGGCGGCCCGGAACTAGTTCTACCGACGCGCCTCTTCGTATCTCTCCTCCGAGGGAGACCCTGGAAGGGCGGGGCCAGACAAGGTCCCGCCCGTTTTTTGTGCGCTTGCCCACGCCGCGCGCGGGACCTAGGAGGGACGGGTTCACTTGGGAGGATGCGCCTTGGCCGAGCAGGCGTCTCAGGATCGGTTGTTCCGGTCGATCGTGGCGGCGAAGCCGAAGCTGGTGACGGGCGTGCCGGACGGCATGCTCGCGCAGACGATCATGGCTTGCGAGCAGTCGAAGGATTTTCCCTACATAGCGTGCGCGCGCGAGGAGGAGTGCATCGGTGTCGCCTCCGGCGCGGCGATGGCGGGCGAGCGCGCGGTGGTGATGGTGCAGAATGCCGGCCTGCTCAATTCGCTGGGCGCATTTGCGACGATGGGCTTGCGCTATGGCCTGCCGTTCGTGGTGGTCGTCACCAATCGCGGCGCGCTGGCCGATCCGAATGGATACGACATCGAGAAGCGCGAGGCGTTCGATGCCGGGGTGCGGCCGATGGCGCGCGTGTTCGATTTCGATGCGGGCGACTTTCCCGACGATCTCATTCCCGCAGCGTTCAGATGGGCAGAGGCGGCGAGGAAGCCGGTGATCGTCGCGCTCGAGAAGCGTCTTGGCGCCCTTTCTGGTTCCGGGGCCGCGGCATGAGCAGCAATCTCCCGTCTCAGAAGGATGCGATTGCGACAGCGCTGGCGCTTTATCCGGCGCGGCCGTTCGCGGTGTCGGATATCGGTTCGCAATCGGGCTGGTTGAAGTCTGGCGGGCACGATGCGCGCAATCTTTATGTCTCAGGCCCGATGGGGTTGGCGACATCGGTGGCGCTGGGCTTGGCGGCGGTGCGGCCGGAAAGCCAAGTGCTGGCGATTGCGGGGGATGGCGCGCTGGCGATGAACCTGACCTCGCTGGCGACGATCGCGGGGGCCAAGCCGAAGAACCTGTCGATCCTGCTGGTTGACAATCGCGTCTACGAATTCACGGCCTCCGTGCCGACGCCGACGCGCGAACTCGACTGGCTCGCGATCGGCCGCGCGTTCTTTGGAGCAGACCAGTGCGTGCGCCTGTCGGAGCTAACGCCGGAGCGCTGGGCGGGCATCGCGCGGCCCGCGATGATCGTGGCGGATGTTGCGCCTGCGCCGACGAAACCGCCCGCGCTCGGCATGACGCCGGCGATGATCAGGATCGAGTTTCTGAAGGCGAGCAAAACCTAGCGGAACAAGATCGCCGACAGCCTGCGCCGGCCTTCCTTCGTGACTTCGGCTTTCGGGCCAGCGGCTTCGAAGATCTTCAGCAGCTGCTCCTTCGCGGCGCCTTCCTTCCAGTTGAGATTCTTCTCGAGGATGGCGAGAAGCTGGTCGGCGGCTTCCTCGTGCTTGCTCTGCGCGGCATAGACCTCCGCGAGCTGGAAGCGCGCGTCCCAGTCGGTGGGCGTATTGTTGACGCGGGTCTTGAGCTCAAGCGTCTCGTCGGGCTTCGATGTGTGGCTTACCAGGTCGAGCGAGGCGAAGATGCCGACGGCGGAGGGATGCTTGCGGTTGGCTTCCGGGATCATCTCGGCGAACTGGCGCGCGCGGTCGACATCGCCCGCCTTGAGATAGCAGCGGGCGAGACCGGCGAGGGCCTCGATGTTGTCCTTCTCCTGCTCGAGCACGACCGAATAGATCTCGGCGGCGGCGGGGAAGTCGCCGGCGTCGGAAGCGTCCTCGGCGGCGGCGAGCATTTCGGCAACCGTCGGGGCTTCTCCGGCGCCGTCGCCCTTGAGCTTGTTGATGAAGGCGCGGACCTGGCTTTCCGGGATTGCGCCCATGAAGGCGTCGACCGGTTGGCCATTGCGAAAGGCGACCACTGTCGGGATCGACTGTGAACCGGTCATCTTGGCGATCTGCGAGAAGACGCCCGGGTTCTTGTCGACGTCGATCTTCACCATCTTAACCGCGCCGTTGTTCTCGCCGACGACTCTTTCGAGGAGGGGGCCGAGCGAGCGGCAGGGCCCGCACCAGGTCGCCCAGAAGTCGACAATGACGGGGACGGTTTTCGACGGCTCGATCACGTCGGTCATGAAAGTCTGGTCGGTGCCGTCGATGACGTGCGGGCTCTTGGGGCCGCCAGCGGGGGGCCGTCCTGCGCCTGCGCCGATGATGTCCACGGAAACGCTCCTGAAAGTCTTGGGCCTGAAGTCTTGGGCGGACCGGCAAGCCGGCCCCGGTTGGACCACTAGATGGGCCTTGGGCCGCGAAACAGCAACGTTCTCAGCTGGCGCCCAGTTTCGTGAAGTCGATGCGCGTCACCGTATGGCCCGTCGCCTCGGCAAAGCCAAGGAAGTCCTCCCGTGAAATCGACGTGGTCATGTCGTTGCGCAGGGGGTGGAAATTGAGCGTTTCATGGGCCAGCAAGGCCTCGTCCATCACGAAACGCACGCGTTTTGCCTGATCATTCATCAGGGCGAAGCCGGTGACCGAGCCCGGGGTAACCCCCAGCGCCTCCCACAGAAGGGGCGCCTCGGTGAAGGACAGACGCTGGGTTCCCAGGGCCTTGTGGACCTGGTTCAGCGGCAGCTGGCTCTCCGCATGGGCCGAGATCAGAACCAGCTGGCCCTGCTTGTCCTTCATGAAGAGGTTCTTGGTGTGGCCGCCAGGGATTTCGGTTTTCACAAGATGGCTTTCGGCGACGGTGAAAACCTTGGCGTGGGTTACCGTCGTGGTCGGCAAACCCAGCCGGTCGAGCAGGGCGAACAGGGGTTTTTCCGGCTCGCGGCTGAAGTCATCCGGGGCGGGCATCGTACCGCGTGAGGCGCTTGGCTCTGTCATGGCCGCTGGTCTAGATGTCAGGGGCCTGCCCGGGAAGGACATTTCATGCGGCTCGACTGCTACAAGATCCACGAATGGGCGCCGCAGATCGTGCCGGGACAGGGCCGCCGGGCCTGGATGGACGCCTTCGCCGACCGCCATCCCTATCGCTGCCTGCCGCTGACCATGGCGAATTGCACGGGCTGGGAGATCCTCTGCCCGGTCGGCCTCACCATCGAGTGGGATGGCGGCATGATGGAGGCCAACATCAAGATCACGGGCGATGAGGCCTGGCCGCCGGTGAAGAATGTCGCCGACAGCCATTTCCGGCGCGGCATCGTCACCTTCCACACCGGCCACCTGTTCCGCACCGAGCCGGGCTGGCGCGTGTGGGCGATGGGCCCGCCGAACGAGCCCAAGGACGGCATCTACCCGCTGCAGGGCCTCATCGAGACCGAGTGGCTGCCTTTCCCTTTCACGATGAACTGGCAGATGACGCGCCCGGGAAAAGTGCGCTTCGAGAAGGGCGAACCCTTCTGCTTCATCACGCTGGTGCAGGACACGAAGCTGGAGGAGGTGCAGCCGACGCTTCGTCTTCTGGCCGACAATCCGAAGCTTGAGGAAGAATTCAAGGTCTGGGCGGAAAGCCGCGGCGACTTCAACAAGCGCCTGCAGAACCGCGAGGCCGAGGCCATGAAGGAGCGGTGGCAGCGCCACTACATGCACGGCAAGAACGTCGCGGGCGGCCAGGCCGAAACCCACCAGACCAAGCGGAAACTCAAGGAGCCCAAGCCCATGGCCAAGCCCCTGCCAGGGCTGGGAGGTTAGGCCGGGGCAGGCATGGCGGAGAGCTTGCGGAAAAAGTCGATCATCTGCGGCGACGCCCAACCTGCTTCGCCAGCTGAAACGTCGGACGTGTCGGCGACATAACCGAATATCTCGCCGCCGGGCGCGAAGATGAGTGTTGTTGGAAATGAAGCGCGCGAGCGATTCATGCTGGCGGCCGCAAGGACGGCGTCCACTCCAGTCGATTCAGCCGTGACCGGCGCAAGGTTGGAATAACCTTTCACCTCGAACAGAGCCTTCACCGAACCCGGCGTATCCTTGCCCTGGGTATCCGCGTCGATCGTGAAAACGCCAACACCGGCGCCGTCGAGCTCGCCCGCGAGTCGGTCCAGGTCCGGCAGTTCCGCCAGGCAGGGCGCACACCAGGTCGCCCAGATGTTCACAATCGTCCATCTGGCTTTGGATCGGGACAAATCTTCACCCGCGGCAAGCTTTGTGTCGATCCAGCGCATGCCGTCTCTCGGCGTCATGAGGCGAAAAGGCCCCGGCCAGGCTGGGTAGCCTTCGGGCATCTGCAGTGGTGCGCTGTCCGCCATCGCGTTGTAGAGCTCGATCCGGCCGTCCTTGACGTGAATGATGCCGGCGAGCATTTCGACAAACGGAGGGGTGGACATTAGCTTGCGGAGTTCGGCGGGCGCTGCGGCGAGGTCGACATAGCTGTCGGGTATCCTGGCCGGCGGGACCGAAACGCGGCCCAACATAAACCCGCCCGCTGCCAGCGCTGCGCCAGCGACGACAAGCCCAAGACCTGTTTTCAAGTTGGTCATGCGCCCCCTCCACGACAGGGCCAATCTCAAGCCGAGAAATGGCCGGATTGAGACGGGACAGCAGGCCCCTTGCATCGCCCCCGGCTTTTGGCCTATAGACCGCCCTCCCAAGCCGAAAGGCTTCGGTTTTACCCAGGAAGCGGGCGTAGCTCAGGGGTAGAGCACGACCTTGCCAAGGTCGGGGTCGTGAGTTCGAATCTCATCGCCCGCTCCAAAAACTCTCTAAAAACAGACGGTTAGCGACACTCCTCCGAGTGTGGCGAAGCCGTTTTTTGGTTTGGGGTGGGATTGGGGCACGCCCTCCGTCCGCTGCAGATTTTTTTCGATGCGAGCAGATCAGTGTCGATGCGTGTTGTGCCCTAATGCGCGTGCGTATTGGACGCTCTAATTGGTGCGCCGCATATCGTTCACTGACGTGTGACCGCTATGCGAATCCGGCATTGGCGGACGAGGCTGTCGGACTGAAATTGTCGCGTTTCGTGACCAGTCGGGACTTCGTCATAGACATCATGCCGTTCGCGAAGACAGGGAATGGACGGCGGCTTGACCGTTCCCCGTCGGCAAGTTGCCTGGTGGTTCATTGCGTTAGCGGAAACACCCCGAATCGACGAATTTTTGCTATACTGATGTACTAACCTGCGGCATTTATGGTATAGCCCGGTTGCAATAATTCATGGGAAAAGGGAATACCGGACTGTGCAGTATACGTCTTCCAGACCCCGCCTGCCTGCCGGACGTCAGCGTCTGGCCGAGTTGCTGCGCGCGGGCGGGGACGTCATTTCGCTCGATACTGCCGTTGGCGTTCTGAAGCTCGATCGCACGCGCGCCGCCAAGACGATGGCGCGGTGGGCCGAGCAGGGCTGGCTGCGTCGGGTAGGCCGGGGACGATATGTGCCCGCAACGCTTGGCACGCTCGAAAGCGGCCTCGTTCTCGATGACCCGTGGGTGCTCGCGCCCGCGCTGTTCGCGCCCTGCTATGTTGGCGGCCGCACCGCCGCAGAGCACTGGGATCTCACCGAACAGGTGTTCAACGACATTGTCGTCATGACGGCGCAGCCGTTCCGCGAGAAGGAGCAGCGCCGCCAAGGCGCGACCTTCACGCTAAAGGGTGTCGCCAAGGCAAAGCTCTTCGGCCTCAAGCCAGTCTGGCGCGGCCAGAGCAAGGTCGATGTCTCGGATGTCCACCGTACCCTCATCGACATGCTCGACGATCCGGCGCTCGGCGGCGGCATCCAACACGTCAGCGACTGCCTTGCGGCCTATCTGAAACGCGCCGATCGCGATGATGCGCTGTTGATCGGCTATGCCGACCACCTTGGCAATGGCGCCGTGTTCAAGCGCCTTGGCTTTCTCGCCGAAACCGATCCACGCGGTATGGCGCTGGTCGCTCCTTGCCGCGAGCGCCTCACCAAAGGCAACGCCAAGCTCGACCCGGCCCTGCCGTGTCCGCGGCTGATCTCGCGCTGGCGGCTCTTCGTACCGGCGCAATGGGCGAAGCGTGGTCCCCGATGATCGACCGCCGTGAAATCCTCGCCGAAGCTGAGCGGCTAACGTTGCTCCCGAACGTCGTCGAGAAGGACTATGTCCTCGGCTGGATGCTGGCCGGCATCTACGCCCATCCCGACATCAGCGGCAGCTGGGTGTTCAAGGGCGGCACCTGTCTCAAGAAATGCTGGTTCGAGACCTACCGGTTCTCGGAAGATCTCGACTTCACGCTCACCGACGCAGCGCACCTCGACGGGACCTTCCTCAAGCGCGTCTTCGGCGAAGTCGGGCAATGGATCTACGATCGCACCGGCATCGAAATCCCGGCCGACAAGCAAAATTTCGATATCTATCAGAATCCGCGCGGCACGATCTCCTGCGAGGGCAAAATCAGCTATCTCGGTCCGGTCTCACCGCGCAGCGGCGGCTGGCCGCGGATCAAGCTCGATCTCACCGCCGACGAGCGCCTCGTGCTGCCGCCGGTCGAGGTCGCCGTCTATCATCCGTACTCGGATGCGCCAGAGGGCGGCTTCACCGCGCGGGCCTACGCTTACGAAGAAGTCTTTGCAGAGAAGACGCGAGCGCTCGCCGAACGCACGCGGCCGCGCGATCTCTATGACGTCATCAACCTGTTCCGAAATGAGGAGGCGCGCCCAACGTCTACCGTCATGATCGATGTCTTGAAACAGAAATGCGAGCATAAGGGTATCGACCTGCCGACGCTCGTGGCGCTGGAGCCGCACAGGGAAACCCTCGCAGGCTCCTGGTCGAACATGTTGAAGCATCAGCTGCCCTCGCTGCCACCCTGGGAATCCTTCTGGGATGGTTTGCCGGCGTTCTTCGACTGGCTCGCTGGCGGTCAGGCGCCGGTCGTGCCGGCGGCGTATGTGGGCGGGCAGGGTGAAACTGTTTTGCGCGAGCGCGCGCTGCGCCTGCCGATCGCGCCCGCACGACAGGCGCATGTCGAGGTTATCCGCTTTGCCGCCGCCAACCGGCTCCTGGTCGAACTCGACTACCGCGACGTCGAGGGCCAACGCACCACACGCATCGTCGAGCCGTATTCGCTGCGCCAGACGCAGGCCGGCGACATCATCCTGCACACCCACGATATCGGGAAGAACGCCCACCGGGGCCTCCGTCTCGATCGCATTGAAGGCGCGCGCGTCACCAACCGCTCGTTCACGCCGCGCCATCAGATCGAACTGACGCCGACTGGTCCTGTCGCGGTTGCGCCATCGACGGCGCGCGCCCCGTCGACTGCAACGCGCTCGACCAGCGGCCTCTTCGGTACGGCGCGTCCCGCTCGCGCCCCGGTTCGTCGCTCGCCGGCGCGCCTTTCGGCGAGCGGCCCGACCTACGTGATCCAGTGCCCGATCTGCCAGAAGAAGTTCAACCGCAAGAGCTACGACACGAGGCTGAATGCCCACAAGAACGACTGGGGCGGTCAATGCTCGGGGCGAACAGGATATCTGGTCGATACGCGGTATTGATCCGTCACAGTTACCGGACGCCTTGCATCCGCTTCTGGATTGCTAGCGCCCCGCTCATGCGCAGCCGGAAATCCAGCATGGGACGGCTGACGCCGTAGAGAATCTGGGCCTGCGCCAGCAGGCCGTCCAGCACAATATGCTTTGCCGCTTCATTGGTGATGAGCAGAGCGCCACCGAGAAAATTCGCTTCCGCTTCGATGCCGCTATCATGAATGCGCTCGCCGTCAGACGTCAGCGGCGGCGTGCATTCATGACCAAGGAAGCAGTGGGCGAGTTCGTGGCAAATGTTGCTGCGCTGGCGCCAGAGATGGTGAGAGCAGTTGTGCACGATGGCTGTCCGGCCGGCGCAGGGCACGGTTACAGCTGAAAAGCAGCTCTCATCGATGCCGCAATGCGATCCCGGCGGATCGCCCAGCTCCGCCAGACGCATGAGGTCGATATCGAAGGCGCGGCAGATCTCGGCCGGATCGATCGGGTCGATCGGCTGCAGCCCCATGCGCCGCCGAATGTCGACGGCAATGCGGTTCGCGCGCGCCTTGAATCCCCGCGGAAACCCCAATCACTTGCTCCGCAGCTTGTTGTAGGTGCTGACCACGATGTCCTCGATGAGCCTCGCGCTCTGCTTCGACAGCTTCGGGTCGGCGCGGAGCAGGGCGGTGATCTTGGCGATCGGCTCCGGTTCGCCTTTTCCTGCGCCTCTGATGAAACTCTCGGCCTTGAGGGCCGACCAGGCTAACAGCGCCGCAAGGCCGTTGACATCAGGGTTGGCTCCCTGACCGATCCGCGAGAGGGTCGATGCGTTCACGCCGGTCTCCTCGGCCACATCCTTCCAGGTCATCTGTCGACTGAGCCGGACCGCGTTGAGTGCGGCGTAGAAGGCTTCATTGTCGAAGTTTTCCGCCATGTTCCCCGTCCTTGCATAAATTAAACGAATTGCGATCTTGCAATTCCCGGATCAGTTTCATAACTACCAGCTGGTTGCGAAATCGCAATCGGCCAGCGCGATGCGCATATCATAGGTCAGTCATGAGCAACGATCACGACGAGAAGAAAGAGAAGACCGTCACCATCTACATCGATGGCACGGCCTACGAAGTCCCCAAGAAAGACGACATCTCCTACACGGAAGTCGTGACGCTGGCGGATCCGACATTTCCGCAGAATCCGCAGAACACCTACTCGGTGAACTACACCCACGGCCACGGCAACAAGCCCGAGGGCATCCTGGCGCCAGGAGCGAGCGTGAAGGTCAAGGAGGGGATGCGGTTCCGTGTTAACAAAACTGGCCAGTCATAACGCCGACATCCAGCGGCTAGTCGACAAGGGCTACGCGGTCCGTATCGACGGGCCGCACCTTGTCGTGCGCGACATCCCTTATCTCGACGCCAACCGGCAGCTGCAGCGCGGCGCCTTCGTCGCCAAACTCGTTCATATCGACAAGGTCCGCGTGCAGCAGGATGACCATCAGGTCTATTTCGCCGGCGGCGTGCCTTACGGGCTCGATGGCCAACCGATCCCGAACCTCGCTGGCGGGGCGACGACCATCGCGCTCAGAAAGACGGATGTCGTGGTGCAGCGCTCGTTCTCCAACAAACCGCCGAACGGCTTCCCGGACTTCTTCGCCAAGATCGAGCACTATGTGACGGTGATCTCGGGGCCGGCCATGGGGCTGCACGGCGCAACGCCCCTGACGAAACGGATCGACGCCGACGCGGTCGAAGGATCGGTCTTCAAATACCCGGACACTCTAACCAGCCGCGCCGAAATTGCCGACCTTGCCGCCCTCCTCGCCAACGACGTGGTCGCCGTGATCGGCCTCGGCGGCACAGGTGGCTATGTGCTCGACCTGCTCGTCAAAAGCCCGGTCAAGGCCATCAGGGGTTTCGACGGCGACGCCTACCACGTTCACAACGCCTATCGCTCGCCCGGCCAGCTTGACGACAGCGATCTCGGTCTGGGCAAAACCGAGGTGTTCGAGCGGCGCTATGAGTCGTTCCGCAAAGGCCTCTCGCTGCACCGAAAGTACATTGACCGCTCGTGCGCCGAAGACTTTTCCGGCGTCACTTTCTCTTTTGTCTGCGTCGACAAGGGCTCGGCGCGTGCCGAAATATTCGACTTGTTGATCAGCCTCAACATCCCCTTCATCGACGTCGGCATGGGGCTCGACCGCAAGCAGGGCGGCCTGTCAGGCCAGGTCCGCACGACCTACTACGCGCCGGAGACGGCGGCGGCGGTCCGGGACAAGCAACTTGCGCCACTGTCGGATGATGCGGACGACATCTATCGGAAAAACGTCCAGATCGCCGAACTCAACGCCCTCAACGCCTGCTATGCGGTGATACGATTCAAGCAGCTGCGCGGGTTTTACGCGGATGGAAGCGGGGCCTACAATCTGCTGACCGACATCGCCAATCTGAAGACGTTTTCAGAGACCGATCTATGAACGAGATTGTCCTGCAGCGCGTCGTCGCAATGCCGCGCGAGTTCGCGCCAGGAATCCTCTATGTCTCCGACGAGTTCGGTGTCGCTGGCCATCTGTGCGCCTGCGGGTGCGGGAGCAAGGTCGTCGTTCCGCTCGGCCCGGTGGAGTGGACGTTCACGGAACGGGGTGGAAGGCCATCGCTCCGCCCCTCGATCGGCAACTGGCAACTTCCTTGTCGATCGCACTATGTGATTCGCGATGGCCAAATCGTCTGGGCCGGGAACTGGACCGAAGCGCAGGTACTGTCGGGACGTCGAGCCGAAGAGAAGCGGAGACACGAATACTATGCCGCCCGCGACCGGCAACGCTCACTTTTGTCGCGTCTGTGGAGATGGATTGCCCGGCGCTTCGGCGGCTGATCGCTTTAGCGGTTCTCTTTGAGCTTGACTTAGTCCTGCGGCACGCTTTCTGACGTCAAGGCAATCGCCCCGCCAAGTTCTCAGAATCCTATTCGTCGCGTGACGATAATCGAGATCCGGGTGCCCGCTCCAACCCGTATTGTCGGCGGTATGGCAAGCCCCCGATCGACAACCCGATTGGTTACGCCGCCCGCACTACGCTGAACGCCGTCTGCAATCGCAGCGTCAACAGGATCGCGCGAGATTGCGCCTATCCCATTGTAGGTGAGTTGCGGCTCCTCCGTTGTCGCCACGCCTACATTGATCATCGTCCCGAGAGCTGCCGCGCCAAACACATCGCCCCAGTGATTATCGACCTCGCCCTTGATTCCAGCAGCGCCCGATGGATCGCTTCCTACTTCATCCAGCGCCACTTCATCGCCATTCGGCATGATCAACCGCGACCAGACAATGGCGACACGGCTCTGACCGTAGCGGCTTGACGATCTATACTCACCCATCATCCGTGAGCCCTGAGGAATAAGTGCAATTCGGCCGGTCGCACTATCGTAGATGGTTTGCGTCACCTGCGCGATGACTGGTCCAGGAGACTCCGAGTTCAGGTCTGTGACGAGACTTGCCGCAACGACAGCGCCGGGGAACAACATCCGACCGTGGCGGGCTGGACTTGCGGGTTGATCGCGATCTTGAGGCGCCATTGCCGTAACGGGAGAACGCTGCGGTGTTTGGTAAGCGGCTTGCTGCGTTGATGCTGTATCGGCCTTGCGCGGTGGCTCTCTTAGCGAGAAGAAAATCGCGGCACGATCCGCCGCGGCAGCTTCTGCGATTGCAGGATCAGGCGGCTCGGGCGGTGCGTAGGCGGCCGACGTGCTCCAGTCATTGCTGTAGGCCGGCATATCGCCCGGTGTTTGTGGTGGCTGCACGAACGCCGCGATGTCGCCGGGCAAGGGCGGGCCAAGTTGTGGAGGTCCCGCCTGATCGAATGGCGCTCGCGCCTTGGCCGCTTCAAGCGCTGCCGCCTGGGCGTAGTCGGCAGGGAGTGATTTGATGGCCCCCTGCGCCATCTCAGGGCGCGCTGGATCAGACATCATCGGCTTAGTAGTCGCGGGCTTTGTGGACTGATTGCTGGAGAACGCGCCTGACGCCAGTAACAACACGACCGCAACGCCGCCGCCGGCAGCGGTGAGGATAGCTGGCTTGTTGAGCCCACGTGCGCCCGGAGCCTTCACCCGAATTGAATCAAGCGATGGACGTTCAATGGATGGAGCTGGTCGCTGCGGAGGTGGTTCTTCGGCGCCAGTGTCAGGACGTGGCGGGAGACCATCAGCCATTGGGGCCTCCATTGACGTTCACAGCGGCGATCGGCGTCTGCCGGGTGATGACAACTCGTCTCTGCGTCCACCCAGATCCAAGACTCAGCTCCGCCTTTCTGAAAAGCCGATCGACGATGTAGTACTTGCCGCGAATGCGGTAGTTCACAGCTTCAAGACCTTCATCCCCGATCACCGACAGCGGCGGGGCCTCGATCAGGTTATCCGGCATCTCGATGTATACCTGTTTTCCGTCGTCGAACGCTGACAGCGGGCGCCAGTCCGGCTTGTCGCCATCGATGCGATAGCGAAGATTGAGCGTCTCTGGCGCGAAGACAGGCGCCGGCGGGGGTGTTGCTGCAGGCGGCGGAGGAGGAGGTGGCAGACTGCTTAGCTGCGTCATCTCCACCGGATAACGCCAGGCGACGGCCGCCATTGCCGCTCCGGACGTGCTCTTGAGTTCGACATGATAGACGCGCCGGTCAGTCATGATGACGAGATTGGTTGCGAGGTTGGCGGCGTTCGGTTTGACGAGGATGTGGGACTGGATGTTGCCCGCAATGCCGGACTGTGCGTCGCCAACGATCCATCGGGTTGTATCGCCCGCGGAAACGGACAGCAGCGTCTCGCCGGGCTCGAGCGCGATGTCGGTGATCCGCTGCGGCGAGGCTTGGACCGCGTAGAGGGCGCCCCGCTCGTAGGCGAATTCATGCAAGGCGCCGACGAGCGCCGCGTCGGCAGGGCCACGTGTTGCGGCCTCGTTGCTCGCGGATATCGTAAGTGGCGTGGTTTGCGCCAGGGCAGGCGAGGTGAGAGTCAGCGCTGCAAGGCAGGCGGAGACAAAAAGAGGACGTGTCATTGCTGTAGATCCCGTGACCAGTTGAAGGCGTGGACGTAGAGACCGAGCGGGTTCTTCGCGAGCTGCTCGGGCGAGGAGGAGGGCGCAATCACGATGCTGGCGACGCCTGAGTATCGTTCGACATCAATCAGCGTGCCGCTGGCGTAGGTGCTCTCGCGCCAGCGCAACTGAAAACTGTCCGGGGAAGCGCGCACGACCGAGATCACCTCGACCGCAACCGTCCGCTTGCCGACCTTGGCGAATGGGTCGTCCTCCTTCGCCATGGCGTTCAGCACTTGCGCGCCGCCCTGGGTGGTCCAGTCATAGGCGCGGAGCCAGTTCTGGCGGACCACGATGGCGTCAGACGGCAACCCCCGGATCATCTCGATGAACCGCGCAAGATGCCAGGAGAGTTGGGCGTCGCTCGGCACGTAGGCCGACGTGGCGGGGCCTACGAGCCTCGCTTCGCCCGTTTCGTTTGCTTCAATCACGAACGGAACGGCCGCGGGACGCAGGGCCAGCACCACGACACCTGCCGCCATCGCGCCTGCAAGTGTGAGGCTGGCGAACGCTGCTGTCCGCCAGGTGCGGGCATGGGCAAGCGATGAACCCATTCGATTGTCCCAAAGCTGCTGGGCCTGCCGGTAGGGCGTGTCTGGCTCGGGTGTCCGGCCAAGACGCGAGGATCGCCCCCGGCCAGACGAAGTTACGGTGAACATGATTAGTCCCTCTGCTTGAGATTGGGGCCTTCGGACGCGCCGCCACCGTCTCCGGCGTTCAGCGTGTGGGCAGCAACCAGCACGCCCTCACGGATCGCCTGAGTGCGCTTGAACCGGCTCGCCCACGCTGGCTGGCCAGATGTGGCGGATGACGGAGAAGCGGATGGTGACGTGGGCGCTGGCGTGATCGCGCCGGCCGCGCCAGCAACAGCGCGCTGGCCTGCAGTTCCACGCGCTCGGAAGTGACCGGCGACGCGGCCTGCTGCTTGAGAGAGACCGCCAGCAGCCGAGGCGCCAAGGCCAACGGCAGCATTTAGCGGCGCAGCGATGGGATCGGAGAGGCCGGTGCGCATGGCGCCCAGCGCGGTTGCAGCGCGAAGACCCCCGGCAGCGGACGCTGAGCCGTTTGCTGCAGCGCGCGTAGCGCCAACTGTCGCGCCAGCAGCCGCACGCCCTGCCGTTAGCGCCCCCATGCCGGCCGCGCCGACGCCGATGGCAGTTCCGGCAGCCGCGCCCGCCGAGAGCTGCGGGGCGCCCGAGACGAGGCCAGCCGCGATACGCGGACAGAAAATGGCAAGGCCCATCAGCGTGAGGGCGCCAAGCACGACCGCAAAGGCCTGTTCAATGGTCATGTCATCGGGGGAGAGGGCCGTGCGCAGTGTTGCGAACATGGTCGAGCCGATGCCGATCACTACCGCGATCACCAGCACCTTGATGCCCGACGAGATCACATTGCCCAGGACGCGTTCAGCGAGGAACGTCGTCTGCTTCCAGAACGCGAATGGCACCAGAACAAAGCCCGCCAGCGTCGTGATCTTGAACTCGACAATCAGCACGAAGAGCTGGATCGAGAGGACGAAGAACGCCGCGATGACAATGATGCCGCCAAGGCAGAGCAGGATCACCTCAGCAAGGTTGCCGAAGAACTCGAACGGACCCGGGGCAATCGTCCCAATATGGTCGAAGATCGGTTGCGAGGCCGCGAGACCCTCGGCGGCAACGAGGCCAGGTTTCAGGAGATCGGCAGGGGAAAATGTAGAAGCTGCAGCATTCAGGCCCAACGTTGCAAAGCTATCGAACACGATGGTCGACAGCATGGCGAAGTTGCCGAAGATAAATGCGAACGCTCCGACATAGAGCGTCTTCTTGACGAGGCTCTGGAGGATGTCGTTCTGGCCCCAGGCCCAGAACAGCGCCGCTAGGGTGACATCGATAGCGATCAGGATCGCTGCCAGCGACGTCACATCCCCCGAGATCAGGCCGAACCCGGAATCAATGTAGGTGATGAACGTCGTCAGAAATCCGTCAATGGCCGAGAAGTCATTCATGGGGAGTGCCGTTCTGAATAGGTAGTGGCAGCGCGTACGAGGGTGGCGTCGGTCAGCGGTCTCAAGGCCAGGGCGGGGCGTCCGGATGGGCCGATCGTGCGCCGCCGAAGAAGTGCGCATGCTGGGCGCGCGCCTGAGCGAGAACTTCCATCTCGCGGGCGCGCTCCAGCGCCTCGGCGCGCGTGTTCGCGATCAGCAGCGCCTGCAGGCGCATTGCCTGTTGGGCTTGAAGAGACAGGATTTCGTTGGTGGCCTGTTGCGCTGCGAGCGCACCGGTCGCATTTGCGCTTGCATCCGCTAGCGCGTTGAGGATGCGCTGGTCGTTGCGAAGCTGTTCGGTCGTCTGCGCCTGCAGGAGCAGGGAGGACTGAAGCGCCGAGCGGGCATTGTCCATCTGCTGGGCAGCCGATCGGGCGCGGCTTGCGACATCCGTGTTGCGATAGTCACCCGTGTAGAGCGTCTCAAGTTCTGTCCGTGTCTCGTTTACCTTGAGCGCTAGCCCACGCGCCGCATTGAGGAGCTGGTCCAGCTGATCAAGCTGGCTCATCAGCTCCGGCGCAAAGGTTCGCCCGAGGCTGGTGAGGTTCCTTGCGTCATTCTCCAACTGCCGAATCTGGTTGGTAATCTGCAGCACCTGGTTGCGGATCTGCTCCAGCGCCCGCGTCGCGTTGAGCGCATTCTGGATGAGGTTAGACGGGTCCAAGACGGTAAGCTGCGCCTGGGCCGCCGGTTGTAGCGGGGCGAGCATCGCCATGGAGGCAAGCATCATGCGGAGAAGTGCAGGCCGGTACATCAGACAGTCTCCAGTGTGCGGTGAGAGGGTTCGGCGGCGTTGCGTTCTGGCGCATCGATTGCGTCGAGCACCCAGCCGAGCTGGCGGGCGCGCAGGAACCTGCGCCAGAACGGTGTTGACGAGGATTGCTGCTCAAGCGTGGCGATCGTGGCGCGGGCATCCGGGTCCGACGCTGTGCAGTACGCCAGTGCAACGGGCCCGAGCGCCAGTTCGAACAGGCGGCGGCCCTTGGGGCTTGCATAGTAATAGTGCCGCTTGCGCTGAGCGGTGGCGATCAGGTCGATCTCGGTCTCGTTGAGTCCGAACCGTTCATAAGCCTGCCGCTGCTGCGGCTCGAACGCGCGCTCATTCGGGAGGTAGATCCGGGTCGAGCAGCTCTCGATCAGGGCCGGGGCAATGCTGCTGGTCGCGATGTCCGCCAGCGACTGGGTTGCAAACACCACCGCGACGTTTTTCTTGCGCAGGGTCTTGAGCCATTCGCGAATACGGGCGGCGAAGATCGGGGAATCGAGGAACAGCCAGGCTTCATCAAGAATCAGCAGGCTGGGGCTGCCATCGAACTGCTCTTCCAGCCGGTCGAACAGATGAAGCAGGGCAGGCGCTGCCGCCTTGGGCCGCGCCATGATCTCTTCCATCTCGAACAGGACAAGATCGGAAAGCGTGAGGCGGTCTTCGGCACCGTCGAACACGCCACCCATGGAGCCCTCCTGCGTATAGGCAAGTAGCGCGGCCTGTACGGCGGCGTTCTGGACCAGGAGCCGCAAGCCTGTGAGGTGCCGCTGCTCGGGCGGGGCAGACATCAGGCTGCCCAGCGCCGACCAGACCGGCTCCTTGACCTCGGGTGTGTCCGGCAGCCCCTCCTGAGCGAGAAGAGTCATCACCCAGCTGAGGGCGTCAGCGCGGCCTTGCGGAATGTCGATACGGGCCAGCGGCTGGAAGGCGGCAACGCCATTGCCGCCGAGGTCGATCGCGGTCCCGCCCATCCCAAGGAGGGCGGCGCGCGCTGAGCCGCCCTTGTCGAACACGAAGACTTTGGAGCCGGCAAAACGACGCCACTGCAGGGCAAGGAATGAGAGCAGCACTGACTTGCCGGCGCCGGTCGGCCCCACAACCACGGTGTGGCCGACATCGCCGACATGAAGATCCAGCCGGAAAGGAGTTGAGCCGTCCGTGCGCGCGACGGCAAGGGCGGGTGCGTTGAGATGGCGGTTGCGGGCGTCGCCCGCCCACGCCGTCGACAGAGGCGCCACATGCGCGAGGTTGAGGGTCGAAACCATCGGGTGGCGCACATTGGCGTAGGCGTGGCCCGCAAGGCTGGAGAGCCAGGCCTCTACTGCGTTGAGACTTTCCGTGATGGTCACAAACCCGCGTGAGGCAATGATGCGCTCGGCGGTACGCAGTTTTTCGTCAGCTTCCTGAGGCGTCGCGCCCAGGACAACCAGCGTCGACGTCAGGAACCCGAACCCCACCAGTTCGGAGCCCAGTTCCTGCAGTGCTTCATCGACCTCTTCGGATTTGGCGATGGCGTCGGGATTGGCGAATGTCGCCGCCTCCTTCGTCAGCATCTCCTTGATAAGCGCGCCCATCGACTTGTGCTTCGCAAACCAGAGCCTGCGCCATTTGACGAGTTCACGTTCAGCCTCTTCGCGGCCTAGGCACAGGAACCGAGTCATCCAGCGGTACGTCATGGGGGATGCATTGAGGTCATCGAGCACGCCCGGATGCGTGAACGGCGGGAACCCCTTGATGGTAAGGACGCGCAGATGCTTGCTCCCAAGCATCGGCGCGGTGCCGCCCACCAGTGGGGCGTCGCAGAGGACACCGTCGAGGAAAGCCGCGCCGGCTGGCGCGCGCACATTTGTGGAGCGGGACGAGACCTGCCGTTTCAGGTAGGACAGCGTCTCGTCATCGTTGAGCCTGTGGAACTCGGCGACCACGCCTTCGAACATGCCGAAAGCTTGGGCGACGCTGCGCTGAAAAGTGTCCAAAGCTTCGCGCGCGACGCGTCGGTCAAGCGCAGTCTTGTCGGCAACGCGTGTCGGCGTGTCCCGTCTGCGAGGTGAGCTGGAGATGGCCTTTTTCTGGTCGATCTCGAAGAAGAAGGCCGACGCCTTAGCGTGTGCATCCGGCGGAGGCGTCCATTGTAAAGTCAGGTGATGAACCGTCTCGAACTGCGCGCCCGCCTGTTCGAACTGGGCGGCGCGCTCCGAGTCGATGAGGCGCGAGAGATCATCCTCGAACGCGCCATCAGGGTAGTCTGTGATCTCGCGGCGATCGGCTTCAATATAGACTGCCCAGCCATGCCCCAGGCGCCGGAACACGTTGTTGGTGCGCGCCGTGAACGCGACCAGTTCTTCAGGTGTAGACGAGCGCACATCAGGCCCGCGGAACCGTGCTGTCGCCTGAAATGAACCGTCCTTGTTGAGGACAACGCCGGGAGCAATCAGCATGGCCCAAGGTAGATAGTCTTCAAGACGGTTAGGTGTGTGGGCGTAAGGAGCAAGCGAGAACATGTTCAAATCCGTTTGGGGGCAAATCCGTTTGAAGCATCAGGTCTCAAGACGGTTGGGGATGCGCATGGCGCGGCTCATCACTTCGACCGCATCAGGGTCACGCCGGGCGAGGATGACGCCGAGCACATGACCCGCGATGCCCAGAAGGACCCCGGGGAGGAGGGCCCCGGCAAAGGCGACGATGGCCGCCAGTGTGCCGTTGAGAATGGCGTACGACCGGGGTGCGCCGCCCATGAGGAGGGGAGCGGTCAAAGCCTGCCGGACGGGCGCCACAAATCCTGGAACATCGCGGGGGTCGCGCATGCGAGCTTCTCCTTACGGGATCACTGCACCGCCACCGCCAACCAGCGGCAGGAAGAAGCTCGCTGCGGCGAATGCGATGGCGAGACCGAACAGGATCTGCAGCAGCTTCTTGAAGCCCTGGCCGACATCGCCGAACGCGAGCGTGAGACCGGTTGCAACGATGATCAGGATGGCGACGATCCGCGCGACCGGGCCGGTGATGGAATCCAGCACCGCCGTTAGCGGGCCTTCCCACGGCATGCCGCCGCCGGCGGTGGCTGCGTGTGCGGCCCCGCTGACGAGAACGGCGGTGGCGCCGAGGGTTGCTGCGCGCACGATTACGCGCAGCGTCTTGGTCAGTCTCATGGTTCACTCCTGTTGGTAGATTGAAGCGCGCTTCCCCCTCGCGCAGCGGGGTCCGGCGCTGCGGGCAATCTGCCCTTCGGCGCGAGGATTTCCGGGATGCGGCGGCCGGCAGGTCCGCCGCGCTCCACAAAGACGACAAGATCGATGGCTTCCGCGATCAGCGCCCGCGGCGGTGTCTCGCAGACTTCCATGGTGAGTTGTTCCAACCGGGACAGGGCAGCCTGTGCGGAGTTGGCGTGAAGCGTTGCGATGCCGCCGGGATGACCCGTGTTCCAGGCCTTGAGCAGGTCGAGGGCTTCAGGACCGCGCACCTCGCCGACCACAATGCGATCAGGTCGGAGCCGGAGGGTGGACCGCACCAGGTCCGACAGGGAGACCGATCCGGGCTGCGTACGCAGAGCCACCACATCCTCCGCTGCACACTGAAGCTCGCGTGTATCTTCGAGAATGACCACACGCTCACCGAGCTGGGCGATCTCATGGAGCAGGGCGTTGGCCAGCGTTGTCTTGCCTGAGCCCGTACCGCCTGCGACCATAATGTTGGCATGGTCACGTACGGCGGCGCGAAGGGTGGCGGCCTGCGTGGGCGTGATGACGCCGGAAGCCAGATAATCATCTAGTGTGAACACCCGGCCCGCAGGTTTCCGGATAGCAAAGCACGGCGCGCGCGAAACCGGCGGCAGGACGCCTTCGAACCTCTCCCCTCGGGGCGGAAGTTCGGCGGACACAATAGGAGTGTCGCGATTGACCTCGGCGCCGGTCAGTGTTGCGACAAGCCGAATGACCCGCTCTGTCTCTGAGGCTTCAAGCCGGTGCGGAGTCGCAATCCGCCCCTTGCCAACCTGTTCAAGCCACAGTCGTCCATCCGGATTGGCAATGACCTCGATCGTGTCAGGCGCGTCCAGCATGGCGGCGATCGATGGTCCGAGCGCCGTCGTCAGCATGGCCAGACCGCGGGAGGCATCATGGCCACGCGACGCGTCGTGTTGAGGAGAAGCGTTGCTCATTCGGCAGCCGCTCCCATACTGGAGTTGGCCGTGGTAGGCGCGCTGATCGGACCAAACTGGTCGCGCAGGGTGCTGCGGCCGGTCCGGAGCTTGGCAACCATCGCCGCGATGACATTGCGGAAGCGCTCCGATCCGCGCGCATTCACGTCCGCCTTGTCCATCTCGGGGATGTCGGGTGAGACGCTCATCACGAAGCGCGTCGTGTGTGCCGTCAGTTCGAACAGTGTCTCCTGACCATGCTCGATCAAGGCAAGCCGCGCCATGATCCGGTCGAGGCGCGCCATCAGCGCGTGATGCTCGCCCTCCCGGCGCGTCGCATCGAAGAAGCGATGAACGGCGTCTTCCAGCACGTCAGACGAACTGCGATCCTGCTGAACGGCCAGACGCCGCATAGCAGCGACGAGATCCTGGTTGATGTAGGCGGTTATCTTTGCGCGTGACATGACGATCAGACATCCGTGTCGAAGTGATCGGGATCGAGCGCGAAAACCGTTCCCGCGAGAGTCGTTCCGGTGAACGCCGCGCCTAGATCGTCGGACGGGTTTGCAGCTGACTGCGAGGCCGTGGTGTTCGTTTGCGCTGCTTCACCCGATACGGGGGTCGAGAAATCGAACGTGTTCTGGAGCGCCTGGTGACTTTGGCCACGCGTCGGCGCGGATGTGCGTTTGGCTGCCGTCGGCTTGGGGGGAGGGGAGAGCGGCGTATCGGGCGCGAACAGATTTGACCAAGCTGTCGGCAGGCCGTTGGCTGAATGGCGGGGCGACGCGTAAGGCGGCAGCAGACGCGCCTGGAAGACGGGTTCCGAAAAGTAGCGCACTTTCTTGGCGCGTATGGGAGGCGCGCCGCCCGTCAGGATCAGCGCGTCCGCATGCGGGAGCTGCATCACTTCCCCCGGCGTTAGCAAGGGCCGAGGGACTTCTTGGCGCGAGACCATGGTATGTCCCAACCACGGCGCCATGCGCGATCCGGCATAGTTCATCTGCGCACGGGTCTCAGTGGTGACGCCCAGCATGTCGGAGATGCGTCGGGCGGTGCGTTCGTCGTTGCAGGCGAACGCGACGCGGACATGCGCGTTGTCGAGAATGGAGGAGTTCTCGCCATAAGTCTGGACGAGCTGGTTCAGCGACTGCGCCACCAGACAGGCCTTGATCCTGTACCCGCGAATGTAGGCGAGGGCGTGCTCAAAGAAATCCAGTTTGCCCAGCTGGGGAAACTCATCCAGCATCAGAAGGACGCGCCGTCCGTCCGTGTTCTGCGATGCGATCTCGGTTAATCGCTTCAGGATCTGGTTGATCATGAGGCGCAACAGCGCCTTCAGGCGTGACATCTCTTCGGGCGGGACAACCAGATAGAGGGAGACGGGCCTGGGCCCAGTTATCAGCTCCTCAATTGAGAAGTCGGAGGCCTCGGTTGCGCGCGCCAGAATAGGATCTCGATAGAGTCCAAGAAAGCCCAGAGCGGTCGAGACAACGCCCGAGCGCTCTGCATCAGCCATGTCCAGGAGCTGGCGGGCGCCTGCGGCGACGACCGGATGTGCCGCGCCATCTTTGATTGGGCGACGCAACATCTCGTCGAAGAGATCGAGCACAGGGCGCGCCGGATCGGCCAGCAACTCGCCGACGCGTGCGAGCGATTTGCGTTTCTCTGCGTAGAGCGTCCAGAGAATCGTTGCGACAAGCAGTTCAAAGGCACGCAGCTGCCAGTGGCTGCGCTCGCGGAGTGCGCCCTCTGGATCGACCAGCATGTCAGCCAGGACCTGCGCATCACGGACCTCCGCCTCACCGCGACGGATCTGTGTGAGTGGGTTGTAGCGATGGGTGTCGGCTGTTGTTGGCGCAAAGCGGTAGACGGGGCCGAATGCCTTCCGGAGTCCGGAGGTCACACTCCAGTTCTCGCCCTTGAGGTCGAGTGCGAGATAGGAATGCCGCCAGACCAGACCTGTCGGAAGCGATATACCAACGCTCTTACCTGTATTGGTCGGAGCGATCACGAGTACATGTTCGTCGCCGTCATGTCGGAGAAGTTGCCGATCAAGCGCCCCGAGGACGACGCCATCGCCATTTGTTAGCCGCAGCTTGCGGGCATCGCGCGCAGTGGCCCAGCGGGCGCTGCCATACGTGGCGGAGTCCTTGGCTTCCCGCGCACGCCAGAGTGAAAATCCGAAGGCAGTCGCGACGGAGAAAGCCACGCCGGCAAGGAAGAGCAGAGCGCCGGTCTCGAAGATAGATCGCGCATAGGCGTCATACGCATACCACCAGAGGAAGAATTTCCAGGGCGCATAGAGCGGATATCCGAAGAGGACGATATCGGGAGCGCCAAGCTGCGACTGGTAGCCGAGTGCATCCGCGGTCCATTGTGTCGTCACGACCAGGCTCGCGATGAACGCTGCGAGCACGCAGACGATCTGGCCCCAGTAGATCCTGCCAGCGCTCATGTTGGGAGCGCCCTAGAGAACTGGCCTGCACGACGCCGACTGCGCGATCGGTACTGTAGACGCGGCGCAGAGTTGCTCCGTGAAGCCCACGCGTTAGCGCAGTTACTGGATGCGGGAGACGCAAGGGAAGCGCTGTCAGCTACCGCGTTGCACCATGCGTCTGTTAACATCCGTATACGGACGCCGTGGCAAAACCCCTGTGTGGTCCGTGCCTTGCATGGATAACATCTTAACGGGGCTTGGGACGAATTCATCGCATCGCTCTGTCTGGTCGATGGACAAGGCTAGGACGCGGCGAGGTTGCTTCGCTTCCTCAAAGATTCACCAGGGGGTCGTCGAAAAATGACGAACGGGGGGAGATCGAAACTCGACTGGGATCGACTTAAGGTCTTTCAGGCCGTTGCCGAGACAGGCAGCATCAATGCGGCCGCGGGCCCGCTTGCGATGAGCTATAACAAAGTGTCGAAGGATCTCGAAGCCCTGGAGCGTACGCTCGGACACCAGTTGTTCGATCGTTCCAACCGGGGTCTTGAGCTGACCGCAGTCGGTGAGGACATTCTGCGCTCGGCGCGCAGCATGGCTGACACGGTGCAGGCAATTGTCGACCGTGCCGGCAAGCATAGCCCCGACGAACTCGTCATCTGTGCTCGTGAAGGCATCGCGACATACTGGCTAGCGCGCCGCCTCCCGGAATTGCTTCAGCTGCAGCCGGATGTGCGTGTGTTCCTCAAGGTTCTTCCGACCACGCCCAACCTCTCCGACGGCGATGGCGACATCGCCATCCAGTTCGAAAAGCCGCTGATGGCCAACGTCGTCGCCAGGCAATTGGGGTGGCTGCATTATGTCCCTTACGCAGCCCCTCAATACATTGCCCGGCACGGCGAGCCCAAGGCGATGTGCGATCTCCAGTCGCATCAGTGCCTGAGGCTCTCCGGCGCCGAATATCAGCCGGAGTGCTGGGAAGGGGCGGCAACTGCATGGGGCGCCATTCTGCCTAACACGATGGGAACGGATGCCGGAACGGTCCTGATGGAAGCTTGCGCCTCGGGTGCCGGTGTCGCTGCCCTGCCGAGTTACGTCTCGGAGTTTGACGATCGGCTGGCGCCGCTGACATCCATCAAGCCGCTTGCCAGTCTTCGCTTCTGGCTCGCTTACACCGAGCGTGTCCGCAACATGGAGGCGAGTGCGCCCGTGCTGCACTGGATCAGGTCATGCTTTGATCCGGCGCGGTACGCCTGTTTCCGGGAAATCTATGTACCGCCCAAACGCAAAAACAATGATCGGGCGCCACTGACGCTTGTACCCCAAGCTGACGTGGAGCTCAGCCGCAATGGCTACCAGAACGGGCACGCGCAATCTCCGGGCGATGAAGCCTGATGCGGCTATTGGCTGGCGCCAAGAAGCTCCGCTTGCCAACTCCGAAGCGAGTCGCGTTTGTCATCATAGCAGCAACAGCCGTCGCGATGCTTGCCATTCCAGTCAGCGCCACGTCGGCCCGCCTCGTGTGGAACGCGACGCTGAGCGCGCCATTGGGGCTTTACAGCATCGAGCAAGGGAGCTGGCACGTTGGCGATCGCGTAGCCGTTCTGCCGTCCGAGCTTCTTGCCGCAGACCTGGCGCACCGAGGTGTTCTGCCGCCCGGCAAGTTACTGATAAAGCGTATCGCTGCCGGGCAGGGGGACATAGTTTGCCGTGACGGTGTCGACGTTACCGTAAACGGGTCGGTGGTGGCCGTAGCCAGGGTTGTATCAGGTTCTGGAGAGAAGCTGCCAGCGTGGCTCGGTTGTCGGAACCTTGGGTCTTCGGATGTGATGCTTCTTGGGGACACGGCGGACTCCTACGATGGGCGATACTTTGGCGTGACGTCGGCACATGAGGTGCTCGGTCGCGTCAGCATGCTGGTGGCATTCTAGTATCGAGCGGGCGAGCCTGAGAGCTGTGCGCCGGGACCGCTCGCGCGTCGTCCCCTTTTGGCCTGCCGCGTCCGCTGTTCAAGGGACGCTGCGCTCTTCGCCCTTGAGCAGCGGCCTCTTGCGGCAGGCCCAGGAGCGGGGTCGCGCAAGCGGCCCCGGCGTCGCATGTCTGCTGCCGGGAATGCTCATAGGAGCTTACCCAATGACTGCCCAAACTCAGAACTTTCAGTATGTTCCACTCAACAACCTGGTCGTTTCTCCCCGGAATGTGCGGCGCAAGGATCGCAAAGCCGATATCGACGCACTTGCAGCCTCGATCTCATCACGTGGGCTTTTGCAGAACCTCTGCGTTGTCGCCCAGAAAGATCGATTTGAAGTCGATGCCGGAGGCCGGCGTCTGATGGCGCTGAAGAAGCTCGCCAGGGACGGTCTCATCGCCAAGGACTTTCCGGTTCCCTGCAACGTCGTCGCGCTGGAGGAGGGTCGAGAGGTCTCGCTGACCGAGAATGTTCATCGTGTCGCCATGGACGCGATGGATGAAGTAGATGCCTACGCAGCACTTGTCGCGGAGGGTGCGACCCGCGAGCAGATCGCGCAGCGTTTTGGCGTGACGCATCGGCATATCGATCAACGCCTTGCGCTTGCCGGCCTGTCTCCGAAGATCAAGGCGGCGTGGAAGCGCGGCGACGTGAGCTTGGAAGCTGCACGCGCCTTTTGTCTCGTTGAAGATCACGCGCAGCAGGAAGCGGTATTCCGCAGTCTCGGCAAACCGGTATCGCACGCAGGGTCCGTCCGCGCACGTCTAATGGAAGGACGCATGCGCGCCTCTGACCGACTCGCCAGTTTCGTGGGCCTTGAGGCCTATGAACGCGCCGGTGGTAGAGTCGTGCGCGACCTTTTCGACGCCGAAGCCGTCTATGTTGAAAATCCGGCACTGATGGCGGAACTGGCTGAAGAGAAGCTCGCAAGCGAACGGGATAGCTGGGTCGCGCAAGGCTGGGGATGGGTCGAGACAAGCCTTGGTCAGGGCCGTGCCGATGGCGGCTATGCTGCGATGCGCCTTCAGCCCGACTGCCGCGAATACACGGATGCAGAAGAGGCCGAACGGACCCGCCTGCGTCACGAACTGGATGCGCTCGACGCCGCACTGGATGAAGACAGCATCGAGGAGGATCCACGCTGGGAAGAACGGGATACGCTCGCCGCCTCAATCGAAACCCTGCGGCAGTCAGCCCGCGTCTGGAACGCGGATCTCATCGCACACGCTGGCGTGGTCATCGCGATCGCTCATGACGGTGAAGCCTATGCCACGCTGGGCGTTGTCCGGCAGCCTGACGAGAAGAAGCTCAAGGACATCCGCAAACGGTTGGAGAGGGCAGAGACCGGTGATGACGTTGTCGCTGACGACGAGGTAGTCGCATCTCCAGAGCCGGAGAACACTTGCGGACTCCCAAAGTCTGTGATCCGCGATTTGTCGACGGCACGTGCGCGCGCGATTCGTCTCCTGCTGGCGCGGGATCGGGAGACCGCTCTGGCCGTCACCGTTGCCGCGATGATCATGCGAACCGTGTTCCGAAGCGAATTGTCCGGCGTCAGTGTGTCGGCGAGCGCCGCGCATGTCGACGACCTGGAAGCGTTCGTTGAAACCCGCAGCGCAATTCTGGCGCATGTACCTGACGATGAGGACGAGGTGCTCGACTGGTGCCTCATGCAGCCTGCCGAAACCCTCGTGTCTGTTCTCGCGGTAATCGTCGCGGATGCGGTCGATCTCGTGCATGAGAGGGGCTCGCTGGCCGACAATCGTCGCCAGTTACTGGCCGATAGGCTCGCAGAAATCCTCGATCTGGACATGCGTCAGTTCTGGCAGGCGGACGCGTCGTACTGGACACGTCTGTCCAAGGTAGACCTGCTCGCGATCTTCGCCGAGGCGCCCGGATTGATCAGCCAATCGCAGCGATCGCAGGAAGCAACGCTGAAGGCTCATGGCAAGCTCAGGAAGGAGGAACTCGCCGCCAAGGTTAGCGAGGCGTTCGAAGGGGCAGGCTATCTGCCCGACATGCTGATTACGCCGGTTCGTGCTGGGAAGTTCGTATTGACGAGCTCGGGTGTTGCGGTCGCGGCTGAGTAGAGATCGCTTGGCTCAAAATCAGAAGGGGCTACCGGAAAGGCGGCGGCCCCTTTTTTGATCCCTTGGAGCGATTCAACCGCCAGCCCGCGACTGCGTCAGAGCTTGCGCTGTCTGCCGCAAGTGGAGGCATGCACGCATCGCGGGAGCGTGCGTTTTTGGTTGGGAGACTAGTAACATCGCACCAACGGGCGCACCAACGGGCGCGCCGACGAATGCCCCAGAGTGGGTATGGGTCCAGGAATTTCCGCAGCGGCACAGGTCGCGCGCTTCAAGGCTTGTAAACACCCGCGCCGTAAGGTCCTTGCAGAGGGCGGATCAGAACGACCCATACCCAAGTGGCGCGCGTTGATTCAAGGAAGGACATCGCAGATGGCGGTTCCACCGCGCATTCTGGTTGGGGACGCGGGCCGCCACACTCGCGCCATGATCTCCGAAGTGCTTCGGACTGCAGGTTTCCGCGACTTGATTCAAGCGGCGAGCCAGGCGGATCTCGTACAGCTGGTCGATCAGCACAGGCCGAAGATCATCGTAATGGCGGCTGATTTCCCGGGACTTTCGGGATTGACCTTTGCCAAGCAGATTAGGCACGGCTTTAATTTCGTGCCGCGGGAGACGTCCATCATTCTAACGACGGATGCTCCCACACGCTCGTTTCTGGAAGCATCCCGCACCGTCGGGGTGGATGAAGTTGTCGCGGTGCCGTTCACGATGCAGACGCTGATGGCGCGCATCCGGTCGGTTGTCGATCGTCCGCGTCCGTTTGTCGATTGTCCTACGTACGTTGGCCCATGTCGTAGGCGCGTGATGCTCCAGGACTACAAGGGGCCCCTGCGGCGCGCAGCGGATCCTGACGAGGCGCCTACTGCTGGGCCTCTCTGGAGTTCGGAGAGCAATCGATCGGCAGTCCGACTCTGCGTCCAGAAAATGAGCGAATATCGGAGCGCACTTCCGCCCGAGCCCTACAAGAAGCTGCGCGCCATCTACCTCTCGGTTATGAAACTCGAAACAAGAACCGACCAGGCAAGTGACGACGCACTAGGCGAGGCGGCAAAGTCCTTCGGCCGCTACTTGTCCGCAATTGGCGTGCGGGAGAGGCCAGACCTGACGCTGCTCAACGACCACATCGATTGTCTCCACACGTTGGCATTGGAGGCCGAGCTGGCTGCCGAACAAAAGCTGTCGCTGATCGCCGACTTGAAGTCCGCGGTGCAAGGCAAAATTGCCGCCCCCGAGGTCAGCCCGGGCTAACTGCCCATTCAACGAAGGCGCCCGAATTCCTGCGAGGGTGGTTTCGGAGGAGCGGGCAGATCATCCTCGTCGGTGACGGTGCCGATTCGTCCAGAAGATGGGCGATCGCAGGAGTGCGACAGCGCCCTATGCCAAGTTGAGAGGGTCTACCTGTCTGTGTGGATCCGCGAGACCCGAGAGCATCAGGGGCGCGCCGAGGCTCTGGGCATGACAGCCAGGACCTTCGGTTGCTACCCGTCGACACTTGCCGAGAGGTAGGCGCAGGATTCGACAATTTTGAGGGACCCTATCGATGCTCTGCATGGCCCGCCCCTCGACCCATCGCTAGCGCCAGGCAACAGCTTTTATCTGGTCGCGGGACACCAATCATCTATAGGATCGCGGCAGTCGAGCGGCACGACGCCAATAAGATTTCGCCAGCTCGACCTTTGCAATCATCTACAGGAAGACGTCGTCATGCTCGGGTGAGGGGAGCGGTGCGGACCTCGGGGTTACGCTGCGAACCAGTCGGGCGACACGCGACAGGAGAATGGAGTCGCTAAACGGCTTGGTCAGATAGTCCTTCGCCCCAAGCGCAATGGCCTCCTTCACGTCAGCTGCATTGTGGCGCGCGGTCAGCATCAGAGTTGGAGGCGGCGTGACCCCGCGTTCCTTCCACCGGGCCAAGATCGAAAGCCCATCCAGTCCGGGCAAGTTGATGTCGAGGATCAGCGCGGCAGGCTTGACGAGGTTGCACTGCGACATCGCTTCGGGACCGTTGTCTGCCCAGCGTGTGTGAAAGCCGGCGAGTTCCAGGCGTGTCCGCACGAGCTCGCGGATGAGATCATCATCTTCAGCTACGAAAATGCTGAGGCGGTTAGCAGGCATGGGCAAGAATCTCCGTCGCATTGCTGATGGCGTGAATAAGGCGTGAGGGTTGAACAGGCTTGAAGACGACGCCTGCGAAACCGGCTGCGACGAGGGTGGCCGCCTCACCGGCGTCTGCGGCCGTATACGCGAGGGCGGGTGTTGTGTCGTTCGGTCCGCGGCTACGCCGAATAGATTTAAGCGTCTCGATTCCAGTCAGGCCCGGCATCATCATGTCGATCAGCATCACATCAAACGGCGTCCGCATGGAAAGTGTCAGCGCCTCAAATCCGTCCCGTGCCTCGGTGATCTCGCAACCGGCAAGCTTGAGGATCGTCATTGCGAGTTCCCGGTGTTGCGGATGATCGTCAGCCACGAGCACGCGGATCCCCGAAAGGCGGCCTGGCCGTTCGTCGAGCTCATTATTGCCCGAGGCGGCCACCGCTTCGGCATTGATCGTGCACCAGAAGCGGCTGCCGGCGCCAAGCTTGCTGTCAACGCCAATGCGGCCGCCCATGAGCTCGGTCAACTCCTTGCAGATGGCAAGACCAAGTCCCGTACCGCCATTTGTGCGTGCATTGCCGCCGTCCACCTGCGAAAAGCGCTGGAAGAGCAGACCCAGTCGGTCAGACGGTATTCCCGTGCCCGTATCTGTCACAGCGAAGCTCAGCTGGCCGGTGGTTGCGTCGTAAGCGACTGACAGCGCAACGTTTCCTGCAGCCGTGAACTTGATCGCATTGCCGGCAAGATTGAGCACGATCTGGCGGACCCGGTCCGGGTCGATTGCCAGCAGGACAGGCACGTCGGCGTGAATGTCGAGCAGCAGCGCGAGGTTTTTTGCTGTCGCCTGGGGCGACAGCAGGTCCAGCGTCATCCTGAAGAACTGACGCACGTCTGTCGCGACCGGGCTGATCGCGACCTGACCGGCTTCCAGCTTGGAGAAGTCGAGGATGTCGTTGACCGTACTCAGGAGCGCGCGGCTGGCCACATCAAGATGCTTGAGGCACCGGGCCGAGAGCTCGGAATGGTTCGGTTGTTCTGCAAGGAGTTTGGTGAACCCGAGAATGCTCGTGAGCGGTGTGCGCAGTTCGTGACTCATGTTGGCGAGGAACTGCGCCTTGGCTTCGGCAGCCGCCTCCGCGGCCTTGTGCGCCTCGACCAGCTCCTGCTCTACGGCTTTGCGCGCGGAGATGTTACGAACCACATCGACAAACTCGATCGGCTTATCGCCGTCCCAGACCAGCTTTGGCGCGACCTCAACCCAGACATGCGCGCCATCCTTGCAGATCATCCGATACGTGATCGGCTCAACGCGCGCCGCATGGCCGAAATGAACCAGTTTCGTGTAGGCGCGACGGACATAGGGCCAGTCCTCGGGATGGATCAGGTCCGTTGTCTTGCGTCCGATCAGCTCGTCCGGCTCATAGCCGGTAAGCTCGCGGGCAGATGGTGAAACATAGAGAATCTCGCAGTCAAGACTGCTGCGGTTGATGAGGTCGACGCTGTTGTCTGCCAGCAGTCTGTAGAGGCGTTCGCGTTCGGCCGCGGCGCTCTCAAGCTCCCGGCGCGCTGTGATGTCGCGAATGACAGCGACGATCTCGAAGCCTCCCTTCTCCATCGGCATGGATCGGAAGCTCACTTCCACCCAGCGAAGCGCGCCATCCTTCCTGACGGCCCTGACCTCGATTGTGCGCTGCGCCTCGCTCCGGCAAAGCGTCGCGAAAACGGAAACAACCGCGGCCTGATCCTCGGGGTGGACAAAATCCTGCGCCGAACGGCCCGCCATCTCCTCGGGACGATAGCCAAGCAGCCGTTCGATCGCAGGAGAAATGTAGTTGCTCGATCCGTCGGGGCGGATTCGCGTTACAACGTCCGCCATATTCTCCGCAAGCAGGCGATATCGCTCCTCATTTCGTCGGGCGGCGGCAAGCGCGCGCGTGTGTTCGGTGATGTCCTGGAACACGCCGAAGACCGCGACCGGCGTATCCGACCTGTCGCGTTCGCAGAGCGAGCGGCCAACAACGTCGCGCACGTCACCATCGGCGCACCGCAGGCGTAGCTGAAAGCCTACCGGCCCCGCGCTCGAAATAGCTTCATCGAGCGCTGCGTGAACCTTGGGCTGATCATCCGGATGATAAAAGTCGACCGCTCTGTCGAGGCTCGGGTCGAAGGAATCCGGAGATAGTCCATGAATGGCGTAGACTTCCTTTGACCAGACCACACGCTTGGAGCGCAGATCCAGACGCCAGTGACCCATTCCGCTAACGCCTTCGGCCATTTTCAGGAGGTTCACCTGCTCGTCCTGCGCGCGGGCGATGCGCTCCAGTTCGAGAAGATCCACAACAGCGTCTGCGAGCACGCGCAGTTGGTTCAGGCTGTCCTTATCGGGCTCTGGGTGTGGCCGGCTGTCGATGACGCAAAGCGCGCCGAGAACGTGTCCCTGTCGCGACGTCAATGCCGCTCCGGCGTAGAAACGGATACACGGCGCTCCGGTCACCAGCGGGTTGGCGGCAAAGCGAGCGTCCTGCGCCGCATCGGGCACGACGAGTATTCCTGACGGACCAAGTGGCAGCACGTGCGAGCAGAGCGCGTGCTCACGAGCCGTGCTGGTGAGGTCGAGGCCGCAGCGCGCCTTCAGCCACTGCCGGTCGCCATCTACGAGACTGACTGCCGCCATTGGCGCCCGGAACAGGCTTGCCGCAAGTTGCGCGAGCCGGTCCAGCGCAGGCGTGGAGGCGGTATCCCGCGGCTGGAAGTGCTCGACCTCTGCGAGCCGCTCGTCTTCGTCTTGCACGTCAATTCCTTTTTTGAGGATGAGGCTGCACCGGAATGGTTAACACCAGGCGCCAAACTCTCAGTTTTCACGAGCGTCTAGTCGGTCGAGTGTCAACCAGCGCCGGTTCAAAAATCGTGAGAAGGGAGATTTTCTGGCATCCAAGTCTTGCGGAGTAGCGCGGTAAGCTTCGGCGCTCGTGCCAAGACATGATTTGCCCGTCTTGCGAGCCGCCGATCGCGTTGGCGTCCGCCGTGACCCTCTCGATCGTTCAGTCGGCGTAGGCGCGATGGTTCTCCGGCATGTGATCGAGCTGGGTGTTGTGCCGGCCACATGTGCCTTCGCGGCGATGCGCTACGATCCGCTCGCCCTTGAGGAAGATTTCCAACGTGCGGGCAGCGATCCGGACGTCGACTTGGGCCCGCAGGTACCGATAGCCCATTCAGCTGACGCCATGGCGGCATAGAGGTCATCTTTGGACGCCGGCGAAGCCGAGCGCGCCCCTCAGGCAGGCCGGACGCCTACATTGGGGTGGCCTTCGCGCCAGAACATGACTTACCGGTACAATTACGAGTTGCGGTAACGGATCCGCTGCGAAGCTCCAACAAATGAGCAGAGACCCGGCGGCGGCGGATTGGTAGTATACCCTGTGGCACGATTCAGGCGCGGGCAAAGCCCTTGCGCTGCATTTCACCCCAGCCGCGACCGCCGCGCAGCCAGTCCCAGCAGCCCATCAGCCGCCACACTGAGTTGAGCTGCCTGTATCCCAAATTCTCGACAACTGCCCAAGCGGCGAGGACCAATAGGTCACGGCTCTGCGACGCTCGTCGCAGTTGCTGCTCTTCCAGTACGAGGGCGCCGACGCTGACCGCGATGCCGAAAACGATGCTGACCGCCAGAAAGGCCAAGAGGAATTCGACCGATAAGACTCCGAGCAAGCAGAATGTAGGCAACAATAGGTATCCGAGAATCTCGGCGACCGGTCCGAGGACATCGACAACCAGGACGCCCCCCAGTCCAGCGAAACCTATGCGGCCATAGCGCGGGTTGAACAGCATGGTCCGGTGCAGTGCGAAGGCCTCAAGTGATCCGCGTTGCCATCGTCTGCGCTGCCGAGACAGCGATTTAAGGGTTTCCGGAGCCTCCGTCCAGCAAACGGGCTCAGGAACGAAGGCTATTTTGTACTCGCGCTTCTGCTCGCGTTGGAGGCGGTGCAGGCGCAGGACAAGTTCCATGTCCTCTCCAACCAGACCGCGCGCATAGCCGCCCGCTTTGATGACAGCGCTCCGACGAAACAACCCGAAGGCGCCGGAAATGATCGTAAGTGTTCCAACACGGCTCCAGGCCAATCGCGCCATGAGAAACGCGCGCATGTACTCGACGGTCTGAAGCAGGGCGAGTGGGTCTCGAGGAAGTCGATACCGCTTCACGCGCCCACCGGCGACCAGACATCCATTCGCAATTCGAACGGTTCCGCCCGCAGCGATGACACGCTCCGGGTCGGCGATAAACGGCTGCACGGCGCGTAGCAGCGCGTCCGGTTCGAGAATCGAGTCGGCATCCATCGAGCAGAAGACTGCGTTTTTGGTGTAATTAAGGCCCGCATTCAGCGCGTCGGCTTTGCCGCCATTCTCCTTGTCAATCACAAGTAGGGCAGGCTGCAGGCGCGAGGTAAACAGGCCTCGGACGGGCGTGTGCGAAAGGGTAGCTGCGCTATCGCGTCGAACCTGTTCAAGCCCGAACGCATCTCGTAGAACTTCGAGCGTTCCGTCAGTGGATCCATCATTGATGACAACGACTTCGAAGGACGGGTACTGTTGCAGCAGCAGAGACCGCACGCTTTCGACAATTGTTTCTGCTTCGTTGTAAGCGGGGGCGAGGATGCTGATGGAGGGTGCTTCTTCCGAAGTGCGTTGCCAGACAAGTTCGGAGCGCGGTTGGGGCGGATCATCCCGCAGGGCGCGCGCCGCGAGGACGAGTTGCACGACGTGCAGTCCGTTCTGTACGCTGGCAAGCAGTACAAGCGCCAACGCGGTTAACTCGATACCGGCCAGTGCGAGGTTCGGAAATGGGCTCATGCTGCGACCGTGTCTCGGTCCGCCGACTCCAGGACCAGGAGTGCTTCGCTCGCGCGCAGGCGGACCCACCAATGCTCGTCATGCCGCAGTGCGCGCAATTCTGGTTCCGCCCTAGCGAGCCGAACCCGGCCGGCCGCCAAAGCGGCGCTCGCACGAACAGTCCAGTCGGCATCGCCCAATCCTCGCATGACAAGCTCATCGCTCGCCACTCCGGGTCGTTGTGCAATGGCGGCAATACAGGCTGCTCGGACTTGAGGCGCCGCGTCATCTGCGATCGCAATTAGCGCATCGAATGCCCCCTGATCCAGGTTGGCGGCAAGCCCCTCTATGATGGCGACGCGCGTTGCGATTGGAGTGTCGGCGAGCACCAGAATATGCCGGCCGTTGCGTGGGAATTTTTCCGCCATCAGTTTGGTTAGTGCGAGAGCCCGCGCGCGGTTGCGCGGCGCGGCATTCCCCGCAATGGCCAGTATGTCGGAAAAGGCGGGTGGCGCTCCGATCAGGATCGAGGCACGCATGGCTGCGAAGCGCACGTCCGGATGCGAGTCCCACCACGCTTGCTGAAGCGCGGCCTCCGACTCGCCGGGCGCAAAAGCGGCGAGAGCCTCTGCTGCGCATTGACGATCCTGCGGTTTGCCATCCTGCAGGCGCCGGCGCAGGGCCTCCGCGGTTCCCGCTCTGGTAAGATCTTCGACAAAATCCTTCCGGGTCTCGCCGCGAACCAACCCAAGCACCTCGAGAACCAATGGCGCAAGCGCGTCGAGCCTTGCTGCTCGCCTAACGCTCCGCCGAAGAACGCGCGTTGATATGCTCGACTTCATCAGGACTTGAAGAATGCCGGCTCTGGCGCGGGCGATGCGCCTGTCGCGCCATGCTCCAAAGGGCCGCGCGATCAGTATCATCGCCAGGCCAAAAAAGGACACAGACGCGAGCGACACGGACAGAGTCCAGAGGAAGCTGAGCAGGTTCATGTCAAAATCTGTATGCCGCGCCAGCCGACACCTCTTCCCGATCATACGGGCCTCGATCCTCGCGGGTTAAGTCGAGTCGAAAGAGCAGTGTGTCGCTCGCATCGAAACGAACGCCGGCTGTCCATCCCTGAACACGTGTGACGATTCCCTCTGTCGTCTCCGGCGCTTCAACATAGGCGATCCGGGCATGGATCTGTGGCGCCAGGGGTATGTCGGCGCGAAGAACAAAGCCCATCAGCGCCGGCCCGCCGCGCTCACCCACGGCGACAGCCTGGAGGCCTCCTCGCAGACCTTCAGCAGTGAAGAGATGATCGAGACCAATCTTCAGTGCATAGATATCGCCCGAAGCGAACCGCGATGCGTCAGCATCCAGCGTCAGGCGCGTTACGTCCGCCCGAGCCGCCAGGTCCATCGCGCCGCCCACCTTCAGGCCGAATTCAGGCCGGAAGTCCGCTTCAGTCGCCCCACCGGCCGCAAGGTAGAACGATCCGTGCGGCAGTGTTCGATCGATTCTCAGTTCCGAATAAAGATCATGCTTTCCGAAGCGTTCCTGTTCCTCGACCTTCAAGGCCGTCGCCCATCCGTCCTTGAACGGGCGCGAGATGGCGACGAAAGTCTCGCGCCAGTCCTGCAATCCGCCCGACAGCCTGCTCTGGCTGACGCCAGCATCAATCCGTAAAGCCGGATCGGCCGATGCTCCTTGCGCGCAGACTGAGTAGATGGCGACTAGCGCAGACAGTTTGAGCAGGTCGTTCATGCCGCCGCCCGCGGAACGAGTCTTTCGATCCTCGCGACAAGCTCATTAGGGCTGAAAGGCTTGGTGAGAAAATCAGACGCGCCCAATCGCAGGGCGCCGATGACATGATCTTCGCCCTTCAGGGTCGTCAGCATCAGAACTTTGAGTTGCTGTAACTGAGATTCAGCATGAAGGTGACGCAGCACCTCAAGACCGCCCATCACGGGCATCATCTGATCGAGAATCATCGCATCAGGTGATTCCAAGTCGAGCAGCGCGAGGGCGGCCTCGCCATCAGGGGCGGAGACCACGCGATATCCAGCCGCTGACAGGTGATGCTCAAGCAGCATGACTAGCAGCGGGTCATCGTCTGCTACGAGTATGACGCGATTGGTCGGATTCGTTTTGTTCGGCATGGCGAGGCTCTCGTGATCAAGCGCATCCATCTCACAGCGGCGTGAAAAAACGCTTGCAGCGCCGCTCTCAATTCTGCGAGCAAACTGCGAGATTCGCGTGCTTATTTCTTCGTTCAGTTAGGGGGCGCAGTATCCTGGAGAAAGTTGAGAGCGGTCGCATGAGCCGCGGCTACATTCTCGTCGTGGATGACGACGTCCTGCTTGCTGAGCTTGCGGTGGCGGTTCTCCAGCCGGACGGTGACGAAACCAGAGTGGCGCACGACGGCAGAGAGGCGCTCCGGGTGATCGAGAAACGCGTTCCTGACCTAGTTCTTCTCGACGCAAACATGCCGGTGCTCGATGGCTTCGGAGTTCTCGTGGCTCTCAAGGCAGATCCGATTCTCAGGCGAATTCCTGTAATAATGCTCACGGCGTTGCGGTCCGAAGCCGACTTCGCGAGGGCGCGAGAATTTAAAGTTGAGGGCTAGGTCGCAAAGCCATGTGATCCTGGCCATCTGCGTTAAAGAGTTGCGGTTGCGTTTCAGCGCCGCCGGCAAGCGCGACACGTTCCGATTGGCGGAACGCCGCCTGCTGGTCCTGGCGGGGCCCTCTTAAGTGGCCCCGGCGGCGAGAGCGAGTTCTCGACTCGTAGCGGCGATCCACCCGCGAGCTCATGATCAATTGTGAAGCTCGCTCAGGGCAGGCCGGTAGTCGTGCGGTGCAAATTGATACAGTTTGACAGAGATAGCCGGATCGCACGCATGCGGAATTTTAATCAGGACGCTTCACGCCCCCAAACTCCATGGTTTGGCGCCATGGAGATCAGCGCAGGCACAGTTGCTTCTGCCCTGTGTCTTGCAGGTCTGTCGGCAGGGGTTGTTTTTCTAAGTCATCAGTTCACGCAGGACGCAGGCCGTGTGGCGTCCATTTGGCCTCTGAATGCGCTCCTGCTTGCGATCATCCTTCGCTGGCCAGGCGCATCTCCCGCGGTCGTGATTGCCATCGGCGCCGCCAGTAATGTGGCCGTTGATCTCGCTATGGGCGACACGGTCTTCAACGGCCTGGCCCTTACGCTCGCTAACGTCGTCGAAATGGCAGTCTGTATTTATTTCCTCCGCCCCAAGGGCGCGACGTTCGATATCTCACGCCCGCACTCACTTCTTCGCTTCGTATTTATTGCTGGCGGGATCGCGCCAGCGGCATCCGCCGCAATCGCAGCCTGCGTCCTGACCACTAAGGCTACTTTTTTAGAGACGTTGGGCGTCTGGTTTGCCGCTGACGCATTAGGGATGCTGATTTTTACGCCAGCCCTTCTGGTAGTCGGTTCTACACGCGCCGAAGGAGTGTTTCCGCGCAGGTCTTTCACGGAGTGGGGACTTGGCGTCGCCATTCTCGTGACGGTTCTTTTTGCCGTCTTTGGCCAGCGAAGCTATCCACTGCTGTTTCTGGTTTACCCAGTCGTGATTCTCGCGACTTTCCGTGGCGGACTTACCGCCACGGCGATGTCCATACTTGTAACCGCTTGCGTAGCCATCTGGGCATCCGTTGTTGGCTACGGGCCTACTCAGTTGATCCCTGGGTCCGAGACCGACCGCGTTCTCGTGCTTCAGGGCTTTTTGGCGGTCATGACCCTAACGTCACTTCCGGTTGCAATGGCGCTGGCCGAACGCGCGCGCGCAAGCGCGTCGCTGCGTGCGGCAAGAGAAGAAGCTGAGCGTGCAGGAGTTGAAGCACGCGCAAGCGAAAATCGTTATCGAGCGCTAGCTGATTATTCAACCGACATCGTTGTCAGGTTGGGCAAGGGCGGAATTATCTCCTACGCGTCGCCCGCTTGCGGGATCCTCGGCATCACACCCGAACAGGCGGTAGGGCGCTCGACGATCGATTTCGCAGCGCCGGAAGATCGCGCGTTCGCCATCAAGACATTGGAAGATCTGTTCAGCGGCGCCGAACCGGATCGGTCAATTCGCAGGGAATTTCGTGTTCCGCGCACTGATGGAGCCGTCCTCTGGCTGGAAGGTAACCCAAGTATCATTCGCGATGCCGACGGGGCTCCAGTTGAAGTCGTGACCACTTATCGCGACGTGACGACAAGGCGTCAGCTCGAGGATGAGCTTCGGGACGCCAACCTGGCGGCGCACACCGCAACCGAAGCACCCCGCGCGAGCGAGCACAGATTCCGAGCCATAGCGGAAACGTCGCGTGACATGGTTGCGCGCATGGACATGAACGGCGTCATTCGTTTTGTCAGTCCCAGTTGTGAAACGGTCATGGGATTTAGCCAAGAGGAAATGCTGGGCACAACGACCATGGCTCATACCCACCGTGAAGATTTGGAGGACGTGGAGGGCTTTTTTGCGAAACTCATCTCCGACGGCCCGAACGCACCGCCACGGCCGTACACGTTTCGCGCGCGACGCAAGGATGGCCGGATCATCTGGCTGGAAGGAATTCCCAAAATTCTTTTCGACGAAGCGGGGAGGCCGAGCGAGATTCAGGACTCGGCTCGCGACGTGACAGCGCGGAAGGAGCTGGAGCAAGCGCTGGCCGAGGCTCGTGTGGCGGCAGAGGCGGCGGCGGAGGCTAAGGCGGAATTTCTCGCAAATATGAGCCATGAACTGCGGACACCTCTCAACAGCATTATCGGGTTCACGCAACTGCTGGCCGGAAGCGCCGCGCTGCCGCAAGCCGAGCGAAGGCATGTTGATCTCGTTGCAATGTCGAGCCGCAGCCTGCTGACGGTCGTCAATGACATTCTTGATTTTTCCACTCTGGACGAAGGCCGTATCCGCCTTGAGCAACGACCGTTTTCGGTCGGCGAGACAATCTGCCGTTGCGTGGACTCGCTCACCTTGCAAGCTGATGCAAAAAACCTTCGACTGGAAACGCGACTGGACGAAACCCTCGCGCCATATCTGGTGGGCGATGACACGAGACTGACCCAGATTCTCCTGAACCTGATCGGCAATGCCGTAAAATTCACGGATCAGGGCAGCGTTGCGATTTCGGTTCACACACTTCCATCCGTTCGGGATTATCAAGCATTCCGGATCACGGTGCGCGATACCGGCATCGGAATTCCCAGAGATCGTCTGGATCAACTTTTTGTTCGATTCTCGCAGATCGACTCCTCGATCAACAGACGTTTTGGCGGAAGCGGCTTGGGATTAGCGATCACAAAAGGCCTTGTTGACCTGATGAAGGGGCAGATCGGCGTTGAATCTCTCCTCGGGGAGGGGACGACATTCTGGGTCGAGCTGAATCTGCCTATTGCGCGCTCCACGGAGATCCCAAGACCGCTCGGTGACGCGCCGCCAGCTGTTGTCGCTCCCGGCAAAAAACTGCGGGTCCTTGTTGTGGATGATGTCGACCTCAACCGGGAACTCGCGGTAGCTTTTCTGGCGACGTCAGGACATCTGGTTGATCTGGCGTCCGATGGGCAGGAGGCGACAGCGCTTGTTCAGACTCAACACTACGACATCGTCTTTATGGACGTGCAGATGCCTCGCATGGACGGGCTGACGGCAACTCGCCTGATTCGCGCGATCCCTAACCGTAGCAACCTTCCCATTGTCGCCATGACAGCTCAGGCGTTGCCGGACCAGATCGCGGCGTGCCGGGAAGCCGGAATGGACGACTACCTACCCAAGCCGATCACCGCGGAAAGCCTCCCGGTCATGATCACCAAATGGGCGCAAGCGAGGACCGACGCCAAATCGGACGCGTCAGGTCAACTGGATGTAATGGCCTCGTTGCGCAGTCGGTTTCTTCTCCGCAGTCGCGACGATTTGCAACGAATGAACGAGCCAGTCGCGAGCGAAGAGGGCGTGGTCTCGCAGGAGTTGTTCGCCCTGGTTCATCGCTTTGCGGGAACTGCTGGGACGTTTGGCTATGTCGAAGCCGGCCAGGCGGCGCAAGTGATCGAAAGCGCGATATCGGCGGGAAGAGCCCCAGATTCTCAAAGCTTCGAACCGCTGCTCAGGGCCGTCGAGAGCATGGTCCGCGCAGCATAGCTCCTAACGACGAACGCCGGCCGCATCACGATGGTGCGGCCGGCGACGCGGCGTTTCCCCGACGATAACTCGTACTCAACAAAGACGACGCTGGGTTGGCCGGGGCTAGGGGCTGATTGGCCATCCCGAGCGTTGTCTGTCGCCAATCTGACGCGCTATGCTCGCAAACGCCTCTCAGCCCGTCGTTGGGATCAAAATTTGAATGGATCCATCCTAGTTGCCGAAGACGATGACCTGCTGAGGGCGTTTATCCTCGCGGGACTCAAACAGGACACGTTCTTAGCTTACGGCGTGAGCAACGGTGAAGAGGCGCTGCAGCTCGCCCTCACACGTGATTTCGACTTGCTGGTACTTGATCGGAATCTTCCAGGCCTGGACGGTTTGAGTGTTCTCAAGATGCTCCGTTTGCGAGGGGTTATCGCGCCTGCGATGTTTCTGACCGCTCTCGGCGCGACGGGTGATCGCGTGCAGGGGCTCGACTCTGGCGCGGACGACTACATGACCAAGCCATTCGCGATCGAGGAGTTTCTTGCCCGGGCGCGAGCGCTGCTCAGACGCCCGAAGCAACCGCTGCCCCGGACACTTTCCTTTGGTCGCCTGGTACTGGACCTGACGCGCCATGAAGCGTTGGTCGATGGTCATGGGATCGATTTAACGGCCCAGGATATCGTCTTGTTGTCCGTTTTCCTGAAAGCACCAGCGCGCGTATTCAGTCGCGAATCGCTGCTCGACCAAATGGGCGGCGACGAAATTGCTCCTGCGGCCGTCGAGCATGCGATTAGTCGCCTCAGAAGAAAACTTGATGCAGCCGGCGTGCGCGATGTCATCAAGACAGTTCGGGGCGCCGGGTACCGCTTGAACGGCTGACCGCAACCGCTTCAAAACCCGCGTCTTGGTTGCCAGCCTCATGTTTCCAAGAGTATAGCGGGCCGCTCGCGCGCAAAAAGGTCAAGGTTTTAGAGCCGATATTAAGCGCGCTAGCGCCGACGCCAATTTCCAAGGCCGCCAGCGCGTGACCACGGGTTGGCTCCTCAGGATCATCTCGAGGTTTTCGATCGCACTCGCATACTGACTTTGAGCTTTCGATCCTTTGGCCTGAGCCCTAGCGGTCATTGAGATCGCGCCGCGTGGATTCTGCGCGCGCGCTCGGAATCTGTCTTGAGCAGGGCGGCGGCGTAGTTGCTGCAAGCTCGCCGAAAGCCCAGCAAAACCTCACCCAGTTACCCTGACAGTTCTCTCAGTTGAGCTGTCAGCGCGCCGGATCACTCGCGGACGGTCAGCGGATCGCGATGGACCAAGGTATGAACCATCACGATCCGGACCGGTTTATCGTCTCGACCGCGGCGCACGCGCGCTCGTTCTTGTACTTTGATGTAGGCTCCCGACGAGCCGCGTACCCGTAGCATCTGGCTCAGTGTGTCACGCTCGCCATCCTGCAAGCTCTGGTAGCCTTGGCGCGCGGCAGCCTCGTCATCAGGATGGATTCTGCTCAACCAGTTCGAGATGTCTTCATCAGCGACGGCTGCGCCTTCGGCGAACAGCGTGCGCCAGCCCTCGGAGCTCGAAAGGCCTGAGTCGCTAATTCGCCATTCGAGGACGCCAGCATCGAGAAGATCGGCCGCGATCTCCGCTCGCGCTACGGCATCGGCGGATGTGTTAGCCCGTCGATCGCGTCGTCGCCATTCATTCTGCACGATGGAAACCGCTAGGATCAGCGCCAGCAACATGGGGGCGAATGCAGCGACCAAGACTTGCCAGTTCTCCTGAGTCAAGCGCCATACATCGACTTTTGCGCCGATGACATGAACCGCCAGCTGTCCGCTTGCGAGCGGCGCAGATGCCATTTCCGAATTGCTCTCGTCCGACTCGCGGGCGAGTTCGGAAACAGCCATGTCCTCGATCGACTGATGTTCCGCGGGCATTGCTGGAACAACCACGCGCGTTCGCGAGACGTCTGCGCCCGACGCCAAGATCAGGCGGCCATCCCTGTCGGACAGAAAGGCAAGAGGCGCCTTGGCGGCTGTGTTGCGCGCAAGCACGAGACTGTCGGTGAACACGCTGGCATCAAGCGCCAAAACCAGCGTGCGCGGAGAAGGCGCGTCCATCGGTATGGCGAGAAGGAGTGCGTTGCGCTCAGGCGCAGGCATGAGACGGGCGCGCTGGTCGATGCGGCGTGCGTCTTCAAACCGGAAGGGCGCGATGACCGGGCCGAAGCCCGTTGCATCGACCGCGCCGACATCGAGCTCAACCGACCCGGAAGCGTCAAGAATGGTCGCGCCGAGGATCGGTGAGTCAGCCGCAGCTTCCACGATGGCCCGGCGCGCCGCCAGCCGTTCCACGTCTGTCGCGTTTGGGGCAAGTGCTGCGTCAAGCGCGGCGCGATGCTTGAGGACGCCGGTTTCAGCCCTCGCCAGAATTGCCTCGATCTGCGTGGCGCCATACTGTGCGGCGACCGCGAGCCGGCTCCGGTCAACCTCGTGCGTCTTCTGTGACATCACGGCGAACAGCGCCACCAAACCGATCGCCAGGCCGATGCCGCCCGCGCGCCGGAGGGCGCCGATCAGCTTCGGATCGGCAAGATCGCTGACCCGCCGCACAAAAGCTGTTGGCGGCGGCTGCGAGAGTTGCGAGGCGGTGGATGGCTGCATGGCGTCACCAGATCCCGCGGCCATGGCCGGCAAAGTCGCCGCTTACAACGGATCGCCGGCCTTCCGGCGTGAACCGCAAGGAAAGCCCGAGCTGCACGTCGCTGTAGGCGGTCGAGGCATTGGCGGCGGCCCATCCGCCGACCGTCCAGTTCGCGCTGACGCGATAGGCGGCCTCAGCGCGGACCGCGCCAGCGACACTGGAGGACGCGCTTGATGCAAACTGCGCGCCCAAAGGATTCTGCAAGGGCAGGACAGGGGCGCTAGATTGCCGCGTCATCTCATAGGCAAGCGATCCATCCAGGCGCAGCATCCAGTCTTGCATCTCGGCGGTTTGGAGGTTCAGCGACCAGCCGGCGCGATGGAACTCCTGAGGGCTGAAGTACCCGCCATGGCCCCGCGTCTCGAAGTTGGTGTTCCTTGCATAGCTGTCGAACTGGTAGAACGGGCCGGTGGCGATGTAGTCAAAACCCGGCGCATCCAGCGTCTGTGCTCCACCGATGTCGATACGCACGCGATCATTGTTGGCGACGTTCAATCCTGTCAGCCGCGATGCAAGCACGCCGCCCGTAACGCGCACCCCGGGGGCAAGCGCGATGCTGGATCGCGCTTCAAGACCTGTCTCGATCACGGCGCCCCAGCCTGCGCCTCCCGCCGGATCACGCCGCCCTGCCAGGGAGGTCGCCGAGTCGTCCTTGGGCGTGGCGAAGGCGCGCGCTGCCACGGACCACCACGTTGCACGTCTTTCAATGGATGCTTCGGCGACGAGCGGCGCTCCGCCGATTGCGCGGCCTGGCGCCTCGGCGATCTGGACAGACAGTCGCATGGCGCCTTCCGTGCCTGCGGCGAAATAGGGAAGGGCGTGCTCAGTCCTGCCGCCAAGGGTGGAGTCGAGCGCCAGGCCGGTAACGCCGGCTTCCAGCAAGAACCCGCCGTAGGCGAAGCCGGTCGAAACACGCACCGCCTGCGCCTCGAACCGCCCATCGCCTGCTGAGTTGCGGGGCAGGCGGGCGGTGGTTGTCTGCTCGACCCATGGCGCGCCAACACCAGCCAGCCGTTGATGCCGCGATGGCGCCAGGCGTTGCGCTGTCGCAAAGTCCTTCCGCGCGATCGCGGCGTCTGCCTGCCCATTGACGAGCGCGGGCGCAAGCGGGCCTTGCCCTGCGCTGGCGAGCGTCGTCAACTCGTCGAGGCGATCCTCGCGTGCAGCGGCCAGCACAAGGCCCTCGGCGCTCTCCGCATCGGCGGACTGGACGTAGAGATCGCGAAACGCGAGTTCCGCCGACCGAGCCTCTCCAAGCTCAAGGCGTGTCCAGGCCTCACGCATCCGTGCGGGTCGAGCAACGCCGGCATAAGCCGACGCTTGCTGCGCCCATCCCAATGCGTCTCGGAACCGTCTCGCTTCGAAAGCGCCGGTCGCGCGGTCAAGCAGTGTTTCTCCAACAATGCGATCGGCATCACTGGAATACCCGACGCCGAGGTCGCGCAGGCGCGCAGCGAACGCCTCGGCCGCGTTCCAGTCCTTGTGTGCGCGGGCCTGCGCGGCGGCGAGTACAAGGGCGTCCGCAGCGACGGAGATCTGGCGAGTTTGAATATCATCCGGGCGAGTGACGTTGGAATCGAGCGCGAGAAGCGCCAGCCCCGGTGCGGGATCGTTCAGGCGCAAGCCGGCCAGCGCCTCGCCAAGCCTTGCCTCCTGGTCTGGACCGAGCTTGGCTGCCTCGTGAAAGAGCGCGCGCGCCAGCGCTGCGTCCGATTCCAGGATCGCCCAGCCGGCGGTGAGGGCAAGATCATGACGGCCGGAGTCGAACGCGAGAATCGCCGCGTCTGACCAGGCCTTGCCTGCGATCGCCTGCTTTAACTGGGCCTCATGCCGCGCGTCGCGAAGCGTTGCCAGCTCTGCTGGAGCCGGCGGCGAATGGTTTGGGGCCGTCGCCGTAGCCAGCAGCCGATCCAGGCCGTCAAGATTCAGCTGGCGCGCCGCACGCTCGACGTTCGTGGAGCGCTGTGCTGGCGTGCTGCACGTCGCAAACAGGTAGGTGTGAAAGGCAAGAAGCGGCTTCTGCTGTTCGAGGGCGGTGAGCGCTTCGCTACGCAGCCAGATGGCGTAGTCATCTTCGCATGCGGGCGCTTCCGGCGCGAGCGCGAGCACCTGTGTCCAGGTCCGGGTGGCGAAGGCATCACGCAGGCCGCTGTCACGCTGGCCCCGGGTGATCGCCGCCAAAAGCTTGTCATCCGGTCGCCAGGCGGGATAGCGCGTGCGCAGGCTGAGCACCTGGGTTTCCGCCATGTGCCAGTCGCCAGTCGCCAGCGTGTTCCATATCGCGCGAAGCGATTCCCTCGCGGGCGAGGCCGGTGCAAGCCTTTGCGGTTGATCCGGCGACCGGGCTGCGTCAGGCGTTTCGTCCGGAATCCCGAGGCGCGTGACGTTCACCTCCATTACGGCCTGCGCGCCAGCTAGCGGCGCGATTGCGAGAGCAACAGCGACCACGACAAGCTGGCGCAAACCGCGCAGGAAAGGCAAATGGATCGTCACTGTGCCCGGTTCCGTCGCCGCATGTAGTGAGCGATGCCGGCCAGAACCACGGCGACGGCGAAAATCAGGCCTCCAAGCGTCAGCACCCAGCGCCAGGGCGATTGCCCATTCTGCAGTGCGACGCGGTCGGCGCTCGAAGCGTCGCCCGAGAAGAAGGACTTGCCGACAGGCTGGACCGAAACGGTTGACGGGTCTTCGCGCCAAACCGCGGCGCTGCCCCTTAGCTGACTCCAGTGCGTAGGCTCGACAAGATGACGCACGGATGACAACAGCGCCTCGCTTGTTTGGGCTGTTACAACTGTCACCAGCTGGCCGCGATGGGACGCGTTTTCCGCCGACGCGATCAGGCCGCTGCTACCGAGGTCGGACAGTTGACGCAGGCGCACAAGATGGGCGCCGGACATGTCGTCCGGGAATTTCGGATCGTTCAGCGCAAGCCGGATTGGGCCGTCGATGAGGTTTCTTACGGCGGGCCGGGCGCCCACGATCAGCGTATGGATTTTGGCCGGCTCGGCCCCAAAGTCGAAGTCTATGCCGGAAAACAACGCCCCATGAGTCTGACCGAGCTTTGCCGCGAGGGTCCACACGGCTGCCAGCGTCTCGCTGCGATGATCGGCCGCCCGGATTGCGAACGGCGCCGTCGAGGCTGCGGAGAACGGAAAGCCGGTCTCGCTCAAGAGTGCGAGGTTTGGCAGCTCAGCATAGCTGGGTGAATTCGGAACCTGGATCATCGATGATCCGTCCAACACAAAGGCAAGATTCCTGTTGTTGCGCGTCGCGCAGGCGCCGGCCTGAACGCGGGCGAGTTCGGCGCTGAGGCGAACGGTGTTTCGCCCGGGACGGAAGTTGCGCGCCGGCAGTCGAAGTTCGTATCCGGAAGCGGCTTCACCGTCCGTCCGGGCCAGCGCCACGGCGCGGCGGAATATACCATTCACGAAGAGATTGAGGACGGAGCCCGGCTCAAGGCCTGCCCCATAGGCGAAGTCCAGCGATAGAATGATCTCATCCTTTTCGCGTGCGAAGAAGTCGGCCGGCAGTTCGAACGACAGGTCGAAAGCGGCCGATTCCTCACCGACTGTGCTTTTGGACGCCAAGCCCAACTGCTCGAAAGTGTAGGTCGCGCCGGTGCGAAGCGGGCCGTGTGCGCTGAGCGCAAAGCCTCTGGGAGCATCTTGTTCGCTGATTTGCATGCTTGTGGCGTCGGCCAGGGGAAAGCCGGTGACGCCAAGAGCCAGGACAGCCCGCGTGACAGCTTCGTCCGTGTGACCGGACGCCACGATCACGAAGTGCGTTGGATCAAGCGGGGAGGGCCCGACGGCGAGATAGCCCTCTTCCTTGTCCACTGTACGGGGATCAATCGCCAGCAGGGCTCCCACTTCCGCGAACGTGCCAACGATGATGACGTCGGTATCGCGGTTGGCAAGCGCAAGGCGTGGGGCCGGCGATCCCGTAACGCTACTGGAAACCGCCCGGGCCGAGGCATGAGAGATTTCGGGTAGCTTGAACGAAAGGCGATTTGTGACGGCTTGGGCCGACAAGGCGCCCCAGGTGAGTTGCGCGCGACGCGGCTCTCCGGCTGCCGTAACGATCGTGAGATGTTCGACGCCGCCGACGCCTGGCGACAGGAAACGGTCGAGATCGGCGAGAGTCCAAGCGAACTTGCGCCGCTGGTAGCTCACCTCAAGGCTGGAGCGTTCAGTATCGATCTCCGTCCACAGTTCATCCGCCGTCGGGTCCTGACAGTCAAACGTGTAGCGCTGGACAGCCTCGAAACCGAGCGTGTTGAAACCGGGCTTGAAGCCGCCAACGATCGACACTGAATCCATCGCCCCCGTCAGCCCTGTCGCCGCGTCCAGTTGGGCGGCGAACTGGCTGTTCAGCGAAAGTCTCAGATGGGCGCTGGTGGAGGCTTGGGCGCGGCTGGTTGCATGACGCAGGACGAGTCGGACGGACTTGATATCGGCCTGGGGCGCGAGCGCGAATGAGAGATCCTCGCGTGCCGAAGCACCGTTAAGACGCATGCTACCCTGTTGCGCACGCAGCGTCGTGAGCGGCGCTGCAAACTGACTGGTCCCGTTCGCGAGATCGCGGCTGGTGGCCGCCTTCGGCGGAGCGCTGCGTGCGAAGACGTCCTGGGCGCCGGCAGGAGCGACAAGCCATCCGGTGGCGACAAACGTCATCAGCAGGGAAGGGGACAGGCGTTTCATGTGCGAAAAACTTTGCTGCGAATGACGGTCAGGTGATCGAGGGCGCCGGTGACGCCCTGATGCGCGAGGAAGCCGATCTGGCCGATGACGCCCCGCGAGCTCACGCGCTTGTCCTGGAATGCGCGCCAGTTTTGGCTGCGCGAGTAGACAAGCGCCACGACGGTGCGCCACTGGGCGGCGGTCTTGAGTTCGAACCGGAGGCCGACGGCCGCTTCGCCGCCTTGACGAACGATCGACTGGACGTAGAGATCGAGCGGGAAGTGGGACGCCGCGCCCAGCAGACGGGCGTCGATGCGCACCACTGAGCCAGGCGACAATTGTTCGGCAGACAGTGCGTCCGCGACGACGCCGATCCCGGTAACCGAGATATCCGTCATGCGCACGCTGAGCCGTCCGGAGGCGCCTGACAGTTCGATGGAGGCGGCGCGATCAATGCGCGGGAACACGCGGCGTTGGGCGCGTTCATAGAGCGCGCCAAGTGCGCCGATCAGCAGGAACAGGTGGAAAGTGTTCCACAGCAGTGCGACGACGATGTAGCCGGCTATCTGAGGTTCAAGTAGCATGCGGACAAGGCCCGCCACTTCCGCAAGACCGACAACCGCGATCAGGATGTAGAACGGCCGCGCCAGCGGCGAGACGAAGTTGCGTTCGAGCGACTCACCCTTAGGCGTCACGTCGAATGTCGGCGCGCGGGGATTGCGGAACACCCGCAGGATCGCGCCCGAGCAATGCACGGCCTGGACGATCTCGTAAAGTTCCGAGGCGAACACCCATCGGCTTCCGCCGTAAAGCATGCTGGTGAGAAGCAGCGCGCCAATGACGTGCGGCACACCATACGCCAGGAAGTACTCCACGCCCACCGCGTAGATCTGGATGCCGAAGATCAAGTACACGAGTGGCGTGAGGATGAAGGCCATACGCGCTAGCGAGAAGAACCAGAAGAAGCACGAATTGAGATAGCCAAGCCGTTGCGCCAGCGTCAGCCCAGTCTTGACCAGTGGGTTCTTGAGCAAAAAGATTTGCGCCATTCCCTGCGCCCAGCGCATGCGCTGGACGATGAAACCCGAGAACGTCTCCGGCGAAAGTCCAGCCACCATCGGGCGCGCAACATAGGCGCTATGATAGCCGCGCGCATGAAGCTCGAGTGCGGTTTCGGCGTCCTCGGTGATTGTTTCGCCCTGAATTCCCCCGATCTCCATGATGTGCTTGCGCCGGAGCACTGCAGCCGAACCACAAAAGAACGAGGCGTTGTAGCCATCCAGGCCTTTCTGAATGACCGAATAGAACATCTCGTTTTCGCTAGGCATCCGGTCAAACGTGTCGAGGTTCCGCTCGACCGGGTCCGGATTGAGGAAGAAGTGCGGCGTTTGCACCAGGAAGAGTTTGGGGTCCGCCAGGAAGTACCCGACCGTGCGAAGCAGGATATCCGCCGTGGGTACATGGTCAGCGTCCAGAATCAGGATCAGCTCGCCGGATGTCTGCGTCAGCGCGGCGTTGATGTTTCCCGCCTTGGCGTGATCATTGCGTTCGCGTGTGAGATAGGTGGCGCCCGTCCGCTCGCAGAGCTGCTGTAGCCGTTGATGCCGTTCTTCCGCCTCGGCTGCTTTCCTGGGGTCCATCTGAGTGCGTTTGGCCACAGTGCCACCATCGTCCAGAAGGTAGACGCTGCATCGTCCCGCCGGATAGGAGACCGCCATAGCCGCCCGGACCGTCACCTCCAGCAACTGTTCATCCTCATTGTAGGTGGGGATAAGAATGTCGACCGTCGGCGATTTTGTCGCGCCCACCGGCGCCGGCACGGGCCTGCGATCCGCGACATCCGCCGAAAGGAACATCGACAGCAGCAAGATCACGAAGCCGTAGAGTTCGGCGCCAAACAGGGCGAGCGCAAAGAACAGCGACACCGGATCCGAAAACGGAATCGTCTCGGACGCACGCCACAGCATGTAGCGCGTGCTGGTGAACAGCGTGAGCAGCAGGATAAAGACGCGGAGTGGCCCGCCCGCCGGCTGAACCCACGTCATCGTGACGAAAACGCAGGCGGTTGCAACTGCGAGCGTGACTTGTCCGTTGAGGTCGACCGGCGTCGATGCAAGCACGGCGATCGTGAACAGCGCGACTAGCGCGCTGAGCGTCTTAGTGCGCTCGATGCCGAATGTTGCTGAGGCGGACATGTCGCGAAAATTTCACCGCGATCACGCGACCGCAGGACCACGCTAGCGACCAAGCGTAATCAATCGATGAATTTACAGCGCGTCAGTAAGGATCAATAAAGCACTATGAGCGCGCCACTGGCGGCGGCGCGAAATATGCCGAGACAGGAAACGCAAACGACCACGCAGCCGCAGATCTTGGCGAGGTTCGCCAGATCCGTAGCAGCGTTCTTGAGAGCAAGCCTGGACATGCGTATCTGTGATTGGTTGCTGTGACGAAGCATGACTTTAAGCGAAGAGTGTCAACCGCGGGTGGTCTCGCTGCGTGAAGTTTTATGGAATTTGTGTCGTTCGCGGGGGGGCGGCATGCTGCTGTACCGGAGATGATCACCTGGGCGAAAGAGCCTCGGGTGGGGCTAGCGTTCAGCGCTAGTTCGTGTCCGGCGCAATCTGCTTGGAAAGTTCACGTTCGATGCGCTGGTCGGGAACAACCCAGAGCAAGGCGACGAAGGCAAAGCACGCCTGCGCCCAGAGAGGATCGGCGAGCGCGGCAGTGGCGAGGCCGACGACGTAGATGAGCAAGGACACGATTCCCTTAGCATCGCCCCCAACAGCGCGCTTCAGCGCGTGGTCTCGTCCATGCGCATTGATCAAGAGGCTCTGCAAGACGTAATACGCGATCGCCGGCGCCAGCAGCGAAGCCCCATAGACAATGGTCGGCCAGCGCGCCCCATGTGTGTCGCCAAGCCACGCCGTCGAGAACGGCATGAGCGAAAGAAAAAACAAGAGGACGATGTTGGCCCACAGGATCGCGCCATTCACACGCTCCGCCGCATACAAGAGGTGATGGTGATTGAGCCAATAGAGCGCGACGTAGATGAAACTTAGCGCGTAGCTCAAAAAGGTCGGCGTCGCGGCGGCCAGGTCTGGTAGCTCGTGACCCTGGGGCGCACGCAGTTCAAGCACCATGATCGTGATGATGATAGCGATGACCCCATCGCTGAAGGCAGTGTTCCCCGTCACGGCCTTTGAGACAACAGCGGCGTTTTGCTAAAGGAGTGTTTTGGCTCATCGTAATCCTTGAAGGGATACGCGATGAGACAGAGAACTGGGCCGAACGGATCGGCCGACAGGCACGTCAAAGAGATCAAGCGCCAGACGCGGTGCAAGTTTTCGGCTGAAGAGAAGATCCGGATCGTGCTCGACGGCCTGCGCGGAGAGAGTTCGATCTCCGAGCTTTGTCGGCGCGAAGGGATTGCCGAGAGCCTCTATTACAACTGGTCGAAGGACTTCCTGGAGGCCGGCAAGAAGCGCTTGTCGGGGGACACGGCGCGTCAGGCTACGCCCGGCGAAGTCGTCAGCTTGAAGCGTGAAGCTCGCGACCTGAAGGAGGTGCTCGCCGAGACCCTTCTGGAGAACCGCCTGCTCAAAAAAAGCATGATCGCGGATGGGGGCGACCCAGAATGAGATATCCCGCATCCGAAAAACTGGAGATCATCCGGCTCGTCGAGCAATCGAGCCTGCCGGTCAAACGCACGCTGGCGCAGCTTGGGGTCTCTCGCCCGACCTTCTATCGTTGGTACGACCTTTATCGTCGCTTCGGCGAAGTCGGCCTGGAAGACCGCACGTCCCATCCGGGGCGCATCTGGAACCGCATCCCCGATCACGTGCGCCGGGACATGCTGGAAATGGCGCTGGCGCGGCCGGAGCTCAGCCCGCGAGAGCTTGCGGTCACGTTCACGGATGAACGCTGCTACTTCGTCTCAGAGGCCAGTGTTTACAGGCTTCTGCGATCGCATGACCTCATCACCAGTCCGGCGTTCATCGTCATGAAAGCCGCCGATGAGTTTACCGACAAGACAACTGCGCCGAACCAGCTCTGGCAGACTGACTTCACGTACTTGAAAGTGATCGGCTGGGGATGGTTCTATCTCTCGACCATCCTGGACGACTTCTCGCGATACATCATCGCCTGGAAGCTCTGCACCGGCATGGCGGCGACTGACGTTCAGGATACGCTGAACCTGGCGCTCGAAGAAACCGGACTCGACCACGCCAATGTTGTGCATCGTCCGCGGCTCTTGTCTGACAATGGTCCCTGCTACATCTCGGGTGATCTGGCTGAGTATCTGGAAGACAAGGGCATGCCGCACACGCGCGGTGCGCCCTATCATCCCCAGACCCAGGGCAAGATCGAACGCTGGCATCAAACGCTCAAGAACCGCATCCTGCTTGAGAACTACTTCCTGCCCGGCGACCTCGAAGCGCACATCGCCGCGTTCGTCGGCCACTACAATCATCAGCGCTACCACGAGAGCCTGAACAACCTGACGCCCGCCGACGTCTACACCGGGCGCGGCCACACCATCCTGCTTGAACGTGAGAAGACGAAAAGGAAGACAATGAAACTACGGCGCTTGCAGCACGCCAGAGCCGCTGCTTAACTCAAACCAGATGAGCCGAACCTCCTGAACATCAGGCAGCCACAGGTCTCAAATTATCTGATGACGGACAGGTAGGTGACTTCGCCTCTCGGTGTAGGGCCGCTGAAAACTACGCGCTGAAGATATCCGGACAGCACGTTGCCATAGTAGAGTTCTGTATCGCTCTCAAATCCAAAGCGACCATAGTACCTCGGGTTGCCATAGACAACGCAACCAGCTGCCTTCATCGACATGAGCCTGTGAAGGCCGTCGCGGGCAAGAGCCTGGCCGACGCCCTTCTTCTGATGCTCTGGCCTGACTGACAGAGGTCCTAGGCCATACCAGTCGTCGATTTTTCCGTTGATTGCGACGGGTGAGAACGCTACGTGGCCGATTACTTCACCTCCCTGAATCGCAATCAGCGAAATGGTCAACGCCCCAGCAGCCCTCAACGCGTCAATGATCTTGCTCTCCGTTTGATCGCTGTGAGGCAAACCCTTGAAGGCCGACTCTGTAATGAAACGGATGATCGCAGCGTCCGAAGGACGCTCCTGTCTAATCTGCATATTGAAGAACCTATCAAAGAACCAAACTACGCGACCGATCATGGTACTGCGCTCAACGCAGTCGCGGACAGTTGCGGCTATGCGTCCCGTGAGTTCGAGACGATCAGCGGATTCTCGCAATCTCTAGCATGTATCGATGCTAGAGCAGGCCGGCAGATAAACGCAAGCTCTTCAAATGTCGCCTTCTGGGTGAATGACAGCCCAGACGATGCGGGCGGTCTTGTTGGCGTGCGCGGTTGCAGCCTGTCGAGCTGGTTTGCGTGCAAGGAGATCAACCAGGCGCGGATCGACGCTCTTAAGCTTGTTTTTGGCGTACCGGACAAGCGACATCATGCCGACGAACAACAATTTGCGTAAGTAGCGATCTCCCATCTTGGTGATGCGCCCGAGACGTTCTCTGCCTCCGCTGGAGTTCTGACGCAGGGTGAGGCCAAGCCAGGCGGCGAACTCGCGACCCGAGCGGAACTGACCGGGATCGGTGACTGATACCAGCCGCCACAAATCATGACGCGGTCGCCCACTTGCGCTGTGTGATGGAGGTGAGGCGGGCCGGCGTTGCGATGAGACTGTTCCAGGCGGTGCAGCAAGCATCGACGATGGCGTCGTAGGTCTCGTAGATTCGCAGCGCGAGATTGTTGGCGCGCAGGAACTCCCAGACGTTTTCGACCGGGTTCAACTCGGGCGCGTAGGGCGGCAGGTAGATGAGCGTGACATTGTTCGGCGGACGTATGGCGGTCGGGGAGTGCCAGCCGGCCCCGTCGATCACCAAGGCGGCGTGGGCGTCGGGAGCGATGCTGCGGCCGATTTCCTCAAGATGCAGGTTCATGGCCTCGGCGTTGACCTGAGGCAGCACCAGGGCGGCGCCGACGCCGCGTTCAGGACAGACCGCGCCGAACAGATAGGCCCATTCATAGCGGGTGTCGCGCCGGGCCCGCGGCCGCGAGCCGCGCTTGGCCCAGATGCGCGTCAGTGTTCCCTTCTGGCCGATGCGCGCTTCATCCTGGAACCAGATCTCCAGCGGCTTGTCTTGGGCTTCGGCTGGCAGCGCCGCCTTCACGAGGGCCGGGAACTTTTTTAAACGCCTCTTGCGCGGCTTCGTCGGCTTTGGGGTGGCGCGGGCGCACCGACAGCCGCGTGAAGTCGAGCTGCTTCAAGACCCGTTCGACCTGGCGCTCAGAGAGGTCGACGCCAAAGCGCACCTTGATCTCACCCTGAAGATCGACACAACGCCAGCGCACCATGCCGGTGACGGCGACATCAGGACCCTCCTCGACGAGTTCGGCCAGCTCGGCCTTCTGCTCCTCGCTCAACCGCGAGGGCCGGCCCGGCCGCTGCCGGTCGCTCAAGCCCTCGAGCCCTTCCTCATTGTAGCGGTGAACCCAATCGCGCAGCGTCTGGCGGTCCATCCCCGCCGCCGCAGCCGCCTCGGTCCGCGACGCCCCTTCCAGCACCAGCGCGAGCGCCAACAGACGCCGAGCCTGAGCCACGTCCTTCGACCGCCGCGCCGCCGCTCGCAACTCCCCGGCCGACAACTCGTCCCGCTCGATCGCAACCGCCATCGCCTCCCTCCATGCGACTCAATCGCTCGAAGGAATCACGCTCGCCTCGACCCGGGAATCCCCCCGAGTCAGAATTTAAGACGGCTGGTATGAGGCTGCGAGGGCAGAGGCCCCGATCGGTCCAATGCCGGGGATGGTCGCAAGCCGCCGCGACAGCCCATTGCTGCAATGCCAGCGCTGCAAGTCACGATCAATGCCCTGGATCCTGCTGTGCGTGTCGAATGCTTGCTGCGACAGCATCAGGACGGCCTTGGCCGCTTCCTCGGGTATCTCTAGCGCTTCACCATCGAGGATCTGTTTGGCGATGAGCAGGGCGCGCTCAAGCCCTCGTGGGATAGCTGTGACGCCGTTTTGATTGTAAAGCGACAGACACGGGCGGTCGCGGGGCAGGGCCTGTCGATTGCCGAATACCAGCGTTTGAACAGGCCATCGTCTCTCGTTCGATCGGAGCGCCGAGAGACTGATATGACAAAAATCGACGCGGCAATTTGCCGGCGCGATCTACGGTGTTGGTCGCTATCCTTGCCGTAAGTCCGCCGACAGCTTCCAGGCCATGACGATCTAACCTCGCCCGTCGTGCATGCACCGGTCAGGGACACGTTTGCTTGTCACGCCCATCAAGCGTCCGTCGCATGACCGCTCAAGGGGCCGAGGCTTCGGACCTTCGGTCCTGCAGGCCGCACCAACCCCTTGCGCGGTCACCGCTACGCTTGCTTTCCGGCCGCTCCTGAGGGGCGTCGCAAACGCGACCCCGGCGGGGCTGATCCCGCGGGATCACAAGGAAGATCATCATGGACCGCGCGTCCTTCGAACTCATCGGCAATGTCGGCAAACTCGAGATCAAGCCGCTCAAAGGCGACAGACACCTCGCCATCGTTTCCCTCGCAACGTCCGAACGCTGGAAGGCCGAGTCTGGCGACTGGAATGAAAAAACCTACTGGCATCGGGTTGCCGTCTTTGCGCCGGCCAAGGTCTCCTTGATCGAGAAAGCCGTTCAGGTCGGCACCCGCCTCCGCCTTGTTGGACAGATCCGTCCTGGCTCCTGGGAAGATGAGCGCGGCCAGACCCGCTACTCCATCGAGTTCGTGGTGACCGGTTTGGGTGATGTCGAGATCCTCGCACGCGGCAAGCCGAAGGCTGACGCACAATCCGAACCGGTGATCGTCGGCGAAGAAGCGCCGAAGCCGAAGCGCAAGCGCGCGGCCTGACGGCCTGGCCGGCGGCGCCAAGCCGCCGGCCTTGTCTCGCTCTTCCAACAATCCGGATTCTCAAGGAGGTCACCATGACCGCCATCGCGAATACGCAATCGCTTCACGATGCCGTCACCGCCCGGATTATCGCAGAACTCGAACAGGGACGCTTCCCATGGGTCCAGCCATGGGCGTCTTCATCAGGAGGGACGCCGCTTGGTTTGCCCCAGAACGCATCGACCGGACGAACCTATTCCGGGATCAACATTCTTCTGCTCTGGTCCGCCGCGATCGAGCAGGGGAGACCCTCGCAACGCTGGCTGACCTTCAAACAGGCGCTCGCTCTCGGCGGCAATGTGCGCAAGGGCGAGAAAGGGACGATGGTTGTCTACGCTGATACCTTCATTCCGAAAGCCGAGCAGGAGAAGGCGAGTGCGTCAGGGGAGGATGCCCGCCGCGTTGGCTTCCTGAAGCGCTTCACTGTGTTCCATGTGGAGCAGTGCGACGGGCTTCCACTTGATGCGGATGCGCCGCCGCTTCCCGGGCGAACCGAGGTGTTGTCACATGTCGATGCGGTTGTCGCGGCGACGGGCGCAGACATACGGATCGGCGGTGAGATGGCGTTCTACTCGCCAAGCCACGACTTCATTCAGGTTCCCCCGCAGCAGGCGTATTTCGAGCCGATCAACTGGTACCGGACCGTTTTGCATGAGGCTGGCCATTGGGCAGGCGGCCCTTCGCGTCTCAACCGCGATTTCTCTGGCCGACATGGTAGCCAAGCTTATGCGCGTGAGGAACTCGTCGCTGAACTCTGCTCGGCTTTTCTCTGCGCCGAGCTCGGTGTCGTCCCCACTGTTCGCCATGCGGACTACCTCGGCGCCTGGCTGGAAATTCTCCAAGGGGATAACCGGGCCATATTCCAGGCCGCGTCGATGGCGTCCAAGGCAGCCGATTTCGTCATGGGGCGCTCGACAGGCTGTTAGATTCGTCCACCGTCCTGAGCAAGATGTCAGGCGAAGTGAGAAATTGACCCCCTAGCGAACTGAGGAATTGACCCCCTCGGGTATTGGACGCGAGGAGGTTCAAGTGACGAGAGACGTCGGGGAAAGTCCTGCATTGGCGAGGTCGATGCAGGGGCAGTTGATGCTGGATGCCGAGGAGGTGGCCGCGATGAAGCGGCTGCACGAGCTTGGCTGGGGCGCCAAGCGTCTTTCGCGGGAGTTTGGGTGCGCGCGGAACACGGTGAAGCGCTATCTTCGTGAGAGCGGGCCTGTTGTGTTCCGGAAGCCGGAGCGGCGGACGGCGTTCGATGGTCTGGAGGATTGGCTGCGCGAGCGCTTTTTCCGGCATGGCGGCAACGCCGACGTCATTCGCCAGGAGCTTGCAGCCGAGCACGGGATCGTAATCGGCCTGCGATCGGTGGAGCTGCGGGTGCAGGGCTGGCGCCGGGAGTTGGCGGCGCAGAAGCGTGCGACCGTACGGTTCGAGACTGCGCCGGGTCGTCAGCTGCAGATCGACTTCGGCGAAGCGCGGGTGTGGATCGGCGAGGAACGGGTTCGGGTCCACGTGTTTGTGGCGACGCTGGGCTACTCGCGTCGCGTGCATGTCCGGGCCTCGCTCCGCGAGCGTCAGGCGGACTGGTTCGCCGGCATGGAGGGCGCGTTCCTGGCGTTCGGCGGTGTTCCCGAGGAAGTGCTGCTCGACAATGCGAGGGCGCTGGTCGAGCACCATGACGCTGTTACACGAGAGGTGCGGTTCAACGCGCGGCTGCACGCCTTCGCCCGCTATTGGGGGTTCAAGCCGCGAGCCTGCGCTCCCTACCGGGCGCGAACCAAGGGTAAGGATGAGCGCGGTGTTGGCTATGTGAAGCGGAACGCGATTGCGGGACGGCGCTTCGCCAGCTGGGCGGCGTTTGAAGCGCATCTCGAGCACTGGACACGTGAGGTGGCTGATCAACGCATCCATGGCACGACCGGCATTGCGCCAGCTGAGCGCTTCAGTGAGGAGGCGGACGCGCTGAAGCCCTTGGGCGGTCGCGCGCCATTCGGCCAGTTGCGGGATCTGGTGCGCAAGGTTCAGGCCGACTGCGCCGTCGATCTCGACACAAACAGCTACTCCGTGCCCTGGCGGCTGATCGGAGAAAGCGTGCAGGTCGTGGTGCTGGGTGGTCGCGTGGTCGTGCGTCATGCCGGCGTCATTGTCGCTGATCATCCGCTGTCCCAGGGTCGCCGCCAGCGCATCGTCGACCGGGCGCATCTGGTCGGAGTGGCGGGCGCGTCGGGCGCCGTGCGGGCAGCGAAGTCGCCCGAGCCGGAACGAGCGCAGTTGCTGCGACCGCTCGCCGAATACGAAGCTCTGGTCGGGGGTGGCTGGTGAAGAAGCCCATCGATATGGATACGTTGCTAGTTCAACTCGACCGGCTCAAGCTGACAGCGATCCGGGACCAGCTGGACACACTGCTCGACGAGGCGGCGCGGTCGAAAATGACGTTGCGCGAGGCGTTGTCGTTCCTGGTGACGCGAGAGATCGCGCGGCGCGATGAACGCCGGATCTCGATGTCCAGCAAGCTGGCGCAGTTCCCCTTCGTTCGAGAGCTCGACAGCTTCGACTTCGAGGCGCAGCCGTCGCTGGACCCGGGACAGCTACGTGATCTGGCGACCTGTCGCTGGATTGCACATGGCGATGCGGTCCTGTTCCTGGGGCCGCCTGGCACGGGCAAAACTCATCTTGCCGTGGCCCTCGGCCGCGAGGCTATCCGGCAGAACTACAGCGTCCAGTTCGTCACGGCCGCGACGCTGGTCGCAATGCTCGCCAAGGCGCATGCTGACGGCGCGCTGGACAAACAGCTGACAATCCTGTCGCGGCCAAAGCTCCTGATCATCGATGAGCTCGGCTACCTGCCGTTCGAGGCCAACGCAGCGCACCTGTTCTTCCAGCTCGTATCGCGACGCTACGAGAAAGGCGCGATGCTGCTCACGTCAAACCGCTCGGTGGGTGAGTGGGGAAGCGTGTTCGGCGATCCTGTCGTCGCCACCGCGATCCTCGATCGGCTGCTCCACCATTCCACGGTGATCACCATACGCGGTGACAGCTATCGGCTTCGCGAAAAGCGTCGATCCGGCCGTAGTTCTGCAGAAGGCCGGATCGACGCTCAACTAACAGCACAGCTACGCAGTGAGAGGGGGGTCAGTTCTTCACTTCGCCCAGGGGAGCAAATCTCCACTTCGCTTGACACAAGAGCGTCAAGCGGCTCTTGAAGGCTTGCGACGCCGGTTTGTCAGAACCCCGCATACATATTTCTGACAAACGCCGGCAACTCCAATAGAGGCCCCAAGTGCTGGATCGGCGCCTGCGGGGCAGCAAGAGGGTCTGCCGATGAGGGACCGGGAGGCAAGATGACGGAGGGCGGCGGGCGGTCACGCTCGGTCCCGCCGCGCCTTGCGCGGCTCCTACGGGCGCGACCCTGCGGGCGCTCCGCGCCGCCAGCCGCTCGACGGCGCTTCCCGCCATGCAGCACCGGATAGACCCGGTGCGCAGGCTCCTTGCAGCCTCACATGGGGTGTTTCGTGTCAACGGATGTCAGATCGGCATCGGCTACCTCGCAAGATCAGTTCGGAGTCCAAGGCCTGAGCTCTTTCGCCGGACCTGGTCCCAAGACCAGATCAACCTCACATCCGGTCGCCGCGTTGTCGCAGCCAACCAATATCCCGCATTCGACGGGTGTTGAGCTCAGGTAGACGACGCCATTCTTCATTGCGGCGGGTTAGGCCATGGCTGCAATCGGCTCGTCTGCCTGGATCCGTCAGGACTGATCAGGTCCCGGGGATTGCCAAAATCGAGTCAGGCTGCCTGCATCACGGCCCCTTCAATGACAACGCCGCTGGTGACGTACTTCCAAAACGCAACCAGAAGTTTTCGCGCCAGGGCGACGATGGCGGTCTTGCGCATCCGGCCGCCGTTGCGCTCGACACGGTCCTTGAACCAGAGTGTAAGCGCCGAGCCCGGTTGATGGCGCGTCCACAGCCAGGCGACCTGTATCATCGTCGTGCGTAGCCGGGGATTGCCAGCCTTCGAGACGCCCTGTTCGTGATCGATCGATCCGCTTTTCCACGGCGTCGGCGCCAAGCCAGCATAAGCCGCGACCTGCCTCCGGTTGTCGAAGTGGCGGTACAGCGCTTCAGACCATAACAGGGTGGCGATCTGGGGGCCGATCCCCTTCAACCGGCCGAGCATCACGGCAGGAACTGTCGGGGTAGCCTCTTCCTGTTCGAGGAGCAGATCGCGATCTACCTCAACCGCCTTGAGCTGGGCGATGATCAGCTCGATGCGATCCAGCTCCCGGCTGATCTGCGCCTTCATACGTTCCGGAAGCGGACGGCCGTCGCCGGTCTGAAGGACTTCAAGCCGGGCGCGACGGTCGCGGAGAAGCGGGTTGTAGTTGAAGACGCCCTGCGTGCAGAGAAGTCCCTTGATCCGGTTGGTATGGCCGATCCGCTCGGTGAGGAGGGCCTTGCGCTCACGGCAGATGCGACGGCGGTCTTCCTGGTTTGGCGTCGGCACGCGGACCATTGAGCACACGCGCGGCTCGCCGCGCTTGTAGGCGAGCAGCGTTCGAACCAGCGTCTCGCCGTCGATGCGATCGGTCTTGGCTTGCCGCCGGCGGCGCGAGGTGAGAATCGAGGCTGCGTCAACGACATGGCTCTCCACACCTTCACTCTCAAGAACACGGTGGATCCAGAACCCGTCCAGCCCGGCCTCCTGTATGACGATAATCGGGAACGCACGCCCTGTCCGGGCAGTCGCTTTCTGCCTGAGAAGCGTGAGACGAGCCAGTAATGCGCCGGCGTCACCAGCCGGGATAGAATGCTTGGACAGCTTTTCTCCAACACCGGGCGACAGGGACGTGATCAGCCAAGTCGAGCGGCTGAGTTCAAGCGAGACAAAGAGGGCGCCTAGATCGGTACGGATGGCGCTCTGGTCGGGTCGATGATCATTCTGCATCAGTCAGCTCCAGTGGGGTTGAGTGGGCAAGAGCCGCACTCTGCCGGGAGCCGAGCGGAGCGCTAACCCGCCCCATGGGATCTTCATTCTGTTTGGCCGCCCTGACGGTCGGCGGGTGCGGATCTGTCTCTGCAAGTCGTCTCTTGGCTCGTGCAGGAGGGGAATTGGTTGCTCAGGTCATTGCAGTGTGCCGGGCGTGATGGACCGCCTCAAGGGACGACGAGGCCCCACCATTTTTTTGGCGGAAGAGCCAAAAAAATCGTGACCCCCATCGCCGCTGCGCGGTCGCGCCTTAGCGCGATCCCTTGACCCGCTCCATCACGCCCGCCCGCCGACATCGTCCTTCAAACACAGGAGACGACGATGTTCACGAAGACCTTCACGATCGAGCGCCACATCGAGGAGCTGCGCGCCGAACTGCGGACGACGACTGACGCCGAGGAGGCCCGCGAGATCCAGGCTGAGCTGGCGGCCATGCTGGACCTTACCGGCGATCTCGACCGGGTAAATGAGGCGATGATCTGAGGCGGCCAGCGAGAGCGGCCTATGTCGCTCTCGTCTCATTCGATCTCCGTGATCCGCAGGTGCGATGACGTTCGACGAGCAGTCTCTGTTGCGTGAGGTCTGAAGCGCGGTGAAGCAGGAGACGGTCGTGGAGGGGTGGGTGCGGTGGAATGCAAGATTAAGGTAGAGCGGCGGTGTGGACGCCCACCGCCTTGTCTGCACATAGGAATATCCGCCTCTAACCCCCAGGACGTTTGCGGCGGATCCGCCGCAATTTCTCGAACCGATTGCAAGCTGTCGACACGCGTCTTGGATGCGCGATGCTGAGGCCATGCAGCGTGACGAAAATGAATTCCAAATCCGGATCGGACGTTCAGCGCGCGACGCTCGTCCTGCACTGAAGCAGGTGCGCGCGGCTGCGCGACGTGCGCCACCATCCAAGCCGAAAAGCAGCGCACCTGCCGCACAGTCCCCAGTGCGCGCGCACTTCGCAAAGGGGTCGGCATCACGCGCGCGACCGGTCCGCGTTACTCAGCGCCGCGTCGTGGTGAAGGCCAGGTTCGTGGCCCATGTCGCAGGGCAGGCCAAGACGCTCCGAGCCCATGTCGCCTACCTCGGCCGGGAGGGTGCCGCGCGGCAGAACCAGCCTGAGGTCGGCGATCAGCGGGAGCCTTCGCGTAGCCAGGAGCGGTCATCTGAACAGCATATTGATGCAACGATCGGATACCTGTCGCGCGAGCGACAAGGCGGCGATGAGCGCTTCTACGACCAGTCCCGCAACTCGCTCGATGCGAGAGACGCAACGCAAGGCTGGCATGCGGACAAGCGTCACTTCCGCCTCATCATCAGCGCCGAGGATGGCACCGATCTCGGCGAACTCCGCCCGTTCATCCGTGAGACGATGGCGCGCCTCGAGCGCCATGTCGGAACCCGCCTCCAATGGCTGGCGGTGGACCACTGGGACACCGACAATCCGCACACCCATGTCCTCGTCCGGGGGATCCGCGCCGACGGGAAAGACCTGATCATCCCAGGCAAGGTGCTATCGGTCGCGATCCGAGAAGATGCGCAGGAGATCGCAACCCGGATCCTGGGGCCGAGGCCGGCGCTGGAGCTCCAGCGGATGCGCGACCGGGATATCGGGGCCCGCGCATTCACCCGGCTCGACCGGGAGCTCATCGCCCTCGACGGTCCGGGCGGCCTTGGCAGCTCATTCCGACACACCGACCTACCGCGCCGCCTCGACACGCTGTCAGGGTGGGGACTTGCCGCTGTCGGTCCGGATGGCAGCTGGCGCCTTGCCTCGGACCTGCCAGCCCAGCTCAGTCAGATGGCGGACAGCGACGAAGTCGCGCGCATCGTCGCCCGTCAGGGACGCGCCTTCACCGGCATGCCGGTTCTGGCTGCTGATGTGACCCGCCAGGAATCCGGACGGCTTGTCGGCCTATCGCATTCCGATGACGGGGCAGACAATCTTATCGCCATCATCGAGAATGGCCGCGGAGAGCTTCGCTATACCCGTTTCCGGGAACCCGGCGCGGCTGCGGTTCTGGAGGACACCCTAAAAGGCGCGCTGATTGCCTTCGAGCCCCAGGAGGCCCGCACCGGCCCGTCAGACGAGGCCGTGGCGCGCGTCGCCCGCCTCAATCGCGGCCTCTACTCGGCTGACATCCACGCCCGGATGGAAGCAAACGTCCCCGACGGTCTTGTCGCCGCCAACATCAGGCGGCTGGAGGCCATGCGCCGGGCAGGCCTGATCTCTCGGGGCAGGGACGGCATCTTCGACATCGCTCCTGACCATCTCGATCGTGTGCTGACCTATGAGCGCGCGCGTCTCGTCCGTGCCCCGATGGCCCCGCGTGTGCTTAGCTACATGCCGCTCGCCAACCAGATCGCCGCGGCCGGACCGACGCATCTCGACCGTGCCCTCGCGGGTCAGGAATCCTCACCTGATGGCGCCGGCCATCTGGCGCGGGAGTTTGAAGCCGCGCTTCGACAACGGCGTCTGTTCCTGATCGAGCAAGGCTGGATGGGGGCGGCGGACAAGATGCTGCCGCGACAGGCGCTTGAAGACATGAAAGCGCACGAGCTTCGAACGACAGCAAAGATCCTGTCCAGCGAGGTTGGCATGCCAGTGACGCTGGGCTCGGGAACCGTGTCGGGGGTCTACACCCGCCGCATCGACCTGGCGCAGGGAAGGGTGGCCCTCATCGTCGGGGATCAAACCTCGCAGCTCGTACCGTGGCGTCCGGCGCTGGAACGGTTTGCGGGTCAGAACGTGGTCGGCGTTCAACGCGGTCGATCGATCTCGTGGAGCCTCCAGCGCGGAAGAGGGCTCGGACTCGGAATCTGATGTGATGCGTGATCAAGACCTCGCTTGCAGGCGCATCGCCTCGTGCGGCGGTTCCGCCGCAAATACAACGATGGATTGTCTCCTGTGGAAAACGCACCGCGAGATGATTTTCTCAGAGGGTTCTCAACAGGGATCGACAATGCCGAGTGCCTCAATCCGTCCGCTGGACGATGAATGGTGGACCACCGCGATGGTCTGCTCCTACCTCAAGCTGAAGCGGCGCGCGTTGTGGGACATCCGTCGCGATCCGGCGAAGGCATTTCCAGCGGCTGTGAAACCCGGCGGCAAGGTCAACCTGTTCCGCGCCGAAGACGTGCGTGTGTGGGTCGCGAAACGTCGACCGTACCACCTGCCGCCGCCGCAGGCGACGGTCGCTCCGCCAGCAAAGCCGCAGATCGTCGCGAAGCCGCAGGTCAAGGCTCCTCCCATCATCATGGCGCCCGAGCCGGTTGTTAAGCCTGTTCAGCGGAAACGAGCTCCGGCTGCGGATGAGCGTCAGCTCGGGCTTTTCTAGTTCCACGGGTTTTCGCGGCACTCGGCTCCGCGAGAAGTTCGGACGCCCAGAGTTGCAGCGCAGCGCGCTTTTCCTCGATGTAGCGGTAGCGGTTGTAGACGCCTTTGACGCCGCCGATCCGGTGCCCAAGCACACGCTCAACCACGATCTCGTCGACGCCCAGACGCGCCATGTGGGTGGCAGCAGTGCGACGGAGGTCATGGATCGTCCAACGGTCGATCTTGCGGCCGAGACGAGCCTCGGCCCCTTCACGGATCCGCGCGAGCGCCGCTGGCGTCGCCGTCCAGACCGGTCTTTTTCCGCCATTCGAGGTGATCAGATACGGCCCTCGCGGCGGTTTCGGGATGCGTTCGACAATCTCCATCGCTTCGGGGATCAAGGGGATGATGGTGGGATCGCCGGTCTTGTAGGCCTCGCCAGGGATATCGAGACACGCATTGGCGCGATCCAGCCAGCCCACCTGCGCGTTGCCGATCTCCCGTAACCGGGCGCCCGTAAGCATCAGTAAGCAGATGAGCGAGCCGGACGGGTAGGGCTCCGTCTGGGCCGCCTTCCAGGCGGCGCGGGCTTCATCGAGGCTGAGAACGCGCTCCCGCGGCTTCGATTTGACCGGTGAGCGAACGCCGCTGACCGGGTTGAAGTCGACATGTTCCCGTTCCAGAGCCCAGTTGAAGAAGACCGAAAGCCATTTCCGGGTGTCCATCGTCGCGGTTGGCGTCGCGCGCTTCTTGAGGTCATCGAGCAGGGCGATGACATCCCGGCGCGTTACCTGCTTCGGGGCATAGTCGCCGAACCGCGGGTTCACGTAGTCCCGCATGATCCATTCGGCCTTGCCGGCGCTCTGAAGGCGGCCGCGGCAATGGTGTTCGAGGAAAGATTCGGACAGTTCGGCGATGGTCCCACGCCGCACGGTCGCGGCGCTCTCGAGCCGTTCGATCGGATTGATGCCGTTGTCGGCGTCGGCCAGCATGGTGGCGGCCTGGGCTCGCGCCTTGAGCAGGGAGATGGCCGGATATTCGCCGAGCGTGATCCGATAGAACTTGCGGCCGGCTAGCTTCTTGCCGCGTTCGGTGACGCCGCCGCGTCCCTTCACGGTGTAGCGGAGCGTCCAGGTCGGCCGGCCGCGTGGGCCCACGCGAAGCAGGAGCCCGGAGATCGTCCCGTCGTTCAGTTCAATTCGCTCCGCCGGTGGCGACGAATAGAGGGATTTCAGTTTTGCGTCCGTGAGCATTGGGGCACACCAGCTTGGCTAGGCGCCCTGCCGAAACCGACAGCAGAACGCGTTCAAGTCGCAGGTCTAGCTGGGTGGAATTGGGGCACACAATGGGGCTGCACCGACCAAAACCGATTAGAAAAACAAAAGAACTCATCTGCACACAAAAACTCATCAAGCGCTTTTGCTACAAAGCGAATTGTCGAATTCATCGACACGCTTCCGACTTTAGACAACCTAACGGATCGGGTATTGCCAAGGTCGGGGTCGTGAGTTCGAATCTCATCGCCCGCTCCAGTAATTCAAACGAAAATAGGATGTAAAAAAGCAACCGGCCCCTGCCGGCAGTATTTGGCTGTTCCTGGGTAAGCACCGTGTGAGCACGCCGCGCGTGCAAGCTGGTGCGTCGGAACGAGCCAACATTGAGAGGTCTGCGCCGGTTCTCCCGACATCCTGATTGGGCTAGTCCGTCTGGACGGCGACCGCCGGGTCCGCCAAGTTATCGGATTGGGTCGTTGGCCTTCAGACTGTGATTAGGCGCCGAGTGATGACCCCTCCGCTTCCTACGAAATCAATCGCGTAGCGCGCCTATCGGCACCCTGACCCAACGCCAGTTCACACTCCCGGCCTTGCAAATCAGGGGCGCGCCCCGGGAGCCACAGTGCGCGATGCGAAAAACGCGAAGGCGTGATCAGTTCCGTTGAAAGTGATCAGTAGATCGACACGACCGCCAGTGGGCGGGATCTGGACGACAAATATGCCCCCGTTCAGCTCGCCCGGCGCAACTTGAAACGGATGCAGCGCTTTGCGTGAGATCCAGTCCTCCGTCGCCTGCAACTGAGCGGCCGCAGCTGCGACGGTGTCGGCGTCCAGCTGCCTGTCAATCCGGTCCTGGCGATAGTTCCTGCCATTGTCGTCACTGAAAACCTGACAGTCGCCCCGCCCCGCCGGGCAGCCTCCGAAGTTGTTGAAACGGTAGTCGCGATTGGCTTCCGCGGACGCCGAGGCGATATCCCTTTGGTCGGTGCGTATGGTCGCATTGATGAAACCGCGCAAGCGCTCCTGCATTTCTGCACGGAGTTCGTTCGCCGCCAACACGGACAGCGCCTTGCCGTTCGCCGAAGCCTTGATGTTGGTGGGCGCGAAGTCGAGCACAGTGGAGCTCTTGTTTTGGATCGCCACGGCAAAGCTCGCCCCCAGACCCGCGAGCTGGTCGTCTGCGCGGATCGAAACGATGCTGCCCGGCCGACGTGATTCCAGGATTGAACGTCTGTCGAGCCCGGGTAAATCCTGACCATTGCTCCAGACGGGCACGAGGACGTATTGCGTTGTAGATGGAGCAGCCACGCAGCCTGATAAGCAGTACGCTGCCAGCGCGAAGCCCAAGGCGAGCAATATGTTGTTCCGCACGTTCGCCCTCCTCGAAAGCAGCCGCCAATCGAAACGGCAGTCGCCCGCGGCATCTGCACCATACTGACTTCAGCGCTTTCAGTCGAACGCCGGATGGTGAGCGCGCTTGCGCGAGGACAAATCGACCTGGCGCGCCTGAGTGACCATCCGTGGACGCCGACTTACATCGCCAGCCTAGTGGCGAAAGGAAACAACCTTCGCGCTATCCAGACCTGCCGCCATGCCCTCGTCGGCGACCGTTCGAAATCGTGGGCGCCCGAGTATCGCGCAGCCGGATCAGCATTGCCAGCGTATTGCCAAACTGTCGTGTCAGCCGCTCGTCGAGCGCAAGGATTCGATCCGCGCCGAAGGGGTCGAGGCTCTCGCCCCACGCCTGCAGCCGAATGGCCGGACGCCTTGCGGCCTGGCCACGCGTCTTCTCGAATATGGGCAGAACATCGTCTTTCAGAAACCGAAGCAGGCTCGGCGCATCGGGCCGGGAGGGGACAGATCTTTCGCCTTCAATCGATGAGTCGATGAGGAGCTGATCTGCGGATGTCCGCGCGCCTCTTACAAGGGCGCTGGTTCAGTGCGGGCGCGCCGTATCGAAGCGGGGCTGCTGCGGCAAGAGCGCCTCTGTGTATCGATGCGTCTATTGCCCAGTCGGGGGGCGCCGCGGGTGATCGGACAGGTCGCCATCGGCCATGGGAATGGAATTGGGGCTACTTCTGAGGCCGGCAGACCGGGTTCGTTCGGAATTGTGCAAGCAATACCTTGCAAATACGGCGCGAACTGCTCAATTTGCAAGGTATGATTTCTCGCAAAGCCGCCGGAGCAGCTGAAAAGGCCCTTACCCGATACCCCGCGGTGGCCCTTCTGGGACCGCGACAGGTCGGCAAGACCACGCTCGCCAGATCAATCGCCGGCAGCCGTCCCCAGTCGGTCTACCTCGATCTTGAGCGAGCCGCTGATCTGGCGCGCCTGGCTGATCCGGAGGCCTTTCTCGAACCTCTGGCAGGCAGGCTGGTCGTCATCGACGAGGTACATCGCATTCCACGGCTGTTCGAGGAGTTGCGCGGCCTGATCGACCGGCGGCGAGTTGCAGGCCATCGCACCGGCCAGTTCCTGATTCTGGGATCGGCCTCGCTTGATCTCCTGAAACAGTCTTCGGAGACCCTTGCCGGTCGGATTGCATATGTAGAGATGGGTCCGGTCACGATCGAGGAGGCGCTCGCTCACGATCCGAAAAGCCTTGATGCGCTCTGGCTGCGGGGCGGTTTTCCCGACAGCCTCACCGCCGCCAGCGATGCGGACAGCCTTGTCTGGCGCGAAGACTTCATCCGGTCCTATCTGGAGCGCGACATTCAACAGTTCGCGGGCGGCATAAGCCCCCAGGTCATCGGACGGTTTTGGACGATGCTGGCGCACGCGCAAGGAGGCCTCTTCAACGCTTCGCGGTTCGCCAAAAGCCTCGACATCTCGGCGCGGACCGTCGGGCGATATCTCGACCTCCTCGAAGGGTTGCTTCTGGTGCGGACGCTGCGGCCATGGCGTTTCAACGTCGGCAAGCGAGTGGTGGCGTCGCCCAAGGTCTATCTTCGCGACAGCGGCCTCGTTCACGCCTTGCTCAATCTAGAGACCCGCGAGGATCTGCTCGGTCATCCTGTCGTCGGCGCTTCATGGGAAGGGTGCGTGATCGAGGCGATCATCGCGGCGGCGCCGGAGCGGGCGACCCCTTGGTTCTATCGCACCAGCGCCGGCGCCGAGATCGATCTGGTGCTGGAGCTGTCGCCCGGGCGTCTCGCCGCCTTCGAGGTTAAACGCAGTGCGCCGGCCGGCGCCCCCGCAAACTTCAGGAATGCTTGCGACGACATCGCTGCTGTCCACCGCTTCGTGGTATTCCCCGGCCCGGGCAGCTTTCCCATGGGCGGCGGGGTGAAGGCGCTGGCAGCCAGCGATATTGCGGCTGCGGTTTCAGCACTCAAGTAGCGAAGACGGCTGAGCCGTCTTCCATAGTCCTTCGGCACGTTTGAACTTGCCGGCTACAGAGAAAAAATGAAGGCAAAGCCCGTGGCGTTCGGCCATCTAAGGTCGGGCCAAAGAGCCCCGGTTCGCAGCGCAACGCAGCGAAACCTTGCCAGGGCCGGGGTCGTGTGTTCGAAACTCATTGCCCGTTCCATGGGTCCATACAGGACAAGTCATTAGCCTTGACGCCGCTTTTGCGGCGTCCGGCCTTTTTGATCCTCCGCAGTGACGCGCTGGCCGGGGCGGTCTATTTCGCCTTTCCATGAAGGTTGTTGTCGCCGGTGCAGGGATCGGGGGGCTGAGTGCGGCCATCGCGCTCAGCAAGGTCGGTTTCGATGTCGAAGTCGTCGAGCGGGCTCCGGAGCTGACCGAGGTCGGTGCGGGCATCCAGCTGAGCCCCAACGCGGTGAAGGGGCTCGCGGGTCTGGGCGTCGTCGAGGCTGCGCTGGCGGTGTCCTCGCTACCGGAGGCGCTCGAGATGCGCATCGGGCTGACCGGCGAGCGGGTCTTCTCCATCCCGATGGGGAAGGCGGCGTTCAAGCGCTACGGCGCCTACTATGTCCACATCCATCGCGCCGACCTGATCGAGATCCTGCGGCGGGCGGCGGAGTTCGCAGGCGTGCGCATCCGGCTTGGCGCGCGCGTGGCAGCCTATGTGAACGAGCCGCACTGCATCAGGGTCGGGCTTGATACGGGGCAAATTCTCGATGCCGACCTGCTCCTGGGAGCAGACGGTTTACGCTCGCAGGTAAGACGGCAGATGCTCGGAGATGTTCCTGCGCGGTTCACGGGCGCCGTTGCTTGGCGTTTTACCGTGCCGGTGGATGTGGCGCCGGACCTGCCGCACGCGGCGATCGTCTGGGCGGGGCCTGGGCGGCACGCGGTCACCTACCGGATACGGCGCGGCGAACTGATCAACTTCGTTGGCGTCCTGGAGGAAGACCGCTGGCGCGGCGAGAGCTGGGACCAGCCGGGTGATCCCAAAGAGCTGGTCCATGATTTCGGCGGCTGGGCGCCGCCGCTGCAGGACATCATCGCGGCGGCGGATGCCTGCAATGTCTGGGCGCTCTATGACCGCGAGCCGCTGTCGCGCTGGTCGGGTGAGCGCGTGACGCTGCTTGGCGATGCCTGCCACGCCATGCCGCCCTTCCAGGCTCAGGGCGCCGCCATGGCGATCGAGGATGCGGTCATCCTGGCCAAATGCCTCGCCGCCGAGGGCGTTTCAGCGAGCTCGCTGGAAAAATACGAAAAGCTGCGCAAGCCGCGTACATCGAAAGTGCTGGCGAGCGCGCGGGCGAACATGGGCGTGTTCCACCGCACCAATGCGTGGACACAGGCCGCCACCTACGGGCCGATGAAGCTCGCGGACCGGCTGTTCCCGGCCGTCGTGCGCGCTCGGCAGGACTGGATTTACGCCTACGACGTTCGCGCCATACAGGTGTAGGATCACGGCATGCGTGGGATCGGACTGCTTTCTGTTGCGGTGCTTCTTGCTGCGGCCTGCGGGCCGGAAGGCAAGGCGCGTGCGGCGTCTGACGCCGTTGTCGCCGATGCGGCGAGCCCCGGTCAGGCCTGGCCGCTGATGCTGCAGCACTGCCTGCGCTCGCCCAACTGCGATCCGGCGAGCGATTTTGGCAAGGGCGCCGGGCAGGCCTCTGGACTTGCTGAAACCGTGGCGTGGTTCGCCGAGACGAAGGACGTGGTCAAGGAGGGCGGGGAGGATTATGGCGCCGCGCTCACCATCAACGCGTACGGCGTGCGCGGCTCAGGCGGAACGGCGGGTCGAACGTTGACGATCGACGAACTGCCTGACAGTCTCAACGGCGCCAACGCAAAACGCTCGACGCTCTCGATCGAATACCGCACGCCAGGCGGCGGCGCGCCTGAACCTTATGGTCTGGCGTTCCGCTCGGCGTGGGTCGAGCTCAACGACAAGACGCTCGACGAGGCGAAGCTGGAGATTTCCGGCAAGGCCGGCGTGCTGCTCTCGGAGGCGGCGGGCGCGATGGCGCCGATGGAAGAGCCCGCCAATGGCGAGCGCGCTGCTGTGAAGCCGATCGTGTTCTTCTATCCGCGCAATCTGCGCGACGATGTGCTGCCGAAACTGATGGATGCGCTGAAGGCGGGCGAAACGCTGTCGCTGAAATTGACCGCGCCCGATGGCGGCATGATCCTGCAGGATGCGATCTACTCTTTCGGCTATGATGCGGCGCTGAGGCAGGGAACGGGTTCGCTGACCGATCCGGAAATCGCCAAGCCCATCGCAGAACGCTGCCAGCGTTTCGTGGACAAGCCGGATGAGTTCTGGAAACTGGCGGACGTGACGCCGGCGCTGCTGGTCTGCGACCCGCGTACGCCAGAACAGCGCCGCTAGCGGCCGCGCTTCTTGAGTTCTGGTCCGATCAGCTCGATGCGGTTGGTCCAGACATAGCCGGCAAAAGCGTCAGGAATCGCATCCAGCTGATCAACGGAGTCGATGCCCGCCGAGCCGATGTTTCCCGCGCTCATCGGACCGAGCAGGATGACGGTCGAGCCTGCTTCCTCCATCCGCCGCGTGAACTTGTGCGGCCAGCCCCACACAGCCCAGGTGAGATTCGACGGCACGACGACGATCGTGTTGCGGCACGAGCCTGGCACGATGCCCGTCCAGCCTGTCAGTTCATAGTCGATGACGCACTTCATCATCGACTTGCCGGTATAGCCGCGCAGGCCCTTGATCAGCTCGATGCTGCGATCGGTCGGCTCTGCGCCGCCATAGCTGGCCCAGATCGCATTGCGCCATTCGGGGTGAGCAGCAATGAGCCGGGCGAGGGCGTCGCCTTCCTCCGGCCTGCGACTCTTGAAATTGACAAGGAAGTGCTTGTCAGGAAAGCGCGCCAGCACTTCATCAAGCGTCGGCATGATGCCGACGCCCTTGCCGCGCAGCGGGAACGTCTTGCCGCCATCGGCCGTGTAGCCATAGCCGAGATCGAGCGTCTTCAGATAGGCGATGTCGAGTTGTTCGGTGACGCCCTTGCCGTCGGTACGGCAGTCGACTGTCCAGTCGTGAAGGACGGCGAATGTCCCGTCCGGCGTCAGGTGCACGTCGAGTTCGACGACATCGGCGCCATCGGCGAACGCGGCCTCCATCGAGGGCAGGGTGTTCTCGATGAAGTCGTGTGTCGGCGGCCTGATGCGTTCGGCCGTGCAGGTGTCGTTCTCGACGCCCTCCTGAAGGAAAGTCTGGTGCACGCCGCGATGCGCCAGCAGCTTGATGTGGCCATCGCCATGCGGGCTGTCGAACCAGGAAGCGTTGTAGAGGATGATCGCGACAAGGAAGGCTGCGAGCCCGCCGAGCACGTAAAGCACGATCCTGCCGATCTTCCTCATGGCCGCCCCTCAGCTGTTGCGTGGGCAGGTCGCCACGCGATCGGGCCCGGACTGTGGCGGAAACGCGAGCGCCTCGCGATTGTTCGTTGCGTGGCGGTTAACCCAGGGTCCCCACGCGGTCGTCGTTATTCTGGCACAGGCACTGCCGCCGCGCGTTTGTTGCAGGCATCCAGCGTGATGCGCAGCTTCTTCGCTTTCATGTCTTTCGTGACCTGATCGGCATAGGCGTCAGCAACAGCACGTGCGTGCGTTGCATGAATAGCCTTCTCGGCGACCAGCTTGTTGATCCCGGCTTCGCCGATGATGAAGCCCAGCGTCTGCGCCTTGCGCAGCACGGCTTCGTCGACCGGCGCGAGTGCGTCGGAGACGTCAGGGTTCTCGGCGTAGATCAGCGCCGAGCAATACATATCGTCCTTCGCCTCCTGCGAGCCCACCGTGAGCGGATCAGCTGGCACGGGGGGTATCGCGGAGGCGTCCGGCGCGGGAGGCGCGGGCGTCTCAGGCGCGGAGGTCGCCGAGGCCGTCTCGGATGCGGGAGCAGAAGCGCCCTCCATGCCTGGCGTCCCGGGCGAACAGGCGCACAGAAAGGCTGCAATTCCCGTGGCGGTCAGGGCCTTGATGCGCATCGCAAATCTCCGTTTCCGGCTTTTGATAGCGCAGAGGAGAAGGAGGACAACTGTCCTCGATCAATCCCGGCGACACACAGCCGTAAATCGCCCTATACACCGCGCCGATGGAATTCTGGGTCTGGCTCAACTTCACAATGCTGTTCATTGCCGGCGGGCTGACGCCCGGCCCGGCCGTGATGCTGGTGACGTCTTCGGCGGTTCGCTACGGCTTCTGGCCGGCCATGGCGCCGGCCGTCGGCGTGTGCGCTGCGAACCTCGTCTGGATCACGCTGGCGGCCTTCGGCGCCTCTGCTCTCGCGCACGCCTACCCACAGGCATTCATGGCGCTCAAATTCGTCGGCATCGCCTTCATCATCTGGCTGGCCTGGCGCATGGCGTTCGGCGCGCCGGTCGATCTGCTCAGACGTGAACCGCCGCCGCGGCGAAAGCTGTTCGCCAACGGCGTCGGCCTGCAAATCCTCAACCCGAACGCGCTCGTTTATTTCGGCATCGCCCTGCCGATGTATTTCGACACTTCGCGCGATCTCGTGGTGCAGGTGATCATCAGCATGATCACGGTGACGGCGTGCGAGATGTTCGGGTTGGTCGTCTATGCGCTGGGCGCAGACGCGATCGCGCGGCGTTTCCAGTCGCAGGCGTTCGCGAAATGGTTCTTCCGCATCGCCGCGCTGGCGATGGTTCTGTCAGCCGGTTTTGCGGTCTGGGCCACGGCCTAGTCGCTGACTATCAATCGCTGATCTGGCCCGTGCGGAGCGGCAGCTGTTGCGGCAGGGCATCCGGCGGCGTGTCATGCCGCACGGACGCGTCAGTCGTGCAGCGGTCCCGCTCGACCGGATCGTTCTCGAAGTGAGCGAGGCAGACCTGCTCCTGCGTGAGTTCCGTCTCGGGCTTGCCGGGCGTGGCGCACGCGGCCAAGCCGAGCGCCATGACCGGAAGGGCGAGGGCGATGCGGATGGTCATAGCGTGAACTCCTCTGCACTCAGAACGCATAAATGGGGTCAGTGGCTGCCGCCTTTAAGCGGCCGGTCGATCAAAACGGCGAGAAGCAGGGCGGGCCCGCCGATCGCCTCCCAGCCATGGCTTGTTCCACGCTGGATGACAATCTGTCCCGGCTTTACGCGGGTCCGGGCCTTGTCGAGGATGAGGTCCACCTCGCCCTGCAGCAGGCAGATGACGTCGAGCGATTCCGTCCGGTGCATGGCCGGGTGCTTCGACTGGTCGGTGATGTGATGCGCGGCGTCGAACGAGGCGAAACGTTCGCGGACAGCCGCGTTGAGAATTTCATCCGGCACGCCTTCCGGCCGCGGATTGATGACGAACCAGCGTACGCGGACATTGCCCGGATCGGGCGACAGCACGGGACGCTTCGGTCCGAGATCGGAATGCTCAGTCGGGTCGAGCGGACCGGACGCTGCGTCGTGCCAGATGTCGAACAGGCCGCCGAGATCGACGGGGCCGGTCGTCGAGGCTGGCGGTCCGTCGAGGATGATCAGCGACTGGCCGCTGGCATCATCGCCCGTGATGATGCGGCGCATGGCTGTGGCGAAGTCCGGCATGTCCCGCATCCCTCTGTCCGGGATCGAGCCTAGCACCGGGATCACGGCATCACGAAGTCCTAGTTTGTATCGGGTGCAGCCGCCCCGTGTTGACCGGGGAATTCCGGCAACATACTGCGCCAGGGCTTGGAACCGGAAAGTAAGGCATGGACGCGCAGGCGGACCGGCTGGCGAACAATGGCTGGGCGCTCTGCCAGGGCGGCAATGCGCGCGGGGCGTTACGCGAATTCCAGTCTGCTCTCGCGACTGATCCGGATCATCGCAGCGCCCTGATCGGCGTCACGCAGGCCCACATCGCGCTCAACGAGCTGTCGCGGGCGGGTGAGGCGGCCGATCGCCTGCTGAAGCTCGAGCCGAACCTCTCGCAGGCGCATCGCATCAAGGGCGAGCTGCTGCGGCGCAGCCGGAAATTCCCCCAGGCCGAGCGCTATCTGCAGGAAGCCATCCGTCTCGATCCAAACGACCCGCTTGGCTACCATTTCCTCGGCGTCGTCGATTTTGAGCGCAAGCGTTACACTGACGCGCTGAACACAGTCCTTGAGGGTCGCAGGATCGCGCCCTGGTATGGCGTGCTCGCCGCCCAGCAGGCGCTGATCCTCCTGCACACCAAGGGTCCGAAGGCTGCCGAACCGTTCGCCGACGAGGCGTTGCGGCTGTCAGCTGACGAGGACTATGTGCTCACCATTGTCGCGCGCGTAGCGCTGATGCGCGGGCAGATCGAGAAGGCGCGCGACTTGCTCGAAGTCGTCCTGCAGCGCGACGCCAATGACGAGCAGGCGATCTCGCTCTACCTGCTGACCGATCCGAACCGCTATCGCCTGCTGCGCGCTCATGTGCAGTTTCCCTTCTGGCGCAAGGATCACGGCGTTATCGGCTGGGCGGTCTGGCTGGGCGTCTGGGCGGCGATCTTCCTTTTTCTGATCGTCATCGCGATCGGCGGGCGGGTTCCCGCTTTCGTGGTCGCCTTAGGCTATCGCCTGTTCTGGGCCAACCAGTATGCCGGTCACCGCAAGCAGGTGCAGCGCCACTTTGCAAGACCGGTGCTCAGGCCGAGTTATTGACCGTCCTCGTCCTTCTGGTTCTTGAACAGCGGCGGATAGGTCGGGCCGGTCTCACCCGCGATCTGCCTGTCGCGATCGATCTCCGCCTTGCGGACCTCGTAGGGCGTGTCCGGAATCTTGTCCCTGTGGCCGGGCAGGATGATCCCGCTGTTCGACGTCGTCGTCGGCTGCGGCACGGGTGGGCCCTTCGGATAGTTGCCCGGGTCAAAGGCGCAGGCGCTGAGCCCGATCGCGGCAAGCCCGGCCAGCATCATCCGCATCGCTATCCCCCTTGGCGCGCGGCCTTTTCAAGCCGCTGGATCTCCCTGTGGCGCGGGCATCTTACCTCATGATCGTTGACCATGCCCATGGCCTGCATCACGGCATAGACGATCACCGGCCCGCAGAATTTGAAGCCCCGCTTGCTCATGTCCTTGGCGATCTGTTCGGACAGCTCCGTCTTCGCCTGAACATTCCGCCAGTGATCGAGCTTGTTCACGATCGGCTTGTCGCCGACGAAGCCCCAGACATAGTCGGAGAAATCCTCGCCGCGCTCGGCCATGTCGAGATAGACCTGTGCGTTCCGTATCGTCGCCGCGATCTTGATCGGGGAGCGGATGATGCCCGGGTTCTTCATCGCCCGGTCGATGCGCTTTTGCGTCCAGCGGGCGATCTTCTCGGGCTCGAAGCCGTCGAACTCTTCCCGCATGGTTTCCCGCTTGCGCAGGATGGTGATCCAGGAGAGCCCCGCCTGATGACCGTCCAGCTGGAACTTCTCCCAAAGAGCGCGGCTGTCGCGTTCGGGCACGCCCCATTCGGTGTCGTGATACGACCGATAAAGCTCGTCATGCGCCGGCGCCCAGCCGCAGGGGATATCGTCGAGCTTCTTCATGCTTTCGCTTCTTTTGCCTCTGCAATCGCGGCGAGTTCGCCGGCGAGCCAGTCAGGCTGGTCGAACGCGATCGGCGCGCCATCCATCGTGATCGTTTCGCCCTTCGCCTGCGCTTCCGCGAGCCGGTCGATACGCACACGCGCGAGCCCGGCGCCGCCGGAAATCGACGTCAGTATTCCGATCTCGAAGCCGTTGGCGAGAATGGGGGAGGGCGCCGAACCCTGCGCCACAGACACTTTCAGCGTCCGTCGCCGCGCCGTGCTGCGCCGCTTCATGCGCGAGACGACTTCCTGTCCGACAAAGCAGCCCTTCCTGAAATCGACGCCGCCGAGCAGGTCCATGTTTATGTCTGCGGGGAAGACGTCCTCCGCGCCAAAGTCCTCGCCCTGTTCCGGCAGGCCAGCTATGATGCGCGCGGCGTGATAGGCGGAAGGATCGCCTGCCTCACCGCGCGGGCCGATCGAACGTGCAGGCGCCAGAGGCGAACGTGGATCGGCGACGCCGTCGAAAACCCTGACGCCGAGGTCAGCTCGTTCCCGGATTGCAACGGCGGCACGCAGCTTCATGAGGCTCAGCCGCTTCATCAGTGCAGGCGCGGTGGCTGTGTCACAATCGATCAGGATCTCGCCGTCTTGCTGCGACAGCAGCATATCGGCGATGACTTTTCCCTGCGGCGTCAGCAGCGCCCCATAGCGAAGTTCGCCCGGGGCGAGCCCTGTGGTGGACACTGTCACGATGTTGTTCAGAAACGGCTCCGCATCGGCGCCGGTAACCGAAATGATCGAGCGATGGGCGAGGAAGATTGGCGTCGTCATCGTGCTCAGTTAGGCAAGCTTGTGCATCGCGATAAGGGCTTCGCGTCCTGCGGGAGGCCGCGTGATCAGGCTAAACTCTATGTCACGCGCCGGAGGGCTGCTTTTCAAGGCTTCCCCGTTGTGCAATAGGTGCGCGGTCGAATTTGAACAGGTTCGGTTGCTCTCCTTGCTCTGCTTGCGGTTCATTCCGCGGATCGAGTTCCGGATCTGGCCTTCCGAACAAGTCCGGTTTGACGGCCCCCCGGGTGCGGCTGCAAGCGCCCTCTAATCGGTTCACGGGTCCCCCCGGTCTCGCGAACGCCTATCGAAAGACTAGATCTACATGGCTACCGGCACCGTTAAGTGGTTCAACGAACAAAAAGGCTACGGCTTCATTCAACCTGAATCCGGCGGCAGCGACGTGTTCGTTCACATTTCTGCTGTCCAGCGCGCTGGGCTCGCTGGCCTCACCGAAGGTCAGAAAGTCAGCTTCGAGCTGGAGAAGGACAAGCGCTCGGGCAAAATGGCCGCGACGCAGATCCAGCCCATCTGAGCTGACGCGCGTCGCAAGACGCTGCATCACAACCTTCGAAACGGGTCGGCTGAATGGCCGGCCCGTTTTTCATTGTGCGTCGGTCAGCTGCGATCCTCGTCCACCAGTCCGCGCGCCTTGAGCTGCGCCGCGAGCGGCGTGCCCGGTGCGATGCGGATGCGGGTGAGTCCCGCCTTCGCAAGCCGTTCGAGCGCGGCCTCGTAAGTTTCCTCACGCTTGAGATCGAACTCGCCGTCATAGGTTGACGCATCGGCATCTATCGCGAGCAACGGCCGCCCCGTCCGCACAACCTTGAAGAAGCCCGCGTTGAGCGCTTCGGCTTCGGCGCGCATCACGCCCAGCATCACCTCGACCCCCGCCGCGCCCAGCCGCGAGATGCCGTGAGCGGCCGTCGTGTGAGGATCCTCGCAGGCCGCCACCACGCGCGTGACGCCTGCCTGGATCAGCAGTTGCGAGCAGGAGAGGGCGCCAGAATGACGCGCATTGCACGGTTCGAGCGTCACATAGGCGCAGGCGCCGTCGGCCTTCTCGCCTGCAGCCTTCAACGCGATCTCTTCCGCATGCGGTCGCCCGCCAACGGCCGTCATCCCTTCGCCCACGATCTTGCCGCCGGCCACGATCACGCAGCCAACCGCCGGATTGGGCGCTGTCTTTCCAAGGTTGATCCGCGCGAGCTCAAGCGCCCGCGCCATGAAGCGCCCATCCGCGGAGGGGTGAGCGCTCGTGCTCATGTTTTCGGCAGCGGCTTGGCGCGCGCCGGGTCGAGATAACGCGCGGCCTTCACCTTCAGCCCGCCGTCGAGATCGATCAGAAGCGGGTTGCCGGTCGGGATCTCCACTTCCGTGATCTCGGAGTCAGGAACCTGGAACAGGTGTTTCACGATCGCGCGCAACGAGTTGCCGTGCGCTGCGATGACGATGTTCTCGCCGGCTTTCAGCTTTGGCGCGATTTCGCTTTCCCAGTAGGGCAGGACGCGCGCCAGTGTCGTCTTGAGGCTTTCGGTCTTCGGAATGTCGACGCCGCGATAGCGGGGATCGCTGGCAAGGTCGAACTCAGAGCCGGGCGCGAGATCCGGCGGCGGAATGTCGAACGAGCGACGCCAGATTTTCACCTGGTCCTCGCCGTGCTTGGCGGCCGTCTCCTTCTTGTTGAGGCCGGTGAGGCCGCCATAGTGGCGCTCGTTGAGGCGATAGTCCTTGGTGACGGGAAGCCACAGCCGGTCCATCTCGCCCAGCGCCAGGTAGAGCGTGCGGATCGCGCGCTTCTGGACGGATGTGTAGGCGCGCACAAAGTCAATGCCAGTCGCCTTGAGAAGCTTGCCCGATGCGCGTGCTTCATCTTCGCCCATAGGCGTGAGGTCGACATCCCACCAGCCGGTGAAGCGGTCCTCCAGGTTCCACTGGCTCTGTCCGTGCCGCACCAGCGCCAGCTGCGCCATTCAAACTCTCCCGTACCGTTGCGGGAGCGTTCCAAGCACGTTCGGGGCCGCGGGGGAAGGCCGAAGCCTTCCCCCTCTGGCTATCGGGCGTCAGTCGTCGACCGGCATCGGCATGGCGATATGACCTCCGTGGCTGGGATGCGCAGCCGCAACCTGCGCGCCATGGTCATGCTCGTTCCCGATGTGGAATTGGCAGCTCACCTTCGGGTTGAATTGCGCGAACACCCCGTTCGGGTTGTCGCGATAGAGCCATACATGCCGGTCATAGTGCGGTTCGAACATGTGGGCTTCGTCGATCGCCGTGGCAGGATCATCCTGCATCGTGTCCCACGCGACGCCGTGGAAGGTCGGCGGGACTTTTGCGCCCGTCGCCGCCCACGATTTCTGGAACACGAGGTTCTCGACCGCCGCCAGCTTCAGCGATCCGTCCTGCTGCGGCTCGTAGATGAGGATGGAGGGGCTGCGGAAGTCGGTGTGCGTGCCCGTGCCGCTCACGCGCGGATTGGGCGGGGCCGTGACGCCGAGCATGTCGGGACGGAAGTAGTGGATGCCCATGGCGCCGAGCGAGGCGGGTTTCCCCATCATCTCAGCGGTGTCGCACATGTTCATCGGGTCACGGATATAGCCCTCCGCCAGCGCGACATTCACATCCTGGAACCGCTCCGTCAGCTTGCGCACCTCGGCGAGCGAGGGCTCGCCGGGCGAGGGAACTGACGATGTCGGTTGGGACTGGGTCGCGCAGGCGATGAGGGAGAGGGAGGCAAGGCCGAGGAGGAAGGCACGCGAAAGGGTCTTGCAGGCAGTCATCGTTTTTTATCTCCGCTTCTTGGGTCGGGTTGCGGGTCTCCGGCGGTGAAGCCGTGCCCGTTATTGCGGGAAATAGATCGGCGCGTGCCGGCGGCACAAGCCGCAAGGCCGCCGAAGGGGGCTGCAATTCTGCAGGCGTGACGCAGCGTGCGTGCAGGAGACTTAGACGTCGCCGTCTGCGAACACCTCGCCGTCGAGATCGTCCAGCTTGCCCTGCAGGTGGGCGCGCACATCCTGCACGGCCTGGTTGTAGATGGCTGGCCCCAGCGTCTTCAGCACGAGATCGATAACCTGATCGGCGCGGAAATCGCTCAGTGTCTCGTCGAATTCGGAGGAGAAGAGCTTCTGCAGCCGGGCGCTCGCCCGCTGGCGTCGCGCGGGGTCGAGCGTGACCGGCATGCGTGTCTCCTAGAGCACGTTGCGACCTGAGTGAATCGATTTTGGATTCCCAAGTGGTGCGAAGCCTGATTCATGATGCTGGCTGGGATGGAGGCCAGCATGGATGCCAGGCAAGCCACGTTCTGAAGACCTTCGGGTGCGTGCGATAGAAGCAGTCCTCGAGGAGGGGCTGTCGTGTCGGGAGGCGGCGCGGCGCTTTAAGGTAGGCGACGCCAGCGTTATCCGGTGGGTTGCGGCCTATCGGCAGGACGGGCGGACGAAGCCGTTGCCGGTAGGCGGGGACAGGCGTTCAAAGCTGAAGCCGCACCGCGATTGGCTACTGACCTTGCGGCGCAAGGAGAACGATCTGACGTTGGAGGCTATCGCCGAGCGTTTGCTGATCGAAAAGGGTGTGACGGCCGACGCCTCGATGCTGTCCCGGTTTTTTGCCTCCGAGGGGGTCAGCTATAAAAAAAACCGTGCACGCCAGCGAGCAGGAGCGTCCGGACGTGGCCGAGGCGCGGTCCGATTGGCGTCGCGCGCAGCCTGATCTCAGACCAGATCTCGCTGGCCGCCTGATCTTCCTTGATGAGACCGGCGCCCGGACCGACATGACGCGGCGCCATGCCTGGTCGGATATCGGCACACGCGCTCTTGGCCATGCGCCTGGGGGACACTGGAAGACGACGACCTTTCTTGCCGGCCTCACTGTCGATGGCCTGATCGCTCCCTTCGTGCTCGACGGTCCGATCGACCGCGAGACGTTCACCGAATACGTGCGCCAGGTGCTCGTCCCGGAGCTGCGAGCGGGCGATATCGTCATTCTCGACAACCTGCCCGGCCATAAGGGCGAGGAGGCCGCCGAGCTCGTTGAGGCCTGCGGCGCAAGGTTCCTCTTCCTGCCGTCCTACAGTCCCGATCTCAATCCTATCGAGATGGCCTTCTCCAAGCTCAAGACCCTGCTGCGCAAGGCCGAACGAAGAACGCGCGAAACCCTCTGGCAGATGATCGGACAACTGCTCTCCGCCTTCACCCCGGACGAATGCATCAACTACATCCGACACGCAGGCTACGCTTCATGAAGAACGCAAGATGCTCTAGCTTCTGAGCGTCGCGCCAGTCGCCTTGGCGACAGATTTCACGATTGATGAGGCGACGGCCTCGATCTGTTCGTCCGTCAGGGCTGCCCCGCGCGGCTGGATGGTGATCTCGACCGCGACGGACTTCTTGCCTTCACCGATGCTGGCGCCGCGATAAACGTCGAAGACGCGGGCGGCGGTGATCAGCTTCGGATCAGCCTTCAGCGCCATGCGGGTAATGTCGCCTGCCGGCACTTTCTCCTCGACCACGAAGGCGAAGTCTCGCTTCACCGGCGTCTGGTCGGCCTTGTCGAGAACCGGGCGTGTCTTGGTCGGCTTGGTCTTTGCTGCGGGCAGGGCGTCGAGCGCGAGCTCGATCGCCAGCACCGGGCCGTCTACGCGCAGCGCCTTCAGGAAGGCCGGGTGCAGTTCGCCGAACGAGGCCACGACCTGCTTCGGCCCAAGGCGGAGCGTACCGGCGCGGCCGGGATGCCAGTGAGCGCCCTCGGGAGCGCCGACCTGGAATTTGTCAGGCGACTGGTCGAGCGCCTGAAGCATCGCGAAGAGGTCGGCCTTGGCGGAGTATGCGTTGTAGGGCGGAGGCGCCCCCTGCCAGTCGCGGGCCTTGGCGGCTTTGACGACAGCGGCGACATACATGCGCTGGTCCGTGGGCTTGTCGCCCGGATAGACGGGGCCAGCTTCATAAAGGCGCACATCGTCTGCGCCATGGTCGGCGTTGCGCTGGGCGGCCTCGGCGAGGTTCGCCAGCATGGATGGGCGCATGTAGTCGAGATCCGATGCGATCGGGTTGTCGATCGTGAGGGCGGACTGGAGATTGTTCGCCCCGCCGATCATCAGCGCGGCCTTCTCATGGAACATGAAGCTCCACGTGACCGTCTCGAGAAAACCCCGCGCGGCAAGGACACGGCGCGCGATGCGCGTGCGGTTCTGCAACGGCGTCACCACCACGCGCGCCGGGCCTTCCGGCGCAGGCAGGGGCTCGTCCGGCAGCTTGTCATAGCCTTCTATGCGGATCAGCTCTTCGACGATGTCAGCCGAACCTTCGACATCCGGGCGCCAGGACGGAACCTTGGTGGCCCAGATCGTCTGCGCATCGTGCTGCGCCTTGGGCGGCACGACCGGCTCGAAGCCGAGCGAGCGCAGGATCTGCTCCATGCGCTTGGCCGGCATGTCGAGACCGGTAAGGCGCTTCATGTCGCGCGGACGGAAGGCCACAGGCGCCGGGCCATCGGGAACCTTTCCTGCGAGAACGATCTCGGACGGTTCGCCGCCGCAGGTTTCGAGGATGAGCTTTGTCGCCAGCTCGATGCCATCGACGCAGGATTTGGGATCGATGCCGCGCTCGTTGCGGAAACGGGCGTCAGACAGGATGCCGGTGGCGCGACCGGTGCGGGCCGTGCGGTTGGCGTCGAAATAGGCGCTCTCGATGAAGACATCGACGGTGTCGATCGAGCAGCCGGTTGTCTCCCCGCCCATTACGCCGCCGAGGCCGATGGCGCCGCTGTCGTCAGCGATCACGCACATTTCGGCGAGGTTCGAATAGGTCTTGCCGTCGAGCGCGAGGAATGAGTCGCTCGTCGTGCCGAGCCGCGCGACGATGCCGCCTTTCAGCTTCTTCGCGTCATAGACGTGAAGCGGACGGCAGCGGTCGATCGAGATGTAGTTGGTGACGTCAACCAGCATGTTCTTCGGATTGATGCCGATCGCCTTGAGGCGCTTCTGCATCCAGTCGGGCGAGGGGCCGTTCTTCACGCCGCGAATGAGGCGGCCTGCGAAGACAGGGCAGGCTTTTTCGTCGTCGATGCGGACGGTGACGGGTGATTTGAACTTGCCGGGAACGGCCTCGACTTTCGGCTGCGCGAATTTTCCAAGACCCTTGGCGCCGAGATCGCGGGCGATGCCGACGACGCCGAGCCAGTCGGGCCGGTTGGGCGTCACTTCGAAGTCGATGACCGTGTCGAGCGCCAGCGCGTCGGCGATGGGCGAGCCGACTTTCAGGTTGTCCGGCAGTTCGATGATGCCGCCATCAGCGATCGCCTGCTCATCCGACAGACCAAGCGCGTGGGCGCGGGGCTGCCACTCCTCGAAGCGTGCGATGCGGAGGCGAAACGGGTCTTCGTCGGTCTGCATCTCGCCGCCAGAGCACAGCATGCCGTTGGAGACGACGCCGCGAACGGGCTTCGGCACAAGCGTGATGCCCGAGCCGGGGATGAAGGCGCCGATGGGCGCATAGGCAGTGACGAGGCCAGGGCGGGCGTTGAGGCCGCCGCACACGATCTCCTTCATGCCGTCAACGGTTTCCACCTGGCAGACCTGTAGCTTGTCGGCGTTCGGGTGCTGCTTGGCGGAGACAATCTTCGCGACGGTGAACTGCTTCAGCGCCTGCCTCGGATCATGCGCCTCCTCGACTTCGAGGCCGGCCATGGTCATGGCGTCGAGGATCGCGGGAAGGTCCGCGCTCGTGTCGAGATAGTCCTTCAGCCAGGGGAGGGTGAATTTCACGAGAGACCTCCGGTGACAGTCGGCAGCAGCCAGGGCTTGAAGCCGTAATGTTTGATCCACTCGACGTCCGCTTCGAAGTAGGGGCGGAGGTCGGGCATGCCGTATTTCAGCATGGCGAGGCGATCGACGCCGAGGCCGAAGGCGAAGCCCTGATACTGCTCCGGATCGATGTTGCAGGAGCGAAGCACGTTGGGGTGCACCATTCCGCAGCCGAGGATCTCTAGCCAGTCATTGCCTTCGCCGACCTTGATCTCCGCGCCCGAGCGGTCGCAGCGGATGTCCATCTCCGCCGATGGTTCGGTGAAGGGGAAGAAGTGCGGGCGGAAACGCGATTCGGTCGCAGGAACTTCGAAGAAGCGCGAGAAGGCTTCGGTGAGGCACGACTTGAGGTGGCCCATATGAACCTTCTCGTCGATCACCAGGCCTTCGATCTGGTGGAACATGGGCGTGTGGGTCGCGTCCCAGTCCTTGCGATAGACGCGGCCGGGCGCGATCACGCGGATCGGCGGCTTGTTCGCCAGCATTGCGCGCACCTGGATCGGCGAGGTGTGCGTACGCAAAAGCTTCCGTGCGCCGTCGGCCGCGGGCTTCATGAAGAAGGTGTCGTGCATCTCGCGCGCCGGGTGGCCGGGCGGGAAGTTGAGCGCCGTGAAATTGTGGAAGTCGTCCTCGATGTCGGGACCTTCGGCGACGGCGAAGCCCATGTCGGCGAAGATCGCGGCGAGTTCCTCGAAGACCTGCATCACAGGGTGCAGTGCGCCGACCGGCTCGTAGCGTGGCGGGAGGGTGAGGTCTTCACGCTCGGTTTCGAGTCGTTTGTTCAGCGTTGCGAGTTCGAGGTCCGCCTTGCGGGCGTTGATCGCTGTCGTGAGACGATCCTTGAGGCCGTTGAGGGCGGGGCCGGCGACCTGGCGCTGTTCCGGCGACATTCCGCCGAGTTCGCGCATCAGCAGCGAGACGCGTCCCTTCTTGCCGAGCTCGGCGACGCGGATGGCTTCAAGGCCAGCTTCATCGCTTGCCGCGGCGATCGCTTTCGAGGCGTCAGCCTCGATCACCGCAACCTGTTGTTCGATAGCCATTCTGGGTCTCGTGCGTCTGGTTGAAGGTCGCACGGGGCCAAAGTCCGCCCCGCGCTAAGCGGTCGGAACTGATGGAGATCGGCTTCGGAGAGGAAAGTCTAGTCGTTACCGACTAGGCCAGCGCCGCCCGGGCCTTCTCCACCAGGGCGGTAAAGGCGGCCGGCTCGTGCATGGCGAGGTCAGCCATCACCTTGCGGTCGACACCGAGGCCGGCCTTGGTCAGGCCGTCGATGAAACGCGAGTAGGTGAGGTTGGCGTCGACCGAACGGACGGCAGCGTTGATGCGCTGGATCCAGAGCGAGCGGAAGTTACGCTTCTTGAGCTTGCGGCCCTTATAGGCGTTGACGCCGGATTTGACGACGGCGGCCTGGGCGGTGCGGAAAGTGTTCTTGCGACGGCCGTAAAAGCCTTTGGCGGCCTTGATGACCTTGCGGTGACGGGCGTGGGCCGGAACTCGGCCGCGAGCGCGTGGCATGGGGAAACTCCGTTATCTGATCAGGTTGGGTGCGCTAGCGGGTCTTACTTTACGCCGTAGGGCAGGAACTTCTTCACAACGCGAGGCGTGTCCACTTCCGCGACCACGACGGTGCCGCGGTTGGTGCGGATGTATTTCGAGTTGTGGCTGATCAGGCGGTGGCGTTTACCAGCAACGCCGCGCTTGAGTTTACCGGACGCGGTTTGCGAGAACCGCTTTGCAGCGGCCTGCTTGGTCTTCATCTTCGGCATTTCGGTCTCCTGCTGGCGACAGTCCGACCCGAAAAATCCCTAAGGATTCAACGGCGCGACGCCTGAAAAAAGTCCCGGGAGGCATGCCATTAGCCCGTCCGGTCCTGTGGAAGGCGGGGTTTATACGCGGGAAACCCGGAAAAGCAAGGTGGTGGTTCCGCCGGGGCGGCCGCTCAGGCCGCGGCGTTTTCCCGGCGGTTGGCCACGCCGAGCAGCAGGTCCTGCAGCCGTTTCGACTGGAGGTCGAGGTTGAAGTCGCGCAGGGCCAGTTCGCGGCCCGCGGCGCCCATGGCCAGGGTCGCCTCGACATTGCCGGTCAGCTTTTCCAGCTGGCCGGCGAAAGCGGCGGCATCGCCTTCGGGCGTGAGCAAGCCGGTGACGCCATCCTTCACGCATTCGGGAATGCCGGCATGGCTGGTGGCGGCGATGGCGCAGCCCGACAGCATCGCTTCGATGCAGACGGTCGGAAGACCTTCCGCGTCGCCAGTCGCGGCGCGGCGCGAGGGAACGCAGAGGATCATCGCCTCGGCAAAGTGCTTCGGCATGTGCTCGGCTGGGATCCAGCCAGGCAGTTCGACATCGACGCCGGAAGACCTGAGCTGGCCTTCCAGTTTAGGTTTCAGCGGGCCATCGCCAATCAGGCGCACGCGCCAGCCATTGAGCTTCGGCCCCAGCCGCGTCAGCGCCGCAACCAGCGTGTCGATGCCCTTCTTCTCCACCCAGCGTCCGGCGAACAGGATCAACTTGCTCTTCTGGCCGGGCGTGAAGCGGGAGGGATCGGCGCCGTTGTAGTGGACGGTCATCCGTTCGGGCGGACAACCGGCGGCGGCCAGCTCGCCCTTGATGAAGTTCGACACGGGAAGGATCAGCGCGGCTTCATCCCAGAGTTGCCTGCGCCGGCGGTTATAGATGCGCAGCGTGCTGTTGCGCGTGTTGGCTTTCTTGGTGGCGTCGCCGCCGTGATAGGTAATGACGAGGGGCAGGCCCATGGCGCGCGCGAGCGGCAGGGCATAGGCGCCCGCCTTTCCGAAATGGGCATGGACGAGAACCGGAGCTTCTTCCTTCAACCGCGCCTTCAGCTTTGGCGACACGAGACCCAGCTGCTTGAACCCGGTTTCGCCGAAAGGTCCGTGCAGCGGGTTGAGGCGGATGGCCTTGGCCCATGACGGCGGCAGGTTGCGCTGCTCGGACCCGACGAAGACGGGCTGCAGCACGTCGAACGATTTGTACGAATTGACGATGAAGCCCTCGGACGGGGCGAACATCTTGTCGGCGAACACGAGGAACTGCCGCGTCACCTGCCATCCCCAGGGGGTTACGCAATGCCCGGCGGCATTGAGGGGGCCGACTTACAGCAGTCCAGTCCGGCGGGCAAACCGGGGCGAAAGGGCGAGGCCGCAACCAAAGTTGAGCCTCCCCGGAATGAAGCGCCCGCGACAGCAAGCTGCGCGGGCGGCATTCGCATTACTGATCGTCAATCCTAGCCGCAGCGGACGCCGCTGATGTTCCCGGCCGCATCGATGTCGATGTTGAGGCGAGCGGCGTTGAAATCCATCGTGACCTGGTCGCCCGGCTTGATGATCCGCACCGTGGCGCTGGCTGCGGGAACAGCCGGATCCGTCGCAGGTTTGCCCACAAGCGCCAAATACTGGGCCATGTTGCAGGTGTCGGCCGCGGCTGGATCAGCCGGCGGGGTCGTTGCCGGCGGCGTCGACTCCGTCGGGGCGGCCGCGGTGGGCTCAACCGGAGTTGCGGGAGTGGGTTCGGTCGACGGAGAGCACGCCATCAGCGCGAGCCCCGCGACAAGGGCGAGGGAAAGGTTTTTCATGTGGAAGGAGAGTAGATCGCCCTCCGGCCGCTTCAAGTGAACCGTCAGTTAGCCTGCGACGGATCGCGCGAAACCGGCGGCGCCGTGAGGGGCGCGAGAGGGGCCGGGGTCAGCGTGTCGGGTCGGTACGGCGGATTTTTCCCGCCGCACGTCCTGACCTGCGCACGAAACCAGCACCCCCCGCTCCAATGAAGCAGGCCAATGCACTTAGGATCTTGCAGATCTACGTGCGCAGCGAAGCTACGTTCCGCGCAGCTCAGCGCGGGGCGAGCACCATCACCATCTGGCGGCCTTCAAGCCGGGGCTCGGATTCCACCTTCGCGACGTCGGCGAACTCGGCCTTCACCTTGGTGAGCAGCTCCATCCCGAGGTGCTGGTGCGCCATCTCGCGGCCGCGGAAGCGCATGGTGATCTTCACCTTGTCGCCTTCCTCGAAGAAGCGGCGGATCGAACGGCCCTTCACCTCATAGTCGTGCTTGTCGATGTTGGGGCGAAGCTTGATCTCCTTGAGATCGGCGGACTTCTGCTTCTTCCGCGCTTCGGCTTTCTTCTTCTGCTCGGCAAAGCGCTGCTTGCCGTAGTCGGCAATCTTCACGACGGGAGGATCGTTGTCGGGCGCGACCATCACGAGGTCGAGGCTGACTTCCTTAGCGGCTTCGAGCGCTGCCTCGATCGGCATCTCGCCCTGCTTTTCACCCTTTTCGTCGATCAACAGGACGCGCGTGGCGCGGATATCCTCGTTGACCTGCGGACCTTCCTTCTTGGGCGATGGAGCCGCTTGCGGACGCTGCGCGATGGTCGTTCTCCCTGGTGGCTTTCGAGCGGGGACTTATGCCCGAACTCGCGGAAATACTCAAGAATCGGAGCCTTCGGCAAGTTCCGGGCGCGATTCGGCGGGTGAATTGTCGGTAGCGGCGTCGGCTCCCCCGGGAAGCTTCACCGGCTCCGGAGGGGCTATATTGGGGGGCAGGACGCCAAGTCCAATAGCCGCCCGCTTGACGTCGTCGACGGAAATCGCCTCCAGCGCGGCGGCGTGAAGCACCATCATTGGCCCCCCTTTGGGGGCGGCGCGGCCGAGGCGCGTTCTCGGATTCCAGACGCTGCGCAGGTCGTCCGCCATCTGGTCGTTCCATTCCTGGGCGAACAGACAGACGCCGGGCGTCCGGGCGGCGGCTGCAAGGTGCATGGGTCCGGTGTCCCCGCCGACGGCGAAGACCGCGCGTTCGGACAGGGTGGCGAGCTGGAACAGGTCGGTGCGTCCGATGAGGCTCTTGGTCCGAGGCTCCAGCTTCATGATCTTGGCGCCGATCTCGCCCTCGGCCTTGGCGCCGATGATGACGGGCGTGATGCCGGCGTCAGCGACCCAGCTGGCGATCTTTGCAAAGCGTTCGGCGGGCCAGCGCTTCTCCGGATGCTCAGGCGAGGAGCCCGGGATCAGGAGCATGTAGGGACCCGACAGGCTGAAGAATTCCGGCTGGAAACGCGGCGGGTCACGGAACGCCGGACGGATCCAGTCGAGGCTCGGCAACACGTCCTGCCCGATGATCCAGCCGGTGGGATCGCCGGGCGGCTTTGGGCCGAGGCCGGCATGCTTCAGCTGTTCAGCCAGGCGATCGAAATTGTGCATCTCGCCGCGATGCTCGTTCATGTGCTGGTGCGACGAGCCCTTTGCGGCGCCTGACCAGAGCGGCTTCTTGCCGGTGAGGCCGAGGAAATACTGCGCGGTGCGATCATTGTTCTGGAAGTCGTAGACCATGTCGTAGCCGGCCGCGCGCAGGCGGCGGATGAGGTCGGCCTTGCCCTTGAGATCCTTCGGTCGGCCGTCGGCCTCGACGATGTCGAAGTAGGGACACGCCTTGGCGAAGGCTTCGAACGGTTCGGTCGTGAGCAGGGTGATGCGCGCAGACGGGTGCGTCGCGCGGATGACCCGCATGGCCCCCAGCGCCTGAACGAAATCGCCCAGTGCGCCAAGCTTGATCACGAGCACGCGTTTCAGCGTATCGCCGGGATTTGGGGGTGGTGTGTACTCTGAACTCGTCATGCAGGCCGACCTAACAGCCTTTCATAGACCGCCAGCGTCGCTTGCTGAAGCGCCAGAGTGGTGAACTTCTGCCGGATGCGCCTGATTGCGGCCTCGCCCATCGTCTTGCGGCCGTCTGGCCCCCTGTCCAGCAGGTCAGCCATCGCATCCGCCAGGGCGGCGGGGTCCCCGGGCGGAACCACGAAACCGGTCTGGCCCTGGACGATGATTTCGGCCTGTCCGCCCACGTCCGAGCCGATCACGGGCACGCCCATCGCTCCCGCCTCGGCCGCGACCCGGCCGAACGCCTCGGGTTCGTTCGAGGGCGCAATGACGATATCCGAGAGGGCGAAGGCTGCCGGCATGTCGTCACAATGCCCCACCATGGCGATCCTGTCGTCAAGTCCGTGCTGCTTGATCAGCTGCAAGAGCTCGTGGAGATATCCGGAGCGGCCCTGCGGATCCCCGGCAAAGATCATGCGCCAGGGCTGGCTGTTCCGGGCCTTGAGGAGGCCAGCCGCGGCGATCGCTTCGCGATGGCCTTTCCAGCCCGTCATCCGGGCCGGCAGCAGGATGAGAGCGGGCGCTGGTTCCGGCAGCAGCCATTGCTTCGCCAGCGAAGCCTTGCGCGTGGAAAGGATGGCCTCGGGTGAAAAGCGGCTGATGTCGACGCCACGATGAACCGTCACGATGCGGTCGGCGGCTTCGGGATGTTCCTTGCGCACATGATCGGCTGTGAAGTTCGAATTCGCGATCACGATATCGCCGCGCGCCATGACCGAGTTGTACCACCGCTTCAGCGGCGTCTTCGCATTGTAGACGCCATGATAGGTCGTCACGAACGGCTTCTTCATCCGCCGCGCAGCCCACAACGCCGTCCACGCCGGCGCACGCGAGCGCGCGTGCACGATGTCGACACCGCGCTTGCCGATGATCTTCGCAAGAACCGTCGCGTTGCCGTAGATGGTGAGCGGGTTCTTGGAGGCGAGACTATCGATCCGGATGAGTTCGCCGCCGACACGGGTCAGCTCGCCTTCGAGCCTGCCGCCGGTGGTGGCGACCAGCGATTTGGCGCCTGCGGACGCCAGCGCCTCCGCGATCTCGATCGTGGTGCGCTCGGCTCCGCCCGCCGAAAGGTGGGGGATGACCTGCAGGATCGTCGCCCCCGACAGTGGCAAGGCTCTGTTTCTCCGCGAATAGTTTGCGTGGAGACCGATAGTCGCTTTTCAGGCCAGCGCAAACCGATCAAAAGGCGAGGATGGTGAATGCTTCCCCAGAATTCCTCGATCATGACGGCGTGCGGATCGCTTATCGGCGTTCAGAGGGGACGCCGGGGCGGGCGGGCGTTGTCTGGATGGGCGGCTTCCATTCCGACATGCTGGGGGAGAAGGCGACGACGCTGCACCAGCGCGTCGCGGGCGCCGGCAGGGGCTTCGTGCGGTTCGACTATTCCGGCCATGGCGAAAGCGGTGGAAAGTTCGCCGACGGAACCATCGGGCGATGGCGGTCGGATGCTCTGGCCGTGCTGGACCAGCTGACGGATGGGCCCGTGGTCGTGGTCGGCTCGTCCATGGGCGGGTGGATGGCGTTGCTGGCGGCTCTCGCAAGACCGGAAAAAGTGAAGGGTCTTGTGTTGCTCGCGCCTGCGCCAGATTTCACCGACAAGCTGATGTGGGCCTCGTTCGACGAGAGCCAGCGCAAGCAGATCATGGAACAGGGCTTCTGGACACGACCGTCGGACTATGACCCGGCGGGCTATCCCATCACGAAGCTGCTGATCGAAGAGGGGCGCGACTGGAACATTCTCGACAGCCAGATCGCAGTTGACGTTCCCGTGCGCATCCTGCAGGGCGGGCTCGATCCCGACGTGCCGTGGACGCATTCGCTGGATCTTGCCGACAAGCTCAGGTCGCAGGATGTGATCTGGTCGCTGATCAAGGATGGTGATCACAGACTCTCGCGCCCGCAGGACATCGAGGGGATGGTTGCGACAGTGCTGGCGCTCGCTGATCAGGTCGACGCGGCGCGCTGAAGACAGTCCTGCAGACCATCTCGATAGGTCGGGAAACGTGGACGCCAGCCGAGTACGGCTTTCGCTTTCGCATTCGAGACACGTTTGCACTCGGCATAGAAGCGTTGTGCGGCTGGCGAGAGGTTCGCCTCCTCGAAGGCGACAGCTGGTGGCGGCGGCAGATCGAGCAGCCCGGCTGCGTAGGCGAGCACTTCGTCCGCAGGGGCGGGTTCGTCATCGCAGATATTGAAAACGCTGCCGCGTGTCGGCTTCGACAGAGCCAGTCTGAGCGCTGATGCAATGTCGCTGACATGCGCGCGCGAGAAGACCTGACCTTGCTTCACGATGCGGCGCGCGCCAGGTTCGCGTACGCGCTCAAGCTGCGAGCGGCCTGGACCGTAGATGCCGGGCAGGCGGAACACGCTGGCGCCGACGGAGAGCCACTGGTCTTCGGCTTTGGCGCGATTGACGGCTTCGCGGCTTTGCGGTTTCAGCGGTGTCTCCTCGAACGCCCAGCGGCCGCCGAGATCGCCATAGACGCCGGTGGTGGAGAGATAGCCGATCCATCTGGCTGTCCCGGCGCGATCAGCGAAGGATCGGAAGACGGGACAGCCGGTTTCATCGGGCGGAACAGAGATCAACCAGGCTGCGCCGGGTGGCGGCTGGACGCCCTCGCCCGGCCAGACATGGGCTTGCCAGCCGTTTGCACGGAGGCGGGCGGCCGAAGCCTCGCTGCGGGTGGTTCCAGAGGCGGGAATGCCCTTCACCCCCAAAATCCGGGCCAGTTCGCTTGCGACATAGCCGAAGCCGAATGCGAAGAGCTGCCCTGGGACCATGTTCTTGCCGTATTGATGCTGTGGGGCTTATGGGCCCGCCGGATGCGGCTGACCAGCCGCGGCGTCCTTCGGATTTTCTGCATGCGTCTGGTTCTCGCTGCTTCCCTCCTGCTGGCGCTTGCGCCCTCAGCCTTCGCTCAGACGGAGGAGGAGAAGCTGCAGAAATGCATGGCCAGGCTGGATACCGATGCGGAGGGCGCCTACCAGGACGGGCTCACCTGGCTGGCAAGCGGCAATCGCCCCGCTGCGCGGCAGTGTACTGCGCTGGCGCTGATTGCGCTTGGACAGGAAGCAGAAGGCGCGGCGCGCCTCGAGGAACTCGCCAATGCGCCGGACGGCGGCACGATGGAGGAGCGTGGCGTCTATCTCGTGCAGTCAGGCAATGCGTGGCTCATGGCCGGGATGCCGGATGCAGCCATCGTCACGCTGACCAATGCGATGAAGCTGCGACCCACGGATGGCGAACTCTTCAAGGATCGCGCACGCGCCTATGTCACGCTCAAGAAATGGGGTGAGGCGGGCAGGGATCTCGACGAAGCGATCCGTCTGGCGGCAGGCGATGCCGAGGCCTATCGCCTGCGCGGTCATGTTCGAATGAAGCTCAACCAGCTGTCCTCAGCATGGGAAGATGTCGGCGTCGCGATGAAGCTTGCGCCCAAGGATGTGAACGTCATCGTTCTGCGTGGCGATGTGCGCGAGGCGATGCGCGTCGCGGGCCTGCCTGATCCGGTCGAGTCGATGGAAGACAGCACGCCGCATACACGGATTGTCGGCAATTAGGGTCCCACCACGCACTTGTCGAGGCCGTCGCGGCGGACCATGCCCATCAGCGCTTGGATCTTGGTGTTGCGGCGGCCGGTGGCGTAGCTGCCTGTGATCTTCCAGCGGTTGGGGCTGGGCAGCACGGCGGCGAGCGCCGCCGCCTGGCGTGGCGTGAGATCCTTTGCCGAGACGCCGAAGCGTTCCTGCGCGGCCATTTCGGCGCCGAAGATGCCATCGCCCCATTCGGCGACGTTGAGATAGATTTCCATGATGCGCGGCTTGGACCACATCCATTCGGCCAGCACGGTGAAGTAGGCTTCCGCGCCCTTGCGCATCCAGCCCCCGCCATTCCAGAGGAAGACATTCTTCGCTGTCTGCTGCGAGATCGTGGATGCGCCGCGCAGGTCCCCGCCATTCTCGGCTTCCTGCATCGCCTTCTGGATTTCCTTCATGTCGAAGCCCTGGTGTGCGCAGAAGTTCTGGTCTTCCGCGGCGATAACCGCGCGCACGAGGTGGGGCGAGATATCCTTGAGGTCGACCCATTTCTGGCGGACCTCGACGCCCTTCATGGCGACGCCGGCCATGTTGAAGGTCGGTGGCGGCCCGGTCCAGCCGATGGTGAAGACCGCGAGATTGGTGATCGCAAGGAAGCCGACGACAAGGATCGCCGTCCACTTCAGGAAGCCGACAGTGATGACGCGCCACAGCGGTTTTTCATGGTCGTAAAGGCCGCCCTGCGCGGTTATGCCCGCACGCCAGCGTGCCAGCAGCCCGCCTTTCGGCTGAGCGTCTCCACCGGAAGTCGTTTCGCTTCCGTACGAAGCGGAGCTGTCGTTATCGGATTCAGGGGGCATGTCCGGCTTCTGGTCCAGCATCCCATTCCTCACATACACCGGGATCGGCTTCGACGGATCGTCGGTGACGGCGTTCGGTTTCGAAGGCAAGGGGAGAGAGCGACCCCAGCGCCCAGACGGAAGCACCTCGCACAAGCGGCGACGCATCGTCCAATCGCTGGATACACACATCCGCGAGTCCCGTCTTGTCCGTTTTTTGGGACCCCGCATTTCCGATCGCGATCATGACGTTCCTTACGAACCGGTCCCGGCCGATGCGCTTGATCGGCGAGCCTGCGAAAACCTCACGGAAAGCAGCATCGTCCAGCTGGGCGAGATCTGCGAGCAGGGGAGACGTCAATTCAACCCTGGGGTGAAAGGCCGCATCCCGGGCGATGCTGGCGAACTTGTTCCACGGGCAGATCGCCAGGCAGTCGTCGCAGCCATAGATGCGGTTGCCCATTGCCCTGCGAAACTCGCGGGGGATCGGGCCTTTCTGTTCGATCGTGAGATACGAGATGCAGCGCCGCGCATCGAGCTGGTAGGGCGCTGGGAAGGCCCTGGTGGGGCAAATGTCGAGGCAGGCGCGGCATGTGCCGCAGGAGTCATGTGCCGCCGGGTCAGGCCTCAGCGCGGCGTCGGTCAGCATGACGCCAAGGAAGAGCCAGGAACCGTGGTCGCGGCTGACAAGGTTTGTGTGCTTGCCCTGCCAGCCGACGCCGGCGCGATGAGCGAGCGGTTTTTCCATGAGGGGCGCGGTGTCGACGAAGATCTTCACGTCACTCCCAGTCGTGGTCGCGAACTGGGATGCGAGCTGTTTCAGGCGCCGCTTCATCAGGTCGTGATAGTCGACGTTCTGGGCGTAGACGGAAATGGTTGCGTGAGCGGGATGAGTCAGAGGCTCGAGTGGGTCGTGCTTCGGGCCGTAGTTCAGGCCGACGACCAGCGCCGACTTCGCGCCTGGCCACATCGCGGTCGGGTGACGGCGGCGCTCCAGCGTCTCTTCCATCCAGCCCATGTCGCCGTGCCGGCCCGCGGCCACGAACTCGGACAGGTGGTCGCCCGCCGCCCAGGCTTCGTCGGCCCGGGCGATGCGGGCGACGTCGAAGCCGAGCGCCAGGGCGCTGGCCTTTAGATTATCTTCTGGCGTGGACACGCGGTTTCTCTAGCATTGCCCGGGCGGCATGGGCTTTTCCTTTCGCTGCCCAATGTTTAGGCAGGGATGCCTGCGACCGGAAAGGGTCAGGTTCCGGCGCTTCACAGGAGCCCGGGTCCGGCTAGGACTGGGGTGGCATGTATAACGAGATGTTCGCAGACGACCGGTCGGTCCGGGGCCCCTATGAAAAGGTGGCCGAGTGGATCAACGCCGCCGGGGTCGACCTCCTGAAACTGCGCCAGAGCGAGGCCGAGGCGATTTTCCGCAAGATCGGCATCACCTTCGCGGTCTATGGCGAGGGCGGGGACCCAGAGCGGCTGATCCCGTTCGATCTGATACCGCGCGTGTTCGGGGCGTCGGAATGGCGGCGCCTGTCGCGCGGCATCAAGCAGCGCAGCCGCGCGCTCAACGCCTTCCTCTATGACGTCTATCACCGTGGCGAGATCCTGCGGGCGGGGATCATTCCAGAGGAACTGGTCTACCAGAATGAGGCGTTCCTGCCGGATATGATCGGCGTTGATCCGCCGGGGCGGGTCTACAGCCACATTGTCGGCGTCGACATCGTGCGGACCGATGGCGACAGGTTCCAGGTGCTTGAGGACAATTGCCGGACGCCGTCCGGCGTTTCCTACATGCTCGAGAACCGCGAGATCATGATGCGGATGTTCCCCCAACTGTTTCAGGCGGGAATTGTCGAGGCAGTCGACAGCTATCCCGGCATGCTGAAGAAGACGCTGGAGGAAGTCGCGCCGATCAAGTGCGATGACGATCCGACCGTCGTGCTGTTGACGCCGGGATCGCTGAACTCGGCCTACTACGAGCACTCCTTCCTTGCCGACCTGATGGGCATCGAACTGGTCGAGCCGCAGGATCTGTTCGTCGAGAACGGTCTCTGCTGGATGCGGACCACACGCGGACCTCAGCGCGTGGACGTGATCTACCGGCGCATCGACGACACCTATATCGACCCGCTCGCCTTCAAGCCGGATTCGCTGCTCGGCGTGTCGGGCATCTTTGATGTCTATCGCTCTGGCGGCGTGACGCTGTGCTCGGCGCCGGGGGCAGGAGTGGCGGACGACAAGGCAATCTATGTTTTCGTGCCAGACATGATCAAATTCTATCTCGGGGAGAAGCCGATCCTCGAGAACGTGCCGACCTGGCGCTGCGCCCAGCCGGACGACTGCAAGTATGTGGTCGACAACCTGAAGGACCTGGTCGTGAAGCGGGTTCACGGTTCCGGCGGTTACGGCATGCTGATCGGGCCGCACGCGACCAGGAAGGAAGTCGACGCCTTTCGGGCCAAGATCAGGGCGAACCCATCCGAGTTCATTGCCCAGCCGACGCTCGATCTCTCGACCGCGCCGATCCTTGGTGATGCCGGCGTGGAAGAACGCCATGTCGACTTCCGGCCCTACTGCCTCGTCGGCAAGGATATCCGTCTCACGCCGGGCGGGCTCACGCGGGTGGCGCTGAAGAAGGGTTCTCTGGTCGTGAACTCGTCTCAGGGTGGCGGCGTCAAAGACACCTGGATCCTGGCGGACTAATCATGCTGAGCCGGACCGCTGAAAACCTCTTCTGGATGGGCCGCTACATGGAGCGCGCGGATGCAACCGCGCGTTTGATCGAGATGGGCCACCGCATGGCGATGGTGCCTGGCTCCAACGAGATGGAGGAGTGGCGCTCGGTCGCTGCGGCTTCGGGCTCTGCGCCCGACATCGTTGCTGATACGAAGCTGAATGCCGGCGCGGTCGTGCAGCGGCTGCTGCTTGATCCCGACAATCTCTCCTCGATCCGCTCCTGTCTCACTGCCGCACGCGCCAATGGCCGCGCCGTGCGGACGGCGCTGACACAGGACATGTGGGAGGCGCTCAATGACGGCTGGCGCCAGCTCGGCCAGATGGATGCCGAGACAGCTCTCAGGAACCTGCCGTCGCTGCTGGAGTGGACCAAGAACCGCACGGCTGCCTTCCGAGGCGCGACCGAAGGCTCGCTTCTGCGCAATGACGGCTATTACTTCCTGCGCATGGGCGGTCTGATCGAGCGCGCCGATATGACGCTGCGCCTGCTCGACGTGAAATACTATGTGCTGCTGCCGGAGACAGACGTCGTCGGCGGAGGACGCGACTATCACCAGTGGACCAGCGTGTTGCGCGCGACCTCGGCTCTGCGCGCCTATCACCACGTTTATCAGGGCGACTACACGCCCTGGGGCATCGCGGACTTTTTGATCCTGAACGCGACCTTCCCGCGTTCGGTCGCCTATTGCTACCGGGCCATCAAACGCTTCCTCGACGACCTCAGCGAACTCTATGGCGAGCCCAGCCCGCCGCAGGGCATTGCCGGCGAGATGGTCAACCAGCTCAACACGCTCGATATCGAGGAGTTGTTCCAGAACGGCCTGCACCAGTTCATCGGCGATGCAATCGGCACGACGCGCCAGCTATCGGTCGAGATCAGCAAGGCGTATCACTTCTAGGGTCACATGCGCCTCACCGTCCGCCACGCCACCACCTATGCCTACGATCCGCCGGCGGATCGCTGCGCGTTGCGTCTGCGGCTCTATCCGCCGAGTTTCAGCACGCAGAAGATCCACTCATGGCAGGTCAGCGTGAACGGCCAGGTCGTGCCTGCGCTGCTGACCACGGCGACGGGTGACAGGGAGTCCATATGGACCCGTTCCGATCCGGGGTCTGAAGTGTCAATCGTGGCCGAGGGCGAAGTGGAGGTTACGGACGCCGCAGGCGTCGTTCGTGGATTGAAGGATCAGGTGCGGCCGCCGGTCTATCTTCGCGCCACGCCTCTCACGGAGGCCGACAAGCGGATCGAGACGCTGGCGCAAGGCGTCTCGGGCGCAGAGCCGCTTGACCGGATGCACGCACTATTCAATGCCGTGGCCGATGCAGTCGAATACAAACCCGCCTCCACCACGAGCGTGACAACTGCCGCACAGGCCCTCAAGGCAGGGAAGGGCGTCTGTCAGGACCAGGCCCATGTCTTCATCAGCGCAGCCCGTACATTGCGTATCCCGGCGCGCTATGTCGTCGGCTATCTGCTCACGCAGGAAGCGGGTCTCACCGAAACGCATGCCTGGGCGGAAGCGTTCGTGCCCGAGATCGGGTGGGTCGGGTTCGATCCTGCCAACAGGCTGTGCCCGACGGACAGATACGTGCGTCTGGGTTGCGGCCTCGACGCCGCAGACGCCGCTCCGATCCGCGGACACGTCTCCGGAACCCCTCAGGAGCGGCTTAGCGCCTCGGTCGACATCAGCCAGACGGCAGGCCAGACTCAGGCCCAGAATCAGGATGGTCAGGCCCAGTCGCAGCCGCAACAATAGCGCTCGGCTGGATCTGCAGGGAACGGACGGACGGCCGGGGAATTGGGACGGATATGACGTACTGTGTTGGCCTCAAGCTCAAGGCTGGCCTGGTGCTCCTGTCGGACACCCGGACGAATGCCGGCGTCGACAACATCGCGCGCTTCCGCAAGATGTTCGTGTTCGAGGAACCTGGCGAGCGCGTGGTTGCGTTGATGGCTGCCGGCAATCTCGGCATCACGCAGGGCGTGGTCACGCATCTCACGGCGGCTGTGAAGCACAGCCGTATCGATCCAGAAATCGAAAGCATCATGACGTGCGAGACGCTGTATCGCGCCGCTCAGCTCGTTGGCGAGGCGATGCGTGAAGTACAGAAGCGTGATCGCGCGGAGATCGAGGCGCAAGGGTCCGCGGCCGACGCTACCATCATCATGGCGGGACAAAGGAAGGGCGGCGAGCTGCGCCTGTTCCTGATCTACACGGCTGGCAATTTCATCGAGGCCGGCGAAGACACGCCCTACATGCAGATCGGCGAGCACAAATACGGCAAGCCGATCCTCGATCGTGTCATCCGGCCGGATACGACCATCGACGAGGCGATCAAGGCGGCGCTCGTCAGCATGGACTCGACGCTGCGCTCCAACCTCTCGGTTGGCATGCCGCTTGATCTCTGCGTGATACCGGTCAACGAGTTCAAGGCGAAGACCCAGCGCATCGAAAGCGACCACAAGGAATTCCGCCAGATCAGCGACAGCTGGGCCGCTTCGCTGCGGACAGCGTTCAACGCGCTGCCGGCGGTGAAACTGTAGATCAGTCTTCCACGATCGCGGCCTCGCTTGCCTTGCCGCTGTGGTCGAAGTGAACGGCAAGGAACTCCATGTCCATACCAACCAGATGGCGAAAATGGCCGAGCACGAAGAACATTAGCCAGTGTTCGCCAAAAAAGTTGGATGGGTCCGTCTCGCCGATCAGGTTCCCTTGACCGTTCCCGCGCCCAGTTCTTCGCGCCAGTGACTGGCGCGTTCGATGCGCAGGCGTTCGATCACGTGCGGGTCGCTGTCCGTGAAACGCTCGACGATTTCATAGCTGAACGCAGCCTCGCCGTGCGCCTTCCACGACGCCTGAACGTCCTTGTTGATCAACATGCCGCTTCTGAGCCGCGTCCACAGGCCGTTGTGCTGGGTGTCGAGATTGCGGCTGACGCCGATCCACACGTCGCCGGTCACCCTGTTGCGCAGGGCGAACACGCCGTCCTGCGGCGGGCGTTCCGAATACTGCTGCAGCAGTTCCTTGCGGCGCGATTTGTCGATCATGGCGGCTCGTCCTTTTTGCCCGGGTATAATATCCGGGTAAAAAGCGCAAGCGTCAGGTCTCGCGTGGCCCGGGCCAGACATCGCGCGCCGCTGGGTCCACGATCGGCATGCCTTTGCCTTCAGCCGCACGCACGGGCGCAGACTTCCAGTCGAAGTCGTCGAGGCACTTCACGTTGACGCCGTAATGGTCCGGCATCGAGCGCTTCTTGTGGAACGGATAGATGCCGCAGGTCGTGCAGAAATAGTGCTTCGCGATGCGGGCGTTCCATTGATAGAGGCCCAACCCGTCCTCGCCCGCCGTAATCGTCAGCCGGCTCTCGTGGACGTTCGCCATAAGAGCATTCTTCTTGCTGCATAGGCTGCAATCGCAGGAGTAGATTTCCAGGATGTCGCCTTCCACTAGGAAACGGACTGCGCCGCAGTGACAGGAGCCGTGGTAGGTGGGCATGTGCGTTCGATCCGAGCGGCGAAAGTCAATCCCATGTCAGACATTGGCCTGCTTTTGCAGAACGGACAAACATGGCCCATTCCCGCCCCTCGGGTCTATTCCTCTCGAAGCAAGCTCTCGTAGTCTTGCCCACCGTAGAAGATTCCCAGAATCGTGACGGTCTTGGAGGTGATTGCATAGGCGATCACAACGCGTTTGCGAAAGAACACTGTTCTCAGTCCCGGTCGGATGTCCTCGCGAGCTATCCCGGCAAGAGGTATTTCTCCCAGCTGTTCACAACGTTCGACGATGGCGTTGGCGTAAGCTTCAGCAATCGCCGGCGAAGCATGATCGGCCAAGTATTCATAGATTCCCACGATCTGGGATTCGGCTTCCGGCGAGAAGGCGACATCCCTGGGCCGCTTCATTTGCGACGCATGCGTCGGTTAGCAGCTTGTGCAATTGTCGTCTTGACGTCCGCAGCCGAGCGGCCCCGGGAAGGATCGCGCTTCATCCGATCATAGACGTTGGCCACTTCTCCGCGAAGCCAGTGATCAACCGCCTTCTCGCGCGCACTGAGCGCACGCAGCCCTTCGCGGATGACTTCACTTTCGCTGGCATACTCGCCAGACGCGACCTTAGCCGCGACTTCACGCGCCATCTCGTTCGGCAACGTGACACTAAGTTGCTTGGTTGACCGCATCGTTCGTACTCCTATGGATAGGATTTAATCCTATTGGGAGCATTGTCAAGAATGCCCTGTCGGACGGCACGGAGTGCGTAGTGGGTTAGCGTGCGAGCGTCTCTTTCCCGCGAGATCCCGCCTTTGTCGTGTTTGGCCCTGAAATGCGCGAGTTGGCCCGAAGCAGCCATCCGCAATACTGCGGGGCCTGCCTCCTACGGCTCTTCAGTTTGTGCAGCAGGGTAAATCCGAGACCGTACTCTCTGATCGACCCCGAGGCGTCACAATCATCGAAACCCGGTCGCTCGCTCCAGGGTGAGAGCTGCTCTTATCCTGTCACCTGAGCAAATCGAGTGTGTCGTCTGCTGAGGTTTTCCGGACCGTTGATGACGAGGACCGCAAGCGCTGCGAGGCATGCCAGCACCGCCTGAATGATGAACGGCCGGACGCCGGACGCCGAAGCAATTGTCGGCATGACTGGAACGATCCAGTCGCTGACATTGCTGGCCGTATGAAACAGCACCGCAATCAGGAGGCTGCCGCGCGTGTTGTTGAACAGCCAAGTCATCACGATTGTAAGCGAAATTGTATTGACCACGTACCAGGGCGCCAGAGGCGCCAGGAAAGGGTAGTTGGCGGGGTGGAAGTGCCAGAAAGTCCAAACAACACCCAGGATGATGCTTGACATCAAGGCGCTGTAGCGTTGCTGAAGGGCCGGAAGACCGAAGCCGCGCCAGCCAATCTCTTCTGCCAGTCCAGCCTGGAACAACACGGCCAGGAACACGAGCGGCAGCAGCAACAGCGGATTGCCCGCGGGCACAATCTGCGCATCGAAGAAAGTCGGCATCCGTCCACCTAGCGCTACGTCTATAGCCACCACGAGAAGCCGAAGCGCAACCGGATACATGAACACGAACAAATACCAGGCCCAGCCGACCCGCCATTGAACGAGGCGCTTCAGGAACGCTGCCAGGGAGCCGCCGCCACTAACAGTAACCACGATAATGGCCGCCAGCGACGGGCCATAATGGAGGATGACAAGAGCGCCGGTCGTCAGCGCCGGTGGCAGCATATTTGGTGGTAACAGACCAGGCGCGCCTAGGGCCGACAGCCCCCAGGTGATCGCGTATGCCAGCGCGAAGAACCCGATGAGCGCTCCGGCGCCGACGCGGAGCTGATTCTTCTCGGCCGGCATCCGTGACCTCAACACCGCATCGGGACAACGTCAGGCTAGCCTCTTTCCCTGCGAGGACGTCAAGTGCAGCCAAACGGCTCGCGAAAGATGACCGCTAACGGCGACGTCCCGCCGGTTCAAGCCGATGGCTCGGAATGGCTGGTCTGGAGCAAGCCTTGCCTTTCGCAGGCGAGTCCCAAGAGCGACAATTGTCGCGGGTTGATGTGGCGACCAGACCAGATGTCCAGCACCCGCGTTGATGACCGCCAGTCCGTTGAACGATTGGTCATTGCTCTGCCACTCGTCACGTGTGTTCTTGGCCGCTCATCTTGGCATTCGACTTCGAACCTTGGAGATTTCAGCGTGGTCTTCGCTCAATTCAGGTTCGCACTCTTCGTCATCATCGTACTCGCACTGCCGGCAGGCTTGATGGCGGCGACCGATCCGCAACTCGTCGATCTAGGCAAGCTGACGATGATCCTGGGTCCTGCCGTTGCAGGCCTCGCCCTTTCTCCCAGTCGATGGGATCGCGGATCGGGCGTACGCTGGACATGGATACTGGGTGCGGCCGCTGTAACGCTACTCGTTGCCCTCGGCTCTCTTGCAGTCGCCGTTGCCGTGGGCGCTGCGAGCGTCCAATTGCAGGGGGCAGCCCTGGAGGCCATCATTGGCCCCATGGGCGGCTCTGCTCTCACCAGCGTGCTCGAGGAATTGGGGTGGGCTGGGGGAGGTCTCGCCTTGGCAATTGCGGCATGCGGACGGCGTTGGGGCGTGCTGATCCTAGGCGCGGTCTGGGCCGCCTGGCACCTGGTTCCGGTTGTGCTCCACGTTGGCCTGTTTCCGTATCTGGAGGCTGCGACTCCGCTCATGATTGCAGCGTTCATCGCTTCATGTCTGATCTATCGGGAACTGCTTACCTTGCTCCGAGAGAGATCTGGCACGTGGCTTGGCGCCGCGGCGGGACATGCGGCGCCAAACATCTTGCTGGCCGGGCTGATTGCGGCTGGCATTGGACTCTCTGATCGTCCGCAAGACTGGCCGTTCTTTCCTGCGCCGGGCGGGCTGGTGTTTCCGCTATTTGCTCTTGGCGCAGTGTTGGCGCTGCGTTGGGCAAAGGGCGGACAGGCACGGAGCGCGTAGCCTCACAACCGCAGACGTCACCTCAGATCGCTAGCCAAACCGGAAAAACTCCAAAGATCACGGCGTCGCATTTCGGCGAGGAGAGTCCCGAGCGACATCGCGCGAGGAGTGTCCGCTGTTGCGTGACCGCGCCGTTGACAAGACGGGTTGCTTGACATGACGCAATAACAAGTGCGCAGCGATCGTCATATTTCACGTCCGATCGGGTTTGGAGATCAGAGGTTGGCTGTTGGACGCGTAGCTAGATACTTTGGCTTGGTGAGCCTGCTGGCAGCGCCTTTTTGGGTCTTGGGCGCATTCGTGGACTATGAGTTCTTGCCCGGACTGCCGCTCTCTGCGTTGGCAGTCGTGTGCCCGGCGCTAGGCGCAGTGGTCCTTCGTTTTTCCGAGGGTGGTCGAGACAGCGTCATCTCGCTCTTGCGGCGCGTAGTCGATTTCCGCAATGCCAACAGGTGGCTGATTCCGGCCGCTCTCATCAATCCGATCTTGTTTGGGCTGGCCTTTGTCGTCTCGCGCTCACTCGGGGCGAACATGCCCTATCCCAATTCTTCGCTGGTTTCAGGCTTGGTTCTGTTCGCATTATTTCTACCAACAGCATTACTCGAAGAACTTGGGTGGTCTGGATATGCTCTCGATCACTTGCAGGCGCGGCTCTCGCCAATGTTGGCGGCGATGGTGCTGGGTCTATTCTGGGCTGCGTGGCACATACCGGCACTGGTCCAGGCCAGCCGTTCATTGGAATGGATTGCGTGGTGGTCGGTTTGGACCGTGTCGGCGCGCTTCATCATGGTGTGGTTATACAACGCGGCAGGCAGGAGTGTGACAGCTGTCGCCCTCTATCACTCCGTCTCAAACTTGTGCTGGCAACTTTATCCCATCGGCGGTTCACACTTTGACCCTCGCGTGAGCGGCCTGATAACGCTCGTTGTCGCCGTCGCCATGGTCATGTTGGCGCCTTCGCGAAACGCCTACAGCAAGCAGTCGGAATGACTGGAGTCGGCGAGAAACCGCCGCTGTTTTGGTAAGTCGCGAACGAGCAAAATGACCACAGTCCGGTCCTAGCGACACGCGGGCCAGTGTGGCGCCAGCCGCACACGCAGTTGGTCGAAACCTTGCGGCAGCCTATCAAACGCGCGACAAGGCGGAATGATGTGGGACGTCTTACATAACGCCGTTTTTGTGTCGTGCGATATTGTCTCGCACGGCGATGACGACGAGCATGAGCGTCAAGTTTCACGCATAAAGCAGCTCAACGCCTGCATATCCGCTCTTTGCAACGGCCGATTTGGCGTGGACGTGATCTGGGCATCGGGGGGTGACGGCGGTCATCTCGCCCTTTTCGGCGCAGACAAGTGCAGATTGGCGCTTCAGCTCATTATCAGCCTGCGGCGGTGGGCGGAGGCGAGTGATGCAGGGCCTGGCAATCTCCCTCTTCGACTCCGGCTGGCGGCGCACGCCGGTCAGGTTTCAGTGGTCGAAGGGGCGGACGGTCGCAGGGAGCTCGTCGGTGACGGCATCAACACATGCGGCGGTATCTTAAAGTTCGCGCCAGCCGGACATGCCATTGTCACGCGGCCCTTTCGCGATCTTTGTGAAGCGGAAGACAGCGACCAGAGCGATGAACTTGCAAGGACCGCGCGCTTCGGCCGCGAACAGCAAGTCTATCTCAAGCACGACCGCGCAATACTGATCGCACCATTGCTGCTTCCCGGCACGGAAGACAGCCAGGCAAGCATGACCATGCTTCCGGAAAAGCAGCGTGTCGACAATGCAATGAAGCGGCGTCGGTACTGGGCAGCGATCTATCATGCCAAGCGCCTGCTGCAGGTTGACTCGGCTGACCAGGAGGCTGTCAGAGCTCTCCAGACCCTGACACCGACCGACCTTGTCGTACATGCGAAGGACGGTGTCGCCGCCCACCCCCTGCTATCAGCGCTGAACCGGCAGGCGCTACACGAGCTCGTGCGTGCCTCCGAATTGGTCGAGCGCGAGGACGGCGAAACCATCTGCTCGCAGAACGATACGGGCGATGCGATGTTCATCGTGCTCAAGGGAGGGATTGGCGTCGCGATGCGCGCGGCGGACGAAAATGGCGCCCCTGCACCGTTCAGCATTCGGTTTGGAGAAGGCGATATTGTTGGCGAGCTGGCGCTCGCTCTCAATCGAAGGCGCACCGCCACCTTGCAGGCGATCGGGTCGACAGCCTTCCTGTCGATCAACTACGCGACGCTCACCAACCTTATCGAAACCGCTTCAGTGTCTGACCGGCTGGAGCGCGTCTTCAAAGACTTCCTGCTGGAGCGCTCGCTGCGCTTCGTCTGCCAGAACGCGCCCTATCTAGCGAAGGGGCCGCTCGCGCCTCTCGCGCGAC
>JBGAKC010000037.1:0-43499 GCA_044224605.1 Hyphomonadaceae bacterium
GCAAAGCTCTGTCCATCGACCCTCAGGTTCAGCCTGTCGCCGAATACGCCGCGGTACTGTGCCTGGCCTGACAGTGCGCCATTCCCTACGCGGGCGGCGCCTGGGACCCTGGAGAGCAACTGAGTCACGTCAGGCCCTTCAACGGGCTGTTGGTCAGGCCGGGCCGTTACCGTTGTTGCGGCGTCTTGTCTGGCGGCTGTAACAACTACGACGTCTTTGAGAGGGTCACCGTTGGTGGCGGGCTGGGCGAAAGCCGGTGCACCTATGGCGAGTGTCGCCACGCCGGCGAGGTAAGCAAGTCTCATATGTTCGTCTCCCGCGCGGATCGCCGAAGGCGCCGCGCTTCCAATGTCTGAAGCGTTCCAGTTGGCGTTCAGATCGCGGGGGGCGGACCGGTCGCAGGAGGGAGCGGAGAGGCAGGAGCTGGACTGATGCCTGATGCAGTCTCTATCCGGCCTTCAGAGCCACCTTCGACGGGTTCAATTGCCGCGTGGGCAGTCGCTGCAGCTACCAGAAAAGGCGCAGACGCAAAGAAGCAGGGCGCATGCGACTGGCTCTGAGTGGAACGTTTGCTCTTCTCAAGATCAGCGAGGGCGATCGTGCGGCCTGTATCAAGGTCGATCGCTTCGGCAGGTTGTTGATGCGCGTCGCATAGCTCCATGACGACAAATCGTCCGCCCGGCGTTTCGGCGGACGCGAGCATGAAGCCACTTGGAATTACGCCGCGCAAAAGCGCGACCCCGACAATCAGAAGCATCGCAAGCGTGCGAAGCATCATGCGTCCCTGTTCAGACCTCCGGTTCATGCGTACGATCTAATATAGCCTTGCGACAAATCGCATGCGACAAATGCAGTCGCCCCGCGAGTGGGGACACAATTCTCACTCTTCAAGTATCGCCCCTCACCGATGAACTTGGCTGATGCAGGTCAAAGGTAATGGGCATGGCCGGCCAAGCATGATCGGCACTGTGCGTTTTGGTTAGTAGCCTTCGGCCTTTTGCTCTTCAGCGCCTTGCCGGCCGATCAGGGCAGCCGGAGCCGAGGTGGGTCATTTGGACTTGCTTTGTCAGCGCCGGTTGTCGAGTTAAGGCGACATTTCCTTCGGAGAGGCCTGTTCAGTCCAGCCACATCTCATGGGAGTCGATCTGAAGCTTGAGGATTGCGAAGTGAGCTCGTGTGCGGGCTTCCTGTTCGAGCATGCGAGCGCCGAGGTAGCGACGTTCGGCAGTGAGTAGATCGATCAGGCTGGAGGCGCCAATGGCATAGCCATCGCGCAGGCGTTTTACGATGCGGGCGCTCTCGTCCAGACCCAACTGCGCCGACTGCCAGGCTTCATACTCGGATGTGGCCTGGATGGCGTCGCTGGCTGCGATATCGGCGATCTCGCGGCGTATGCGGATCGCCATCTGTCGCGCCGCTGACGCTGCGGCCTGCTGCTCATAGGCGATTGCTTCTCGCGCTCCGCCGCCAATCGGAATCGAGAAAGTAACCCCGACACCAGTTTCATCACCATCGCGTTCGCTGAAAACACGCAGGCCCAGCTGTGGGTCCGGAGTTCGGTCTGCCTGGGCTTGGTCGGCTATGGCTCGTGCCTTTAGCGCGAGGTCCTCGACATAGCCGATCTCGTGGCTGTTCTCGACGACCGCCTGACGTAGCCGGTCCAGATCCGGAGGCAATTGAGGCGATGTGATGAGACCGGGACTAGCGGGAAGTGGAAGATCAGGAAACCAGGCCGTTAGTCTAGCAAGTGTCCGCGCGACCTGCCCACGGCTCCGGGCAGAGGCTGATCTCGTCTCGGCGAGCGCGGCGCGTGCCATGTCGACATCAATAGCAGCTGCATCGTCGATCAGAAGCCGCCGCTCCACGGCGTCGAGTTCTCTCTCGAAACTGGCCAGCTGCTCATCATTGATGGCGTCGATCTCCCGAGCCGACAGCCATTCCAACCACGCGCTCATGAGCTGCAACGCGGCCTGATGGCGCGCATCCTCAGCCGCGTTCTCCGCCGCAGACACGCCGTGTTGGCCAATCCTGCTGTCGATGTCGGATTTCCCCGGAAGGCGCAAGCCTCTCGTCACACCAAGATCATACTCACCAAATTCTCCCACGCCTGAGACCGAGCGCTGCAGATAGCTTCCCGACAATGTCCATTCGTAAGGACCTTCCGCAAGACGCCTCGCTTCAGCATAGGACCCGATCGCGCGCGCCTTGGCAGCCACAACCTCCGGGTGGTTAGAAAGAACTCGATCCGCGATCTCGGCGGGCGGAAGGAACTCTTGAGCGACGGCTATCGGCGCGAGGCAGACAAGACTGGCGATCGAACAAAGCGTCGGAAAGTTCATGTCAGGCGCCCTGCAGAAAGAACCGGCTCAATCCAGTAAGTGAGATGAGGAATGGGAGCCTTTTCGCGAACGGTCTCCAGGACACGGTCGATAGTCTCCCGCGACATGATGGACGTCAGGATCGCACGAGCCACCTGACCGCTTACGCGCTCGCCATGCGTGGCGCTTTCAAAGCTGATGCCGTGTCCTGAGCCGCGCCATGTTGTGAAGCCCGGTAAGGGCGGATCCATCGCCAGCATAAGCGACAGCAGCGGCGGTTCGGATGCCGGCGGGTAGACAAGCGTCAATCTGCAGAGATCGGTGACCATGTCGCAGCCTTCTGACTGGTGCGCGCCGAGCCGGGCGAAACGCCGTAGCGACGGAAGAGAACGGGAAGCAGGAGCAGGGTAAGGACCGTCGATGAAACCAGACCACCGATCACCACGATCGCGAGTGGCTTCTGGATCTCGGACCCGGGGCCATCGGCGAAGAGCAAAGGAACGAGGCCGAAGGCCGCGATCGTTGCCGTCATCAATACTGGTCGGAGCCGTCGTATCGAGCCGGTGCGTACGGCCTCATCCACAGTGCAGCCGGCTGCCAGCAACTGGTTGAAGTAGCTCACCAGCACCAGGCCATTCAGTACCGCGATGCCCAGCAGAGCGATGAAGCCGATGGATGCTGGAACCGAGAAGTATTGTCCGGATATGTAGAGCGCGAGAATACCACCGATGAGCGCCAACGGAACGTTTGCGAAGATCAGGATCGACTGACGTATGGATCGGAGGGTCACAAAAAGCACGACAAAGATCATCGCCAGCGCGATCGGGACTACAATGCCGAGCCGCTCTGATGCGCGACGCTGATTCTCGAACTCACCGCCCCATTCTAGTCGATAGCCAGGTGGAAGGACGACTTGTGCGGCGACTGCCGACTGAGCATCTTCGACAAAGCCGACAAGATCCCGTCCATCGACGAAAGCCTGCACGAGAGCAAATCGCGATGCGTTCTCACGTTCGATCTTCACCGCGCCGGGCTCACGTCTGATCTCAGCGATGTCTCCGACGTGAATGGAGCCCCCGCCTGCAGCCATGGGAACGTCGGCAAATCCCTCAGGGGATTCCCGCAGTACGCTGTCTCCACGCACGACGATTGACGTGCGGCGGCCGGGCTCGATCACCGTCCCGGCGTTGATACCCTCCAGCATCGCGCGAAGCTCGTCTTCAGTCTCTGAGATGCTGAGCCCGCTCGCGCCGATGGCTAGCCGATCCATGTTGAGCTGCATGAAGTCTGTGGTGTCATTTGAAAGGGTAAAGACTTCCGTGGCGCCCGACACGGTCTGGATTGTCGTCTGAATCCGTCCAGCCAGGTCGGCAAGGGTAGAAAGTTCAGGCCCGAAAATCTTGACCGCGAGGTCGCCCCGGGCGCCTGTCAGCATTTCCGAGGTCCGCATTTCGATGGGTTGGGTGAACGCGGGCTCAATGCCCGGCAGCGTTTCCATCGTCTTGCGCATCTCATCGACGATCCATGTTTTGTCGGGCTTTCTCCATTCGTTCTTGGGCTTGAGCACCACGAACATGTCAGACTCATTCAACCCCATCGGATCGAGGCCGAGTTCGTCGGACCCAACGCGGCCGACGATGCTTTCAATCTCCGGGATATCAGCTAGCAGGGCCTTCTGAACTGCGAGATCCGCTTCCACGCTACGGTCAAGGTTTACCGATGGCAGCTTGGCGGTCTGCATGATGATCGAGCCTTCATCCATCGTTGGCATGAAGATCTTTCCGACCTGCGTGTAGGCGCCGGCGGCTGCAACCAGACCCAATGCCGCGACGGCGAACAGTCCAAACGGTCGCTTCAGGCTGAGGTTGAGTACGCGGGCGTATGCTGGCGTCAGGATCCGCATGAGCAGCGGTTCCTTGTGTCTGGTCTTGGTGAGCATAAAGGAGGAAATGACCGGCACCACGGTAAGGGACATCACCAGGGATCCTGCCAGCGCAAAAATTATGGTGAGTGCGACGGGCCGGAACAGTTTTCCCTCAAGGCCCTCAAGTGCCAGCAGAGGCAGGAAGACGAGGCAAATGACTACGATGCCCGACGCAACGGGTACGGCTACCTCACTTGCAGAGCGGAAGATCAGATGCACCCATGGCGTACGCACGCCCGCCGGCTCATGGGCCAGTCGTTCAACCGTGTTTTCGACTACCACAACTGCAGCATCGACTATGAGGCCGATCGCAATCGCAAGGCCGCCCAGACTCATAAGGTTGGCGCTCATGCCCGTGAGCTGCATCATCAGAAACGTAAAAAGCGCTGCCATGGGGAGCATGAGCGCGACGACGATTGATGCTCGCAAGTTGCCGAGGAAGATGATCAGAAGGACAACCACGAGAACAATGGCTTCGAGGAGGGCCTCCTCCACTGTCATGACCGCGTGCGATATGAGCTCGGAGCGATCATAGAACGGCTCTACGGTCACACCCTCGGGTAGGGATGGCGCAAGCTCGTCCAAGCGTGCGCGGACATCTCTGACAATCGAGTTGGCATCCGCTCCACGCAGTGACAGCACGATGCCCTGGACAGCTTCGCCTTCGCCATCCTTGGTAACCGCCCCATAGCGCGTGAGTTCTCCGAAGCGTGTTTGTGCAACATCCTGCAGTAGAGTGACTGCGCCGCCATCGCGGCGAACCACAATGCTGCCGAGGTCGCTGAGCGTACGTATCGCGCCAACCGATCTGACGATCAGGGCCTCGTCGCCGACGTTGATCCGACCCGCGCCATCATTGCGATTCGCGCCCTCGATGGCAGCGGCGAGATTGGAGGTCGTGAGGCCAGCAGCCGCCAGTGCTGCGGTGTCCGGCTGGACTTCAAAGGTGCGGACTAGTCCGCCCAGCGTATTTACGTCCGCGACACCAGGAAGTGTGCGCAGCGCCGGCCGTATTGTCCAGTCAAGCAGCGTACGCCGCTCTTCAGCCGAAAGATCACCGCCTTCAATTGTAAACATGAAGACGTCAGAAAGCGGCGTCGATATTGGCGCGAGCCCACCTGAGATATTTGCCGGCATCGCGTCGGCAGCAGCCGCCAGTCGTTCGGAGACCTGCTGGCGCGCCCAGTAAATGTCCACGCTGTCTTCAAAATCAATCGTGATGTCCGCGATCGCATACTTCGCAACAGACCGGAGAACGCGTTGTTTGGGGATGCCGAGCAGCTCCATCTCAAGCGGCGCTACGACGCGCTGTTCCACTTCTTCTGGCGTCATGCCAGGCGCCTTGAGGATCAACTTTACCTGGGTGGTCGAGATGTCCGGGAAAGCGTCGATTGGAAGACGCAGTGTCGCGAAAATTCCGGCTGCGATGAGAGCCAGCGCTACCCCGAGAACAAATATGCGCTGCGTAAGGGCAGCTCTCACCAGCGCGGACAGCATTACTGGATTTCCTGCATGGCGAGGGATTTGAGCTCGGTCAGGCCGGTCGTGGCGACAGCTTCGCCAGGTCGGAGGCCGCCACCAATGGTGGCGGCCTCCGCCGTCTTGCCGACGACGTTGACGGGAGTGGGGGAAAACCCGTCGGTGGTACGTCGGAAGACATAATCAACTCCTGCAAGCTGAACGACCGCGCGTGCAGGGGTCTGAACTAGATCGGCAGCCTCCGCCGGCGTGGACAGCTTTGCGCGAAGGAGTTGGCCGTCGAAGGCGACGAATCCGTCGGGCAGGGCGGCAATCGCAGAAGCTGACCGGGTTGTTGGGTCGATGATGTCGGTCACGGAAAGGATCGCAGCGGTATTTCCCCCTGGAAGCGTCGCTATGTCTCCCGGTGCGATTTGCCCTATCATGCGGACAGGAATCTGGAACTCGACCCAGAGCGAGTTCGAGGTAGTCAAGGATGCCAGAGGAGACATGCCTTCGATACTGTCACCGACGTGCCCCGCCAGATTGCTCAGCCGCCCGCCGGTAGGCGCGCGCACGACATAAGAGCCAGACTGCCCGTCGGCGCTGGACCCGGCTCCACCCAATGATTGCCTTTCTCTGACCTGTGCATTTGCACTTCTGACGCGCACTTCGGCATTTTCGAGTGAGGACCTTGGCACCAGCCCCAACTCCACAAGCTGCTTCTGTCTAGCAAGTGCGGTCACCGCGGCGCTCGCTTCAGCTCTGGCCTGCTCCAGAAGAGAGGCAGTTGAAGCAAAGTCGCGGCTTGCAATCGTCGCGATCGGAGCGCCAGCCTTGATCGTTGCGCCGGGCGGAACGTGGATCTTGGTGATAGTCCCGGCAAATGGTGCAACGACTGTCGCCGTGCCATCTGGCGCGCGCATAACCCGTCCGACGAGTTCGAAGAGCGCTACGGAACTCGCCTTCTCGACCGTCTGGACCGTGATCCCGAGCCGTTCCACCTGCTGCGCGGAAAGAGTGATTGTCGGGAAATCCTGCGCATATGCGGTACCCGACGACAGTGCAATGGCCGCCAGCGCCGTGACCAGCTTGATGCGCATGCGCCGTCTCCCACCACCATTGAACACGGCTGGCTTAAACGTGCGGCCTGACGCCTACTTGAACTGATCCTGAAACGAAGCTGACAATGCGAATTCAGCTTCGCTTCAGGCGAGAGGCGTAAACACCTCGACCGAGGGCAGGCGCTGGAGTCTCGATTGCACATCCTGCTGGTTGAAGACGACGACGAGCTGGCCGCCCGCCTGGAGCGTGGGTTGGCGCAGGCAGGCTTTGTCGTCGAACGCGCATCTGATGGTCATGATGGACTTGAACTTGCACAGCAGCCGCAGATGGATGTGATTGTCCTGGACCTAGGCTTGCCGGGGAAATCGGGTCTTGAAGTGCTCCGAGAGATCCGCAGCCTCGGCGTTACGACGCCCGTGCTGGTCCTGACTGCGCGGGGCACATGGGCCGATAAGGTTAGTGGGCTCAACGATGGTGCTGATGACTATCTCACCAAGCCATTTCATCTCCCGGAACTGATCGCACGGTTGAACGCACTGCGTCGACGCACAGGTGGCCACGCATCGAATACACTTGTGTTCGAGGACCTGTCGCTGAATGTTGCTTCTGGTGAAGTCACTCGCAACAGCGAACCTCTCGATCTGACGGCCCTAGAGCTCCGCATGCTGAAATATTTTATGCACCGAGTCCGGCATGTAGTCTCGCAGAGTGATCTTGTCGATCATCTGTACGGCGTCGACGATATGCGTGAGTCTAACACGATTGAGGTCTATATCAGCCGCCTTCGCCGCAAGATCGGGCCCGACAAGATCAAGACCATTCGCGGGCTGGGCTACAGGTTCGGATAGTCATGAAGTTTCCGAACTCACTGCGCTTTCGTCTCGCGCTGGCGGCTGGCTTCTGGGCCACGATCGCGATGGTGGCTGGCTTCTTCGTGCTTTCGTCCATCTTTCGCGCGCATGTGACTGAGCAATTCTATGAAGAGCTTGGCGTCCATGTTGAGGAGTTGGAGCGCCTCCACAGCCTTGACGATGAGCCTCCCAGAACGCTTCAGGCGCGATTCAGCGATCCACGCTACGATTTGCCACTCTCCGGATACTATTGGGAGGTGCGCAGCACCCAAGGCGGAGGGACGGTCAGCGCGTCGCTCGTCGGACGCAGCATCGGTCAGATTCCAGAGGATGGCCGGCAGCCCGGGGACCTGCATTCTCATCGTATCACGGGGCCCACTGGTCCGTTGCTGCTGGTTGAGCTTGCGGTTCCCTCGCTCAAAGGGGGCCTGACCTACATCGTGGGAACTGACGAGAGGCATCTAGAAAGGGCCGTAGGCGAGTTCGACCGTGTCCTCATTGTCAGTCTGGTTGGTCTTGGCGGGGTGCTTGTTGCTTCGGTTTTGGGCTTTGTGACGTTCGGACTGGCGCCGTTCAGTGCTCTGGCGCGAGCCATGCGACGTGTCCGATCTGGCGAGGCTCTGAGAGTGGAGGGGCGTTATCCCTCGGAGGTGCAGCCGCTGGTCAGCGAGCTGAACTCCATGATCGTTGGTCAGCAGGAATCCTTGCAGCGAGCCCGCGCGCACGCGGGAAATCTTGCTCACGGCCTCAAGGGGCCGCTGGCGATCATCGCTGATGAAGCTTTCCAGCTCGAGGAGCGTGGCCAGGTTTCAGCGAGCGGTGTTATCGCTGAACAGTGTCGCGCTATGCAGCTGCACATCGACCATCATATTGCGCGAACACGGGCGCAGGCGATGGCGCGAACACCAGGTATACGCTCTGACGTCGGAACTATTGTGGCTGGTGTAGCCAGTGCGCTGTCGCGTCTGCACGCTGGAAGCGGAGTTGCCATTGATTGCGATGTGCAGCCTGGTCTGTACTGCGCACTTGATGGTCAGGATCTCAACGAGCTTCTGGCCAATCTCGTCGACAATGCCTTCAAGTTTGCGAAATCAAGGATCGTCGTTCACGCCAGCAAGACGAACGAAGCGACGGTACGCATATCAATCGAAGACGACGGACCGGGCTTACCGCCCGAGGCGCACGAGGTAGTCTTCTCGCCGGGCGCCAGGCTCGATGAAAGCAGATCAGGGACTGGTCTCGGACTGGCTATTGTGCGCGATCTTGTTGAACTGTACCGAGGCAAGATAGTTCTGGGTCAGTCGCCTCTTGGTGGCCTGCTTGTGCAACTCTGGCTTCCCGTTCCCGTCGCTTGACCTCTAGGAGTGTTTTTGATCAAGCGAGTCTGGTTGTCTGCTTGGCAAGCTGGTTTCCACGAACTCGACTCGGTCGGTCCCGCGCCCATTTGAGGGAACATGATCCTTTTACTGGATCAACAAAAGAAGGATTCGGGGGACTCAGGCCAAATGCTTTGAGCCATTTCCTTGACGTCGGAAGGTACTCAAAGAGGCGCTAAGCTGGTGCTGTCAGACCAATGCTAACTAGTCTCTGGAGCCGTTGAGCTTATTGGGCTCCCCGGGGACCCTAATGGCGCGAATCTCCTACAAACGTCACCGCTTCCCTCCAGCGGTCATTCAATACGCCGTTTGGCTCTACTTCCGCTTCACGCTGAGCTTTCGAGACATCGAAGAGATGATGGCGCATCGCGGCGTCGATGTTTCGTACGAGACGATCCGCTATTGGACAATAAAGTTCGGGCCAGCGATCGCGGCCAATCTCCGTCGTCGCAAACTTCCACCATCGCCACGCTGGCATCTCGACGAGATGGTGTCGAAGATTGCAGGCGAGCGCGTGTGGATCTGGCGCGCGGTCGATGACGAAGGCGAGGTGATGGACATGATCGTGCAGAAGCGACGCGACACGAGAGCGGCGCTTCGATTTCTTCGGCGGCTATTGAACAACCAGCACGTTGAACCCGAAGTGATCGTCACGGATGGACTTCGCTCTTACACCTCAGCGCTTGAGCGTCTTCAGCTAAGAGATCGACATCGACCCGGCCGACTGCGCGACAACAATCGAGCAGAAAACTCACATCTCGTCATTCGAAGACGAGAGCGAAAGATGCAGGGCTTCAAGAGCATCTCGTCCGCGCAGTGTTTCCTCGAAACGCATGCAGCAGTCTACAATGTGTTCAACATCCAGCGTCACCTGCTAAGCCGCCGCGCGATGCGCGTCCTGCGAGCACGCTCGGAATCTGTCTGGAGCAGGGCGGCGGCGTGATGCTAGCCGTCGTCGCCAAAGCCTAATAAAACCGCATTGGACTAAGTTGACAGTTCTTGCGTACGTTCGCGCGAGGATTGCGCAGAGGGTGATCGCCCGGCTTAACAAAACCGGCGGATCCGACGCCAAGTGCGCATGAGCGAAGAGATCATCGGAAATGGGTTTGTCTAAAGGACATACGTGGGTCCGGCAGCCCGCCTCTCGAGCTGTGGGGTGGAGCGTGGAAGCGCAGACCTCTGGAGCTTCGTTGAGGGCCAAGTCACAGCAGCGTAAACTCACGCATTGCCGGCGCGAAGTTGTGATTGTCATGGTCGGAGCGGGCAAGCTTCACCAGTGCGAAGCGCTGCAAGGTGCCTAGTTTCACCCATTGCGCCGCCGTGGGTGGATCGATGCCCGCCCTTGTGGCTTGTGCGACAACCTCCTCAGGCACTTTCATGGAATCAGCCCAAGAGGGCGCCGGATCGAGCGGCAGGGTGACGACAGGTCCGCAGGAATTGCTCTCAATCATGCTGACAAGCGCGCGGCGGTAGGCAGCTGTCTCGAGAACGGTGTTGCAGTGAAGCGTCGCGAGTGAGCGGCGGTTAGGATGGCCGATCCTAGTCCATTGCTTCAGCGATAGCTTGATCCCGACCCGATCCAGCTTAAGACGAACAACCATCGGAATGCAACGGAAGTCACGCGCGAAGTCGGCTTCGAAAGCGAAGACTCCATGTCCGCTCTCGAGATTACCGCCGGGTGCAATAATATCCTGATATCGCAGTCCGGTGTTCATAAGCGTCAACCCGCCAGAAGAGGTGAGGCCAGTGGCGCAGCGGCCTGGCGGTCGCTGACCGCCGCCGCACACGCATTGCCGACCGCAATGAATACCGGAGCGCCGCTTGTCTCGCTCGCTAAAGCGGCCGGCAGGCCGGCAAGTGTCGAGCGGATCAGGCGCGATCCGGGGCGCGACACGCCGATGGCCGCAATGGCCGGCGTCTCGGGTGAAAGACCCGCGCCGATCAGCTGGATTGAGACGCTCTCGATATCGGCGCAGCCCATATAGAGGCACAATGTCGTTTCAGCGTCGGCTGCGCTCGACAATTCGGACGCTCCTTCCAGCGTTCGACCTGTCGCGATCAGCACGCGCCGGGCGCCAGCGCGCGTCGTCAGTGAAAAGCCAAACTCGGCGGCGGCGGCGCAGGCGGTGGTGACGCCAGGAACCACCTCCACCTCGATGCCATATGCCTCCAGAAACGCTCGCTCCTCGCCTGAGCGGCCATAGATCGAAGGATCGCCGCCTTTCAGCCTGACCACGATCTCGCCCGCCTGTGCCAAGCGCAGCATCAGTCGATTGATGAAGTTCTGCGGCGTAGACGGCCGATGACCTCGCTTGCCCACTTCAACGACGCGGGCCGTGGCGGGGATAAGCGCACGAATATCCTCGGTGACCAGCGCATCAGAAAGAACGACCGTAGCAACGCTCAGCGCACGGACTGCGCGAACCGTCAGCAGGTCCGCAGCGCCCGGGCCTGCCCCAACCAGTAGAACGCGGCCCTTATGCAGCATTGCGGTTCTCGTCCTGTGTGGCTTCATTGAGAAGCCTGTTGATCTCGGGGCGGCACGATCCGCACGCGGCGCCAGCGCGCGTCGCCTTGCCGACGGCGTCGAGCGAGCGTGCACCTTCCGAAATCGCTGCACGAATCCTGGACGCACTGATCTGGGCGCAGGCGCAGACGACAGGGCTCGCATCGGCGGTCACGCCGGGCGAGCTGCCATGCAGCAGCCACCGGCGCGCGTCATCGGTGACGGCATTAGCGGAAAAGGCGGCAGCCAGCCAATCGCGGGACGGTAGGCGTCGGCCAAAATAGACCACATGGGTGAGGCGCCCGTCCGCAATCCACGCCTCGCGCAGCGTCCGCGTGGAGCTGTCTTCGAAATGCAGGCGCTCGCCAGCTGCGTCGCGAAGCAGAGCCCGACGCACCGTCTCGCGTTCTTCTGCGTCGCCGCGTCCGGCGAATTCATGCAGATGCACGCCGTTATGAGGGATGCGCCGCCAGATCACGTCGGCGCCTTTCGGCTGGGCGACAGGTTGCCGAGTCAGGCAGAAGCCTGCCCACGTTTCGCGATATCCGAAGACGCGCGCCGGCGTGTGCTTGAACTCGGGCTGGCCGGACACGGGATCGACTTGCCCGATGACAAGCGGGTTGGCGCGACCGGAGGGCGCGAAGGCGTCCGTCCAGTGCATCGGCATGAACACGGATCCCCGACGCTGCCTGTCCGTCACCCGCGCGAGCGCCACGGCCTTGCCGCGAGCCGTTTCGACGCAGGCAAGCCTGCCGTCTGTGATCCCATGCGCTGCTGCGTCCGCAGGGTGAATCTCGATAAAAGGCTCCGGGATATGGCGCGAGAGGCCGGGAGCGAGGCCGGTGCGCGTCATTGTGTGCCATTGGTCGCGGATACGGCCGGTGTTGAGTGACAGCGGGTAACGCGCATCAAGCGGTTCGGCGGGAGGCTTTGGTCGCACCGGCGCGAGACGCGCGCGGCCGTCCTGTGTCGGGTAACATCCATCCTCGAACAGGCGCGCCTGACCTTCGCAGCGACGCAGCGGCCACTGCGCAGGAAGCATGGCGTCATAGTCGGCATTGGTGAGACCGATGAGCGAGGACAGGTCTAGAAGGCGGCTTCCGTAGTTCTCGTAGGCGGTGAGACGCGCGTATTCGCGAAAGATATCCCCAGGATTTCGCCATGAAAAACCGTCGCCATGACCCATGCGCGCGGCGACGTCCGCGATAATGCGCCAGTCAGGAAGCGCTTCCCCTGGTGCGGAAAGCACGGCGCGCTGGCGAGAGATGCGGCGCTCGGAGTTGGTGACCGTACCGTCCTTTTCGCTCCACGCGAGTGCGGGCAGCTTCACATGGGCGAAGCCCATGGTGTCGTTTTCGGCGACGCAATCAGAGACGATCACCAGCGGACACCGCGCGAGGGCTTCCCGCACGCGCGTGGCGTTGGGAAGGCTGACGGCCGGGTTTGTGGCCATGATCCAGACCGCCTTGATGCGGCCGTCGTGGATCGCCTCGAACATGTCGACAGCCTTGAGGCCTGGCTTGCGGGCGATGGCGGGCGAGGACCAGAAGCGCTGCACGCGGGCGCAGCTCTCATCGGTGAATCCCATGTGCGCCGCCAGCGTCGACGCGAGACCACCGACTTCGCGGCCGCCCATGGCGTTGGGCTGGCCAGTGATGGAGAAAGGCGCGGCGCCGGGCTTGCCGATACGGCCGGTGGCCAGATGGGCGTTGATGATCGCTAGCCCCTTGGCGACGCCCTGCACAGACTGGTTGGCGCCCATGGAGAAGAGCGTGACGGTGCGGGGCGTCTCCGCGAAGTGCAGGCAGAAACGGCGGAAATCACGCTCGTCGATCCCGCAGTCCGCGGCGATAGCCGAGGGGGACTGGTTGGCTTCGCGGAGTGCGGCTTCGACGGCATGGAAACCGGAGGTGTGTTTTGCGATGTAGCTGCGATCGATAGCGCCCAGGCGGATCAGTTCGGCCAGCAGGCCGTTCCACAAGCGCACGTCGGACTGCGGTGCGATTGGCAGGTGCAGGTCCGCCGAGTCGGCGGTGTCGGTGCGGCGGGGGTCGATGACGATGTGGCGCTGGCCGCGTGTGCGCGCGGCCTCCATGCGGCGATAGAGCACGGGATGCGTCCAGGCGGCGTTGTGACCGGACATGACGACGAGATCGGCGAGGTCGAGATCTTCATAGCAGCCGGGCACGTAGTCGCCGCCGAAGGCCTGCGTGTGGGCGGCAACTGCGGATGCCATGCAAAGCCGCGAATTCGTGTCGATGTTGGCCGAGCCGATATAGCCCTTCATCAGCTTGTTGGCGGCGTAATAGTCTTCCGTCAGCAATTGGCCGGATACATAGAAAGCGACGCTGTCCGGGCCGTGCCGCTCGATTGTGCGCTTCAGGCTGTTGGCGACATGACCAAGCGCGCGGTCCCACGAAACGGCGCGCTTGCCGATCATCGGGTGAAGCAGACGGCCTTGAAGGCCGATCGTCTCGCCCAGCGCTGCGCCCTTGGAGCAGATACGACCATGATTGGCGGGATGATCGCCATCCGGCGAAACCGCCAGCGTGCGTTGTTCTCCGGCGGTCGCCTTCAGTCCGCAGCCGACGCCGCAATAGGGGCAGGTGGTGCGGACAGTCTGCGTCACAGAAGCGCCCCGGCCGACAGCTGCACACGGCCCGAGACAACGCGCACCTTGATGACGCCAGCGCAGCCCTTGCCGGCATCGGCGCCCATCAGCTCGCCGGTGACAAGGCTGATGCGCATGGCGTGCAGCGGGCAGGTGACGCTGGCGTCGTGGACGATCCCCATGGAGATCGGCCCCTGCTTGTGAGGGCACCTGTCCTCCAGCGCGTAGACCTGATCGTCGCCGGTGCGGAATACTGCGATGGGCGATCTGACGCCGGCGATACGCCGGGCGCCGCGCGGCGGAATATCGTCCACCGCGCAGACGTCGATCCAGCGTGTGTCGATTGCGAGCGCGCTCATTCGGCGGCGATCCTTGTGGGGGCGTTGATGCCGTGGAACTCGGCGGCGTCATGGCCGGCGGCGCGCGTCGCCCACGGGTCGTCCTGGGAGCGGCGTTGGCTTTCGACAAAACGCTCTAGCAGGGCGGCGCGATTGGCGGCGTCATCCACCGTGCGGGCAATGATGGACGGCAGGCCGACACGCGCCATCCATTTGTAGACGCGCTCGAGATAGAAGCCCTCCTCGCGGTAAAGCTGCATCACGGCGGCGATCAGCTCCATGGCTTGGGTCTCGCTATGGACCTTGGCCATGATCTCCGTGCCCTTGATGTGCAGGCCGGCCGCGCCGCCGACGTGGATCTCGTAGCCGCTGTCCACACAGACGACGCCGATGTCCTTGCAGGTCGCCTCGGCGCAGTTGCGTGGGCAGCCCGACACCGCGAGTTTCACCTTCGCAGGCGTCCATGAGCCCCAGAGAAATTTCTCCAGTTTGATGCCGAGCCCGGTCGAGTCCTGCGTCCCAAAGCGGCACCATTCCGAGCCGACACACGTCTTCACCGTGCGCAGCGCCTTGCCATAGGCGTGGCCGGAAACCATGCCGGCTGCGTTCAGCTCCGCCCATACAGCAGGAAGCTGCTGCTTCTGTACGCCGAGCAGGTCGATGCGCTGGCCGCCGGTCACCTTCACAGCGGGAATGGAGAAGCGTTCCACGACGTCAGCGATGGCGCGCAGCTCCTTCGCGGACGTCATGCCGCCCCACATGCGCGGTATGACGGAGTAGGTGCCGTCCTTCTGGATGTTTGCGTGAACCCGCTCGTTGACGAAGCGCGACTGGGCGTCGTCCTTGTAAAGGCCCGGCCAGGCGCAGAGGAGATAGTAGTTCAGCGCGGGGCGGCAGGAAGCGCATCCATCAGGCGTCTTCCACTCCAGCGCCTGCATCACGGCGGGAATGGATTGCAGGCCCTGCGCGAGGATGCGCTCGCGTACGATCTGATGACCGTGATGCGTGCAGGGGCACATGGGCTTGGGACCCTTCTGCTCCTGAACCGCATCGCCAGCGGTCAGCTTGAGCAGCTTCTCCACCAGAGGAGTGCACGTGCCACACGAGGCGGACGCCTTGGTGACCGCGCGCACGCTCTCCAGCGTGACCAGCTTCTTCTCGACAATGGCGGTGGTGATCTGTCCCTTGCAGACGCCGTTGCAGCCGCAGACCTCGGCCATGTCGGCCATGGCGGCAACGGCGGCGCTAGGGTCCAGACCGCGAAGGCCCTCCGTCGCCGCCTGCCCGAAGATCAGAGTCTCACGCACGTCCGAGACGTCCTGGCCCGACCGCATCAGGTCGAAATACCAGCCGCCGTCGGCGGCATCGCCGAACAGCACCGCGCCGGCAATGCGACCGTCTTCCAGTACGATTCGCTTGTAGACTCCGCGCCCCGCATCGCGGAACACGATGTCCTCGCATCCTTCGCCGCCCGCGAACTTGCCCGCAGAAAACACGTCCACGCCGGAAACCTTGAGCCGGGTAGACAGCATCGAGCCTTCATAGCCGCCTGCCTCGCCGGTGAGCGTGTCGGCCACGGCCCGGCACATTTCCCAGATCGGTGCGACAAGGCCATAGCACTGGCCGCGGTGCTCCGCGCATTCGCCCACCGCCAGGATGGACGGGTCAGATGTGCGCATCGCGTCGTCGACAACGATGCCGCGATTGACCGAGAGTCCGCTCTCTTTGGCTAGCCGGGCATTGGGCCGGATGCCAACCGCCATGACCAGAAGCTCGCAGGGCAGTGTGCGCCCATCCTTGAGCCGCAGTCCCGCCACCTTGCCCCGTTCGCCAACAATCTCTTCCGAGCTGGCGTTGAGCAGTGTCGTGATGCCGCGAGCTTTCAAAGCTTCTGCGAGCAGATGACCGGCGGAAGGATCGAGCTGGCGCTCCATCAGTACGTCGAGGAGGTGCACGACCGTTGCGTCCATTCCGCGACGGGCGAGGCCGTGTGCGGCTTCCAGACCGAGGAGGCCTCCGCCGATGACGACAGCGTGCCCGCCGCGACCAGAGATCGAGACCATGCGATCGACATCATCGATATCACGGAACGCGACGACGCCTTCAAGCGTGGCTCCCGGCAGCGGCAGAACAATCGGATCGGATCCCGTAGCGAGCAGAAGCTTGTCATAGTGCTCGACGACGCCACCCTCGGCAAAGACGATCCGTGTCGCCGGGTCGATGCTGGTTACACGATGTCCGGAATGTAGGACGATGTTATTGTCCCGATACCATTCCGGCCCGTTGATGATGATGTCCTCGAACTGCTTCTCGCCAGCCAGGACAGGCGACAGCATGATGCGGTTGTAGTTAGGCCGGGGCTCGGCGCCGAACATCACGATGTCGTAGCGCGCCGCGTCGCGCTTCAGCACTTCTTCGACGGCCCGGCAGCCGGCCATGCCGTTGCCGATAACGACCAGCTTTTCGCGATTCATGACGCGCTCCCGGCCAGCTGTGTGCGGGCAAGCCATGTCGCGCGCCATTTGGCGCCGACAGCGGTGAGGGCGATCAAAGCGAACAGCGCCAACGCGGCGAAGCCCAGGAAGCCCAGCTGATAGGAGCCCGTCGCCTGCTTGGCGAGGCCCAGCGTGGAGGCGAGATAAAAGCCGCCTACCCCGCCGGTCATTCCGACAAGGCCTGTGACCACGCCAATCTCCTCCCGAAAGCGCTGCGGCGCGATCTGGAAGACGGCGCCGTTACCGGCGCCAAGGGCGACCATGCTGAACATTACGATGGCCAGCGCCATCCAGGCGGATGGCCAGGCGAACGACGACAGCACCAGCCCGACGATGGCGATCAGATAGACAACGGACAGCGTGCGAGTGCCGCCGAAACGGTCGGCAAACCAGCCGCCGACTGGACGCGCAAACGATCCGGCGAAGACACAGGCGGCCGTAAAGTAGCCGGCGACAACGGCGCCGAGATTGTATTCGGCGTTGAAGAAGATCGTGAGCGAGGAAGACAGACCGACAAACCCGCCAAACGTGACGGAGTAGAGCAGCATTAGCATCCACGCATCACGCGTCTTCAGCACGTTGAAATAGGCGCTGATCGGCTTGGGCGCCGGGCGATTGGGAACGTCCTTCGCGAAGATCAGAAACACGACGAAGGCGACCAGCAGCGGCAGGGCCGCAAGGCCGATGACGTTGTGCCAGCCATAAGCCTGCGCGAGGCCGGGAGCGAACAGCGCAGCAAGCGCTGTGCCGGAATTGCCTGCCCCCGCGATGCCGAGTGCAAGACCTTGATGCTCGGGCGGATACCAGCGTGAGGCCAGCGGCAGGGCGATCGCGAACGAAGCGCCGGCTGCGCCAAGCAGAACGCCGAACGCCAGTATGCGACCATAATCGTGGACGCCGATCGCCCAGGCGGCGCCGAGGCCCGTGAGCACAACCAGCTGGAAGATAAGGCCTGTGACTTTAGGACCGAAGCGATCGACCGCGAGGCCTGCAAGCACGCGCAGGAAGGCGCCTGACAGTGTCGGGATCGCGACCATCAGGCCTTTTTGTGCAGGGTCCAGGCCGAGGTCGGTGGAGATCGCAACCCCCAATGGCCCGAGCAGCACCCAGACCATGAAGCTGAGGTCGAAATAGAGGAACGAGGAAAACAAGGTGGGCGTATGGCCCGACTTGAGAAAGCCGCGGAATGACATGGCAAGGAAGACCCAATTGAAGGGCGGCGTCGCCTGGAAGTGACCGCCTCGGTGCGGTCGACCGTCATCAAGCCGCGAACGCCGTTGTCCTTGGGCCTTCGCGCATGAAGAGGCCCGGGCGCCGCAAAGTCATCCTGCTTTGAATGCAGCGCAGCATCGCGATCGCGAGTTGCCTCGCGGAAGGGCGCCTGAGATGCAGATGTGTTCACGGATTGGGCGCCGGACCTGTCAGGACGCGCGCGTCACCGCGAAGCTAGCCGCGTAAGCGAGCAGATTTTCGGAATCGAACGCCTCGCCGCCAAGGATGGAGTCGGGCGGCATCCGAATCTGGCCTCTTGCCGATGGAACAGACCACCAGTCAGCGTGGGCGCCTTCCACCTTGAAGTCATCTCGGGGAGCTTCAAGGCCCGCATCGCCGGCGGCGGCGCGAAACAGGTCCGGGCGATAGCAGGCTGCCACGGCAGGAAGCTTCGAGGCGTCAATCTGACCCCAGCGCAACATCTGGCTGGCGATCCAGGCTGCATGGCTGCGCCAGGGATGCAGCGCCGCGTGCCGCGCGAAGCGGATCTGGCCAAGGCTCTGCGCAACGAGATCGCGGGGCGCGTCCAGCCATTCGCGACGACAGAGCAGGGCTGCCAGTTCAGGATGATTGGCTGGATCGTCCGCCCATCTTGCCGCGCGCGCAATGGCGCGCACGAGGGCAAGCGCTTGTTGCGGCTCACGGTCTGTCCAGAGGGCCGAAAGCGCCAGCACCTTGTCCGGCGCGCATGACCAGAAGCTGGAAGACTCAAGGACGATGTGTGCGCCCGCATCTGTCTGGCAGACAAGACTCCAGGGCGCGCCGACACAGAAGCCATCGATTTCGCCCGAGCGCAGGCGCATTGCTATCGCCGTAGGTGGTGCGACCGTGATGCGAATGTCGGCGCCGGGGTCAACGCCGGCGGAAGCTGCCCAGAAGCGCAGCATATAGTTGTGCATGGAGTACGGGAAAACCACGGCAAAGCTGATCGCCGGTTTGCCTGCGGCCCGGCGCGCGGCGACGGCGTTGGCGAGACCTTGCGGTGTCACCTCGCCCATTTCAATCGCCAGCTGGGCCGAAACGCCCAGCGATGCCCCGCCAGAGTTGAGCGACATCGGCACCGACAACGCCGCAGGCTCCGACCCCACGCCTAGCGTTGTGGCGATCGCCAACGGCGCCAGCATGTGCGCGCCCTGATGCACGCCTGCGGCCAACTTGTCCCTGATCGTGGCCCAGGAGACTTCGCGATGCAGGGTGACATCCAGTCCCTCCGCATCGAACTCTCCGCGCGCTTTGGCCGCAATAAGGGGTGCGGCGTCCGTCAGCGCGATGAAGCCCAGATCGATTGCTGGCTTCATGATTTGCCTCCCTTCAGGACGCCGGAGAAGGTAAGCAGATCGGAAGCGACGGCCGCCAATGGCCGGCCGGAATTCATCGCCAGCTTGCGAAGCAGGGCGTAGGCTTCCTCCTCGGAGATGCCGCGCTCTTTCATCAGGAGCCCCTTCGCGCGTTCGACCGTCTTGCGCGAGGCGAGGTCGGACTGGGCCTTGGCCAGGTCGTTGCGCAGCTGCTGCATCAGCGCGAAGCGGCTCATGGCGACTTCGAGAATCGGCCGCACGCGGCCAGGCTGCAGACCATCGACAACATAGGCAGCCACACCGGCGCGCACGGCTTCTTCTCCGACCCCAGGCTGCGAGCGATCGACGAACATGACCACGGGGCGGGGGTTTGCCTGCGTCGCTTCGCGCAGATTCTCCAGCGTGTCGCGGTCTGGGCTGTCACAGGCGATGACGATGCAATCGGGCTTCAACGAAGCGAGTTGCGCCTGGTCGAGCGTCGCCGCGTGGTGGATGTCCAGCGGCCGCATGTCGGCCAGGCCCTCTGCAACGAGGGCCGCACGCGCGGAATCCGGATCAATGACAAGCACCTTCATGGCGGGCGGACCATGGCCCGCGCCGCAAGCACGTTCGACCAGTTAACCGTAACTGAGGGCGCGTCGCAGCCACGGTGCACAAAATCGCGGCGCCACGCCTGCCGCATCGGCGCCTTCGTCCTTTCTGCGGCGAAGTGGCGCGATCACGCTCGTCTTTGCGTTCGTCGGCTGCATGGTGAAGCATCGCGAAGCAACGACGCTGCGCGGCCGGGCGGAAGCGCGCCCACCTCATTCACATCGGGACAATGGCGTCCGTGCAGCCCCATCGAGGGCATGTACGGCGCATCTTTGCGCGTGTTCGCGCCGGAGGAAGTCATGAAGATCGAAGCAGGGCGTGCAGCGTTTCTGGCCGCCGTATTGGGTGTCTGCGCCGCCAGCGCGAACGCACAGGAGACGTTTGTCGATGCGATCAAGGCAGGAACGCCGATCCTGGAATTGCGGGCGCGTTTCGAGGAAGTGCAGCAGGCAGGCCGCGCGAATGAGGGCGAGCAAGCATCATTACGAACGCGCGCGGGATGGCAGACGGGCAAGTGGAACGGCCTGCAGGCGCTCGTGGAATTCGACGATGTTCGCGATCTGGCGGCGGAACGGTACGACAGCGGGATCAACGGCAAGACCAGCTACGGCCAGATCTTCGACCCCGAAGTGACGGAGCTGAACCGGTTGCAGTTGAGCTGGAAGGCGAATGACGCCTTTACCGCCACGATCGGCCGCCAGAGGCTAAACATCGGCGATCAACGCTTTATCGGCTCGGTCGCCTGGCGACAGGACGAGCAGACATTCGACGCCGTTCGCCTGGACACGAAGCTCGGCGCGTTCCAGGCCACCTACGCCTACGTCGATCACATCAACCGCATCTTCGGCGAGCAGCAGGACTGGTCATCCGACAGTCACGTAGCGGATGCAACATACGCGATCGCCGAGCCGCTCAAGCTCGGCGCCTTCGTCTACGCCCTCGACTTTGATCGACCGGGCACAGCGGCGGTGCGCAATCAATCCGGCCTCACATGGGGCGTGCGCGCTTCAGGAAATGCACAGGCGGGAGAGGTGAAGCTCGACTACGGCGCCCGCTGGGCCCGGCAGACGGACTATGGCTCCAGCCTGCTCGACTACGAGCTGGACTACGTGTCAGCCGATGTCACCGCCGGGCTGGACAAGTTCGCGCTTCGCCTCGGCTACGAAGACATGGAGGGCAATGGCGCGCGGGGCTTCACCACGCCGCTGGGATCGCTGCATGTGTTCAACGGCTGGTCCGATGCGTTTATCGCCGGGGGCGTCAAGACAACACCCGACGGCCTTCGCGACTTCAACATCACGCTGAGCTGGAATCCGGATTGGACGTTGGGCGACGCGAAGGGATTTTCCTTCCTCGTGCGTCATCATGACTTCGAGGCCAACCGCACGGGGGCCGACCTGGGGCAGGAATGGAACGCTCTCGCTTCCGGCCAGCTGACGCCCACTCTCACCTGGGTTTTCAAGTATGCAGACTATGACGGTCCGGGCGTCGCGCCGGCGCCGCAGGATCGCACTCGCTTGTGGTTTGGATTTGAGTGGAAGCTGTAAGGCTGCGTGTCCCGTTGGAAGTTCGACTAGCCAATTCACGAAGTCCGATGTCGTCAGGGCATCGCGGACTTCGGCGGATGAATTTGTATTAAGCCCGCCAAGACCTAAATGCCTCAATCTGACTAATATCCATGGGACTGGCCTGCAAGGATCTCTTTCATGCCAAAAAGCGTCCGTCATGAACGTCTCAACTTTGCCGGCAAACTCACCTGACTCTAACTCTGATGGACCCGCCGGTTCGGATATTTCGAATGTCCGCTTTCGACGGTGCGCTCAACCGGACCACCAGGAACGAGTTCGCGCCGCCCACCTGCCATGCAGTGTTCCGCTAGCCGGTCTCTCGGGTTCGGGGCAGGGCGCAGGAAGTAGGACCGGCAGAGACGAGTTTGCGTCAGATCGACATGCAGTGTTCCGCTAGGTGGTCTCTCGAATTCGGGGCAGGTCGCGCGCAGTAGGCACGTAAGAGACGAGTTTTGGTCCGAGCGACATGCGGTGTTCCGCTGGCTGGTCTCTCGGTTTGAGAAGGCAGCTAGCTGCCAGCACCGCGAGAATTGGTTTGTGTACCTAACGCCACGCAAGTTGAGTTTGTTCAAGTTGACGGCGCCAACTCGGCCGTGGGATGTTCGCTGATGGATGAAACCACCAAAGACCAATTTGTATCCGCCGCTATCACGTTGCTCGATAGGGGCGGACAGTCCGCCGTTACAATACGAGCGGTAGCGGATGCGGTTGGTTTATCGCACAACGCGCCTTATCGACATTTTCGGGATCGCAATTCCTTGCTTGCGGCAGTTGCAACGCGCGACTTCATTCAATTGACGCAGGTGTTCGAGGAGCAGGCCGGCAAAAACGCAGAGACGGCGTTGCGGAACGCCGTCAAAGCCTACCTTGATTACGCGATGGAGCACACGGCGCGATACCGTCTTATGTACAGCGAGCCGATTCCAATGTCCCCCGAGCCAGATCTTGGTAAGGCGGCTATGGCTTCATTTGAAGCCTTTAGCCGAATTGTCTCGCGCTGCCAGGAAGAGGGTGTTCTTCCCCAAGCTGACACCACCAGACTCACCCGATTGATCAACGCGGCTTTGCACGGGGCCGTCGACCTCGAACTCAGCGGACGCACGGGTAAGTCCAAAGGCGTCAAAGACACCTCAAACCTATTTTTCCAACTTTTGAGGAACGTTAGCCCGTAGAGCCGTCGATCAAACATGGTTCGCGCTCCCGTGCTCCGCGCCCTGCGGGCTTGGCGCGTTGAAGTCGTTCCAAGCTTGATCGAGCCCGGCCGCTGCTCGGGCTACTGGCCGCCTTTCATTGTTTTTGTTTTGGCAGCCTTGCCGGCGGCTTGCCGTTCCTTCTCGCGAGCGCCAGCGAGGATGCCGTGCAGGCCATAGTTCCCTTCGTGACAAGCGTATTCGTAGACGCCGTTTGACGGATAGAACGCTTGCTCTGCTTTCCATGGCTGAGTGTAGGTCTCAGGGTCGTTGACGCTGAACTCGTAAAGAATGTCTTTGTCACTCGTGCGCGTGAAGCGCTCGGTGATCACTGCCTTGTCTGAAATGGGAAACGAGTGATTGTCGGCCTGTTTGGGGTCAACGTTGATGGACTCCATCACAAACGTGTCGCCTTCCCACCAGCCCACAGAGTCTCCAAGCCACGGTTTAATAGCAGAAGGTTGATGGTGAGCGCGAGCGTCAGCGGAATTTGCGAAGATCGGTATGATCCGCGCATCATGTACCTGCTCGACCAGGATCATCATGTGGGTAGATGACTGCACGAACTGATAGTTATTGTTGTACAAGCTGCTCATCATGCCGGGGCCGCCAAGGCCGCTGAAAATCAGACAGCGCTCGCCCAGCGTCGTTGCTTCAGGACCTTCATACGCGGCGTTGCCGGTCTCGTAGCGTTCCCGATTGGCGGCGCGTTTCTTTGACTGCTTGTCGGGATCTACAAATGGCAACTGGCCGTTTGTGGGTTCGACGATAAGCGATGTACGCCATTCGCCTTTCACAAACGCGAGCTTGTTGCCGGGTTGTGTCCAGAAGCTGTCATAGCCTTTGATGCCAAACTCCCTGTCGCCTTTGGGCGGAGCGCCTTTATTCGGATCGGAGTATGTGGCGCCTCGGAATTCGGGGTCGTCTGCGGCGATGCCCGCCAGCGCTGTGCCGTTTGCAATGCGGATAGCTTCAGCCTGGTCGACTACCAGTGTCTTGTTAGCAGGAGCGCGCGCAAGCGGCGTTAGCGATGCATGCGTCCAAAAGCCAGTAAGGTCCGGCTTTCCATCCGGTGCACGAGGAATCTGCGCGAAAGCTTGGGACGACGTGAGTGCAAAAATCACGGCGAGAAGAGTCGGCTTCACAACACGCATTTGTATCCTTTGAGGTTGCGAGATTTCGGGTTGAGATACGTCAGCGAAGTTCTGCATTAGTCGGACGCAACGGCATGTTTTCGTTTGTAGTGGTCCGACTGACACCGGAGGCCGTATCCTTCGATGGATGTGAACAGCCAGAACGGCCGATGTGGCTTTGGCTCGATCTTTTGTCGCAAGCGATAAACATGCGACTCCAGCCCGTGCCCTGAGACGCTGTTTTTTGATCCCCAGACGGATGCTATCAATTCCAGTCGCGACACGGTTTTCCCGCGCGACTGGAAGAGCCGTTTGAGCAGCTTCACCTCGATCTCGGTCAGCCTGATCTTTTTCTTTTGATCATCCCTCAAGATCATCGTAACCGTCCGGCCTCACTGACCTTGTAGCCGGCTTTGCTTTGGTCTGTTTTGGATGGATCGGAGCGGATCGTGTCCGCTTGTTTATCGCGGACGCGATCCGACCATGAGCAGCCATACTCCGACGCGAAGGCGGCGCAGCTACACACCGGATTTCAGGATGCAGGTGATAGCCGAGACGCGCAGGCCAGGCGCGTCGGTGGCGGAGGTCGCCCGTCGGCATGATCTCAACACCAACGTGGTTTTCCATTGGCTGCGCGACCCGCGTTATAACGCCAAGAGCAGGGCTCCCGCGTTCCTGCCGATCGAGGCAAGGCCGGAGCGGCTTCTGGAAGCTCCCGATCCTGTCGCGCGGATCGACGTGGTGATCGAGCTTGGAGAAGGCGCCCGGATCCGCTGTTTGGACGAGGCCTCCCTGATCGTCGCGATACGCGCACTCCGGAAGGCGGCATGATCCCGGTACCGGCCGGGACGCGCGTCTGGCTCGCGGCCGGCGTCACCGATATGCGCAAGGGCTATGACGGCCTCAGCTTTCTTACCCAGAACGTGCTCGAGGAGGATCCGTTCAGCGGCCATCTGTTCGTGTTCCGCGGCCGGCGCGGGGATCTGATCAAGGTGATCTGGTGGGACGGTCAAGGGGCGTGCCTGTTCTGCAAGCGCCTCGAGAAGGGACGCTTCGTCTGGCCCTCGCCCGCAGAGGGCAAGGTGGTGGTGAGCCAGGCCCAGCTCGCCATGCTGCTCGAGGCGATTGACTGGCGTGCTCCCCAGCGGACCTGGCGCCCGCTCACCGCAGGCTGATGCATTTTACGGTGGAGGCGATTCACAAGGCTGGCGACGCATGGCAGTGTTTCGTCATGTCGCTGGCCGCTTCGGATCTGCCGGATGATGTTGAAGCGCTCAAGGCGATCATCGCCGAGCGTGATGCGAAGATCGCCGCCCAGGACGCTATCATCGCAAGCCAGGCAGCCGATGCGCGCCTGCGCGATCTGATGATCGCCAAGCTTCGCGCCCGCCTGGACAAGCAGTTGCGCGATCGCTTCGGGGCGTCCTCAGAGAGCCTCGAGCAGCTCCAGCTGATGCTGGAAGATCTCGAGATCCTGGGCGGAGCGGTAACGCCAGCGCGTCCCGCGCCCGTTGAAGCCGGGGAGAAGCCCGCCCGCCGGCCACTGCCTGATCATCTTCCGCGTCAGGAGCAGACCCTTGAGGCAGGCGCTGCCTGCAACGCCTGTGGCGGCAAGCTCAAGCGCGTCGGCGAAGACGTCACCGAAGAGCTCGAGTACGTGCCCGGCCGCTTTGTCGTAAATCGCATTGTCCGGCCCCGCATGGCCTGCAGCTGTTGCGAACAGTTCCAGCAGGCCGCCCTGCCAAGCCGCCCGATCGAGCGCGGACGGCCCGGCCCCGGCCTCATCGCCCATGTCCTCGTCTCCAAGTACGCCGATCATCTCCCGCTCTACCGCCAGAGCCAGATCTACGCCCGCGAGGGTCTTGAGCTTGAGCGCTCGACGCTCGCAGATTGGGTCGGCAAGGCCAGCACGCTCCTGATGCCGCTGGCTGAGGCGATCGGAGCTTATGTCCGCGCTGGAGCGGCGATCCATGCCGACGATACGCCCGTCGACGTCCTGAGCCCCGGGCGGGGCAAGACCCTCACTGGCCGGCTCTGGACCTATGTGCGCGATGAGCGGCCCTGGGGCTCATCAGCCCCACCGGCAGCAGCGTTCCAGTTCTCGATGGACCGCAAAGGGATGCGGCCCGCCCAGCACCTCGCTGGCTATAAAGGACACATGCACGCCGATGGCTATGCCGGGTTCGAGGAGCTGTTCCGGACCGGCAGCGTCCACGAGGTCGCCTGCCTGGCGCACGTCAGGCGCAAGTTCTTCGACATTGCAAAGGACCAGGGCTCATCGATCGCCGCAGAAGCGGTCGCACGCATCGCTGAGCTTTACGCCATCGAGGATGAAGCGCGCGGCCGTCCGCCCGACGAGCGCGTCAGGATCCGCGAGGCGAAGGCGCGGCCGGTGTTCGAGGCACTGTCGGTGTGGCTGCAGAGCCAGCTTGTGAAGGTCTCAGCCAAGTCCGATCTGGCTGGCGCGATCCGCTATGCCCTTACGCGCCTGCCGCGTCTTGAGGTCTATCTCTCCGATGGCCGTCTCGAGATCGACAACAACGCCGCAGAGCGGGCGATCCGCGGCCTTGCGATCGGACGCAAGAACTGGCTGTTCGCAGGCTCGGAGGCAGGAGGACAGACCGCAGCTGTCGCCTACACCCTGATCGAGACCGCCAAGCTCAACGCGGTCGATCCCCAGGCCTGGCTCGCCGATGTTCTCGCCCGCATTGCTGATCATCCCCACAAGCAGATCGACCAGCTTCTGCCTTGGAACATCCGGACATGATCGACGCCGCTCGCCTTCGCATCAGCCTTGCAGACATCGATCCCTCGCCTTGGCGCGAGATCGAGGTTCCGCTCTCGATGTCCCTGAAGAACCTGCACGACGCCATTCAGGCAGCTTTCCTCTGGCACGATTCCCATCTCTGGGAGTTCGACATCGAGGGGAAGCGCTATGGCCTGCCGTATGACGATAATCTGGGAGGCGAGAGGATCCATAAGGCGTCAACCACCAAGCTGATGAAGCTGCACGATCAAGGCGTCACGCAGTTCATCTACACTTACGACATGGGCGATAACTGGGAGCACCTGGTCGAGGTCATCCAGGTCTTCGAGTCCGAGAGCGGCGCGCGGTTGCCCAGGTTCATCGCCGGCGAGCATCACGCACCGCCGGACGATGTCGGCGGCCCACCCGGGTTCGAGGTCTTTCTGAACGCGATCAACAACCCCAAACACCGGGAGCATCGCCACTTCAAGGACTGGTATGGCGAAGCGTTCGATCCAACGGAGATCGAAGAAGAGACCATCCGCGCCCTTCTAGGTCGGATGGCGAAGGCCCGCCCGAAGAAAGTCTAGGTCGGTTAGGCCGGACGCTTACGGAGCATCGCCACTTCAAGGACTGGTATGGCGAAGCGTTCGATCCAACGGAGATCGAAGAAGAGACCATCCGCGCCCTTCTAGGTCGGATGGCGAAGGCCCGCCCGAAGAAAGTCTAGGTCGGTTAGGCCGGACGCTTACAGATCATCGAGGAATGAGACAGCCTGTAATCCCCGATCTCACCTTTTTCCTCATGTATGCGAAGCATTGCTCTCAAGCGCGCGAGCAGAACTGCGTTGCCCGTCGCTTTCCCGATATAGTCGTTAGCGCCGGCGTCGAGGCCGCGTATCTCATCGGCGTCAGTGACATGCTGGGTTAGCAAAAGGATCGGCGTCCAACCGTTGTACATTCTGATGAGTCGGCAAGCATGGTAGCCGTCCACGTCGGGCAGAGCGGCGTTCATGATAGTGACGTCTACTTCGCCCTTTAGAACGCGATAGATGCCCTCTGATGCAGTCCGCTCATGAATGACGCGAAACTGATGCAGGACGAGCAGCTGCTTCAGTGCTTGCGAGTAGTCATTGTCCGGATGGATCAGTAGGACTGTTTTGCTCGATGCTCTTGTAGCTGAGATCATTCGCTTATTCACTCGCGAAGCTCCAAAGAGGAAGCAGCACCCGCAGCATTGGACTTGTGGAAATAGGTCCTTCGGCCGTCAGGCTTTTGCTGCTCGACATCCACAAAACCGGACGCACGTTGTCATTGTCAACATTTCGTAAGTCAGCAGGTTGTCGTTGTCAACAACGATTCATTCTGGCACTGAGAGCCGGCAAGAATGCGGCCGACGATGGAGTTTGAACGTGGATATGTGCGCCTACCTTCGAGTCTTGATCGCCGCCACGATGCTGGCCGGAGGCCTCACTGCCTCTGCGCAGGAGAGCCCGAGCTATGCGGCGGCGCAGGCGACCGCCGGCAAGGCCACATACGAGCGTCAGTGCGTGGCGTGCCATGGCCTGGGTCTCGACGATGGCGAATTCGGTCCGATGCTGCGCGGCGACGACTTCCTGATGCGCTGGGCGGGCAAGAGCGTTGAAGACCTGTTCCACTACGTCTCCGACACGATGCCGACGGCTCAGCCCGGCTCGCTGACCGAAGAAGAATACACCAACGTGGTGGCCTACCTGCTGTCGCGGAACACCATTCCGGCCGGCGCGCCGCTGACGAGCATCTCGCAGAAGACCATGGCCCTGCCGTCGACGACGGCCAACCTCGGCATGATCTCCGCCGGCGTGAAGCTGCCGCCGAACCCGACGGCCAAGCCAAGCCCGCTCGCCAAGTACACGCCGGTCACCGAGGCGATGCTGTCCTCGCCCTCGCCGTCGGACTGGATCGACGGCCGCCGCACGCGCGATGCGCAGGGCTTCAGCCCGCTCAACAAGATCAACAAGACCAATGTCGGCAAGCTGCGGATGGCCTGGTCGCTGTCGCTGCCGCCGGGCCCGAACCAGAACACGCCGCTCGTGCATGACGGCGTGATGTTCGTTCACGCCTTCAAGGACATCCTGCAGGCCGTCGACGCGGTGAACGGCGATATCCTCTGGCAGTACACCTACCGCCTGCCGAAGGACGTGACGCCAACGCCGAAGAAGTCGATCGCGCTCTACGAAAACATGGTGTTCGTGCCAACCTCGGACGCCAAGATCGTTGCGCTCGACGTCAAGACCGGCAAGGAAATGTGGAGCGCCGGCGCAGGCGCCACCGGCTTCACCATGTCGGGCGGCCCCATCGTCGCGAAAGGCAAGGTGATCTTCGGAACCAGCGGCGCTAGACCCATCATCGTCGCACTGGATACCAAGACCGGCAAGGAAGCCTGGCGCTTCAATACCATTCCCAAGCCAGGAGACCCCGGTTTCGATACCTGGAACAACATGCCTTATGAACAGCGTAGGGGAGGGAATGTTTGGACCCCCGGCAGCTACGACAAGGAAACCAACCTCATCTTCTTCGGCCCCGCGCCGACCTACGACACAAGGCCTCTGCGTGATCTCGTTCCGGGCGCCAACAACGATGCGCTCTACACCAACGCCACGATCGCGCTGAACCCGGACACCGGCAAACTCGTCTGGTACTACCAGCATCTCCAGAACGACCAGATGGACCTGGACTGGGCCTATGAGCGCCAGATCATGACGATCGGCAGCGGCGCCAATGCGCGCCGCGTGCTGGTGACAGCAGGCAAGGCGGCTGTGCACGACGCACTCGATCCGGCGACGGGCAAATACCTGTTCTCGGTTGACCTCGGCATGCAGAACTACATCACGGCGATCGATCCCAAGACCGGCCGCAAGACGGTCGATCCCAACCTGATCCCGGGCGATGGCAAGACCAAGATGATCTGCCCGAGCGCCGCCGGCTCGAAGAACTTCAACCCGTCGGGCTTCAACCCCACGACCGGCGTGTTGTTTGTTCCCTTAATTGAAGCTTGCATGGATCTGGTCCCGCTTCCGGAAGGCCAGCGCGGTCTTCTCTCGACCGGCGTTCGCACCAACAACCGGCCGATGCCCGAAAGCGACGGCCTCTATGGCCGCTTCGTCGCGCTGGATCTCCAGTCGAAGAAGCAGCTCTGGATCACGCGCGAGCGGGCGCCGATCCTCACCAGCACGCTGCCGACGGCGGGCGGCTTGGTGTTCGCCGGCTCCATGGACCGGGCGTTCTCGGCCTATGACCAGTCCAACGGCAAGCGCCTGTGGACCACGCGCCTCGGCGACGTGCCGAACTCGAACCCGATCAGCTATGAGGTCAACGGCAAGCAGTACATCGCCGTGGTCACAGGCAGCGGCGCGGTTCGCTCGACCGCCTATGTGAACATGCTTCCGGAGCTGAAGAATCCGTCCGTACGGACCGCAAGCGTGTACGTGTTCGAACTTCCCTAGCCGATAGTCGCGTACGGATCGAAGCGCGCCTTACTGTCGGGGAGCACCGTCACCCGCAGCCGCAGTCAGCATTGCGTAAGGGCGCGCTTACTTACGAATGAGCCCGAGCTGCTTACCCATCATCCGATCGACCACGCGTTTAGGCAGAAGGCTTGGGAGCGTAACGTTGACAAATTTGCCTTTGACCGCGGCGTAGCGCGTTTTGGGGTGGGGGATCGTCAGGGCTTTGGCGATGATCGCCCCGACTTCCTCCGGCTCCATCCCGCTTCTCCCGCCCTGGATCATAAATCTCCGGAACCGCTCAACAGGATCGCTCCAGATCGTGCCACGCAAATGGTCAAACGACATCGCCTCGGCCTTATCCCAGATCGCAGTTTTGACCGAGCCAGGACCGACTACGATTACATCGATGCCAATAAGCTGTAGCTCGCGCCGGAGGCTTTCGGAGAACCCCTCCACGCCATGTTTGGCGGCAGCGTAAGCTCCCAGGAAGGGCGGTCCAAACTTTCCTCCCACCGAGCTTATGTTGACGATGCGTCCCTTCGGCCCCGCCAACTTCGAGTCCGCGCCGAGAAGCGGCGCGAAAGTTCGTGTAACCGCAAACATCCCAACCAGATTGATGTCGATCTGCTTCCGAAAATCGTTAACGCTCTGAACCAGAAGTGGGTCGGTGAAGGAGCTGCCAGCGTTGTTCACGAGACCATCTAGTGTTCGCCCTCCCAGGGCGGCTCGGACCCTTTCAGCTGCTGCGATAATCGCGCTTTCATCCTGAACGTCGAAGACAAGCGGCACAAAAGAGGTGCCGAGATCGCTCTGCAACGCGATGGCGTCGCTTTCCTTTCGAACGCTCCCAAAAACGCGCCACCCTTGCCGTATTAGCACTGACACGACACCTCTGCCCAATCCCGTCGATACCCCAGTTACAACAGCGCTCTTCATCGCAAGCTCCATGCTGGCGAAAGCAATCTAGTCACGCATGTTGACAATGACAACAATCGCGAGTGGATTGGGTTGATGATTACAACACGCGTAGACTCGAAGCGAACAGAGCGGACATACGCACGGGAGAGGAATTAGTGACGATCATTTCAAGAAGGATTGCTTCCAAGCTTTTGGCCGGCCTTATCGCGTCATCCAGCATGACTTTGGCCGGATGCGCGACATCGGCTGAGGAGGCGCTCACGCAAAGTCCCGTCCCCGGTGTTCATTTTCGAATGATAGAGACCAACGGCATCAAGCTGCGTGTCGCCGAAACAGGGACGGGTCCGCTTGTCGTGATGCTTCATGGCTGGCCTGAGAGCTGGTACTCCTGGCGGCACCAGATGAAAGCTGTCGCTGCGGCGGGCTATCATGTCATCGCCCCGGACCTGCGCGGATACGGCAAGTCAGATAAGCCACCCCTGATCGAAGACTACGACATCAAGCACATGACCGCCGACATCGTCGGCCTGCTGGATGCACTGGGAGAAAGGACGGCCATCATCATAGGTCACGATGTCGGCGCCCAAGTGACCTGGAATGCCGTGCTGCTCTATCCTGATCGCTTTACTGCGATGATCGCCATGAGCGTTCCGTATGGAGGGCGGGCGAGTGCTCCGCCGCTGGCCGGTATTAAAGCGACATACGGGGATAACTTTTTCTACATGCTTTATCACCAGGAGCCTGGTGTTGCTGAAGCCGAGTATGACGCTGATCCGCGCGGGCTTCTGCTGCGCGTCTATTCAATGACAGGAACGCCGCTGTACCCGCCCGAGGTCACCGATCCGAAAGCTTCCGCGGGCGGACTTCTTCCTCGTTTTGGTATGCCAAAGCAACTTCCAGCGTGGCTCTCCGAAGAGGAACTCGACTATCTCGTTTCGGAATACAAGGAGGCGGGCTTTCGGGGCGGCGTAAACACCTATCGGAACATTGATCGCAATTGGTACATCACGCCGGAACTTGCCGGCGCACGCATCAAGATTCCGGTGGGCTTCGTTGCCGGCGCAGATGATCACGTCATCGCGGGCCGCAAAGAACCCGAACTTCGTGCTACGATGCAGAACGTCGTCGATGATCTTCGTGCTGTGAAGATCATTCCCAACGCCGGTCACTGGATTCAACAGGATAAAGCGGACGACGTCACTAGCTTCGTCCTGGCATTCCTTGCAGACATCAAGAAGTGAGATTGAAGCCGCGCTTTTATATCGCACTTGGCAATCTTCAAGGAGCCGCCAAAGCCGAGTTTTGGTCTGAGCGACTGGTCTGAGCCCCTCGGATCCCGCGTTCTTTCGGAGAGTCCTGGGCTTTCATATCTCAGCTTTTCTCACGATGCGAGCGCGCGGGGCGTTGAGCCCCCACAGAGCTCGGACGACCCGCGCGCGGCCGCGGGCGGGATGCCGCCGAGGGCCGAGTGGGGACGCACGTTGTTGTAGTCATGACGCCAGATGGCCAGCGCCTTCCTTGCAGCCCCAAGGCTGTCGAACACCTCCTCGTTCAAGAGTTCATCCCTCAGCCGCGCGTTGAAGCTTTCGATGAAGCCGTTCTGCCGCGGCTTGCCCGGCGCGATGTAGTGCCAGCCGACCCCGCTCTCGTTCTGCCATTCGAGGATGGCGCGACTGGTCAGCTCCGTTCCATTGTCACTGACCACCAGATCGGGCCTTCCATATAGCCGGATCACGGCGTCCAGTTCGCGAGCAACCCGGCCGCCGGAGAGCGAGGTGTCGGCGACCAGCGACAGGCATTCGCGCGTGTAGTCGTCGATCACCGCGAGGATCCGGAACCGCCGGCTCGCACCGAACGTGTCAGCGACGAAGTCCAGGCTCCACCGCTTCGACGGACCAGAGGGTAGAGCCATTGGCTCGCGTGTCCCCGTGGCCCGCTTGCGCCCTCGTCGTCGCTTCACCGCCAGCCCTTCCTCGCGATAGAGCCGCCTCAGCTTCTTGTGGTTCATCTCGATGCCTTCCCGTTCGAGCATCAGGCCGATGCGGCGATAACCAAAGCGCCGCCGCTCGCCTGCGATGTCGCGCATGCGGAGCCGGATCTCCGGATTGTCCGGCTCCGGTTCACGCCTCACTGTTTTCGGATCGACGCTGACCAGCCGGCAGGCGCGGCGTTGGGAGATGTCGTGCCTGGCCATCGCCTTCAACGCCGCGTCCCGCTTTCGCTGGGGCGTCGTCAGCTCTTTCCCAGAAGGTCTTTCAGCACGGTGTTGTCGAGCATGGCATCAGCCAGCATCCGCTTCAGCCGGCCGTTCTCGATCTCGAGCAGCTTCAGCTTCCGGGCGTCGGTGATGTCCATCCCGCCGTACTTTGCTTTGAATTTGTAGAAAGTTGCCGTGCTCAGCCCGTGCTTGCGACAGACGTCCGCTGTCGGCACGCCGCGCTCCTGCTCGGCCAGAATCGCGATGATCTGTTCTTCGGTAAATCGGCTCTTCCGCATGTCCGTCTCCAAGTGACGGACTCTCCATTCAAACGAGGGACCACGCGGGGCTCAGACCAGCGCACAATTGGACAGCTCCGGTTCTAGAAACGACGCGCAAGGAATCTGTGATCCGGTTGCAGCCGTCGTACGTCGCGGATCTTGCCAACTGGAAGCCGTCGACGGCCCATCATGGCTTCCCGAGTCCTGCCACATGCTCCATATGGCAGTAGGAGTTCTCAGAGATGTCGTCAGCGCCGTTCTTGAGTCTGCTGGAGAGCGCCAAGGCCGCCCTGGAAGCTGCTGAAACAGCGGTGGCAAAGCGCGCGCGCAAGGCGGTACGACCGGTCTATGTGAACGACGGCCAGGACCCTCAGCACCACGCGACATGCATCTTCATTGAAGTTGACGGGCAGGATTACCTCCTAACCTGCGCTCACGTGATGGATGCAGCCGGGAAAGGAGTGACCATCTTCGTCGCGGAGAAGGAACTCCACGGAATTACGGCGACGTTCAACCTGACCAATGCCAAATCGGGTAAACGTGACGACGACCTTCTCGATTTCGCATTTACCCCGGTAGGGCCTGAATGGCGCGAACGCGGCATCATCCCTCTCTCGGAGGATGAAATGCAGTGCTCGGCGGCACACTTCTACGAAGCGTACGGCTATCCGAATTCACGTAATGGGAAGAAGACGATCAGTTTCACCGGGAAAAAGATCCGACCGACGGTCAAGCCATTCCTCTCGAAGGAAGTCGATGATCCAGCCGTGTTGGCGGCTGCCGGTCTTAGCGCACAGCATCACCTGGCGCTTTTCCGCGACCCCGAAAGTGCGTTGGACGGCGGCAAGAAGGTCAAGCCCTTCGAGCCCGTCGGAATGAGCGGCGGCGCAATATTTGCGATGCTCGACGTTACAGACCTACAGGTGCATGCCGGCTTCAAGGCACCGCGCGTCGCACTTGCGGCGCTCATCACGCACAAGAGCCCGGAACACAAGCTGATTTGGGGCACACGTATGTCGACCATTGTAGCTGCAATACGACAAACGACTGCGTGAACCCGTTCAGAACGTGATCCTACTGCCGACAATCCATCGGGAGACAACGGCACAATCGCGATCGACATTTGAACTGCACACGCAGCGAGCGTGGGAGACTTCTGGTTCAACTTCGCGATTCGCGTGAATTGTCAGGCTCGTGAGGACGCGAGGATTGCAACGCCGATCTGCGAATCGCCAGACGAGTGGATACGGATACTGCTTGCGTGCCCGCGGTCTTAGGATGCGTCGGCATATGAAGGACGATGCAAAGAGACAGCCTATAACCGTCTAAAAACAGCCGACTGAGACTTTTTGGATTGATTCTGGTGGCGCGGAACCAAGAGGGAACACTAGGATGGCTCGCAGAGGCGAGCATGAAGAAGATTGGCGGCAGCGACATCATCGGACAGCGCGGCATAGCGCACATCGAAAGCGTCGTTCTGTCGATGCCGCCCATCCACATCCCCTTCTTCTTCGAGGCTGCGATCTTGTCCCGGATCCGCTCCGCGGTGACCTCGCGCTCGAATTGCGCGAACGACAACAGCACGTTGAGGGTGAGTCTTCCCATCGAGGTACAGGTGTTGAACGCCTGGGTGACTGACACGAACGAACAATTCGATTTGTCGAACCGCTCCACCAGCTTCGAGAAGTCCATCAGCGACCGGGTCAAACGATCTATCTTGTAGACGACCACCAGATCGATGCGGCCGGCCTCGATGTCCGCGAGCAGGCGCCGAAGGGCTGGCCGCTCCAACGTGCCACCAGAGATACCACCATCATCGTAGCGGACCGGCGTGCGTTTCCAGCCTTCGCTCTTCTGGCTGACGATGTAAGCCGAGCAGGCCTCGTACTGGGCATCCAGCGAGTTGAACTCTTGCTCCAGGCCTTCTTCGGATGATTTGCGAGTGTAGATGGCGCACCGGATCGTGCGCTTGGCCTCGCTCATTGCTCCTTGCCCTTGACTCCGAAGAACCGCGGGCCAGACCAGTGAGCGCCGGTGATCTCCTTCGCGATGGCCGTCAGCGACGCATAGGTCTTATCCCTGTACCGGAATCCCTTTTCCACGATGTCGACGACGTGGGCGACGCCGTTCCATTCCCGCACTAGACGAGCGCCGGTCTTCATGGCGGCGGGCGGGCTGACACTCTTGCTCGCTGCTATCTTCAGCAGCGTCTTCCGGTGGGCTGGCGACAAGCCGCCATAGTGCTTGGCCTGAAGGTCGTAGATCACGCCCCGGCGCAGGAGGCTGGTTGAGAGCCCAGCGGGGGCAGGCGAGCCATTAATCTGCTCCCAGCGAAGGAGCAGTTCCTGTCGGCTCACCGCCGACAGGAACTCGACCTCCTTGCGGATTTGGTCGTCGGTCATTGCGCAATGCGGCCCCGCTTCGCGTTGATCCGGTAGCGCGCGAGTTCGCCTTCCCGGGCCGGCAGTTTCTCAACCGTGACGCCAGCCTTGCGCAGACCGGTAAGGGCAGCCCGCACCGTGTGAGGCTGCCATCCGAGGGCGTCAGACAGCGCCTTCACATCTGCGCCGGCTTTGGCGCGAAGCAGATCGGCGAACTGGTCCTTCTTGCTCTTCGGAGGCGTCGAAGCAGAGGAGCTCGCGCGCGCTTTGCGGGCGCGGGGTGGGGTAGTTTCCGTGGTTTGCATGAGAGTGTCTCCTCGACTGGAGCGACGATCGACATGATCTCGCTGCCACTGAGACAAGCCCGGAGTGCGGCCGGGCCACCGACACCAACGCTCCGATTGCGCTGACAGTCCAGCGGCAATCGGCACATTTACGCCACGCGCTGAACCAGCCATTCGTACTGTCCTGCGCGAACGGCCTTTCGCGCGATCGCGTCGGCAAACCAGAGCTCAACATCTGGCGAAACAGCCTGTTGACGCAGCCTTCCTCTTGGCGAGTGGCATATGAAGAACATGCGGCTGCAGTCGCCGTACTCGCGGTACCGGTCGATATAGTCCTGCAACACGGCCGTAGTGGCGCGGGATTTCACCTGCACAAACGCGCGCTCGCCCGTCGCGGCCTGTTCGACGACGAGGTCCACATCAGCCTGCGTCTCGCCCAACACGCCGACGCGGCGCCAGCCGGAGTCTGCGAAGATGCGATCAACAAGGATCTCGAAGTCCCGCCAGTGAAGCGCTGCGACCAGGCGCTCGGCCATTGCGACTAGCTGGTCCTGAAGTGCCGCAGCCGGGGCTGTCAAGTTGGCCAAGTAGAGCCGATTTCTAGCGCCATTGGTTGGAAAACCCGGCCAGATAAAGACGCAGAATCAGCAGCGGCGATCTGGGTGAAAATTCCGCTTGACCAGTATTCACGCTCAACTTGACAGCTCCGAAGTAGCTCCACACGGTAATATCGGTGCGCCGAAACTCAGCGTTTGGCATGCTCTCGGCCGGGTCGACGAGGTGCGCGCGATGATAGAGAGTCCGGACTGGACGCAGCCCGGTGATGTCCACATGCAGGTGAGAAGGCTTGAGGCGTTGATCGACCTGGGCGGCCCGGCTGATGCTGTGCATGACGCACTCGAGGCGCTCGCTCGGCAGCCTGACCGCACGCTGTCGGAATTCGCCAAGGCTTTACTCGCAGTCTTCGACAGCAAGGAGAAGGCGCGCCGCGTGTTGCAGACGTGGTATGACGGTGCGGGGTTCGAAAACTCCCTCAAGTATGAATTGATCCCCTTTCTTGCTGCGTGGTACGGCGACACCGATCTTGTCCTACGCGTGTGGCGCGACGACTTGCCGGTCAATGTTGTGCGGATGACGCAGGTGTGGGGGCCGGCTTACGCGCCTGCACGCGCCAGCCCCGCGTTCAAGACGCTGATGCAGGACATGGGACTTGTCGACTACTGGCGCACTTATGGATGGGCAAACAGATGTCGTCCTATTGGCGCATCGGACTTCGAGTGCGGATGACCGCTAACGGCGAATTCCGGTCAGTCAGTCTAACTCAGCAAAACGGGTGCTGTCAGACCAATGCTAACGGGGCAGGAAGGTTTCGAACTCCTGGTTCCGGCTGCTGAATGAGCAGAACGCGAGCTCTGTCGGCTTCAGCCATAGCGCGACTCCACGCCTGCTTAGCAAGCAATGTGACTCCTGCTGTACATTCCGCTTCCCTTGATCAAAGCGAGTCCAGAGCTGCTCTCTGTGTATCCCATTTGAGCGGAACTCGCGTCGATCGAAGGACCTGAGCGCTGAGGCAGGTCGGCTGTTTCCCTTCCAAAACTGATGACACCAAGTCAGGCGACAAAAACGCTAGATCCAGGTGAATTGCGACAAACCTCCGCGAGAGCTTCTCGCGCGTGACGATCTCCTGGAACGTGGACTTGCCGCTCCTGATCTCGTCCCACCAAGCATAACCTCGCGCCACGCGACGCAGCAGGACCGCATCCATCTTGGGTGGCTCGTAGCCGAAGATGAGCTTTGTCTCGATGCCACGGCGCCGTCGCTGAAACGGTGCCAGGATCTTTGCGACATCCGCGGGCACATCCTTCGACGACATCTCGAAGAGCGACGCAAGCTTGTCACGATGCAGTTCGATCTCTAGTGCGCCCGCAGTCACACGAGCACGGGACACGAGGTCGAGCAGATCAGGCCAACGCTCCTTGCCGGAAGTCATTTGGGTGATCGTCTGGGTCACCCGCGTGATAGTTCCGACGTCAGATGAGGTCGCAGGCTTCGTGGTCTTGAGAGTATCTGCGATGGCAGATGCGATCGCATCCTCGAGCTGCCCCGCTGGCAGCCTCCACCCCGCTGCGTCGGGTGTTCTTGTGCTCGAACGATCGACAAGACGGTTCGACACGAAGTAGCGAGTTCGCTGCTCCTTTTTCTTGGTATAGCTGGGCGTCAGTCGATCACCGGTTTCATCGAACAGTTTGCCGGTGAGGGGAGAACGCTCGCCAGCTTTACGGCCTTTGCCGCGAACGGTCTGGGAATTGCCTTCCAGCGAGCTTTGAACGTTGTGCCAGACCTCGCGATCAACGATCGCCTGATGACGCCCCGGAAAGCGCTCCCTCTTGTGACGGATCTCCCCGACATAAATCGGATTGGCGAGCATGTTGTAGAGATGACCGCGGGAGTAGGGGCGGGCGAAGCTCCCCGGACGACTGGGGCGGGTCTCATAGCCGAGCTTGTCGACTTCGCGTTTGAGCTGGTTGAGACACTTCACCTCGAGATAGATCTCGAAAATCCTGTTCACGACCTTCGCGCCGTCGGGATCGACAATCAGCTCCTTGTCCTTTCTGGTGTAGCCGATCGGCGGGATGCCTCCCATCCACATGCCCTTCTTCTTTGAGGCCGCGATCTTGTCCCGGATGCGCTCGGCCGTGACCTCGCGCTCGAACTGCGCGAACGAGAGCAGCACGTTAAGCGTAAGCCGACCCATCGAGGTCGAGGTGTTGAACGCCTGGGTGACCGAGACGAACGAGCAGTTCGCCTTGTCGAACCGCTCCACCAGCTTCGAGAAATCCATCAGCGAACGGGTCAGGCGATCGATCTTGTAGACGACGACCAGATCGACACGCCCGGCATCAATGTCTGCGAGCAGCCGGCGCAGGGCGGGGCGCTCCAGTGTGCCGCCCGATATCCCGCCATCATCATAGCGGAGGGAGGTGCGTTTCCAGCCCTCGCTCTTTTGACTCATTATATACGCGGAACAAGCCTCGTACTGGGCGTCCAGGGAGTTGAACTCCTGCTCCAAGCCCTCCTCGGACGACTTGCGGGTGTAGATGGCGCAGCGGACAGTGCGCTGGGTCTGGCTCATTGCGCCTTCCCCTTGATCCTAAAGAAGCGCGGGCCAGACCAATGAGCCCCTGTGATTTCCTTCGCGATCGCGGTCAGCGAGGCGTAGGTCTTCCCCCGGTACTTGAACCCGCCATCCACAATGTCGACGACGTGGGCGACGCCATTCCATTCCCTCACCAGCCGGGCGCCAGTCTTCATGCTGGCGGGAGGTGAGGCTGTCTTGTTGGCAGCGACCTGAAGCAGCACCTTCCGATAAGCCGGCGCCAGATCACCGTACTGCTTTGCCTGCACGGCATAGATCACACCTCGCCGAAGGAGGGATGTGGACAATCCCGACGGGGCAGGGGAGCCGTTAAGCTGTTGCCATCGGGAAAGCAGTTCCTGCCGGCTTGCCGCCGACAGGAACTCGACCTCCTTACGAATTTGGTCGTCGGTCATTGCGCGGTGCGACCGCGCTTCGCATTGATGCGGTAGCGGGTCGGTTCGCCCTCACGAGCCGGCATCTTCTCGAGTGTGACGCCGGCCTTGCGCAGGCCGGTGAGGGCGGCGCGGACAGTGTGAGGTAGCCAGCCAAGGGCCTCGGCTATCTGTTTCACATCTGCCCCGCCTTTGGCGCGAAGCAGTTCGACCAGTTTTTCCTTCTTCGACAACGGCTGCGGCGGTATAGCAGGCCTTCGAGTTTTACGCGTAACGGGGTTGGCGGTTTCTACGGCTTGCATGAGTTCGTCTCCTTGGACGGAGCAACGATCGACATGATCGCGCTTCCACCGAGACAAGCCCGGAACGCCGCCGAGCGATGGACACTACCGCTCCGATCTCAACAACAGTCCAGCGGGTGTGGGAGATATTCCGGATACCAGTATGCAGAAATTACCCGGTTCCAACGCGGCGGCGCATGGTATGGGAGATTGCTCGAAAGATCGGCCGCAGGTTCGAATCCCTGCGCCCCAGCCAGGGAGGTTCAGTCTCCGGCCCTCCGGCCGTAGAGACTCTGAATTGAGCCCAACTGTCCGGGACTTAGCGACAGACATTCCTCCCAGAGACTCGGTTGCCGTTCGCATGCCCTGCGATTTCGGTCCGTTTGCGGGCGCGAGTCTCCGGGGCCTCGCGAAAAGTGGAAAGTAGCGGTCAGCGCGGAAATGGCAGAGACGGGGTTCGCATGGTGGTCGCTGCAGCGATGCTGCGTGTCGGATGCGTTTGTGTCTCTCGAAGGAGCGCGCCGATGAAACCGTCGCGAAACATCATCCGGGTCTTTGCGAGGGCGGGCGATCGTGCGCGTCAGGGCAATGTCTGCGGTACGCCCGCGACAGCGAAAACTGCCGACCAACTTGCTGTCTCATTGTAGAGACACCGCAGCCAGCCGGCGCAAGCGCCAAAGTCTCATGGACCGAAAGCAGATATTCTCTCTCGCGCTTGAGGCGCTGTTCATGCGCAGCCGCCGACGCTCTACGCGCTCCAGCCGCCATCGATCGTAAGGCTCGCCCCGGTCATATAGCCGGCTTCCGGTCCTGTGATCCACGCGACAAGGCCTCCGATTTCATCGGCCTCGCCGATGCGGCCGAGGGGCAGGCGAGGACGGATATGATCCATCAAGGCTGCTGTCATGTCGGTCGCAATGGGACCAGGCTGCACATTGTTGATCGTAATGCCGCGAGGCGCAAAGTCGCGCGAAGCCGCGCGCACCAATTGCGCCACAGCTGCCTTCGTCATCGAATAGACGCTAGAGCCTGGACTGCCGACATGTCCCGCGGTGTTGCTTCCGATCGTTATGACGCGGCTACCGTCAATCATGTGCGGCGCGGCGTAATGGATCCCCGCAAAAACACCGCGAACATTCACCGCCAGCATCTTGTCGAAGTCAGCCAGCGAAAACGTGTCCACCGGACCACCCATCAGGATGCCCGCGTTCACCACCAGAATGCCCAGCTTGCCAAAGCGCGCAACCGCTTGCGCGACCGCTTCGCGGATAGCATCCGCATCTGCGCTGTCGGCCTTGATAGCTATCGCCTTGCCTCCGGCCTTTTCAATTTCGCCCACCAGCGCGGCTGCTTTGTCAGCCGCATTTGCATAGGTGAATGCGACGGGCCGTCCGTCTCTTGCGAGCCTTCGGACAATTGCTGCCCCCATGCCACGCGATCCTCCCAGAATCAGAGCGGGCGAAGCGGAGTTGAACAGGTTCGACATCGAGATTTCTTTTCTTGACTGAATAGTCCACATCAAATGCGCATTGTGGAACGAGTAGTCAAGATATTTGTTGACCGTTAAGTCAAATAAGATAGAGCGGGCGTATGGGAAGAACGGCAGAATTCGATCGAGACAAGGTTGTCGATGAAGCTATTCGCGTTTTTGCGCGTCATGGCTTCGCGGCTGCATCGACCGCCGAGCTGGTCGACGGCATGGGAATTGGCCGGCAAAGCCTTTATGGAGCCTTCGGCGACAAGCATGGCCTCTTTCTCGAAGCCCTGAGACGTTATTCGGCGGCATCGCTCGATCGCATGCGTGATGCGCTGAGCGGCAAGTCGGCGATACGCGCGCTCGAAGCCGCCGTCCTCATCGATCTGGGTTCAGCTGACGATATCGAAAGCGGATGCCTGGGTGTCGGATCAATTGCCGAGTTCGGCCGATCCGATCCAGAAATCAATGCGCTAAACGATGAGGCGGGCAAGGCCGTCTTGAAGGCTTTTGCCGAGCGCGTTCGTCTAGGCATTGCTTCGGGCGAACTGGATAATTCGGTCGACCCAGACATAGCTGGCGGCATGCTGTTAACACTGAGATCAGGTTTGAAGATCGCAGCCCGAAGCGGCACAGCATCACGAGACCTGCGCAATACGGCGCGCCTCGCCATGCGCGGCCTTAATGCACGCTGATTACAACGCAAGAAGCCACGCATGTGTGCTTTGAAAGCGTCCCACCACTGGCCGGTCTTTTGGCGAATTCCGATTTGGAACCGTCTTCCAGCTCGATAGCAACACTTACTGACGTTCGGCCGAGCGCGCCGCTCATCCAGCATCGCCTGTTCCCGGCGTCCGCGAAGTGCGAACGTCGGGGCGATCTTCTCAGACGGTCGGCACTGTGCCGCCGTCGACGACGATCTCCGATCCGTGGATCGAAGAGGCGCGGTCTGAGGCCAGGAAGGCGACGGCTTCGGCGACTTCGAAGGGCTCGGCTCCTCGACCGATTGAGATTCCGCCCAAGCCGGCGAGGACCAGCTGGCGTGCGTCCTCGAGCGTGCCGCCGTTGGCGTTCTGAATGTGCTTGAGGAACCCATCGGTCCCCTCGGTCATGATCCAGCCGGGGGAGACGACGTTGACGCGCACACCCTTGGGACCAAGCTCCTTGGAGATGGACTTGCTGTATGTCCGCAGCGCCGCCTTGGCCGAGGCATAGGCGGTGGTCGCGTCCGGAAGGGGCAGGACCGACTGGATGGAGGTGACGTGCACCACCGCGCCGGAGCCCCGCTCGATCATCTGAGGGATCAGGAGACGATCGAGGCGCACCGTCGCCAGGAGGTTCAGGTTCAGTTCGGATAGCCAGTGTTCATCCGTCAGAGTCACGAAGCCACCGCCCGGCGTGGTCGAGCCGCCGAGTACATGGGCGAGGATATCGATCCCGCCCAGCCGCTCAATAGCCGCCTTCGCAAACGCCTCGCCGCCAGCGGCCGTCATCAGGTCCGCCTGTACGAACTCGACGCCGTCGAGAGGCTCAAGGGTCCCGCGTGCGGAGGTGATCACGCGCGCGCCTCCAGCCAGGAAGCGGTCGACGGTGGCGCGGCCCAGACCCTTGGTGCCGCCGCTGATGAGCACGCGCTTGCCCGCGAACTCGTTCGGATCAATCTTGATGCTCATGCCGTGATCTCCACGGCTTTGATCGCGCCGTTCTTGAGCGTGAAGTTGTAGGTGAAGCGGATCGGGCTACCCTTGAAGTCGCCATGCGCGGGGCCTTCGACCACGATCTTGCCGTTCTCGTGTCGAACGGTATCCGGCGTGAAGATCGCCTTTGCGGCGATCACTTCTTCCTTGAACAAGGTCCGCAGTTCAGCGCTGCCCACGAAGCGTTTGCCGTTGTCCAGAAGGACGGCATCGGATGCGAAAGGCTTG
>JBGAKC010000038.1:0-43267 GCA_044224605.1 Hyphomonadaceae bacterium
GTGCTCGACCACGTGGCGGCGGCGGATACGCCCGGAGGCGTCAATGCGCAGTTCCACCGCATTGTGCCTGACCTGGTGAAGAAGGAAGTGCTGGCGGCCGGCTTCGAGTTCGTGGGCGAGAGCACCGCGTTGCACAACCCGAACGATCCGCACGACAAGGGCGTGTTCGACGATTCGATCCGCCACAAGACGGATCAGTTCATGATGAAGTTCAAGCGGCCGGGCTGAGGCTGGCGACGTGATCGGGGAGAGGGCGGCTTCACGGCCGCCCTTTTCCTTTTGGGTAACTCGCCGGGCGTGAAGGCTATCTCGCGCCGCTTCAACCCCTTCTTCTCCAGCGCCTGCGCTATGATGTGGCGGTGGCATTTGAGACCGTCGCCGCAGAAGCAGAGGAGCGCCGTGGGCTGAGCGCGGATGAGGTCTTCCGCTTCCAGCAGCGCGAGCTGGGCTTCGGGGCGCTGGAACGAGGCGTCGAAGATGCGGCGGAATTCGTCCATGCGGCCGGCGCGGTTGGCGATGCGTCCGGCCTTGGGCGTGCCGAGCGGGCGCAGGTGGATGTAGCCGATGCCTTCTTCATCCAGCGAGGCGGCGAGGAGTTTCTTTGAGAAGCCCGCGCGGCGGGAATTGGCGATGTCGCGCGTGTCGACGACGCGGGTGACGCCCGCCTTCTGCAGCGCGTCGATCAGGCCGGGAAGCGTGGTGCGCTCGTAGCCGACGGTGAAGAAGGTGCGCTGTCTCGCCATGGGACGAAGATAGATGTGCGAGGGCCATCCGCAACTATGGCGCGGCGGCGGCCTGTTTCGGATCGCCTTTCGGCTTGTCGTCCTTCTTCGGCGGCTTCTGCTTGTCGAGGCGGGCGGCCTGGAGGATGTGGACCATGGCGTCGTTGCCCTCGTGGCAGGCGTAGTCGAGGAACAGGCCGGTCGTGCGCTTGAGCGTCAGTTCGGCGAGCCAGGGCGCCGTGTAGAGGGCGGGGTCCTCAATGGTGAACTGGTAGAGGATCGCATCGGGCGATATCAGGCGCAGGCGCTCGATGACGCGGCTGCCTTCGCTGACCGGGGCGGCGTTGCGGAAGAGAAGGCCGCCGGGATCGACGGCGGCGAAGTGGTCCGTCTCGATGACGAGCGTGTCGCCGTCCCAGCGGCCGTTGGAATCGCCGGTGCGGGTGCGGATGACGGACGGGTGCGGCCGGCCGGCAAGGTCGACGATGCGGGCGGGGTCCATGTCCTCCGCCGTGATGACGAACGCATCCGGCGTCTGGACGAACAGGTAAGGGATAATGACATTGACGGCGCGGATCGGCGCATGCGCGAGACTGTCGATACAGCGTTCGGCGGGATCGCGCTCCTCGGGGTTGTCGTATTCGGGACCTTCACGGTTGCGCGCGGCGCGGGCGAGCGCGGTGAGCGGCAGGCGGCCGTCCGCCGGCGTCACGATCCACGAGCTTCGGAACTCGCCGTTCACCGAGAGGACGGCGGTGCTGTGGTAGGAATCGAATTCCGGGTCGTAGACTTCGCCCGGATCCTCCAGCATCTTCTTTGCAGCTGCTGCGGCGTCTTCGGGCGCGATGACCAGCGACTTGAAGTCCTTGGGCCGCTGCATCGGCGTGACGGTTTCGGCGACCCACAGGCCCTGCAGGTCGGGATGGCCGTCTGGGGTGCGGGCCGGACTGTAGGCTTGGGCGTACGCAGCGGGTGCGAGCGCCAGAGCAAGCGTGAAACTCGCGGCGATTGCCCTGCGCATGGCGCGTCCCTCCTGACCCGCAGGGAGACTATGCTGGAAACAGGGAAAGCTCTACCGGACTCGCTTTACCGATGGGAAGGAGCAACGCTAAGGCCCTGTCTTGCACTCGGGATTGATCGACTGGACGTAGGTCTTGATGACGTCGGTGTCCCTGGCGGCGGTTGCGCCGTCGAAGCCGGTGATGTGGTCGTAGCCGACGTCTATCGGGTACTGCTTCAGGTACCAGGAGGCGACAGGCATGTAGGACCAGTGCCACTTCTCCTCCTCATAACCCGTGGCGCGGCCGCCGGCGCCCTTAGGGCTGTAGACTTGGCAGAAGCCGTATTGGGGCGCGTGCTGGGTGAGCCAGTCGTAGATGCGCTTGCCGTCCTTGGTGTTGAAGTATTTCGGCTCGAGGCTGTTGATGTCGAAGTCGGTGCCCCAGTGGTGGCGCGACGTGGCGGGCATTGAGGAAAATTCGAGGATCTTGAGCGCGCGCGCTTTCGGATCGGGCGTCGAGACATTGAGCTTCTTGCCACCGACGAGCGTCTTGCCGTTCCACTTGTCCTCCCAGATCTTCTTCTGATCGGAGAAGGAGCGGAAGGCGGAGACGGCTTTCAGCTTGTAGCCGTTCGCCTCGGCGTCCTCCGCCATGCGCACGAAGGCGGCGACGGCGTCCTTGTGGCCCCAAACGCGCGAGCCGCCGAGATACTTGTCGGGGATTTTCGCGAACATCGGATCCTTTGCAGGATCGATGTCGCCGATCAGGTATTTGAGCGCGACATGCGCGCCGGAGGGCTTGGGCGCTTCGGCGGGCTTTGCGGGAGCGGGGGGCGCTGCTGGCGCAGGCGCGGGCGGCGTGACGGGCGTTCCGAGCGTGGCGGCGGATGTCGGCTTGTCGCCCCCGGCTGTCTGCACGCCGCTGCGCGTCTCGGGCGTTGGCGTGACCGGGCTTGGCTCAACGCCGGGCGGGGCGGAGGCGAGTTGCGCGTCGGTGACCGCGGGCGGCGCGGCGGTTGAGGGTGTGACGAAGGCGGAGGCGTCGGAACCGACAGGCGCCGGGCCGCTGCAGGCGGCGGCTGCGAGCAGGGCAACGGGCGCAATCGTGGCGAGAAGTCTCATGCCAGTCTCCGAAGGCCCCGGCGAAATGAACCATGTTCGCGCGCTGCGATCCATGGGCCACGGCGCCACATTCATGCGGACGTGCAGCAGTGAGTCAGAGTCGCAACGTCACTGCAACCGCCTCAAAGGACTCAGTTCTTGAACTTGGGTTCCCGGGGACGCATCAGGCCTTCCTGCGTCACTGAAGCCACCAGCTTGCCGGCTTCGGTGAAGATTTCGCCGCGGTTGAAGCCGCGGGCGCCAGAAGCGGACGGGGAGTCCATCGTGTAGAGCAGCCAGTCGGAGATATCGAAGGGCTCGTGGAACCACATCGAGTGGTCGAGGGACGCCATCTGCACCCCGCCGGTGAACCAGTTGACGCCATGCGGTTTCGTTGCGGTGTCGAGAATACCCATGTCGGAGGCGTAGGCGAGCAGGCATTGCTGCAGCGGCTGGTTGGCGGGATCGACCTTGCCGCGCACACGCATCCACATCTGCTTCTTTGCCTCGGTCTTGGCCGGCGAGATCATCTGGCGCGGATCGACGGGCTTCAGTTCGATGGGGCGGGGCCGTGCGAACTGTTTCTGGAATTCCTTCGGCACATGATCCTTCGCCATGGCGCGAAGCTCATCCTCGCTGAGGAGGTCGGCGGGCTTCTTCGTCTCGGGCATCGCCGACTGGTGCGTGAAGCCGCTCTCGGGGACCTGGAAGGAGCAGGAGAGGTTGAGGATCTGCTCGCCATGCTGGATGGCGACGACGCGACGGGTGGTGAAGCTCTTGCCGTCGCGCGCGCGGTCAACCTCGTAGAGGATCGGCACGGAAGGATCGCCCGGGCGGATGAAGTAGGCGTGCAGCGAGTGGCAGAGACGGTTGTCGACCGTGCGGTAGGCGGCGACGAGCGCCTGCGCGATGACCTGGCCGCCAAAGACGCGCTTCATGCCGTCGTCTGGAGAAACCCCGCGGAAGAGGTTCACCTCGATGCGCTCGAGATCGAGCAGGTTGATCAGCTCGGCGACGGGATCGGTGGCGAAGGGCGCAGCGTCGGTCATGGTCGGTCTATCCCAAGGGAGGAGGAGCGGCCGGTCTTGCGCCAGCCCGGTTCCCCGAAAACGAAAGTGGCGGCAGGTATAACCCCGCCGGCGCCGTTTTGCGAACTCCCCGGAATGCCCGATTTTACGGCGTCTTCGGGTCGCAGTCGCCGAGGCGTTCCATCTTGATCGTGGTGACGGCCGGGGCAGGCGAGCCGGCGATCGTGACAGAGGATTCCAGCGTGTAAGCGGAGTTGAAGTCGCCGGTCATCTTCGTGTCGGTGGTGTAGGTGACGCCGTCCTTGGTGCAGATGCTGTGGTCCATGAGGCCGTCGGCCGTGGGCGTGACGGTGTGCTCGATGCAGCTCATGCCGGCGGCCTGCTGCTCGCCCTGCGCTTCGGCGAAGCTGATCTGGTGGTCGAAGCACTTCTCCTGCGGCGGCAGACTCATGCCGGCGGCGATGATGGTGGTCCGCCACTTGCCCGCGATCGGGCCGGCCATGGCGTCTGCGGTCATCGCCGGGACGGCGGGCGCTTCGGGCGCGGCCGGGGCGGCGGCGGTTTCCGGGGAAGCGGCGGGATCGACAGCGGGAGCCTTGGTCTCGCCGCTGCAGGCGGCAAGCATCAGAGCGGCGGCGGCCGCGAGATAGAGCGATTTCATCCACATCTCCTGTCGCGAATCGACGGCGTCACTCTAGCGTGCTGCTGCAAGGTGGCGACCCTTCCCTGCAGGCGGCTAGCGGAAGAAGAAAAACCACACGGCAACTGCGACGGCTGCGAGGACGGCGAGGAGCAGGACGATGAGGCCGCCCCTGCCGCGTTTCCGCTTCGGGGCAGGCGCGAGGGCTGCGGGGATTTTCGGGAACGCGGGACGCGGCCCGTCGGCGGCGGCCGCGTGGCTTCTGGGACGGAGCGCGCTGGGCTCGGTGTCTTCCGTGCGCATCTTGGTTTCGTCGTCGGGCCCTTTTGGCATGGCGTATCCCCCGCTACGATCGGCCCGCGCAGGGAGGCGGGCGGATGGACTACGAAAAGGCGTCGGAAGCCTTGCTATCAGAAATCGTGCGGCAAGCCGAGGCAAGGCTGGCCGTGCAGGCGCAGTTTGCCCTGGCGGCGGACCAGCGCGTCCTGTCGCTGACCAACCTCTATGGCTCGATGACCGTGGCCCTGCTGGCGGGCGCCATCGCGGCCTTGTCGGAGGGCTTGCGGCCGATCGCCTTTGCGGCGGCGGGCGCCGGCCTTGTGACCTTCATCGCAACGGTGCTGGTGCTGGTGGCGGCGAGGCCGTCGCCCTTCGCCACCGTAGGCAATGATCCGGAGAACTGGAAAGACGACATCGAGGCGGGGCGGTCCCTGCATCAGGCCAGGGCCGACACCGCGGGCATCTACAACGCTGCGCTGAAGAAGAACCGCAGCCGCATGAAGACGCAGACGCGGCTGATCAATTCGGCCCTGGTTATGATGCTGCTGGCCGGGCCGGTCGCAGCCGGAGCGGGCCTTGCCGGATGGCTGGTGTATCCCTGAGCATTTCGCCCGTGGCGGGATGAACCGTCCGGTTCGCTTGCATCCGGAGGGTGCTGTGGGCTATCCGGGCGCCAGCCACCCGATAGCTATCCAGAAGAGAGGCCCACCATGGCCGGCCACAGCAAATGGGCCAATATCCAGCACCGCAAGGGCAAGGCCGACAAAGCCAAGGCCAAGCTGTTCTCCAAGCTGGCGAAGGAGATCACCGTGGCGGCCAAGGCCGGCATGGCGGACGTGAACTTCAACCCGCGCCTGCGCCTTGCGGTCAATAACGCCAAGGCGGCGTCGATGCCGAAGGACAACATCCAGCGCGCGATCGACAAGGGCGCCGGTGGCGATGCGACCAATTACGAGGCGATCCGCTATGAAGGCTTCGCGCCGGGCGGCGTGGGCCTGATCGTCGAGTGTTCGACCGACAACAAGAACCGCGCGGCGACGGATGTGCGCACCGCCTTCACGCATCATGGCGGGAACCTTGGCCAGACCGGCGCGGTGTCGTCGGGCTTCGAGCATGTCGGCGAGATCGTCTATCCGCCGGAAGCTGGAACGGAAGACGCGATGATGGAAGCGGCGCTGGATGCGGGCGCGAGCGACGTCTCGAGCGACGCGGACGGGCACTACATCTACACGGCGCGCGCCGATCTCGCGGAAGTGGCGGCGGCGCTGGAGGGCAAAGTGAAGGTGGCGGCGACATCGACCGCGCTGATCTGGAAGCCGCTCAACACCGTCAGCGTTGAAGGCGAGAACGCCGAGAAGCTGATGAAGATGCTTGAAGAGCTTGAGGACTGCGACGACGTGCAGAACGTCTACGGCAATTACGAGATCAGCGACGCGGAAATGGCGCGTCTGGCAGGATAGGGGGCGGCAGGTTGGGGCTCGCCTTGCCGGAGGGCGGACGACTGGTATCCTGACATCGTCCTGTTGGGGGGAACGATGAAAATCCATTCTGTGATCCTTGTTGTCGGCGTCCTTGCGGCGGCCATTCCTGCTGTGGCCCAGCAGGGCGCAAAAATGCCTGCGGCGTGCCGGCCAGATAAGACCGGCGAGGTCAATCAGCGGGCGTGCGCAGATGCGCTGCCTGTGGGATCGCCCGAGCGCGCGCTGCCGCTGATCAATCTCGGCGCCGAGGCGTTCCTGAACCGGAATTTCGGGGAGGCCGTGCGCCTCTATGACGAGGCCATCCCGCCCGGCAAGACCATCGTGTCCGACGTGCGCTTCCACGCATTCCGCGCAGGCGCCTATTCCCACGTTGGACGGGACGCGGAGGCGTACAGGGACGCTAGGCTGGCGCTCGACATGCTCAACGGGAAGTCCGTTGAGCCGGGCGTCATTCCAGCGGCGCGGCCAGTCAGTGCGGGTGAAATCTATGCGACGATCCTGCCGATCCTGAAGAAGAACAGAGATGCTGGCTTTCCGGCTGCGCTTGCCGCCTACACCGCGATACCGTCGAACAGCTGGATCGACTGGGCCAACCGGGCGGGTGTCCTCGACGAGCTGGGCGAGGGCAAGGCGGCGGCCGATGCCAGCGCGCATGCGCTGGCGCTCAACCCGACACATCCGGCTGTGCTGAACAACCACTGCTATATTCTCGCGAATGGCGGCAAGGCGGCAGAAGCACTGCCATACTGCCAGAAGGCGATCGCGGCGGCCCCGAACGAGCCGTCGATCCATCACTCGTATGCGACGGCGCTGGCGCTGGCCGGGAAGTGCAAGGATGCAGTGGCGGAACTTGCCGTCGCCCGGCGTCTCGATCCGAGTTCCGCAACCTATAAGAAGCCGATTGCCTGCAAGGCGTCGTGACGTCCGCCGGCTTTGCCTCAGTTCTTCGGCGGGTAGTTCGGCGATTTGTAGATGCCCATGCTGGTGAGGCCCGGCTTGAACTTCTTGTGACAGGCCTCGCAGGAGGCGACGAGGCGGTCGCCCGCGGTGTTGAGCATGGCGACGTTTCGGGCTTTGGATCAGCTTGCCGCCGACGGCCATCTGGTAGGCGTTGTACTCAGCTTCGAGCCAGCGCATCTCGGTCTTCGGAGGCTCATAGGCATCAAGCCAGAGCGGCTCGGAAGCGTGATCGACCAGCGCGACCATTGTAGCGTTGATGCTGACGGGAAGGGTGATGACGCGCGTAGCGGCGGCGACCTCGGGAGCAGGCGCAGCCGCCTGCGGCGGTGCGGTCGTCTGTTCGGGTGCGCAGGCTGCGAGCGATGCGGCGACGATGGCGGCGGCGGCGGACGAGACAATGCGCATGACAGATGGCCTCCCTGACCAGTGTGATCATAGATTAACTTACATTTTCAGACTAGAGCCGGGTCAGGTCGTCGGCTTGATCCGTATCAAGCCAGCAAGGGCTCAGCGAAAATTTGCCGGTTCCAGGAGATGCCGGCTCACACCTTCACGCCGCGGCGCGAGCAAGCCTGCGGCCCAGCTTCGTTTGGCTCAGCACATTGCTGAAGTGGGTGTCGTAGAGGCAGGCATTGGCGAGGAAGCGGATGGCCTTGGCTTCGAGGTCCTTTGCGCGTTCGCGTTCGGCGTCGTCTCTTATTCGGATGTCGCGGATGGCGGCGAGGAGCTGGGCAATGGCGCCGGCGGCGGAGACGGCTTCGACTTTCGCGAGGCGGTCGCGGGCTTCGTCGGCGGCGAGGATGAGTTCGTCCTGCATCGCCTCGAGCTGGAGCATCAGGTCGGGCGAGCGGGCGAGCTGGGCTTCCTCGTGGAGGCGCGCGACGTGCGCGACGAAGCCTTCGAGGCGGACGATGGCGGCGGCGCAGGCGGCCGCGGGGCAGAATTCGATCGGATCTTTGGAGGATGCCAGGGCGAGCGGTTCGACCTGTGACGGAGCTGAGGTGATCTCGGTCTGCATGGTTTGCCCTCCTTCGCCGGAGCCGCTGCGCAGAGCAGCTTTTGGCAGCTCCCGGCGGCCATCAGCACGATTGAGCGCAATTCGTTAACGAGGTGTTAACCGTGGCCTGTGAGGCCGGGTTTCAACGGGTTTTGCTGTGGATCGACGGCCTGTCCCGGGATCTGGCCGGGATCAGCCCGGGAGCTTGCCCGACTTCCAGAGATCCTGGAGGTGCTGAAGGATGATATTCTTGGCGACCTCGGCGCGGGTCGAGCCGTAGAGGCCAGTTTCGACAAGAATTTCAAGGCGTTCGGCCGCCTTGGACGGCAGGACGACCGTGAAGGGCTTGGTGTCGGAGCTGGCGGGAGGCTTGGCCATGCATTGCTATTGCAATGTCTTGGCAATGCATACAAGTTGATTCTCGCTACAGGCGTCGGGGGGCTCCCAATAGCTGCTGAGAGAATCACGATGTCGAAGACAGCAAATCGCCAGCCGCTCACCGTCAGGCTCGATCCGGACTCGAAGAAGCTGTTCGCCGAAGAGGCCGAGAAGTGCGGGCTCGAGGCGGGCGTCGCCGCGCGGCAGATCCTTGAGCTGTATGTGCAGCGCCTGCGCGAGAGCGGTGACTACATCCAGACGCTGGCGGATTTCTCCGCTGCGCTGAAGACGAAGGCGGCGTGAGGCCCTAGGAAGCGCGTTCGCGCTCCGGAGCCTCCCCATGAAACTCGTCGACTCCATTTCCTTCCCCGGCTCAAAATTCGGCGGGGGCATGAAGACCGGCACGGGCGATGATCGCTATGCGTTCGACGAGGCGGGCGGATGGGCCTGCGTGATCGACGGCGCGACGGATGTGGGGCCGGTGCGGATCTTCTCGGCGGCTGAATCCGATGCGGCGCGGTATGCGGAGATCTTTGCGGCGGAGATCACGGCGAACCCGGCGGACCCGCGCGAGATTCCGCAGGCCTGGTTTGCGCGGCTGCTGCCGAAGCTGCGCGCGGCGGTTGAGCGCGAGGTGAAGATCCCGCTCAAGGATGCGCCGCTGGCGAGCTATCCGACGGCGGCTGCGACCTGGGTGCGTGTGCGCAAGGGCATGATCGAGGGCGCGACGCTGGGCGACTCGATTGCGATCGTGCGGACGTCTGAGGGCCAAGTCACCGTCTTCGGCGAGGCGGGCAAGCCGGCGGACGAGCAGAAGCGCGCGCAGACCGTGATGGCGATGGCGCCGGAGGCGCGGCTGAAATGGCTGCAGGACGTGCGTGCGATCCACAATACGTCCAAGGGCTATTGGGTGTTCGGCGTGCAGCCGGAGGCGGGCGCACATATCGTCTATCAGAGCACGGCGGCGCCGGCGGGCACACGCGTGCTGGTGATGACGGACGGTTTCTACCGGCTGGTGACGCCGTACCAGCGCTATACAGATGCGGGGCTGATCGAGGCGGTGAATGAGCGCGGGCTAGGCGCGCTGATGAACGAGCTGCGCGGGCTGGAGGCCTCGCCCGAGGACGATGCGAAGATCGGGCGGTTCAAGACAAGCGACGATGCGACGGCGTTGCTGATCGAGGTGTGACGTTCATCTCCACTGAGCGCGGACGGCATCCAGCGCTTCTTCGAGTCTTCGTTCGGTTATCGCCATATCGTGAAGCGGCGCGTCCGGAGGGTTGAAGCGCTCGCCGTTTTCCTGCCGCGCCTTGGCATCCATCGCTCCGCGAAAGCCGCGCTCGCGCTCAGCAACAGCTTGTCGAAGTCATCCGGCGTCATCAGCTCTCCGGGTGGGTGTCAGTTGTCCCCGCCCTTGTAGGTCGTGCCGCCCTTCATGACGAAGGCGGGATGCTCCAGAACGGTGACGTCCTTGGTGGGGTCCCCCTTCACGCCGACGAGGTCGCCGAATGCGCCGGGCTTGATCGCGCCGACCTGGTCCTTCTTGCCGAGCGCTTCGGCGGCGTTGATCGTGGCGGCCTGGATCGCCTGCAGGGGCGTTGCGCCATAGCGGACCATGACGGCGAACTGTTTTGCGTTATCGCCATGCGGATAGACGCCGGCGTCGGTGCCGTAGATCATCCTGACGCCGGCCTTGAGGGCCTTGCCGAAATTCTGGCGCTGGGCTTCGGCAATGTCGCGGTCCTTCTTGAGCTGTTCTTCCAGCACGCCGTTCTTCGCGCCTTCGGCCTGGGTGTAATCGGTGTTGTAAATGTCCATCGAGAACCAGGCGCCCATCTTCTTCGCGAGGGCGATGCCTTCGTCGTCGACGAGGCTGGCGTGTTCGATCGTGTCGATGCCGGCGAGGATGGCGTCGCGGATGCCGGAGGCGCCATGCGCGTGGGCGGCGACCTTGAGGCCCTGCATGTGGGCTTCCTCGGTGATCGCCTTCATCTCGGCGAGCGAGAGCTGCTGCTGGCCGGGCGTGTCGCCGAAGGAGAAGACGCCGCCCGTTGCGCAGATCTTGATGACCTCGGCGCCGTACTTGCGCAGCTGGCGCACGCGCTTGCGGCCTTCATCGGGGCTGTCGGCGTTGTAGGGGCTGTTGGCATTGAAGGAAGGCGAGAGGCCGGTGATGTCGCAATGGCCGCCGGTGGCGCCGAAGGAATAGCCGGCGGGCACGATGCGCGGGCCTTCGACCTTGCCGGCTTCGATGGCGGACTTGAGGGCGATGTCGTCCCAGCCGGTCGAGCCGACATTGCGGATGGTGGTGAAGCCAGCCTCGAGCGTAACCTTGGCGTTCGGAACGGACATGACGGCGGAATAGCTGTCAGGCAGGCTGATGCCGGTATAGCCGCCGAGGGTCGGGTCGGCGTCGATGTGGACGTGCATGTCGATGAGGCCGGGCAGGAGCGTGAGGCCGGGCAGCTCGATCACTTCGGCGGCGGAGGGGACCTGCAGCCTGTCGCGCGCGCCGACGTCGGTGATGACGCCGTCCCTGATGATGATGGCGGGGTTCTGGATCATGCGGCCGGTGGCGACATCGAGCATCCGGTCGGCGGTGACGTAGACGTTCTGCGCGAACGCAGCCGGAGCGGCGGCGGCCATCAGGCCAGCCAGGATCAAGGCACGCATGAAATCCTCCCACGTATCGCTGCTTGATGCGCTGGCCTGACGGCGGCGTAAAGCGCCGGCGGCAGGTATGATGCGGCCGTCGACGAAAATTCGCCGTGTCAGACGTTGTGGCGCCGCTAGAGTAGGCGCAACAACAAGAAACAGAGGACCTCCCAATGACCACTCACGCGCATGCGCCTGGCCACAAATCGCAGGCCCAGAAAGCCGCCGACTTCGAAGCGCTGCACAAGGCTCCGGGCGTGTTCGTGATTCCCAATCCGTGGGATGCCGGCTCCGCGCGGATTCTCGCCGGACTTGGGTTCAAGGCGCTGACAACGACGAGCGCGGGTTATGCCCGTTCGATCGGCGTGACCGACTACAAGGCAGGGCGGGAACACGTGATGGCGCACATTCGCCTGATGGCGCCGGCAATCGAGATTCCGCTGGCCGCCGATCTGGAGAATGGCTTCGGCCACAGCCCGGAGGAATGTGCGCACACGATCCGCATGGGAGGCGAGGCGGGCCTGGTTGGCGGCTCAATCGAGGATTTCACGGGAGATCGCGACGATCCGATTTATGACATCGAGGCCGCTGCCGAGCGCATCCGTGCGGCGGCGGAGGCGGCGAAGAAGCATCCATTCAAGTTCATGCTGTGCGCGCGGGCGGAGAACTATCTCAACGGGCGGCAGGATCTCGCTGATACGATCAAACGGCTGCAGGCCTATCAGGAGGCGGGAGCTGACGTGCTGTTCGCGCCGGGACTCAATACGTCGGATGAGGTGCGCGAGGTGTGCCGCTCGATCGATCGGCCGTTCAACATCGTGAAGGGGCCGCGCAAGGAGGCGCTGACGGTGGAGCAGGTCGGCGCGCTGGGCGTGAAACGCATCTCGACTGGCGGGATGATGCATGCGGTGGCGATGAACGCGATGATCGCAGCCGCCAAGGAGATGGCGGGTCCTGGCACGTGGGAGTTTACGAAGGCCATGACGCACGCGCCCGAGATCGACGCGCTGCTGAACAAGGGCGCGGGCGGTTGAGGCATGTCTGCGCGCCGGGCTATCGTCCAGCGGCCAAGGCGCTCACGGACGTTTCCGCGGCAGGCCCGGGAAGCCGAACATTGCGAGCTGTAGGCTCTCTGCGATGCGTTCTGCGCGCTCCATGAAATAGGACACAGCCTCTGCCGAAGGGGCTGTGTCCTCCAGAGTCTGGCGGAATAGCGCAAGCCAGATTCCGAAATGGGACTGTTGAACCGCGGTCAGACTCTGGTGCGCGGGGACCGGCTTTCCCGAATACGTTCCGGTATTGAGTGCGACTGACGCCCAGAAACTCTTCATGCGTGGAAGGTGTGCGTCCCAGCGGTTGCCGATCGCTTCGTTGAAGATGGGGCCGAGCACGTCGTGGGCGCGGATGCGGGAATAGAACTCATCGACGAGAAGCGAAATGTAGGCCTCGTCGATGCCGATGGCTGCGGCGCGGGCCTGAACCTCCAGGCGACGATCGCGGGCGCTGACGATGGCGTCGCTCATCAGACGGCCTCGCTGTCGAGCAGGACGCGGAGCCGGGGATTGTTCGATGTCAGATCGCCGATCGTGTAACGGTCGAGCACGGCCATGAAGGCGTCGAGCGCTTCGCGCAGAACGCCTTTCAGTCTGCAGGCGGGCACGATGAAACAGCCGGCTGCGCCGCCCGAAAAGCACTCCACAAGCGCGAGATCAGCTTCCGTGCGTCGAACAACGTCGCCAATTCCAATCGCAGCGGGTTTGCGTGCGAGACGGAGGCCGCCATTGCGTCCGCGCACCGTCTCGATGAAGCCTTCGCGGCCCAGAACGTGCGCCACCTTCATCAGGTGGTTCTCCGAAATGCCGTAGCGCTCCGCGACCTGCCTGATGGTGATCAGCCGGCCGTCGCTGGCGGCAAGACACATCAGGAGCCGGAGGGCGTAGTCGGACTGGAGGTTCAGGCGCATTTGTCGCTCTTAAAGCAGTATTTTATATATTGCTTATTTCTGGCCGGAGTTCAATATTCGTCATGAGCGGCAAATCGCGCCCGACCTCATCGGGCCAGTGGTCAGGAGTGTGCCATGTATCGTCTGCTGATGCGCCCTTCCAACGCCGTGTGTGATGCGATGCACATCACGGATGAAGGTGAGCGCGGCATGGTCCGCATGCTCGTCAACATGATGCTGCTCAGCCTGATCGGCGTCGCCGGCTTCATCATGATGATGGGCGCCGCCTGATCGGCGGCTAGTCTTCCCCATCCCAGTAATCCCTCTGCGCGGCGCGATCGTAGCGTTCGCCGAGCCAGCGGTTGGAGACCTTGTTCGAGTCCGGGTAGACGCAGCTTTCGTTCGGGTTGTTCTCGCCGATGACTATGTAGCGGCAAGGCTTGTCGGTCTCGTTGATGAGACAGTGGCCTGTCTTCTCGCCGGCGGGGAACACGGCGTAGTCGCCGGCCTTGAAGCGCCGACGCTCGGACCCGAGACGTAGCGTGCATTCGCCTTCGAGCACGTACAGGTGTTCCTCCTCCAGCATGTGGAAGTGGAAGGGGCAGGACTGCTTGCCCGGCGGCAGTTCCTCGATGGCGACGCCGACATGGTAGGGGCGATCGCCCATGACGGCGCGGGTGAGATGCCGGAAGCGGCTGCCGAAATGGCCGCGTTCGAAGGGTTCCCAGGCAACATTTTCCGAAGTGATCGGGGGAAAGGCTGGTTTATCTGTCATACAGAGGAAACTATCGGGCCTGTGACGGCATGTCATGCCTCGTGGAGCCAAAGGGGGTTTTCTTCTCTACCCGGAACGGCTTGAACTACGCGCCTTGTGATCCGGAGTTCGCCGTTTGCCTGCACAACCCATTCTCGACGTCCGTGACCTCTCGGTGTCGTTTGAAACGCCCGATGGTCGTGTGGAGGCGGTGAAGAAGCTGTCGTTCGACGTGGCGCGGGGCGAATGCCTGGGACTGGTGGGCGAGAGCGGATCGGGCAAGAGCCAGACTGTGCTGGCGGCGATTGGGTTGACGGCGGCCAATGGGATCGTCGAGGGCTCGATCAGGTTCGACGGGCAGGAAATCACCGGGCTCGGCCGCAAGGAGCTGAACGACATCCGCGGCGCCAGGATGGCGATGATCTTCCAGGACCCTCTGACGTCGCTGACGCCGCACATGACGGTGGGCGCGCAGATGGCTGAGGTGCTGGCGCGGCACAAGAACCTCAAGGGCGAGGCGGCCGAGCAGCGGATCGTGGAGTGGCTGGAGCGCGTGCGCATTCCGGAGGCGCGGCGGCGTCTGCACCAGTTCCCGCACGAGCTGTCGGGGGGGATGCGCCAGCGGGTGATGATCGCGTCGGCCATGCTGTGCGAACCGCAGGTGCTTCTTGCCGATGAGCCCACAACCGCGCTGGACGTGACGGTGCAGGCGCAGGTGCTGGACCTGATGGACGAGCTGAAGCGCGAGACGGGCGCGGGGTTGGTTCTCATCACGCACGACATGGGCGTGATCGCCCGCATGGCGGATCGCGTGGTGGTGATGCGCCATGGCGAGGCGGTGGAGCGGGGGAATGTCGATGACGTGTTCTCTGCGCCCAAGCACGACTACACGCGCATGCTGCTGGAAGCGATGCCTCGCATGGACCGCATCGATCGCGGATCGCGGCCGTCGATCGGCGCCGCGCCGGCGAAGGAAGTGAAGCCGCTGCTGCAGGTGGATGATCTGCATGTGACCTTTCCGGTCAGCGTACCCGGAGGGCTCTTTGGAAAGCGCGTGCCGCTGCGCGCTGTCGATGGCGTGAGTTTCGCGCTGCGACCGGGCGAGACCGTGGGCGTGGTGGGCGAGAGCGGGTGCGGAAAGTCGACGCTGGCGCGCGGCGTGCTGCGGCTGCTGGACCCTTCGGCGGGTTCGGTGGCGTGGCTGGGGCGGAACATCGCGAAGGTGTCGCGCAAGGAGATGCAGCCGCTCCGGCAGGAGCTGCAGATTGTGTTCCAGGACCCGCTGGCTAGCCTTGATCCGCGCATGACGGTCGGCCAGTCGATCGCCGAGCCGCTGACGGTTTTCAGGCCCGATATGAACGGCAAGGCGAAGGAGGAGGCGGCGCGCGAGATGATGGCGCGCATGGGTCTCGATCCGGCAATGGTGAACCGCTATCCGCACGAATTGTCCGGCGGGCAGAACCAGCGCGTGGGCATCGCGCGGGCGATGATCCTGAAGCCGAAGCTGGTTGTCTGCGACGAGGCGGTGTCGGCGCTGGATGTGTCGGTGCAGGCGCAGATCCTCGACCTGCTGATCGACCTGCAGAAAGAATTCGGTCTGGCGATGATGTTCATCAGCCATGACCTCTCGGTGATCCGGGAAGTCTGCCACCGGGTGATGGTGCTCTATCTCGGACGGGTGGTGGAGACGGCCTCGCGCGAGGAGCTGTTCTCGAACCCGCAGCATCCCTATACGCGGGCGCTGCTCTCGGCCGTGCCCTCGCCGGACCCGGTGAAGGAGCGCAGCCGGGTGAAGGTGAAGTTGCATGGCGACCTGCCATCGCCCCTCGACCCCAAGGCCAGCCTGCGCTTCATGAAGTCGAAGCTGACCGACAAGGCGCCATTCTACCGCCCGGTGCTGGTCGAGGTCGCCCCTGGCCACTGGGTAGCGGAGCACGATCCAGCCGAGGGAGCGGCCGGGCTGACCGCGGCCTGATGCGATCTCAGCGTCGATCGAAGAGTTGCAGGGCGGCGGCCGCCAGCAGAGCGGGGGCGATGGGCTTGGCGACGACGCCGTCGGCATGACGGATCGCCCGAACCACATCTGCCGCCTTGGAGTCGTGATCTGCCGAGCAGATGATCGTGCGCGGCTTGTGGTCTGCGGGAAGGAGCTGCACGGCCAGAAGGAGGTCAGCGCCACTGACCGGTGACATCTGCAGGTCTGTGATCAACAGGTCGAAATGTCTGCCGAGCAGGCATGTGAAGGCGGCGGCTCCGTCTGCCGCCTCTTCGATCTCCCAGCCGAACGGGGAAAGGATCGCACGAATGCAGGTTCGGGCTGGCCCCGAATCATCGACGATCAGCACCGACCCGGGCTTTTCGGTCGACTGGACAGGCGTCAAGCCAGAGTCCCGCACATACCCACTCTCGTTCTGTGGTTGGTCCAGAACAGCAGGATAGGCGTGCGACAGCATCACGCTGTTCTTCGCGCGACATTTTCCTATCCTGACGCGACACAGGCTGACGCTGGAGTCCGACTTCCATGAAAGAGGCTGTTCGCGCCCTGAGCCTTCTGGGACTGCGCGAACTCGTGGCCGAGTTTGGCGGTGATCTCGGCGCCCTTGCGCGTGAGGCGGGTCTCGAACTCGATGATCTCAATGAGCCGGAAAAGCTGATCCCGGCGCGCAAGGCGCACGAGCTGGTCAATTTCGCCGCCGCGCGCCTTGGACGCAAGGATCTGGGCCTGTTGTGGGGCGCTCGCTCGGATCCCTCGCGATTGGGACCGCTCTATGTAGCCGTCGCAAATGCCCAGACAGGACGGCAGGCTGTGGAGCTCGTGGCGAACTTTCTTCACGTGAATTTCCCGACCGGGGCAGTGTTCCTGAAGAAGCTTCCCGGCAGGCCGCACGACTTTCTCGGCGTCAGGAGTTATCTCCAGAACCCGCCGCCGCTTGCACAGTTCCATGAGCGGCGCGTCGGCTCACTGCATGTCGTGCTCAAGCTGGTGTGCGGGTCCGGCTACGGACCGCAGGAGGTCTGGTTCAGCCACGAGCAGCTCTCTCCCATGCCGACTTACCAGCGGGTGTTCGGCGTGCGCCCTTCGTTCGGGATGAAGGAGAACGGTCTGGTGATCGCACGCAGCGTGCTTGACGCGGTGCGTCCGTCCGCGAACCGGCAGGTGCGGGAGATGGCGGTCGCCTATCTCAAGGCGCATGCGCCTGCTGCGGACGCGTCGATGACGGCGGAGGCGCGATACGTCACGCAAGTCCTGATGCGCAGTTCGCTGTGCACGGTGACGGAAGCGGCCCGGGTTCTCGGACTACACCAGCGGAGCTTCCAGAGGCGCCTCAGGGACGAAGGGACCAGCTTCGAGGAAGTGAGGGATAGCGTCCGGCGTGACATGGCCCGTGCACTGCTGGCCGACCCGTCGCTGTCGATCACCGACATCGGGTTGCAACTGCATTATGCCAACGCTTCCGCGTTCAGCCGGAGTTGCCAGAGATGGTTCGGACGCTCCCCTAGCGCCGAAAGGGAGCGGCAATTGCGGGCAAGCCGCAGGCCGGACAAGGCAAAGACGCGATCTGCAAGCCTGTTTGGTACCGGCCATTAACAAATTTGAGTGAGATACGCGATCTGACGCTTGACGCTGTCTAGCGTGTTGAGCCATTTGATCTAGATCAAAACCGACGCTGGAGGAAACCGCGCGATGTTCCGCTCCCCGACCCTGACTGCCCTTGGGCTGGTGCTTGCCCTTGGGGCCGCCAGCTGCGCCCAACAGGGCCCCGTTGGCACCGAAGCCTCGGTTGCCGCTCCGATGGCCGCCACGCCGACGCGCGCCGACAATTTCCGCCTCGTGACGGCGGACGGCTTCGCGAAGGAGCTCTATCGCTACAAGGACGCCCCGGCCGTCGTGCTCGTGATGCACGGCGCCGGCAGCGCCGAGATCGCCAGGACGGCGCCGGAACTCGCCAAACTTCAGGCGACCTACGCGGCCAAGGGCGTCGAGTTCTTCATGATCAACTCGAACCCGAAAGACACGCGCGAAGCCATGATGGCTGACGCGGCCAAGAACGGCATCACCATGCCGATCCTGCAGGACGACAATCAGCTCGTCGGCGAACAGCTCGGCGCGACGCGCGTGGGCGAAACCTTCGTGCTCGATCCGAAGTCGTGGAAGATCGCCTATCACGGCCCGGCCTCGGCCGAAGCCATCGACGCGGTCATCGCGGGCAAGACGCCGGCCGTGCAGTCGGTTGCCGCCAAGGGCGAACTGATCTCCTTCCCGGGCCGTTCGGCCGCCGCGAAGGCCGGGTACGCCAAGATCTCCTACTCGCAGACGATCGCGCCGATGATCGAAGAGAAGTGCGTGGCCTGCCACGAGCAGGGCGGCATCGCGCCGTTCGCCTTCGACAGCTATGAGAAGGTGAAGACCTTCGCGCCGATGATGCGCGAAGCGGTCCGCACCGACCGCATGCCGCCATGGGACGTTGACCCGCATGTGGGCAAGTTCAAGGACGACAAGTCGCTGTCGGCCGACCAGATCAAGACGCTGGTTCACTGGATCGAAGCCGGCGCTCCGCGCGGCGACGGGCCGGACCGTCTGGCCGAGGTCAAGCACGTCGCGCCCGAATGGCCGCTCGGCAAGCCCGACATGATCGTCGAGATTCCGAAGTTCACCATCCCGGCGACCGGCTATGTCGACTACCAGTATCCGACGCTGCCTAACCCGCTGACGGAAGGCAAATGGCTGAAAGCGGCGACCGCGCAGGTCTCGCAGCGCCAGGCCGTGCACCACATCCTCTCGGGCGTGATCCCGGAAGGCCAGACGCAGAAGGGCATGCAGGCCTGGGGCGGCTCCATCGGCGGCTACACCGTCGGCATGGAATCGACCGTCGCGCCGAAAGGCATCGGCTCGTGGATCCCGCCGGGCGGCCAGTTCGCCTACCAGATGCACTACACGCCGTTCGGCAAGGAAGTGGTCTCGGCCGAGAAGATCGGTCTCTACTTCTACAAGGACGGCGAGAAGCCTGAGCTGATCATGCGCGAGACGCCGCTGGTCAACCAGTTCATCACGATCCCGGCCAACGATCCGGCGCACAAGGAAACTGCGTACTTCCTCTTCCCGAAGGATGCGATCCTGCACACGGCCGTCGTGCACGCTCACTATCGCGGCACGTACTCGAAGCTGGAAATCCTCTACCCGACCGGCAAGCGCGAGACGATCCTCAACGTGCCGTTCTACGACTTCAACTGGCAGCGCATGTACGAGTTCGACAAGCCGATCAACATTCCGGCCGGCTCGAAAGTGATCGCGACCTACATCTACGACAACTCGAAGCGGAACCCGGCCAACCCGGATCCGTCGAAGGAAATCGTGTGGGGCGACCAGTCGTTCGAGGAAATGTTCTATACCTCGCTGCGCTATCGCTGGGCCGACGAGACTGTCGAGAAGCAGACGAACTATGACCAGCTGCTCAACAAGACGCGCCTCATGGGCATGATGGACTCGAACCTGGACGACAAGCTGCAGAAGGCCGAACTCCGCGGCCAGTTTGCGCAGCTCGCTGCTGGTCCGGGCGCCTTCGAGATGGCCGACGCCAACAAGGACGGCGGCATCGACCAGGGCGAACTCGAAAAAGTCCTGCAGATGATGCAGCAGATGCGGAAGCCGAAGGCTGCGGCGGACGCCGCTCCGGCGGTCGCTCCGAAGAGCGGCGGCGGTCAGTAGTCCAAACCTGATCTCTCCGAAGTAACTGAAACGCCCCGGCCGGAAGCCGGGGCGTTTTGTTATTGCCGGCTGACGTCGCGTTGCAGCGCATCCAGCGCTCTGGCGGGATTAGCCAGCGCCGCTATCCTCGATCCGGACAGATTGGGGAGACATCGCATGGTCCGGATGCTGGGTCTGGTTTCGTTCTTAGCGCTGCTGGGCGCGTGCGAGGCGGAGAAGAAACCGGTCACCTACGAGGTCACCGAGTTCATCAGGCCATCGCCCTTCCACGGCCTGCACGGGCTCGCCATCGAGCCGGACGGCATGGTGCTGGCGGGAAGCGTCGTGGGGCAGGCGATCTATGCGGTCGACCCGAAGACCGGGGTCGTGACCGAGCGCATCGGACCGCCGGACGGCATGGCGGACGACATCGCCTTCGGGCCTGACGGCGTGATGGCGTGGACGGGATATCTCACCGGAAAAGTGTTCGTGCAGGAGAAGGGCGGCGCACCACGCATGGTGTCCTCGGGCCTGCCGGGTTCGAACTCGCTGGCCTTCACGAAGGACGGCAAGCTCTACATGACGCAGGTCTTCCTGGGTGATGCGCTCTACGAAGTCGACTGGAAGGGGACGGGCGGGGCGCGCCTCATCCGGAAGGATCTCGGCGGGCTCAACGGGTTCGAGATCGGGCCGGACGGCATGATCTACGGACCACTCTGGTTCAAGCATGCGATCGTGAAGGTCGATCCCAAGGACGGGAAGGACACGGTTATCGCCGATGGCTTCCAGATTCCGGCGGCGGCGAATTTCGGGCCGGACGGCAATCTCTACGCGCTCGACACCAAGACGGGCGAAGTGAAGCGCATCGACATGAAGGCACTGGGCAAGCCTGGGGCCGTGTCGGTGATCGCAACGCTGCCGCCGTCGCTGGACAATCTCGCGATCGCGCCGGACGGGACAATCTATGTGTCCAACATGGTCGAGGCCTCGATCTTCGAGGTGAAGCCTGACACGGGCGCTGTCAGAACCGTCGTGAGCGGGCCGTTGGCGACGCCCACGGACCTTGCCATCACCGAAGATGCGGATGGCGAGAAACTGCATGTAGCGGATGTGTTCGCCTATCGCGTCATCAACACGGCCGACGGCAAGATCACCGATCCGCTGCGCATGTATCGCGACGAGACCGACAACCAGCTCGGCGTTGGCGCGGGCAAGTCGAAAGTGCTGATCACCAGCTGGGCGGCCGGCATGGTGCAGGTCATCGATCGCGCGACGGGCAAGGCGGTGATGCACCACGGCTATACGGCGCCGAGCGATGCGCTGGAGCTGGCGGACGGGCGATTGATCGTGCTGGAGGCGGCGACGGGGAACATCCGGCTGCTGGGCGAGGACGACAAGCCGGGCGAAGTCCTGGCAGGCGGGTTGAAATTCCCCGTGGCGATGGTCGAGGCGATGGATGGCAAGCTCTATGTCACGGAGACGGGCGGGACGCTGCAGCAGGTCGATCTGGCGGGGAAGACGCTGAAGCCGATGCTGCAAGGGCTGGCCGGGCCGGAGGGGGTCGATGTCGGGACTGACGGCCGGGTTTATGTCGCTGAAGCGGGAGCAGGGCGACTGATCGCGTTCGACCCGAAGGACGGATCAAAGGTCGTGCTGGCTGAAGGTCTCAAGACGGGGTTGCCGGCGGCCGAGGGCACGCTGCCGGCTTTCACGACCACTGGCGTCGCCGTGTCGAAGAAGGACGGGGCGGTCTATGTTTCCTCCGACATCACCAACGCTATCTACAGGGTGGCGCCGTCGCAAAAATAGCGGCGTGCAACAATGTCGGGTCGGCTGAAAGCCGTGCGTCCTAGGGGCGTAACAGGAGGAAATCCATGCGCTTCATGATGCTGATGTATCCCGGCCCGCAGGCCGAAACCGAGACGAGCCCGGTCCCGCCCGGTCCGGAAGGCCAGAAGCTGCTGCACGACATGATGGCGTTCAATCAGCGGATGGTGGACGCGGGCGTCATGCTGACCGGGGAGGGTCTGCAACCCACGCGCAAGGGCGCGCGGGTGAAGTTCGCTGGCGAGGGCAAGACAATTGTGGTCGACGGGCCATTTACAGAGACCAAGGAAGTGCTCGGGGGCTACTGGATCATCGACGTTCCCAGCCTCGCCGAAGCCGTGGCCTGGGCGCGGCAGGCGCCTTGTCCGGCCGGCGAGTTCATCGAGATCCGCCCGGTCTATGGCCCGGAGGATTTCGGCGAGGAGGCCGCGAAGATCGAACGGCTGCAGATCGCGCAGATGGAAGCGCAGGCCGAAGCGAAGAAGCGCGGCTAGATCAGGTCGCGCGGGATGTCTGTCGTGTGCGTGCGGGTGAAGACTTCTTCCCCGCCTGACGTGGCGCGCAATGTTTCCACGAGATGGAAGGTCGAAGCGTCGGCCGTGAGGTCGTAGGACGTCTCGACCGAGCAATCCCAGTCGCCGCGCTTCCATGTCGAGCGGGTTTTCTGATTCCAGCGGCAGGAAAGCGGATTGTCCGGACTGATCTCGCAGGACTCTTCTCCGCCGGAAGAGAGTTCGGTTCCGGCGCCCGGGACGGGATAGGGCGTCGGCGGCGTGGTGGTGCTGAGGATCACGCTGCCGTCTGCATGGATCATGTCGAAGCCGTTGCTGGCCGGCGGGCTGGCGCGGGAGCCTTGCTGTATCGAGAATGGTACGGGCGTCGCTTCTGGTGTGCGGACGGGAAGCGTTAGCGTCGAGACGCCGGTGGGCAGGGTGAGCGTGGGCTTCACGGGCGAGGGCCAGAGCATCGGCCAGAAGCTTTCCGAGATGGCCAGGCGAATACGTGAGCCTGCGCTGAAGCGATGCGCGATGGCGCGGAGATCGAGCCCGATCGTGTAGGTGTGGCCCGGTTCGAGCGGCTTGGGGTCGATCATGGACTCACGGCGCGTGAGGTTGAGCGCGGCCCAGGTGACGAGCCAGCTCTTGCCATCAGGACGGACTTCGCTGAGGCGCACGAAGACACTCGCGATCTGCTGGTCGGAGGCGACGTGCAGGGTGAGGCGCGGGGCGCCGGCGATCTCAACTGGCTGGTCAAGCGGCGGCGTGTCGAAGACTGTCGAGCGCTTGTCGTCCGGCGATTGCTCGACGGGCAGGCGATCGAGCCATTCTGGCTTGGTCATCCCGACAATGTCCCTGTCGCGATGGACGATGTCGGCGGCCCTGGCCGGCTGATGCGCGAGACCCGCGTTGTTGAGATACCAGAGTTGCTGGGCTGTCCGCATGGGCCAGTGGTCTTCCGCGATCCAGCGGCCGGGGATGGGGCCGCCTTCGGATGCGGTGGCGTTCGGCATAAAGAGGCGGACGCGTGGCTCGTCCATGATGCCGGTGGCCTCACCCATCAGCCAGTGACGCCACCAGCGGACTTCCTCATGCGCCCAGTCGAGGCCCTGGGGCGCGGTGTAAGGATAGGTGTGGCCCCATGGGCCGATCAGCACTTTCGCGGGTGAGCGAAGCCTTTCCGACAGGCGCAATATCGAGACGGCGTAGGTGTCGCTCCAGCCGCTGACGAGATAGGCGGGGATGTTGATGTCCGACGGTTTCTCGAAGACGGAGCCGCGTTTCCAGTAAGCGTCCTCGCGCTGGCGCCGCAGCCATGTAGCGAGGATGGGCGGGGTTGCCTCGAGGCGCTGGCGCCAGAGGTCGCGCCAGTTGTCACCCGCAACGGAGGGATCGGGCGGACCGGCCATCACCTTCTTGAAGAGGATGCCCCACTGGAAATTTGTGCGGCCGAGGCCGCCGCCGACATAGTGCGCGTCGTCGGTGTAGCGGCGGTCGCAGGCGCACATCGGCATGATGGCCTTCAGTGCGGGCGGACGGCGGGCTGCGACTTGCAGCGTATTGATGCCGCCCCACGAGATGCCGCGCATGCCGACTGAACCAGTGCACCAGTCCTGCTTCGCGATCCAGGCGATGGCCTCGACGCAGTCGGCCAGTTCGGCCTCGGAGTATTCGTCGGTGATGACGCCTCCGGAATCGCCCGATCCGCGCACGTCGAGACGGACGAAGGCGATGCCGGCCTTCGCGAGCCTCTCGCCCCACATGTCGTCGTAGGGCCGGTAGAGGTCGTGCTTGCGGTAGGGGATGCATTCGAGAACGGCAGGCGCTGGCGCGCCGTCCGGCAGCCACAGGCGGGCGGAGAGTTTGACGCCATCGCGCATGGGGATCGGCGCGTGCTCGATCACACGGAAGGTGTTGGGCGCGGGCGGCGTCCAGGGCGTGGTGGCGCATCCTGCAGTCAAACCAGCGCCGGCGAGGATCAGGGTGCGGCGGTCAAAGCTTGCGGAAATGGCGGGCTCCCCGGCGGACGACGCAGGCAGTTTCCGCTATCCGTGGGCGGAATCCATAGGGAATTGCCTGTCCCATTCCGGGCCATGAAGGGTGGGAACCTGGTCAGAACGCCCTAGCCTTTCCCATGAGCCAAAAACCTCTATACGTGCCCGCCTCAGCGTAAAGGACCCTGTCCCGTGACCGCAAAGCCAGCTTCTGCCGCCCAGACCGCCACCGCCCTGCCGGTGACGATGGCCGACATCGAAGCGGCTGCGAAAGCGATTGAAGGACAGATCGAGCACACCCCGCTGCGCTATTCCCGCACACTGTCGGAGATCACCGGCGCACAGGTCTGGATCAAGTTCGAGAACCTGCAGTTCACCGCCTCGTTCAAGGAACGCGGGGCGCTGAACAAGCTCTTGTCGCTGTCGAATTCGGAGAAGGCGGCGGGCGTGATCGCCATGTCGGCCGGGAACCATGCGCAGGGCGTCGCCTATCACGCCAGCCGGCTGGGCATCCCCGCGACCATCGTGATGCCGAAGGGCACACCTTTCGTGAAGATCGAGCACACGCGCAATTTCGGCGCGAAGGTGATTATCCACGGCGAGTCACTGGCTGACGCCGACGCCCATGCGCGCGAGCTCGAGAAGCGGCAGAACCTCACCTTCGTTCACCCGTTCGACGACAGGCATGTCATCGCTGGGCAGGGAACGGTTGGCCTCGAGGTCATGGACGAGCTGGCTGATTTTGACGCGGTGGTGATCCCTGTCGGCGGCGGCGGGCTGTCGTCTGGCATCGCCACGGCGATCAAGTCGCGGCGGCCAGCGGTCGAGATCTATGGCGTCGAGCCGGCGATGTATCCCTCGCTCTATGCCGAACTGAAGGGTGAGGAGCCAAAGGTTGGCGGCGCCACGATCGCGGAAGGCATCGCGGTCAAGAAGGTCGGTCGGATGACGGCGCAGATCCTGCGCGCGCTGATGGAGAAGGTGATCGTCGTCAGTGAGGATGCGCTGGAGCGCGCCGTGACGCTGTTCGCGACCGTCGAGAAGACGGTGGCGGAAGGAGCTGGCGCTGCGGGCCTTGCCGCGCTGCTGGCCGAGCCGGAGCTGTTCCGGAACCGCAAGGTCGTTCTGATCCTGTCGGGCGGCAACATCGACACGCGCCTGCTGGCGTCCGTGCTGACGCGGTCGCTGGTGCGCGAGAAGCGGATCACCTCGATCCGCATCATCGGCAACGACCAGCCGGGCCTGCTGGCCAGGGTGTCGACCGTGATTGGCGACAATGGCGGCAACATCATCGAAGTGTTCCACAACCGCCTGGCGCTCGATGTTCCGGCCAAGGGCGCGGAATTCGACATCACTATCGAGACCCGCGACGCCCTGCACACGCAGGAAATCATCGACGCCCTTACAAAAGCGGGGTTCCCGCCCCGCTAGGCGCAGGTTTGCCGCTGGTTTGGGGCCTCGCACGATGGTGAGGGATGGCCCCTCGCGCCGGGCAAAAAGCGGTGCTAACAGGCTCCCTCGAATAGGGAGTTCCTGATGATCCGTATCGTGCTCGCCGCGATGGCCGCACTGGCCCTCAGCGCCTGCAATCCTTCGGTCAAGGCTGACCCGGCGGATCCGTGGAAGACCCTTCTGCCGTGGAATCACAGCTGGGCCGAAGTCCAGAAACTGCCGAATGGCGTCGAATACATCGTGCTCAAGAAGGGCGACGGCAAAGGCGACACGCCCAAGGCCATCGATCAGGTCGAGGTCAACTATGACGGCCGCCTCGCGGAGAACGGCCTCAAGTTCGACAGCTCCTATGACCGCAACGAGCCGGCCACCTTCCAGCTCAACGGGGTGATCCCCGGCTGGACCGAGGGCCTGCAGAAGATGCACGTCGGCGACGTGTTCATGTTCTGGATCCCGTGGAAGGAAGCCTATGGCGCGGACGGCCGTGGCGCCGAGATCCCGCCGAAGGCCGACCTGATGTTCAAGGTCGAGCTGCTGAAGATCATGCCGGCGATCACGTCCGACGAGAAGGCCTGGGCCAAGGTGACGCCGTGGCCGACCGGATCGGCTGACGTGGTGCGCCGCCCCTCCGGCCTTGAGTATCTCCCCGTCCGCAATGGCGACATCAACAGCGCGACGCCGGGCGACAAGGACGAGGTGATCGTGCACCTGCAGGGCCGTCTCGAGACGGTCGACAAGGAAGAGGGCGATACGCCGGAAGATATCCGCCATCGCTCGATCGTGGTCGACACGTTCGAGATGCAGGAGCCGGCGTCTTTCCCGGTTGATGGTCTCACTCCGGGCTGGAGCGAGCTTGTGAAGCTGATGCACAAGGGCGACCGCTGGATGGTGCGCATGCCGCCAGGCCTGATGTACGGCCATGAAGGCGACGGCCGCGTGCCGGCGGACGCGACGGTGATCTACGAGGTCCAGCTTGAGGACTTCGCGCCGCAGACCCAGCCAGGCGCTGCGCCTCCGACGCCGACCGGAACCGGCGAGGCGCCGCACTAACAGGCCTTAGAGCGAGACTGCGCCCATGCCGCGGCCAACCGCCGGGCGCAGGCTCATGCGCGTCACCCAGCGCGCCACGTTGGGATGGGCGGCGAGCGGGCCAGCCTGCCGCGAAACCTGCGGGTACATCATCATGTCGGCGACGGTGTAGGCGCCAAGGATGAAGTCTCTGTCGGCGAGCTGCGCCTCGACAGCATCGAGCGCGGGCGGGGTCTTCGACAGCCAGGGAGCGGCTTCCTCCGCATTGGGCAGGAAGCGGTTGGTTTTGCGGGCCAGCGCCATCAGCACGTTGTTGGCGCCGGGCAGGCGGGCATTGCCGACGATCGTCAGGGGAACGGGCGCGCGTGAGGTCGCGATCGCATAGTCGAGGAACATCTCCTCGAGCGCGATGCCGATGGCCTGCGTGTCGGGGCCTGTGCCTGCATGGAACTCGATCATCTGTCCGCCTGAAGTTCTGATTGGGTCTATCTAGGTGTGGCAAGGGGGATGGGCTAGCCTTCCGCCATGACATCGCTTGCCGCCGTCCGCGAAATTCTCGCGAAACTCGTCTCGTTCGACACGACCTCGCGCGACACCAACCTGCCGCTGATCGCATGGGCGGAAGAGTTCCTGCGGCCGCTGGGCGCCGAGCTGGTGCGCGCGCCGAGCGAGGATGGACGCAAGTCGAATCTATGGGCGCGCTTCGGTCCGGATGCGCCCGGCGGGATTGTGTTGTCGGGACATACGGATGTGGTGCCGGTCGATGGCCAGCCATGGGTGACGAACCCGTGGAACATGACCGAGAGCGGCGGGAAGTGGTTCGGCCGCGGCACATGCGACATGAAGGGGTTTCTCGCGCTGGCGATGGCGCATGCGGAGGCGATCTCGAACCTGCCGCTGAAGACGCCGGTGCATTTCGCCTTCTCCTATGATGAAGAGGTGGGCTGTGCGGGCGTCGAGCCGATGATCGCGGAGATCGTGCGGCGCGGGGCCGCGCCGTCGGTTGTGTGGGTAGGCGAGCCGACGCTGTGGGGCGTTCTGTCGGCGCACAAGGGTATCCGCGACTACGAGGTGCGGATCACGGGCAAGGCGGCGCACTCGTCGGATCCGCGTCTGGGCGCTTCGGCGATTCATGAGGCGATCGACCTGCTTGGGGTGCTGCGGAAGATTGCGCGCGAGCAGGAGGCGAATGCGCCCAAGACATCCGATTTCGATCCATCTTGGACGACGATCACCGTGGGCGAGATTGGCGGGGGCACGGCGCCCAACATTCTCGCGCGCGAATGCCGCTTCGTGTTCGACGTGCGCAGCGTGCCAGGCGGCGATCCGGATGCGATGCTGGCGCCGTTCTTCGCCGAGGTGGAGCGGGTGAATGCGAAGCTGTCCGCGCTCGGGCCCGAGTGTGGCGTTGTCGTGGACCTGCGCGCCAACGCCCCGCCATTGCGCGTCGATCGCGAGAGCGCGGCGGAACTGTTCATCCGTGCGCTGACGGGCGACAACCAGTTGCGCGTAGCGGCGTTCGCGACCGAGGCGGGGCAGTTCCAGCGCGCGGGCTTCCCGGCGGTGATCTGCGGACCGGGCTCGATCGAACAGGCGCACCAGCCGAACGAATTCGTCGCCGTGTCGGAAATGGAGAAGGGACTCGCCGTATTCCGGCGCTTCCTTGATATGCTGCGCTAGGCTTCGGGCGTTGCGTCGAAATACGGCTCGACCGTGCCCTTGAGCAGCATGGTCATCGGATTGCCCTTGCGGTCCATCGCGACGCCGGCGACGACGCGCACCCAGCCCTCGCTGACGCAGTATTCCCAGACATTTGTCTTTTCCTGCCCATTGAAGCGGATGCCGATGCCGCGCTCCAGAAGCTCCTTGTTGTAGAAGGGGCTCTTGGGATTCTGGCTGAGGCGGTCGGGCAGGGTATCGGTCATGGCAGGCTCGTAGCTTGTGGAGGCGCACTCCTGCACCAGCCCGCGCTGAAAGGCTAGAGCGGGGCGCCGCCCCAGGCGATGAAGGGGCCGTTCCTGAAGCCCTCCGCGCCCTTGCCATAGGTGAAGGGCGTTCCGTCCGGCTTGATGACGTGGCCGCCCGCGGCGGTCAGCACGGCCTGCCCGGCCGCAGTGTCCCATTCCATGGTCGGGCCCCAGCGCGGATAGACGTCGGCCTTGGCGGCGGCGAGCCAGCAGAATTTCAGCGACGAGCCAATGCCGGTCTGCGAGGCAATGTGGTGTTTCGCGAGGAAGGCCTTGGTGCGTTCGTCGAGATGCGAGGACGAGGTGACCGCGACGAGACCGTTCTCGGGATAGGGGCGCGTCTTCAGCAGACGTCCTTCGCTGATCGGGTCTCCCGCCGAAAAGTCTTCGATTGCGTGCGCTTCGCCGCCGCCGAAATACATTTCGCGCCGGGCGGGCGCGAACACGGTTCCGGCCACCGGATGGCCGTCGCAGATGAGGGCGATGTTGACCGTGAAGTCGCCCTTGCGCTGCACGAATTCCTTGGTGCCGTCGACAGGGTCTACTAGCAGGAAAGCGTCGGCGACCTTGGCGCCGAGGCCCTCGCGGGCGGCGCGTTCCTCCGCCAGCACGGGCACGCCGGGCAGGGCCTGTTCGAGGCGGGTCAGGATGATTTCCTCGGCGCGCTCGTCGGCGTCCGAGACCGGACTATAGTCTGCCTTCGTGCGTGTCTCGAAATCGCTGGTGTAGACCTCCATCACGGCGATGCCTGCATCCGAGGCGATGCCGGCGAACAGGCGGGCGAGCTGGTTCCGCTCATCGCGCGTGGGGGTGGGGAGGGCGAAGGCCATGCTTGTGTACCAATCTGCTGCGCCACGCTTCGCGGGCCATCAATCCCGTGTCAATGTCGGTGGGTTAACGAAAGCCGAGAACGCGCACGGCGCTTGCATCAACAGGGTCAACAAGAGGCCTTCATGACCCCCCATCGTATCCTGATTGCCGGCGGCGCCGGCTATATCGGCTCCCACGCCGCCAAGGCCCTGCGCCTGGCCGGGCGCGAGCCGGTGGTTTTCGACGATCTCACCTCGGGACACGCCCACTCCGTAAAATGGGGGCCGTTGGTTAAGGGCGATGTGCGGGATGCGGACGCCCTACGCGCCGCAATCCGCGAGCACAAGCCCGACGCCGTCATGCATTTCGCCGCCCGGATCGAGGTGGGCGAGGGCGAGAAGAATCCGGCGCACTTCTACGACAACAACGTCGCCGGCACGCTGAACCTCGTGCGCGTCATGCAGGAGGAAGGGGTCAACAACCTCGTCTTCTCGTCCACCTGCGCGATCTATGGCGATCCCGAAACGTTGCCGCTGACCGAGGACCTGCCGAAGCGTCCGGTTAGCGTCTATGGCCGCACCAAGGCGATGACCGAGCAGATGCTCGAGGACATGGCGAAGGCGCACGGACTGAAATTCGCAGCGCTGCGCTATTTCAACGCGGCTGGCGCCGATCCCGATGGCGAGATCGGCGAGGAGCACGATCCGGAATCGCACCTGATCCCGAACGCCATCAAGGCGGCGGTCGGTCGTGGCGGACCGATGAAGCTGTTCGGCAATGACTATCCGACGCCGGACGGCACCTGCATTCGCGACTTCGTGCATGTGACAGATCTTGCTGACGCGCACATCCTCGCTGCCGATCGCATCGCAGCGGGCAGCGAGAGCCTGCAGCTCAATCTCGGTTCGGGCGAACGTTGCACGGTCATGGAAGTTCTGAAAGCGGTCGAGCGCGCGACTGGTCGGCCAGTGCCGCACATCATCGCGCCTCGCAGGCCCGGCGACGCCGTGGCGCTTTATGCGGACACGACGAAGGTTCGCGCCGCGATCGACTGGGTTCCCAAACTGTCGGACATCGACACCGTCGTCTCGACCGCGTGGAACTTCCATCGCCGCGTGTGGGGCATCGAACCGAAAGCGGCCGAGTAGCGCTTAGAGGCCTGCGTCGTAGAGCGCGGGCAGCAGGTGCACGATCTTGTCGGCCAGGTGATGCCGGCTCAGCGGCTTGGCAGTCCAGTCCGTCATGCCCATCGATAACAGGCGGCCGACTTCAGGCCGGTGCTTCTCGTTGATCAGGCCGAGGATCGGGATGTCCGACCACGGCGTCATGCTCCGACGCACCCAGCGGACGACGTCCGGACCCGTCATGTTCGGCAGATCCATGTCGAGCAGAACGAGGTCGAAGGAGCGCAGGGCGAGAATGTCGACGGCGGACTGGCCGTCTTCCACTTCGATGGCGGAAATGCGGGAGGAGGACAGCAGGACGCGCAGAACACGGCGGTGATAGGGGTCAGCCTCCGCTACCAGGATGCGCGTGCATTCCTCGTGCGGGCCCTGCGTGACGGGCTGCTTCACCGGCTGCTGGAGCGCGCGGCGGATGTCGCTGATCGGACCGAACGAATCGAACGGTTCCGCGGCGGCTTCCACGGAGTGCTCGCTGTCGTCGCCAAACAGCCATTCCTCGAATTTCTTCTGCGTGCGCATGGTCAGCCCTGGCGTCGTGCAAGACGCTCCTTTTCTGCCTGCATTGTCGCGCTGCAGCGCTAAGGGCGGATAACAGGACAGGGGGCAATTGACGGGTGGCCGCTAACCTTGTGCGACCCGGAATCATTGCGGCCCGGACATAATTCGTCCGGGCCGCTTCATTCCATTCAGCTTTTCCTAGGGGTGGGCCTTGGTCCAGGCCGCCGCCTGTTTACCGACAACGTCGACGAGGTCGCCCATTCCGATATTCGCGTCGTTGAGGTGCAGGCCCCAGCTCGGGTCCGGCTTGCCCTGCGCCATCACGTCGGAGCCCGGATCGTCGATGCGCGCATCGGCCGGATCAGCGTTGAAATGGACCTGCAGGTAGTTGTGGTTGCCATTCTTCACGCACTCGGTGGTCGTGAGGCCCGGCGTCATAACGAAGGGCGTGGCAATCTTCTTGTCCTTCACCCATGCCTTGTCGGCGGTCGACCAGTAGATCTTGGGATTCGACGCCTTGCCGCCGCCCAGCGCCGCCGGGTTGGTGCACAGCGCTTCCGTCTCGCCACGGTTGAGGCCGAAACTGGCATTGTCGGACGGCGGAACATTGTCGCGGAAGGATGAGAAGGTAATCACGCAGCCGGTCTGGCCGGCGGTGCGGCAGGCGGGGATGTTCTTGAACGTGCCGCCCACGTCAGCGCCTTTGGGAACCTGCACCGTGCCGCCCATGATGATGGCGGAGACGATCTTGGCCTGGTCAGCCTTGCCGTCGATCTTCGAGGTGATCAGACGGATCAGTTGGCCCGAGCCCTGGCTGTGGCCGATGAGAACGACGCCGCGGCCCTGGTTCTCGTTCTTCAGGTAATAGGCCCAGGCGTCGTCAACGTCCGCGGCCGCGTCAGCGGGCGTGCCCCGCGTCGGTACTGCTGCCCCGCCAGACATTCTGGCGCGAAGGGCGCCGAGCGAGAACTGGCGATACATCGGTGCGTAGATTCGGCATTGCGAGCCGAAGCGCGCAAGCTGCGCCTTCACAACGTTGAATTCTTCCGGTCCCGGGATCAGGTCGGATTGGGTGAAGGGATCGAGCGAGACGGTCGGATAGACGTAGAAACAGTCGATCGGCGCGTTCGGGTTGCCGGTGTATTTCTGGACCGTCGTCGAGCCGTCAGCCTTCACGATGGTCGCATCGATGTTCACCTCGCACGGATTGTTCGCCATGCCGGGCTTGCACAGCCAGTTGGCGGCGACGCCGTAGTCCGTGCGCGAGGAGGGCTCGGTGGCGGCGGCTGTCGGCTGCGGCGCAGGGGTCGGTGTCGGCGCAGGCGCAGCGACGGGAGCCAGGGCGGGCGGATTTGCGACCTGCGCCGCCGGCTGGGCCGAGAGGCTCGGCGACGCCGGGATCTGCGGCGCCGACTTGGAATAGTCCCAGGCGCATCCGGTCAGCGCGAGCGCGGCGCCAACGAGCAGCAGGCGTTTCATGAAATCCCTCCCGGTCAGGTCTGCAGGTTTTTGTTGGCGCTATCTGCCGCCGCCGGGCAGACGGTGTCCATACTGCGCTGCGTCAAGCCGTTGTGAGCGAGGTTATTCGTTCACCGGCCGGCAGCTGTCCGACTGGCTGGCCTTCACCGCCACCGCCGCCGGATGATCCGCGGCGACAATGTGCGCCGCAAAAGTTCGCGTCTCGGTGGAAGCGAACAGGTTTTCCATCGGCTCGAAGCCGTCATCGACCAGGAACACGTCGATGTGCTTGCCGCGGATCGCGCCGCCGCGGTCGCCTGCGAACAGGTAGCCGTCATGGATGTAGTCGTGGTCGTTGTAGCGGAAGACGCGGCCGCGCAGCTCGGGAACGAAGATGACGCTCTCGAGGGGGATCACGTCCGGGTCCACGGCGATGGTGCGGAACGGCATGAGCGGCAGGTTGCGCACGCCGCAGCCAAGCGCGTGGTTCACTTTCATGAAGCGCGCGCGGCGTGTGGCGTTCTTCACGCCGTCGGACAGATTGCCGAGGAACTCGTCGCAGTTCGCCTGCTCGGGTCCGTTGTCGTCGACATAGGCATAGGCGACCGATTTGCCGCCCTGTTTCACCGATACGGATCCCTGCAGTGCAGCGGAGCACCAGTCGCGAGGCAGCAGCGGCGGCGAGATCGCCGAACCATTGCGGCCGATAAGCGGGAAGGCGGCAGAGATCGCGGCAGGGGCCGGTTTGATCACCGGCGTGTGGTAGTGCGTCGCCCACAGTTTCAGGTCAGGGCCCATGGCCTGCGGCGCCGGCGCCTCGAGCGAGAAGGTGAGGGCGCGCTGATAGGGCGTCAGATCAATGCCGGGACCTGACGGCGCCGCCGCGCCGTTGACGAGGCCCGGCACTGCTGCGGTCGCGCATGCTGCGAGCACAAACAGGACGGTGAAGGCCAGCGGCTTCATAGGGGCGTCATCAGCGGTGGGAGGCGTGAGCGTCCTGCGCTCAGGCTTCCCTCTCCCTGAGGAGATAGGCTCCGACTTCAGTCCGAGTATGTCTCTCAGATCTTTCACGACACCAGCGAAGGCGCTCAACGCGTTACTGAAGTGTTACTGGCAAGGTTACGCCAAGGTCAGATGCTCGAAGCGGCCTTTTTGCGCGGGCGGCCCGGACGGTCCGAATCCTTGCAGACAAACTCGCTCGCATCGTTCAGGGCGATCGAGGCCGGATCATTCTTGGCCACGGTATAAGCCTCGAACGTGTAGTGAGGGTTCGAGCGGACGAGGTCCGGGAACGGCTTCACATTGGCGTCGGCGACGAACATGTCGATGTGGTTGCCCTCGATGGCGCCGCCGGTATCGCTGGCGATGACATAGCCGTCGTGGGTAAAGATCTCGCCATTGTTCCAGAACGTCCTGCCACGCAGCGAGGGAATGTAGAGCACCGTGCCCATCTTGATGCGCTCGCGGTCGACTGCGATCGTGCGGAAGGCCATCAGCGGAATGGTGCGCACGTCGCACGCCTGCGGGTGATGGAATGGCTGGAAGCGGGCGCGCCGCGTGGCGGACTTGATGCCGCCCGACAGGTCGCCGAAATACTTGTCGCACACGACCTGCTCGGGGCCGCGGCTATCGACGTACATGAAGGCCTGCGGCTCGTCCTTGCCGTTGTCGACCCAGATCGAGCCCTGCATTGCCGCATCGCACCAGTCCTGCGTCGAGAGCGGCGGGGAGACGGCCTTGCCGTTCTTGCCGATCAGCGGCTTGGCCGCGACGCTCGTCCATGAGGGGCGCACGGTGGGCATGTGATAGTAGGTCGCCCACAGTTTCATCTTGCGATTGGCGGTCAGCGCCTCGTCAGCCGGCTCCTTCAGCATGAAGCTGAGCGCCTGCATCGTCGGGTGCATTTCACCGCGGCCGATGACGATATCGACGTTTGTGGAAGCGAAGGCGGCCCTCAGCGGAGGACCCAGGAAGATCGCAGCAGCGGCGACCATCAACACGAGGGCGAGAAGCAGTCGTTTCATTACAATCCCGGCTGCCGCCCCGTGCCCTGCAGAAGCCTTCGAACTTAGGCAAGATCATGGCAGGTTCAACCGCCGAGTGCAATCGTCGCAGTTGGATTGTGCGAAGTGTTAACGCGCTGGCGTTTGCGGCGCCGGCGGCTGCTGTGGAGTCGACGGCAGCTCCGGGTCGAGATGCGCCCAGTGCGGCGCAGACGACGTCCAGATATTCATCGCAGGCTTCACAATCGTCGGATCATCGAACGTTCCGACACGCAGGATCACGAGATGCGGACGCGCATGCGAAGCGCTCGTGACAGGCGTTCCGCATGTGGAACAGAATCCGCGCGTCATCGTGTTTCCGGAATCCGCCTGCGAAACGAAAGTCGACAGCTTACCCTCAATCGTAACCGCAGCCGCGTCGAACACCGCATTCACCGTGGCCGATCCGGACGCCCAGTACTGGCAATCGCGGCACCAGCACTGACGCACGGCAATCGGCGCCGCAGATGCGGTGAAGCGCACGGCCTTGCAGAGGCATCCACCAGTGATGGGCGCTGTCATTGCGTGATCACGCCTGCGAGCGCGGCTTTCGCTGCGAGCACGGGGCTCATCAGGTGCGTGCGGCCGCCGCGGCCCTGGCGGCCTTCGAAATTGCGGTTCGAGGTGGAGGCGCAGCGTTCGCCGGGCTTGAGGATGTCAGGGTTCATGCCGAGGCACATGGAGCAGCCGGGCTCGCGCCATTCGAAGCCCGCGTCGGTGAACACCTTGTCGAGGCCTTCCTCTTCGGCCTGCGCGCGGATGAGGCCCGAACCGGGCACGACCATGGCGCGCACGCCAGCGGCGACGTGCTTGCCTTTCGCTATCTCCGCGGCGGCGCGCAGGTCCTCGATGCGGGAATTGGTACACGAGCCGATGAAGACGCGATCGATCTTCAGGCCTTCGAGTTTCTGGCCGGGTTCGAGGCCCATATAGGCGAGGGCGCGCTCAGCGGCGTCTCGCTTCACGCTGTCGGCAATCTGCGAAGGGATCGGCGCGGTTGCCGTGATGGGCGCGGCCTGTTCCGGGCTGGTGCCCCAGGTGATTGTCGGAGCAACGTCGGCGGCGGCGATGTCGATGACTTCATCCCAGTGTGCGCCATCGTCGGAGAACAACGTCGTCCAGTGCTGGATCGCGGTTTCCCACTGTCCGCCCTTCGGCGCCGCGGGGCGGCCTTTCATGTAGGCGAAGGTCGTCTCATCAGGCGCGACGAGGCCTGCGCGGGCGCCGCCCTCGATGGAGAGGTTGCACAGCGTCATGCGGCCTTCCATCGACATGGAGCGGATGGCCGAGCCCATGTATTCGATGACGTGGCCAGCGCCGCCATTGGTGCCGATGATTGCGATCAGGTGCAGCGCAAGATCCTTGGCGCCGACGCCGGGGCGGAACTCGCCTTCGACCCGCACGGCCATGTTCTTCATCTTGCGCGCGCGCAGCGTCTGCGTTGCGAGCACGTGCTCGACTTCGGATGTGCCGATGCCGTGCGCCAGCGCGCCGAACGCGCCGTGGGTCGACGTGTGGCTGTCGCCGCAGACGATGGTAAGGCCCGGCTGCGTGCGGCCCTGTTCGGGGCCAACGACGTGGACGATGCCATTGCGGATGTCGCCCATCGGGAAGAACTGGATGCCGTGTTCCTTCACATTGCGTGCCAGCGTCTCGAGCTGTTCGCGCGCTTCCGGGTCCTTGACGCCGGCCATGCCTAGCGACTGGCCCTCTGTCGGCGTGTTGTGGTCGGCGACGGCGAGCGTGAGGTCAGGGCGGCGCACCTTGCGGCCGTTGGCCTTGAGGCCCGCGAACGCCTGCGGGGTCGTGACCTCATGGATGAGGTGCAGGTCGATATAAAGGAGGCTTTCCCCCGTCTGCTTGTCCGTGTGGACGACGTGGCTGTCCCAGATCTTGTCGTAGAGGGTGCGAGGCCCGAAAACTTGGTCAGTCATGCCCGGCTATATGCGCGGGGCAGGGCCTTCCCGCAAGCGTCAGCGCGTCACGGCCTGCATCCGGGCAAGAACCTGCTCGAACTCGGCCATTGTCTCTTCGAAGATCTGGCGGATGGGCTTCACCTCGGTGATCCGTCCCGCGACCTGGCCGGTCAGCGCAATGCCCGCCTCAAGGTCGCCGCCGAAATAGACCTGCTGTGTGCCGGCGAACTCGCCGAAGATGTTGGGCGAGCCTTCCGCTTCGAGGCGGGTGGTGCGTTCGGTGCGTAGAGCCCGCAGCGCAGGGCCGGGGCCCTTGCGGTTGAGGAAGACAGTATCCGTCGCCTCGGCCTTGATGATTGCGTCCTTCCAGTTGTGATGAACCGGGCTCTCGGTGGAGGAGAGGATGCGCGTTCCCATCAGCACGCCTTCGGCACCGAGCGCGAAGGCGGCCGCCATCGTGCGGCCGTCCATGATGCCGCCTGCTGCGACCACGGGAATCTTCACGCGCTCGCAGACCAGCGGGATCAGCACCATCGAGGCGACATCCTTCGGGTTCTTGAAACCGCCGCCTTCGCCGCCCTCGACGATCAGGCCATCAACGCCCGCCTCGACCGCGCGCAAGGCGCCGGCAAGGTTGGGCACGACGTGGAAGACGGTGAGGCCCGCTGCTTTCAGCATGGCGGTGTATTTCATCGGATCGCCCGCCGAGGTCGTGACGAACTTCACGCCCTGATCGATCACGAACTGCACGATGCCGGGATCGCGTACGAAGGCCTGCGCGACGTTCACGCCGAACGGCTTGTCCGTCAGCGTCCGCATCTTGATGATTTCCTGCTTCACCGCATCGAGCTCGCCGGACGACGTCTCGATGATGCCCATCCCGCCCGCATTCGAGACAGCGGAGGAAAGCTGCGCTCGCGCGATCCAGCCCATGGCCGCCTGTATGATCGGCTTCTCGATGCCGAGCATTTCGGTAACGCGCGTGCGGATCGGCATGGTCAGAACCTCAGGTATGGCAGGAAGACGAGAACGCCGATGATAGCGGCCGCAATGGCGGCGACCAGCACTGCCCCGGCGGCAACGTCCTTTGCCGTGCGAACGGAAGCGTGGAATTCCGGCTGCACGACATCGCAGAGGTGTTCGAAGGCGGTGTTGACGATCTCCGCCACCCAGACAAGCGCGATGGCGAGAATTATCCAGCGCCAGTCGCCCGGCGCGATCTGCAACCAGATGCCGGCCGCCACGACAACGGCTGTCGCCGCAAGATGGATCCAGGTGTTGTGCTGGGTCTTCAGCATGAAGCCCAGGCCGCGGAGGGCGTAGCCGAAACTCCTGATCCGGCTGCCGATGCTGAACGGTCCCTGATTTTTCGCCATGCTCATGCCCCCATAAGCTTGATCGCCATGTTTGCGCGCTGCTGGAGCATGTCGCGCTTTGCGCCTGCGCGCGCCAGCATCGCCATCTCGTGCATGGTGGACGACATCAGCATGGCGATGGCGCGTGCGTCCGCCGTTTTCGGCAGGTCGCCATCCTTTTTCGCACGCCTGAAGCGTTGCTCCAGCGCATCCTCGCAGCGGCCGAAGGCGCTCCGCACGACTTCGCCGACATCCTCGCGCATCAGGCTCTCGGTCAGCGCCGTGCCAACGAGGAAACAGCCGCGCGCGCCCTGCGCCCCGGCCATGTAGCTCTCGATGCAGCGCTCGAAGAACAGGTCGAGGAAAGGCTTGAGCTTCATGTCTAGCTGGCAGGCGCCCGCGACCGCGTTTACGAGCAGTTCGCCCTGCATCTTGAGCGCTGCAAGATAGATTGCCTCCTTGTCGCCGAAGGCGGCGTAGAGGGAGGGGCGGTTCATGCCCGTCGCGCCGACAATGTCGTCGAGCGAGGTGGCGGCGTAGCCCTTGAGCCAGAATACGTCGCGCGCGGCCTTCAATGCCTCGGTCGGGTCGTAGGCGCGCGGGCGGCCGCGTTTCGGCGCGGAAGATTCTTTTTGTACCACTTCGAACAAAATCCTTGACCGGCGGGCGCAGCGGTTATTGTATGCGAGTCAGTACAAAAAACGAGCCTGACCTCAAACGCCAAACTACATAACAAAAGGAGTCTCCTCATGGACCTCTATTTCTCCCCGCTTGCCTGTTCGCTCGCCTCACGCATCGCGCTCTACGAGGCCGGACTGCCTGCCAATTATGTGCGCGTGAAGGACAAGAAGACGCCGGAAGGCCGCGATTTCGTCGAGATCAACGCGCGGGGCCAGGTGCCCGTGCTGATGCTCGATGACGGCGAAATCCTAACCGAAAACGTCGCTGTGCTGGAATACATCGCCGACCTGAAGCCCGAAGCGAAGCTCGCTCCCGCCGGCCGTGAGCGCGTGCGCATGCGCAAATGGCTCGGCCTGATCAATTCGGAAGTGCATGTCGGCGCGCTTGGCCCGGTCCTTTCGTCGACCGCGCCGGCTGAGGCGAAGGGCTACGCCATCGAGCGCGCGACCAAGGCGCTGACGCATATCGATGCGCATCTGGCCGGCCGCGAGTGGCTGACGGATTCGTTCACCGTCGCCGACGCCTATCTCGCCACCGTGGCCAACTGGCTGCAGGCGACGCCGATCAAGCTATCGGACTTCCCGAACATCGCGGCGCACCAGAAGCGGGTCTTCTCGCGTCCGGCTGCGGGCAAGGCGGTCGCCGAAGAAGTCGCACTCTACCGCGCGGCGGCGTAATTCGTACGGATCCGGCTGCCTCGGGAGGAGAGAAACCCCGGTTGAATCAACGCGGGACTCGAGCGGTGGCGGGATCGGGAGGCCTCGATCCCACCACTGCCTTGCTCCGCATGATGATGCCGGACGGGCGACACAGCGAACCCGGTGCTTCCGTACCTTGCCGTCGGGCGGGCGCAGAAGCATGTCACCGTCAACGAAACCGTTCGCCGTCTGGACGCGATCGTCCAGCTCAGGGTCGTCTCTGCGACGACGACGGCGCAACCCGCATCATCATCTGACGGCGCCGTCTACATCGTTCCTTCCGGCAAGGGCGGGGCAGCGTGGTCGGCCTGCGCTGACTGGTCGCTTGGCTATCATCGCGACGGATCACGGGAGCAGGTCACGCCCCGCGAGGGCTGGATCGCCTATGTGCGCGATTCGAAAGCTGGTTGGTGGGGCTCTATTCGCACGCCTAAGTGATGCGACGCGCGACGTCGAACAAACGCCGCGCGTCAATCGCAGCCGTCGCGCTCGCCGTCGAACAGCTTGAATATCAGCGTGGAGTCCGTCGCCGCGTCGACTGACCAGATGGAAAGCCTGTCGGCGGTCGCTTCGGCGAAGAGGAACTTGCGGGATGGGGCCGCCTCGGCATAGGCCGCGACTTCGCCGCCGAATTGCGGGCGCGCCCACTCGAAACTGGCAGCGAGTCTGGAAGGGTTGATCCGGCTGAAATCGGTCTGCAGGGGCGCATCGGCCGAGAGGCTGAAGTCGACGCTGTCGCCCGCCTGCGTGAATGAGAGACCCGCATCAGGGGTCCAACTGTCCGGTTTCACATGGGCTATCTGGCCTGAAAGCCGATCTTCCCGCGGCAACAGGCGAAGGAAGGCCTGAGCCTCACCGCCCGGCGCCGGCTTCTGCACCCAGCAGCCGCGGACAAAGTCGATTCGCGTGTCCGGCGACGCGGGCGCCGTCGCGCAGCCAGCGGTCAGCAGGATTGCAGCGGCAAGCATTCCGCGCATATGCGCCATGACTTTTCTCTTCCTTGCGGCGCGCAGCTTTACAGACCGTGCGCCGGGCCTGTTAGTCTCATCGCTTCAGCGGGAGCTTCCCATGACCGTATCCGAAGCCTTCGTTCGCGGCATTCCCAAGGCGGAATTGCATCTTCACATCGAAGGCTCGCTCGAGCCGGAACAGATGTTCGAATTCGGCAGGCGCAACAAGGTCGCGATCCCGTTCAGGTCCGTGGAGGAGGTGAGAGCCGCCTACGCCTTCTCCAATCTGCAGGACTTCCTCGACATCTACTATCAGGGCGCGAATGTGCTGCAGACGGAAGAAGATTTCCGCGATCTCGCGCTGGCGTATTTCGCGCGCCTGCATGCCGATGGCGGTCGCCACGCCGAGATTTTCTTTGATCCCGAAACCCATACCGATCGTGGTCTGCCGTTTTCGGTTGCGATCGACGGGCTCCTCGCCGGCATGAAGGAAGCCGAGGCGAAGTTCGGCATTAGCTCGAAACTCATCATGTGTTTCCTGCGCCATCTCGACGAGGCGTCATCGTTGGAGACGTTGAAGGCGGCCGAGCCCTGGCTCGATCGCATTACCGGCGTTGGCCTCGACAGTTCGGAGAAGGGTCACCCACCGTCCAAGTTCGCCCGTGTCTTCCAGGCGGCGCGCGAGCGTGGCCTGAAAATCTGCGCCCACGCCGGCGAGGAAGGCCCACCAGAATATGTGCACGAGGCGCTCGACATTCTCCATGTCGACCGCATCGACCATGGCAACCGCGCTCTGGAAGATGCCGCCCTCACCAGCCGCCTCGTGCGCGAGGGCATGACGCTCACAGTCTGCCCGCTCTCCAACCTCAAGCTCTGCGTCGTGATGGACCTGAAGCAGCACCCGATGAAGCGCATGCTGCAGCTTGGCCTCAAGGCCACATGCAATTCCGACGACCCCGCCTATTTCGGCGGCTACATCGCCGAGAACTACATCCGCACGGCCGACGCCGTCGGCCTCACACGCGCCGACATCGTGACACTGGCGAAGAACAGTTTCACCGGTTCCTTTCTCGACCACGTCTCCATTCAACAGCACCTGACCAGCATTGACGCCTTTGCCGGCGCCAACTGAGTCTGTCGCTGCAATTACCTGACGGGTATTTGCGTGTCCTTTCCGCCTGACGCAGAGCCAATCTCATGAGCATTCACGCCATCGCCTCCCGCATCCCCTTCGCCGGGGTTCTGGGCCTCGAGATCGTCTCCGCGACGAAGGAACGCATCGAGGCGCGGATGCTTGTGCGTCCCGATCTCTGCAATCCGGTGGGCACGCTCCATGGCGGGGCCGCCATGTCGCTGGCCGATACGCTTGGCGCCATGGGCGCTTCGATGAACCTGCCGGAAGGCGCTAACGGTACGACAACCCTTGAAAGCAAGACCAATTTCATAGGCCCTGCGAAGTCCGCCGAGACGGTGATCGCCGTCTGTGCGCCCGTCCATGTCGGCCGACGCACCTCGATCTGGCAGACCAGAATCACCACCGAGGCCGGGAAAACCGTCGCTCTGGTGACGCAGACCCAGATGGTGCTCTAAACTCCCGTCCGAGTCGCAGTCTTGCGAAGGCGGAGCCATGTCGCTGGAAAGGAAAGCCCGGGCCTATATCGCCGCCGTCGAGGGCGGGGCGACGGGCGATGATCTCGCCGCCTTCTACCATCCCGACGTTATCCAGCACGAATTTCCGAACCGCCTTGTCCCGACAGGCGCCCAGCGTGAGCTGGAAGATATCCTGCGTGGCGCCGAATCGGGCGCCCGCCTCATGGAACGCCAGATCTATGACATCCACACTGTCACCGAACTCGGCGACCGCGTGATCCTCGAATACACTTGGACCGGTTATCCGCGTGAACCCGTCGGCGCGGTGCGTCCGGGCGAGGCGATGCGCGCGCGGATCTGCCAGGTGATCGAGTACGAGGACGGCCTTATCATTCGCCAGCGCAACTACGACTGCTTCGAGCCCTTCTGAGGACAAGTATGCGTCTTCGAATCGCCCTGTCGCTCATCGTGGCTGCCGCCGCTTCTGCGTGCGGCGGCCCCGCTACAGCGCCCGACGGGGCGCACGAGAGCGTCGTGTCGGCCGAGCCGGCCCCGCTCGATCCTGCGGCCCCGGCGGAAGAGAAGGCCGCGCTCGCTTCCTGTAGCCCGGTCACGGTCGAAGGTTATTGCGGCGTGTCGTTCGGTATGACGCCGGCCGAGGCGATCAGAAAATTCCCGGTGAAGCTAGAACGGTATGATGGTTCGGATGGTGGTGCGCAGCCTGACGCAAACCACTGCTACGAGATGTTCGCCGCCGAGCCGGTGCAGGGCGTCACCTTCATGGTCGAGAACCAGAAAGTCGGCCGCGTCGACTTCCTGACGGAGGCCGCCAGGACTGCTGACGGCTTCGGTATCGGTTCAAGCGCCGTGGGCATCAAGGCAAAGTTTGCGGCTGCAGTCGCCGAGGCGCCGAACAAGTACGAACCCGAAGTGACGGATCTCACTGTCACGCGCGGCCTCACCAAATTCGTCTTCGAGATCCAGGACGGCAAGGTGCGTGGCTGGCGCGCGGGGATTGCGCCGACCATCGACTACACCGAGCACTGCGGCTGAGCTTCCCCTGTCTCAGGCTTTCTTGAGCGTCGCTTCGAGAACCGCGCGCGCTTTCGCTCCGAGTTCCGGATGCGCCAGCGCCATGGCGGCGAAGGCTTCGAGATAGAGAAGCTTGTCGCCGCAGTCATAGTCCTGGCCAGCATATTTGAACGCATGGAAATCCTGTTTGCCCATCAGGCGCTGCATGGCGTCGGTGAGCTGAATCTCGCCGCCCGCGCCCGGCGTCTGCGTCGCGAGCAGGTCGAACACTTCCGGCTGAAGGATGTAGCGGCCGGTGATCTTGAGACGTGACGGCGCGGTCTCGACCGGCGGCTTCTCGACCATGCCCTTCATCTTCACCAGCGGACCCTTGTCGCCAGCAGTCACCGGATCGATCACGCCGTACTGGTTCACGCGTTCCTGCGGGACTTCGTCGACCGCGATGATGTTGCCGCCGACATTGTTGTAGGCGTCGATCATCTGTTTCAGGCACGAGCCGCCCTTGCCCTTCACGATCACGTCGGGAAGGAGCACGGCGAAAGGTTCATCGCCAATGATGTCGCGCGCGCAGAGAACGGCGTGACCAAGGCCCAGCGCCGCCTGCTGGCGTGTGAAGCTGGACGCACCTGGAGGCAGCGAAGCGGCGCGCACTTCGGCGAGGATC
>JBGAKC010000071.1:0-6297 GCA_044224605.1 Hyphomonadaceae bacterium
GGTGCTGTCATCTGTGGACGGCCCCTGAGCTGCAAGGGGAAAATTGAGCCGAGCTGAAGATCTGTCGGGTGCGGTCATCTGTCCGGCCTGTTTGCGCGGCGCAACGAGCCGCTGGCCCTGATGGAGTCCGCTGGAGAAGTCCCTCTCAGACCATCGAGCTTGTTGCTCCGACAGCACCACGGGTTGTCGTCCTCTGCGGTCCGCTTCTTGATCCTCATCAGCTCATCTGCACCCTCACAGGTTGGGGCAGCAGCCACTGGCTGCTGCGATCTTGATCAACACACGGTCGGCGCGCGATAGGCCTCGCCTCGGGCGAGTACGGCCCAGGCGATACGTGCAGTCTTGTTGGCCATGGCGACAGTAACGACCCGGCTTGGCTTGCGCTCCATCAGAGATCTCACCCAGGCGCCGGTGGCCGACGCGTTGTCGCCCGAGCGGCGGATGACGGAGGTGGCCCCGACCACGAGAAGCTTTCTGAGATAGCCGTCGCCCATCTTCGAGATTCGGCCGAGACGGTCCTTGCCGCCCGAGGAGTTCTGTCGCGGCACGAGCCCCAGGAAGGCGGCGAACTCGCGGCCGGACCGGAACAGACTCGGATCGGTCACCGACGCGGCGAGGGCGGTTGCCGTGATAATCCCGATGCCAGGGATAGTCGCCAGGCGCTGGCTGGTCTCATCCTGGCGATGCCAGATCATGAGCTGACGCTCGAGGCTGTGTATCTGGATAGCGAGTGCATCGAGCTGGCCGGCCAGCATCAGCAGAGTGGAGCGGGCAAGCTCTGGAAGGGTCGAGACGTCTGCCGCATGGATCTGATCGATGAGTTCTGCAGATCGACGGGCGCCCTGTGGGGCAATCATGCCGAACTCGGCGCAATGACCGCGGATGGCGTTAATCAACATGGTGCGCTGGCGCACCAGCAGATCGCGCGTTCGATGTAGCACCAGGACGCTCTGTTGATCGGCGCTCTTCACCGGTACGAAGCGCATGCTGGGCCGCGTTACTGCCTCGCAGATCGCCTCGGCGTCGGCGGCATCGTTCTTCTGCCGGCGCAGATAAGCCTTCACATGGTGCTGTCAGACCTACGCTACCTCGTCTCTGGTAAGGTCGTGATTATCGGCCCGCGGAGACACTCCAATGACGCGAATTTCGTACAAACGCCACCGCTTCCCGGCAACGGTGATTCAGCACGCAGTCTGGTTGTACTTCCGCTTCACACTGAGCCTGCGCGATGTCGAAGAGATGATGGCGCATCGCGGCGTTGATGTGAGCTACGAAACAGTCAGGGCCTGGACGGTGAAGTTCGGTCCGAAGATCGCCGCCAACCTGCGGCGGAGAAAACTACCGGCATCGCCGCGCTGGCATTTGGATGAACTCGTCTCGACGATTGCCGGCGAGCGCGTGTGGATCTGGCGCGCGGTTGATGACGAAGGCGAGGTCATGGACATGGTCGTGCAGAAGCGGCGCGATGCAACTGCGGCGTTGCGATTGCTGCGGCGGTTGTTGAAGAATCAGAACGTCGAGCCGCAACGGATTGTCACCGACGGACTTCGCTCCTACGGCCCTGCGCTCGAGCAATTGGGTCTAAGCGATCGCCATCATCGTGGCCGACTGCGCGACAACAACCGCGCCGAGAACTCCCATCTCAACATTCGAAGGCGTGAGCGGAAGATGCAGGGCTTCAAGAGCCAGAAGTCAGCACAGCGTTTCCTCGAGACGCACGCGGCGATCTACAACACGTTCGACATTCAGCGGCATCTGCTCAGCCGCCGCGCCTTGCGCATCCTGCGCGCACGCTCGGAATCCATCTGGAGCAGGGCGGTGGCGTGATGCCCGGAGGCGCGTCGAAAGCCCAGCAAAACCTCACCTAATTACCCTGACAGTCCCCGTGTACCCATTGATGAATGAGCCCAACCGCCCGAGACTGCCGCCTTCAAAGGGCTCGAACCCCACAAAACCTAACATTGGGAGATCGCGGGCGGGGCTACTGGCGGGGTCAGGACGTAGCGGCGTTGCAAATGCTAACTTTTCCGGCACGTTTTACCCGAGAGTGGCGGAGAGGGTGAGATTCGAACTCACGGTACCCGTGAAGGTACAACGGTTTTCGAGACCGTCCCGATCGACCACTCCGGCACCTCTCCGCGGGACGCGGGGGTATAGCACCCGAAAAGTTAAACGCAAGCGACCGGACCGGAACTGAGTCACCCCCATAGCCAGCGCCCCCGATCCTGTGCTGACTTGCCGTGGTTTTCGTCGCCGGAGCGCGCATGGGGCGGACCTCGAAACGGGTGCGGATCGCCGCCGGAACCCTGATTTTTGCAGGGTTCGCGGTCGCCCTGGCCGTGGCGCAGACGGTCCCCGCAAGGCCCGGCCTCCTGGCCGTCGCCGTCACCCGGCCGGCCAGCCCGGCGGCGCCTGGCCTCCAGAATTTCCGCGCGGGCGCCCAGGCCGCGCTTTATATTCCCGCCAGCGCGAAGCCGGGCGAGCCTGCGCCTTTCCTGCTGCTGCTGCATGGCGCCGGGGGCAAGGGCAGCGACATGATCCGCTGGTTCCGCGCCGAGGCCGACAGGCGCGGCATCGTCCTCCTCGCGCCCGACTCCGCGCGCAAGACATGGGACGCCGTCGTCGAGGTCAGCCATGGCCGCCAGCCTGCTTTCGGTGAGGACGTTCCGCGCATCGACGCGGCGATGAAGGAAGCCTTCGCCCGTGTCGCCGTCGATCCGAAGCGGATGGCCGTCGCCGGGTTTTCGGATGGCGCGGGGTATGCGCTGTCGCTTGGCGTGCGCAACTCGGCGATGTTCCAGAACACGATGGCGTTCTCCGCCGGCCTGATGGTTGCGGGCGAGACGGGTCCGCCCTCGCACATCTTCATCTCGCATGGTGACAAGGATCACATTCTTCCGATCGCCATCTCGCGCGATACGCTCGTGCCAGCGCTCAAACAGGCAGGCTTCCACGTCACCTTCGTGCAGTTCCATGGCGATCACGAGCTGCCGAACGAGATCCTCGATCGCGCGCTCGATGGCTGGCTCGGTCCGAACTAGGCGGCATTCCGCTTTGCTGCCTCGCCATCGATGCGCGCGGGCTTGCGCGCCTCGTCCACCGGCCCGGTGATCAGCCGCGCGCCGCGCTGGAATGTGAGATAGCTCCACGTCCAGTCGAGCGCGACCGAGAAGCGGTTCCTGAAGCCGATCAGGAAGTAGATATGCGCCAGACACCAGGTCAGCCAACCGATGAAGCCGCGCAGCTTGATCGCCCCGAAATCCGCGATCGCCACTTTCCGGCCCACCGTCGCCAGCGCGCCATAGTCCTTGTAGGCGAACGCAAACCGCTTCGAGCCCGGCTTCCTGCGAAGCGTCTTGATCAGCTTGCCGACATACTCGCCCTGCTGCTTAGCGATAGGCGCCAGGCCGGGCAGGGGTTTGCCTTTTGCATCCTTCGCCAGCGCGCAGTCGCCCAGCACAAAAATCTCCGGATGCCCAGCGATCGTCAGATCCTCGCCAACCGCCACGCGCCCCGCACGATCGCCCTCGACGCCCAGCCATTTCCCCACGGGCGAGGCCGCAACGCCTGCCGCCCAGATCACGCACGCAGAGGGCAACGCCTCCGCATCGCCGCCAGCCTGAAGCATAACGCCCTGCTCATCGACGCCCACGACTTTCGTGTTCATCATCAGCTCGACGCCCAGCTTCTTCAGCTGCTTTGCTGTGTAGGCAGACAGGTCTTCCGGAAAATTCGCCAGTACGCGTGGCCCCGCCTCGACCAGCAGGATGCGCGCCGAATGCGGATCGATGGCGCGGAAGTCGCTCGCCAGCGCGCGATGCGCCAGCTCCGCGATCGATCCCGCCATCTCAACGCCCGTCGGTCCTGCGCCGATCACCACGAAGGTCAGCAGACGCTTCCGCGCCGCCGCATCCTCCTCGAGTTCCGCGCGTTCGAACGCCAGCAGGATGCGCTTGCGCAGCTCCGTCGCGTCCTCGAGCGATTTCAGCCCAGGCGCAAACTGCCCCCACTCATCGCGTCCGAAATAGGAATGCCGCGCGCCCGTCGCGATCACCAGATAGTCATAGTTGATCCGATGCTCGCCCATCAGCACTTCGCGCTTCGCCTTGTCGACGCCGGTCACCGTGCCGAGCAGAACTTCGGCATTCTTCTGGTCGCGCAGCACGGTGCGGATCGGCATTGCGACCTGCCCCGGCGACAAGCCTGCCGTCGCCACCTGGTAGAGTAGGGGCTGGAAGAGATGGTGATTGCGCCGGTCCGCCAGCGTCACGCGCACATCGGCGTGCTTCAGCGCTTTCGCGGCCGATAGTCCGCCAAAGCCCGCACCAACGATCACCACACGCGGCCGCGTGTCGGTCTCGCCAGTCGAACGTATCTCGGGGGGGCAGCCACACGTGATGCTGTGCACGTGGAAAGACGTCTGCATCTGGTTCTCCATGGCGAGGCCGGCTGGAACCGTCAGCCCATAGATAGGATGTCGCACATCAAAGCGCCAGATCGTGGGATGGAGGGGCAACAAATTCGTAGGAGGAGGGAAAATCTTCAGTCAGGATTTCAGCACCCTAGCCAGAAAGATCTTGGGACAGAGCGGCCCAGATTCGGCTGGGCTTTCTTGCCGGCATATCATGCCCCGCATGACACGGGCACGAATAATAGCGAGAGAGGTCGGCTCTCCTTCCAGGCGCCTGCTTTCGCTGGCCGCGATGCTACGCATGTTCGCTAGCTTGTGCACAGCGTCTCAAGCCTCCAGATGAGCGCCGGGCCCGCCCCGCACGTGATTGGCGCACGCGCGAGACGTCTAAGGTTCTGCCCCAGGGGACGAACGACACCCAGCAACAGGAAACCACTCTCGCTGTCTAGCAAGACAGCCCGCCCGCCCAGATACAAGTTGAGCAGCACGCAAAGCGTGCGCCCGTCGAACCACGCGGGCGTGCTCGCTGCCGCCAGCTCGAACGCGCAACCCGCCCACATGCTATAGCCCTCCCCCGCCCCGGGGAGGACAAATCCCGCTTTCCCCCAGATCGCGGGCCACAACCAAAATCCCCCCGCTTCGCGGCCCACGGCCGGCGGAGGCGCCGCCGCATGTGCTGGCCTCACCGCGCCCGGATTGCTAGCCTCCGTCACAGGGAGAGACAAATGAGCCAGCCCAGCATCGTCCGCGGCGCCACCGAGCCCGCCCTGCTCGAACACACGATCGGCGAAGCGCTGCTCCGCGCCGCGAAGAAATGGCCAAAGCAGGAAGCGCTCGTCTCCGTCCATCAGGACATCCGCTGGACTTGGGAACAGTTCGCCTTCCACGTCGATCGTATTGCCGCCGGCCTTCTCGCCCTTGGCCTCAAACCCGGCGACCGTGTCGGTGTCTGGGCCCCGAACTGCGCGGAGTGGACCCTCGTGCAATTTGCTACCGCCCGCGTCGGCATGATCCAGGTCAACATCAACCCGGCCTATCGCCTCTCCGAAGTCGAATACACGCTCAACAAGGTCGGTGTGAAAGCGCTGGTCTGCGCCGAGAAATTCAAAACGTCCGATTATGTCGGCATGATCAACGAACTCGCCCCCGAGATCGCGACCTCGAAACCCTGCGAGCTGAAATCGAAACGCCTGCCCGACCTTTGCATCGTCGCCCAGATCGGCGGAACGCCCGGCCCCGGCTGGCTCGCCTTCACCGACATCGCCGAACAGGCAACCGGCCGCCACGCACTCGAGATCGAGAAGATCAGCGAAACGCTCGATCGCAACCAGCCGATCAACATCCAGTTCACCTCGGGCACCACCGGCCTGCCCAAAGGCGCAACCCTTTCCCATCGCAACATCCTCAACAACGCCTACTTCGTCGGCGAGGGCATGGGGTTGGGGCAGGGCGACGTCTGCTGATCCCGGTGCCGCTCTATCACTGCTTCGGCATGGTGATGGGCAATCTTGCGGTGCGCACTGTTCACGGCGGCACGATGGTCTACGCCTCCGAAGGGTACGAACCGCTTGCCGTTCTGAAGACCGTACAGGCCGAGAAATGCACCGCCCTCCACGGCGTCCCCACCATGTTCATCGCCGAACTTGAGCATCCCGATTTCGAGAAGTTCGATCTCCGTTCGCTCCGCACCGGCCTGATGGCCGGTTCGCCTTGCCCGATCGAGGTCATGCGCAAGGTCAACGACCGCATGCATATGCGCGAAGTCGGCATCGCCTATGGCATGACCGAGACCTCGCCCGTCTCGTTCCAGACCGCGAAAGACGATCCGCTCGAACGCCGCGTCTCCACGGTCGGCCGCATCCAGCCGCATCTCGAAGTGAAGATCA
>JBGAKC010000039.1:0-42815 GCA_044224605.1 Hyphomonadaceae bacterium
CCCGTTTGCGCGTGTTCGTGCCTGTGTCATGGGTGCGATTGTGCGGTGGTCCGGACCCCGGCCAGCTCTGGCGGGCCGTTTCACACGATCGTTCTGGCCAGGGCGCTGAAATCAGGCGCGAAGATTTTCGGCCATCCCACGAAGTTGCTGCACCTCTATCCCACCTTTGCATCCGGTTGGGCGTTCTGTGCGTATGAAGGGGGATGGAGGCTGGCATGGATGTCCTGAAAGGCGCGGTGGCGGCAGGGGTTATCCTTGCGGTGCTGGATGTGATCTGGCTCGGAGTGGTTGCGCGGGGATGGATCACAGGGCAGCTCGGGCCGCTGATGCGCGAGCAGATTCTGTTTGTGCCGGCGGTCGCGTTCTACCTGCTTTATTCGGCCGGATTGGGCTTTTTTGCGGTGGCGCCGTCGCTTGAGACGGGCGACTGGATGCGGGCGGCGATGGCGGGGGCGTTCCTGGGGCTGGTGGCCTATGGGACGTATGACCTGACCAACTTCGCGACGCTGAAGAACTGGCCGTTGCCGATGGTGATCGTCGACATGATGTGGGGCGCGGCGGTGTCAGCCGCGTCGGCGGCGGGCGGCGTTGTGATGCTCAAACAGTTCGGGTGGGCATAGTCATTCGTCCCACTGGAAGACCTCGGTGATCTCCACGCCGAAGACGTGGGCGATCCGGAAAGCTGCTTCCAGCGAGGGCGAGTATTTTCCGGCTTCGATGGCGGCGATGGTCTGGCGCGTCATGCCGATCTTCTCGGCGAGATCGCTTTGCGTCATTTCACCGTGTTCGAAGCGGAGGCGGCGCATCTGGTTGGCGATGGGGAGTTTCGCCACGGTCAGTAGCCGCGCCGGTACATGATGATCTGCGCGACGGCAACGCAGAGTGTCGCGATCACCATCACCAGCACGCCGAGGTTCACCGTGTTGACGATGACATCGAAAACATCCGCGCCGTGCATCGGGATGTGCGTCGAGATCAGGACCGCGGCCATGCCGAACATCAGGATATAGTAGCCGAAGACATGGCTGCGCGCGTGGATCATGCGTTCGCGTTCATCGCGCGGCGTGCGTGCGTCCTTTGGATTGAGCAGAGCGGCGGCGAGGTTGAGGCCAAGCTGCAGAACGACGAGCGAGATGATGCAGAGGAGCCCGAGATGGAACTGTCCCCACGAACTCATCCTCACGAGGCCGGTGAAGACCGCTCCGTAATAGACGCCAAAGCAGATCACGAGCGTGATCGCCGTGATCCACGCCGTGCGTTCGCGGAATGACATCGTTGACCCCTGCAGATTTCGACTCGACATGATGTATAGAATCTTTTACATCATGTTCGCTTTTCTTGTCACGGCTTTTTGGCCGGTCCGGCGCGGAAAAATCGCGATTCCGGGGACGGGAGAGGAATGTCCGAAGGAGGCATGACAGATGTTGATGATGAAGATCGCGGGTGTCGCTCTTGGCGTTGTCCTCTTGGGCGCGCAGGCATGGGCGCAGCACGGAACAGCGCCGCAGCAGGGTGAGGCGCAGAGCCTGCAAGGCGACACCTCGGCCTGGGTGAACAACGCCTACATGCACCAGTTCTACGACCTGACGGTCGAGACGCTGGGCAAGGGCGCGACCAGCGTCGATTTCGACGCCTATCGCGACAAGTCATACGCGATCTTCCGCGCGTTTGGCGTGTCGATGGGCGGGAACCCCGACATGATGGTGGACCACCTGAAGGATATCCCGCGCCAACTCGTGGGGATCGTGAAGGACGATCCGCGCGTGCTGGACAGCTACAAGAACTTCACGCGGGCGCTGATGGGGCCAGAATAGCCTATTTGCCGGCCGTGTATTCCTTGACCAGCTGGTAGAGGAACATGCGGCCTTCCATCAGCTGCTTCACGCCGACGCGCTCGTTGAGGCCGTGGGCGTTGGTGGTGTTCGAGTCAGCGAAGATGCCGGAGACACCATAGGTCGGAATGCCGGCGGGCGTGAGGAAGCGGCCGTCGGTGGCGCCTGTGGCCATGGCGGGCACGACGGGAACGCCGGGCCACATCTTCTCGGTGATCTTCTCGATGGGCCCGAGGATTTCGGGCGTCAGCTTCGGCGGTGCGCCGGGCTTCTCGGGCTCGGAGCGGAGGGTTACCTTCACTTCCGGGTCGTTGATCGCAGTCTCGATCTGCTTGCGGATCTCTTCCTGGGTGTGGCCCGGGAAAATGCGGCAGTTGACGTTGGCGGTGGCGCGCTGGGGCAGCGCGTTGGGGGCGTGGCCGGCGGTGAGCTGGGTCGCGACGCAGGTGGTGTGGAAGAGGGCGTTGTAGCTCGGGTTCTGCATCAGGCGGCGGATGGCGGCGGCGTTTTCACCGCCGGCGGCGTCCTTCATGTCCTGGCCTTCCTGGCCGGGAGTGAGTTCGCCCATGCGCTTGAAGAAGCCCGTAGTGGCGTCGTTGAACTCGATCGGGAATTCGATGGCTGAGACTTTGGCGAGGGCCGCGCCGAGGCGGTAGATCGCATTATCGGGCACGGGGCGCGAGGAGTGGCCGCCGGGATTGGTGACCTCGATCGTGTAATCCTCGTAGAGCTTCTCGCCGGCCTGCACGCCGTTGAAGGTGTACTTGCCGGTGGCGGGATCGATGCGGCCGCCGGCACCTTCGTTGAGCGCGAACTCGGCGTCGAGCAGGTCGCGATGCGCCTCGGTGAGCCATTTGGCGCCGACGACTTCATTGGCGCTTTCTTCCCCGCAGGTGAGGGCGAGCTTCACGCCGCGCGCGGGTTTGTAGCCCTCTTGCTTGTAGCGGATCATGATGTCCGTGAAGATCGCGGCCATGGCTTTGTCGTCGCTGGCGCCGCGGGCGTAGAAATAGCCGCCTTCTTCCGTGAGCTTGAACGGATCGCGCACCCAGTCCTCGCGCTTGGCTTCAACCACGTCGATGTGGGCGAGGAGGAGGATGGGTTTGAGGGCCGGGTTCGTGCCGGGGAGGAGGGCGATGAGGTTGCCGTCCTGCGGACGTTTGGGGCCGGGGTTCACGAGGATCTGCATGTCGGCGTCTGTGTAGCCGGCGGCGGCGAGGCGCGCCTTCATGCGCTCGGACGCCTGCGTGCAGGAGCCGACGGAGAAGGTGGTGTTGGTCTCGATCAGCTCTTTATAGAGCGCGCGGAATTCGGTCTCGCCTGCAGCGGGATCGGTAGAGGCGGTCGTGAGGCTGGATCCGGGCGCAGTGGCGCAGGCGGAGAGCGCGAAAAAGCCTGCGGCGGCGAGAAGCATAGAGCGCATGAATAGGTCCCTGATCCAGTTTGCGCCGGATCAGACCACGCGCCGCCGCTCACGCCAAGTGCTCAGGGCCACGCCGAAATGATGGCGCCGGCAACCAGCGTGCCGAGCAGGAGGTGAATGGCGTCCATCGCCAGATAGCCCGGTCTCTCGGGGCTGTAGACGAAGTTGTAGAGGCGAGCGGGCAGAACGAGGAAGAACCAAACTTCGAGGCTGATCATCATGCCGGTGGCGAGATTGGTGACGTGCGCCATCTTGAGGATCAGTGCGAGCCCGATCGCGGTGAGAGCGGGCATGATGGGCGATAGCGCCATCTTCCACATGTGCGGCTGTAGCTGTTCCTTGGTGAAGCCCGAGAGCTGCATCCAGAGTTTCGAGAACAACGCGCCGTAAATCAGAAAGCCGACCGCGTAGATGGCGATGGCTGCAACAATGATGGCGATCCAGTTGTCGCCGACGACGATTCCTTCAGGCGGCATGTTTGTCTCCCCTGCGACCCCGTCCCGAGGCTAGCCGAGGTGTTGGCGGAGTCCATGTCCCCGTCAGGGAAGGCTTCCGTTGGGGCCATCGAAAACAAAAGGCCCGCCGGATGAGCGGGCCTTTCGCAAATCAACCTGCCGACGAGATCACAGCTTCGAGGTTAGCTCGGGGACGATCTTGAAGAGGTCGCCGACGAGGCCGTAGTCCGCGATCTGGAAGATCGGGGCTTCTTCATCCTTGTTGATGGCGACGATGATCTTCGAGTCCTTCATGCCCGCGAGGTGCTGGATGGCGCCCGAGATGCCGATGGCGACGTAGAGTTCCGGAGCGACGACTTTACCCGTTTGACCGACCTGGAAGTCGTTCGGGGCGTAGCCGGCGTCGACGGCGGCGCGCGAGGCGCCGACGCCCGCGCCGAGCTTGTCGGCGAGCGGCAGGATGTACTGGTTGAACTGTTCAGCCGAGGCAAGGGCGCGGCCGCCGGAGACGACGCGCTTGGCCGAGGCGAGTTCGGGACGATCCGACTTCTGCAGTTCTTCCGAGACGAAGGTCGCCTTGAACGGACCGGCCGGAGCGGCAGCGGTTTCAACCGGCGCAGAGCCCGTGGCGGCGACGGCCTGGAAGGCGGTGCCGCGGACGGTGACGACTTTCTTCGAGTCGCCCGACTTCACGGTCAGGATCGCGTTGCCGGCGTAGATCGGACGCTCGAAGGTCGAGCTATCCACGACCTTCGTAATTTCCGAGATCTGCATGACGTCGAGCTTGGCGGCGATGCGCGGGGCGACGTTCTTGCCGGTCGTGGTGGCCGGGGCGAAGAAGGCGTCGTAGCCAGCCATCAGCGGAACGACGAGGGCTTCGACGGCTTCGGCCAGCGCGTGGCTGAAGGCTTCGCCTTCGACGTGGATCACCTTGCGGACGCCAGCGAGTTTCGCGGCGGCGTCAGCGGCGGCTTTCGCGTTGTGACCGGCGACGAGCACGTCGATGTCGCCACCGAAGGCTTGCGCCGCGGCGACCGTCTTGGCGGTCACGTCGTTGAGCGCGGCGTTGGAGTGTTCAGCGAGAACGAGGACGGCCATAGTTAGATCGCTCCCACGGACTTGAGTTTGGCGATGAGCGCGTCGACGTCGGCGACCTTCTCACCGGCTTCACGTTTTTTCGGCTCGGCGACCTTCACGACTGCAAGGCGCGGCGTGACGTCGACGCCGTAGTCGGCAGGGGCCTTCGTTTCGATCGGCTTCTTCTTCGCCTTCATGATGTTCGGCAGCGAAGCAAAACGCGGCTCGTTGAGGCGCAGGTCGGTGGTGACCACGGCCGGGATCGAGAGCGAGACGGTCTGCAGGCCGCCATCGACTTCGCGCGTGACTTTCAGCTTGTCGCCATCCTTGGCGACGGCCGAGGCGAACGAGCCTTGCGGCCAGTCGAGCAGGGCGGCGAGCATCTGGCCGGTCTGGTTGGCGTCGTCGTCGATCGCCTGCTTGCCGGTGATGACGAGGTCGGGCTTCTCGGCCTCGACGATCTTGGCGAGGATCTTCGCGACCGCGAGCGGCTCAACGGCCACGTCGGTCTGGACGAGGATGCCGCGGTCGGCGCCCATGGCGAGGCCGATGCGGATGGTTTCCTGCGCCTGGGCCGGACCGATGGAGACGAGAACGATCTCGCCGGTGATCACGCCCTTTTCCTTCATGCGGACGGCCTCTTCGACGGCGATCTCGCAGAACGGGTTCATCGCCATCTTGATGTTGGCGAGGTCAACGCCCGTGCCATCGGCTTTCACCCGCGGGCGGACGTTGGGGTCGATCACCCGTTTGACGGGCACAAGCACCTTCATCGGTGGATTCTCCGGTTCGGCGGTCAGAACTTCTGGCCCGCAGCGCCCCGAATGGTGCGCCTGCGAACCGCGGCTTTCTCCTAGGCAGCGCGCGCGCCGGAATCAAGTTTTGTCAGGGAGGTTCAGAGCAAAAAGCGTCGATTTGGCGCGTTCCGTTGGGGGCGGGACGAAACATTCGTGCGCGGGGGTGGATTTCGGGTGGTTTTTTCGGGCGTGACGCTAGCCGATCAGGCCGCCAGCCGCCGCGCGAGCCTCTGGCGCAGGAAGGCCTGGGCCGGGAGATCGACCAGTCGGGCGACCCACCACGACACGCCAACCAACCCGCTCGCAACCACGATCCAGACCGCCGCCTCGGTCATCGGTCCGTGCGGAGTTGCGCGCAGGACTTTCGCGACGACGTAGATGACCGGGAGATGCAGCACGTAGAGCGGGTAGGAGAGATCGCCCAGCGCGCGGCAGGCGGAGGCGATGAGACCCTCCGGCTGCCAGGCGGCGGCGAACCAGAGCGTGACCGGGAAAACGATCAGGACGACGGGTAGGTCGTAGATCCAGCTGAGGATGCCGGAGAAGAAGCAGGCAATGGCGAGGGCGCAGAGGGCAGCGCTGCCGATGAGCTGCGTCCGCGGCTGCGGGCGGAAGCGCGAGATCAGCACGCCCATGGAGAAGGAAAACAGGACGCGCGGCGCGCCGCCGAGAAGATGCGGCATGTCCCAGCCGACATGCAGGTTGCCGAAATGAAGGCCGGTGTAGACGAGCAGTCCGGCGCTGACGATGACGATCGCGATCAGGCGGCGGGTGGTCAGGAGCGGGAGCGCAAGCGCGAAGAGCAGGTTGATCGCCAGTTCCCAGAACAGCGACCAGGCGGGACCGTTGAGCGGGAAGACCGGCGGGATTGCGTCGGCATCGACCGGGACTGGCAGCAGCATAAGGCCAGGGGCGAGCGCGGCGATGGCGGGGCCGACGGCGATCAGGCCGCCCCCCGTCATCAGGACGAAGCCGAACAACTGCCCGAGCAGATGCATCGGACCAAGGCGCGCGATGCGGAGGAGGGCGAAGCGCGCGACGCCGAGGCCGTCGCGCAGGCGGTCGCCATAGGCGCCGGCGATGACGAAACCGGAGAGCGCGAAGAAGAGATCGACGGCGAGGTAGCCATTTGTCGCGACAGGATGCGACCAGGCCGACACGGTGCTGCAATGGAAGAGCATGACCGCGATGGCGGCGAGGCCCCGGAGGCCATCAAGCGTCGGCAGTCGTCCCATGTCGCTCCCCGCGAACAGGGGAGTTCTGGCAGGGAAGGCTTAATATTCGGTCTGCCGGCGGATTTTGCGTGGATTTTCCGGGCGGAGCGGTAGTCTGGCGGCTTGCAGGAGACATCTGGCACATGGCCGAACTGTTCGACGATGCATTCTACAAGCGGGCCGACGCTCACATCGCTCTCGCCAACGAGGAGACGGAGGAGGCGAGCCACGAGGCGGTGAACGCCTCGATGATGTTCGCTTCGGCGCGGTTCTGTGCGTTTCTCTCGGCGCGCGGGTTCAAAAATGGTGATGCCATGGGCGCGAAGCGGGAAGAGACGGTCGACTACTTTGTCGCGGGGTTCCGGCAGATGCTGGAAGGCAATCTCGATGCTTATATCAGGAACTTCGATAGCTACATGAACGCCAAGGACGATTGAGATGCCGCTCGGTTTCCTGCGCCGCCTGCTGATGTCGACCGGGCATGCCGAGCTGCAGCCCGAGGATGCGCGGCTGGCGATCGCCTCCGTGCTGGTGATGGCGGCGCGGGCGGACGGAAAATACGAGGCCGACGAGGAGGCGATGATCGATCGCGTCCTGATGGCGCGGTTCGGACTGACGGAGGCGCTGGCGAAGGGCCTGCGCGACGAAGGCGAGCAGGCGGAAGCCGAGGCCATCGACATCTACCAGTTCACCAAGGCGATACGGGCATCGATCCCCCATGACGACCGCCTGGCGATCGTCGAGGAGCTGTGGCGCGTGGTGCTGGCCGACGGCATGCGCGACCCGCACGAGGACACGCTGATGCGTCAGATCGTGGACAGGCTAGGCCTGTCGCCGATGGATTCAGCGCTGGCCCGCCAGAAGGTGCAGGGCGGGGGGAGCATTCCGGCTTGAGCACTCACTCGCCACTGACGGCGGCGGTCGTGTTGGCGGCTTCGGTGATCTCGTCCATGCGGAACCAGTCAGTCTTTGGCAGGTTCAGCTGGTAGTCGAGCCAGGCTGGGACGATCTTGGCGGCCCGGGCGCCGCGCGTGTTCGACAGCACGACGATGCCGGCGTGATCTTCCGGAAGCCACGCGATCTGGGCAATGTAGCCCTCGACGCTCCCCGAATGCGTGATGAGCTGGTGGCCGGCATAGTCGTAGCGGCGCCAGCCCAGGGCGTAGGCGGTTTCCTTCACCGGCGTCTTGAGCGAGCGCTGACGGGCGGTTTCCGGCGGCGTGGAAATGCGCTTGCGGTGGGCTTCATCGAGCACGTCCAGGGGCAGCACGTCCGGGCGGTCGCCCATCTGGGCGATAAGCCATTTCGACATGTCGGTGATCGAAGCGTTGATGCCGCCGGCCGCAGGGACCTTGTAGTAGTAGTCGGTCACGGGCGTGGGCGCCCAGGTCATCTTCACCCGCTTGTGCGGGCGGGCCCAGTTGCCGGTAGCCTGCAGCTCGGCGCGGCCGAGCGAGGCGGTCGTCATGCCGAGCGGATCGAGGATCCGGGCGTGGAGTTCGGCGGCGTAGGACTTGCCCGAGCTCTTCTCGATCGCGGCGGTGATCATGTTGAAGGCGGTGTTCTGGTAGGTGAAGCATTCGCCGGGCGAGCAGGTTTGCTTGACGCCGGCGTACTTCGCGAGGATCTGCGAAGGCGGCGTGCCGGCTTCGAGCAGGTTGTCATAGGCGTAGGGCGGCAGGCCGGTGCGGTGCGAGAGCACGTCCTCGAACGTGACTTTCGCGGCGTCGCCGGGGCGCCTCAGCTTGAATTCGGGAACGAGCGTGTTGACCTTCTGCTGCAGGTCGAGCTTGCCGTCCTTCTGTTCCATCACCGCGAGCGTGCCGGCGAAGCCTTTCGACAGCGAGGCGAGGCGGAAGACGGTGTCGGGCGTGACGGGCTGCGTGCCGCCGGCTTCGCGCACGCCATAGGTCTTCATCATCACGACCTTGCCATTCTTCACGACGGCGACAGCGAGGCCGACGAAATCAGGCGCGGTGGCGGCGTGGTCGAGTTCCTTCCCGAAGCGCTCAAGAGCCGCGTATTCCGGCTTGAGCTGCGCGTGGGCGGGCGGGGCGAGCGCGAGAGCTGCGGTGAGGGCGAAGGCGGCGAGGCGCAAGGCGTGGTCCCCGGCTGGGCAAATCAGTCAGGACTCATGGGAATCCGACCCCGTGATCCTTGTCCAGAGAGGTTAACTCCGAACTAGGCGGGAATTTGTCAGGGGCTGCCGGAACCGCCGAGTTCGCTGCGCACCGCCATGAGGATCTGTCCCAGCAGGTTCTGGCCTTGCCAGTTGTAGGGATCCTGCGCGGCGGGATCATCCTCGGCGAGGCCGATGCCCCATATCAAGTCTTTCGGGTTCGCTTCGGCGAGGACGGCCTCGCCCGTGTCGATCAGGCGGCGGCGGAGGCCGGCGTTCTGGCCAAATTTCGCGAGGTTGCCGGCGGTGACGATGTCGACCTTGTGCTCGTCCCAGATGGATTGCTCGAAGTTCGCGACGCGGCCGCCCATCAGCTTGTGCTCGTGCGGGCTGTCGGATTTCAGGATGCGGTCGGCCATGGCCTTGTCGCCGAACAGTCTAGCCTTCTGTTCGTGCATGTATTGTTCGGCGCAAACATAGTCGGACCCGTTCACAGTAAAGCGTGACGGATGGAACTGGCTGAAGGGGCCCTTCATGAAGAGAAGGATCTGCGGCATCGGCTAGCGGTTGGCGCCGGGAACCCAGAGGACGTCGCTGGCGCCATTGTCATTGGCGCGTCGGGCGGCGACGAACAGGAAGTCCGACAGCCGGTTCGCATAGGCGAGGGCGGGGGCGGAAACCTGTTCGTCTTCCATCGCGGCGAGCTCGGCGATCAGGCGCTCGGCGCGGCGACAGGTCGTGCGCGCGACGTGGAGATGGGCGGCAAGGGCCGAGCCGCCGGGCAGGATGAAACTGTTGAGCGGCGGGATCACCGCGTTCATCTGGTCGATCTCGGCTTCAAGACGCGTGACCTGAGCTTCGACAATGCGGAGCGGCTCCCAGCCGAGCGGCTTCTCGCGTTGGGGCGTGGCGAGGTCGGCGCCGAGATCGAAGAGGTCGTTCTGGATGCGGCCTAGCATGGCGTCGAGATCCGGATCGGTCCCGCAATGGAGCCTCGCGACCCCGATGGCGGCATTGGTCTCGTCGACCGCGCCGTAGCTTTCGACGCGTGGGTTCCATTTCTCAACGCGCTCGCCGGTCGCGAGGCCGGTCGTGCCATCGTCGCCGGTGCGGGTATAGATCTTGTTCAGGACAACCATGGAACGCTTTTCGCGCTCGCAGCATCATGCCGTCAATGGCGCGGGCCCTAGTGGACGTAGGCCTCGTGGCGGCCGGAGATTGCTCCGAGCACGTCCATGGACGGGCGGGGAGCGGTCCGGAACGGCACCCGGCGGGCATCCGCCAGCGCGTGGCGGGGTGAAAAACGCCAGCCGGCGATCTTCGGGGCATGGTTCAGGAGGGCGTCGATGGAGGCGGCGGCGCCCGAAATCGTCATGTGGCAGCTGCCGTCCAGCGCGCGGACGACATCGGCTTCCAGCGTGGAATCAAAGCGGCGGATGCGGTCGTTGAGGCCGGCGAGGGCCCATTCGGCGTCAGCTTCGCCGCGCTGCAGCGCCTCGAGGGCATTGGCGATGCCCTGGGCTTCCGAAGCGAACCAGCGCCAGAAATGACGGGGATTCAGATCGATATCGCGCCGACCGAACATCCGGGAACTCCCACAACCGGGCCAAGTAGAGTCATGCTCGCACGCACAGCTTCAAACTTGGCAAACGCGATCGGTGAAATTCATCCGATCCGCCGGAAACCTCCCGGCAGATCAGGCAACGTGCGCGTAAAGCAGCCGTTCCCGGAGCGAACGGGACGGGGCCGCTGCGCGTGGCGCTGCGACAACAACCAAAGTCAGTGGCGGAAGGCGCCGGCGGCTGCACCTAGAGCGACCAGCAGGATGATGGCTATGAACTGCACGAGAACGCGCAGGCGCATCAGCTTGTTGGAGCGGGAGCGGGCCTTGTCATCGGTGCGGACAAGATTGATGACGCCTGCCGCAAGCACGACGAAAACCGCCGCGATTGCAATGTAGACGCCGTAGGAGAGCCAAAGTTCCATGTTGTCCTCCTACGTCGGAAAGGGCGGTTACGCCATGCGGCGCCGCAGCCTTTCAGCGATTGCCGTCAGCGGCTGCCATCTGGTGCAAAGCGATCCTCGGTCCAGACGAGGTCGCCGAAGCCCATGGCCTCGCGCAGGCCGACGATCGCCTGGCGCATTTCTGTGCCGCCACAACCTGCTGTGTAGGTGATCGTCTTCTGCTTGCCCTCGGCGGTGCGCCAGGTGACCTGCACCGTCGGCGTGCCGGAATGGCAGTTCTCGGAGACCATGCTGGTCTGGTCGACAGGCTGTGACCAGAAGCCGGCCTCGTTGAGCGCTTCCTCGGCTTTCTTCCAGGCGTCGGGTCCAAGGTTGCCGTCGCTGACGCCTCTGGTTTTCACGAACTTCACGCCGTTGAGTACGTAGGCGCCGTCCGGGTGCAGCGTCATGTCGTAGACGGGGCAGGTCTGGTCGCAATCTCCCTCGGAGAGGACGATCACGGCATTGCCCGTCTGGGATTGCGTGACGCCGATTTCACCACCGGAGCAGGCGGCGGCAGCCGCGGCAATGGCCACGGCTGCAAGGCGTGTGAAGGAGCGGGTGACCCTCAACATGCCTGTCAATCTAGGGTGCGTCGCGCCTGCTGGCGAGTGTCAGCCCGGTTTGCGGAACTTGAACAGGAACTGGTCCGTGTGACGCCGGATATCCGGGGCGAACGGGGTTTTGGTCCGGTCGTCATTCGGATTGGCGAGGATGTCGCTCTTGGCAACATAGACGAACCCTGCCGACTGGGCGGAGGAGAGCACGATGGACGGGTCAATACGGTGGATCGTCTGACCGGTCGTGGTCGGCGAGCCTTTCTCGGCGGCGTGGTCCATCACGATGAACAGTCCACCCGGTTTCAACACGCGCATGATCTCGGCATAGGCCTTGTCGTCGGCGCCGAGGCCCGTGGAGTTCGGCGGCTTGAAGTAGAGTTCGTGGGGGCCGAGGATCCAGAGCACGCGGTCCACCGAGTTGGAAGCTACGTCGAGTGCATCGAAATGGCTCTTGGTGATGGTCGTGTTCTTGAGGCGGCCGGCATCCTTGCGCGCCTTGAAGGCGGCGTCGCCGTAGGCGAATTCCGGCGGGTACTGGGCGATGAGTTCGCCTGTCGGACCAATGGCGGTCGAGATTATTTCCGAATACCAGCCGCGGCCGGCCTCAAGTTCGAGCACGCGGTCGCCCTTGCGAAGGTCGGCGAAGGCGAGGACTTCGGCAGGTTTGCGCGCAGCGTCGTCTGCGTTGTCGGCGGCCTGGAAGCCTTCGAGCTTCACGGCGCGACCCGGTTCGGCGAGGGCTGCGGCGTAATCGGCCGCTGGCATGCCTGGCGGACCAACGGGAGCGGAGCCGGCGCAGGCGGCAGTGATGAGTGCAAGCGCGCTCACGGCGATAGCGATGTGTTTTTTCATCTGAAACTTCTCCCCGGATGAAAGTGCGGACCGCCGATGGGCGGTCCGCATTCCCCAAACATGATCAGTCTAGCAGGTCCTACGGTTTCTTGTAGCGTAGCAGGAACTGGTCGGTGTGGCCTTGAATCGCCTTGTCGAACACATTCTTCGTGTGATCGTCGGCTGGATTGGCGAGCAGGGGGCTTTCCTCGTCGAGCGAGAAGCCGGCCGTGGTCGCGGCAGCCTTCACGACCATCGGGTCGATGCGGTGCAGATCGTTGCCGCTGGTGGTTGGCGTGCCGACGGGGACGGCGTGATCCATGATCACGAAGAGGCCGCCCGGCTTCAGGACGCGAGAGACCTCCTTGAAGACATCATCGAGCTTGCCCATTTTCAGGTTGCCGCAGTCCTTGGCGCAGAACAGCTCGTGCGGGCCCTGGAACCAGGTGACGACGTCCACCGAGCCGTCGGCCGCGTCGAGCTTGTCGAACATCGACCAGGACTGGGTCACGTTGGCGAGGCGATTGTCCTTGAGGCGCGCGGCGAGGGCTTCCTTGTAGAAGCTTTCGAACTCCTTCGGCGCCTGCATGATCACCTTGCCGGACGGACCGACAGCGCGCGACAGCAGCTCGGTGTAGTAGCCGGCGCCGGCTTCCATCTCGAACACGGTCTGGCCGGGCATGATCTTTGAGAAGGCAAGGACTTCGGCCGGCTTGCGGTTGATGTCCTTGGCCATGTCGGTGTCGATGCGGCCCGGCGCCGATACGAACGAGGCGTAGTCAGGGCCCGGAGGCGGGGCAGGCGGCGCTTCGGCCACTGGCGCGGGCGCAGGCGTTTCAGCGGCCTTGTTGTCGCCGCAGGCAGTGGCGAATGCGATAGCCGCGAGCGAGACGCCCGCAATCTTCCAGATGTTGCTTGTCATGGTCGTCTCCCTTGGCCTGGTCCCTGGGGCGCTGTCGCGCCGTCCTGGATTGGAACATACACTTCGGCCAATGTCGGACCAGTCCGGGAAATCTTGCTGCTGCTTCATGAAAAAGACCAGACCGCATCCAATGAAGGGCTTCCCGAGGATTCGGAGACAGCGTTACACTGTCAAGTAGCGAGCGCTCCGACCAGAGGTGCGCCAGCCCACAGGAGGACTATCATGCGGACGCTCAAACCCGCGCTTGCAGCCATTGCCGTCGCTCTGATGGCCTCTCCCGCCATGGCCCAGGTCCCGCGTAATCCGGACGGTCATGCGGACCTGACGGGCATCTGGACCAACGCCTCGCTGACGCCGCTGTCGCGCGCGGCAGGCGTGAAGTCGCTGGTCGTCGACGAACTTGAGGCGCAGAAGATCGCCAACAAGACCTCGATCGCGGGCATCCCTGCGGACGATCCCGACTTCAACAAGAATGCCCGCTATTCGGACCCGACCAAGGGCGCGCCGCCCAAGGGCGGATCGGATTTCGGCCTCAAGGGCTATGACAGCTTCTGGGTCACGCCGGGCACGATGCTGGGCAAGGTGAAGGGCGAATACCGCACCTCGAACATCGTCGATCCGCCAAACGGCCAGTTGCCGTTCAAGGATCCGCAGGGCCAGATGAAGAAGTCGATGATCGGCTTCCAGCGCTATCTGACGGGTAATGCGCCGTATGAAGGCCCGGAAGAGACGGCGATCTCGGAGCGCTGCCTGATCGGCTTCGGCCAGACGGGCGGGCCGGGCATGCTGAGCGTATTGTACAACAATAACTACCAGTTCGTGCAGACCAAGACGCACATGATGATCCTGGTCGAAATGGCGCACGATGTGCGCGTCGTGCCGATCTTTGCGTCCGCGGAAGAGGCGCGGAAGAATCATCGGCCGGATGCGATCAAGCCGTGGCTGGGCGACACGGTCGGCTGGTGGGAAGGCGACACGTTCGTGATGGAGACAATCAACGTGAATCCGCTGCAGGCGGAGAACCAATCCTTCCCGCTCTCGGAGAAGGGCGTCGTCACCGAGAAGCTGACGCGGACCGGGCCGAAGGACATCTTCTACGAGTTCACGGTCAATGATCCGGAGACCTACACGCAGCCGTGGAGGGCGGAGCTGAGCTTCTATCCGACGACGAACCTCTACGAGTACGCCTGCCATGAAGGCAATTACGGGATGCACGGCATTCTCGCCGGCGCCCGTGAAAAGGAACGTCAGGCTGCTGCGGCGGCGGAGGCGGCAAAAGCCAAGGGCAAGGCGAAGCCGATCAAGACCAGCGCGACGGGCAAGGGCGGCTGATCACGCTGCATTGTTGTCGCTGACGTCGCGGAAGAGGTTTCCGCACACGTAAAGCCGTGCTTTTCTCCCGTCCGCGCCGCAGACGCGCAAGCGGGAGAGTATGACCATGCGCATGAAGGCCTCGATTCTTGCGGTTGCATTTGCGCTCGGCGCGGCTGCGCCGGCGATGGCGCAGGTTCCGAAGACGCTGGATGGCCATGCCGATCTCAGCGGCATCTGGACAAATGCGAACCTGACGCCGGTGAGCCGTCCGCGCGGGCAGACCAAGCTCGTTGTGACGCCGGAGGAAGCGCAGAAGATCGCGGCCAACACGCCGATTGCGGGCGTGCCGCGCTCGCAGGCGGGCCTCGAGGATCGCATCGATCCGAATCTCGGCGCGCCGGAGAAGGGCGGGTCGGACTTCGGGGCGAAGGGCTACAACTCCTTCTGGCTGTCGACGGGGGACAATCTCGCGCGGGTGAAGGGCGAGTACCGCACATCGAACATCGTCGATCCGCCCAACGGGCAGATCCCGCACAAAGATCCGGCTGCCGTGATGGCGAAAGCGCGTGAGGCGGGCATCAAGTACATGACCGGCGTCGGCACGTTTGAGGGGCCGGAAGAGATCGGCCTGGCCGAGCGCTGCCTGCTCGGTTTCAGCGGCGCGGCGGGGCCGGGCATCCTGACGCCGATGTACAACAACACCTACCAGTTCGTGCTGACGAAGGACTATCTCGTGGTGATGGTGGAGATGGTGCACGATGCACGCATCGTTCCGATCTTCGACAGCGCCGAGAAGGCAAAGGCGAGCCACAAGCCGTCCGTCATCAAGCCGTGGATGGGCGACAGCGTCGGCTGGTGGGATGGCGATACGCTCAATGTCGAGACCATCAACGTGAACCCGACGCAGGGGGCAGAGAACGTCATCGCGCTGTCGGCCAAGGGCAAGGTGACGGAGCGTTTCCAGCGCTATTCGAATGATGAAGTGTTCTACTCGTTCACGGTGGAAGATCCGGAGAAGTACAGCCAGCCCTGGACGGTCGAGAACAGCTTCCGTCCGCAGAAGGCGCTCTACGAATACGCCTGCCATGAAGGCAATTACGGCCTGCCGGGCATCCTGATGGGCAAGCGTCTCGAGGAAGAGCGGCTGGCGAAGGAAGCCAAGGCCAAGACGACACCCGTGAAGGCCAAGGCGAAGAAAAGCTAGCCAGCGTTTGCCATTGCGGCGATGGCCGTCGTAGCCTTGTCGAAACCGGACAGGGACAGCGAACGATGGCCATCACACTCTACGACGCGACAGCGGCGCTCTTCATCCAGACGCTGGGGGCCATGGAGGGCTTCCTCAAGCGCGGGCAGGCGCATTGCGAGGACAACAACATCCCGCTCGCGGAGATCGTGGAGACGCGTCTGTTCTCCGACATGCTGCCGCTCCGCTACCAGGTGCAGGCGGCGATCGGGCATTCGGTTGCGGCGATCGAGGGCGTGAAGGGCGGCGTGTTCAAGCCGCCTTATGGCACGCCCACGTCGGACTACGCAGCGCTGCTGAGCGAAGTGGCCGATGCGATCGCGAAGCTGAAGGCGCTGACGCCGGACGAGGTGAATGCGCTGGAGAGCAAGGACGTGGTGTTCAATCTTGGCGACCGGCAGATGCCGTTCGTCGGCAAGGATTTCCTGTTGACCTTCTCGCTGGCCAACTTCCATTTCCACGCGACGACGGCCTACGACATCCTTCGCTCGAAGGGCGTGCCGCTCGGCAAGCGCGACTATCTCGGCCGCATCAAGCTCAAGACCTAGCGAAACAGCGCCAAATCCACGGCGTCGCCCATCACCTTGTAGCCGGCGTCGTTGGGGTGCAGCCAGTCGCCTGACTGCAGCTCGGCTTTCATCTTCCTCGGACTGGCGGGATCGCGCATGGCGGCGTCGAAGTCGATGACGCCGTCATAAGCGCCGCTGGTGCGGATCCAGGTGTTGACGGCCTGGCGCACAACCTCGCCGTTCTCGTGGAAGTAGCGTGCGCCTTCATAGGGCAGGAGCGTCGCGCCATAGACCTTGATGCCCTTGGCGTGGGCGCGGGCGATGATCTGCTTGTAGCCGTTGATCAGCGTGTCGGCGGAAGGCGGATTGGCTGCGCCCATGCCGATATCGTTGATGCCTTCGAGCACGACGATCCAGCCGACATTCGGAACCGACATCACGTCGCGGTCGAAACGGGAGAGAGCGCTCTCGCCGAAGATCTGCATGCCGTACGAGAGCACGCGGTTGCCGGCGATGGCCTGGTTGGAAATGCCGCGCGGCGTGCCGGCGGCGTTGAGGCGTTCCGCGAGAACATCCGGCCAGCGCTTGTTGGAGTTGATGGTGGAGGCCGTGCCGTCGGTGATCGAGTCGCCAAACGTCACGATGGTGCGCGGGCTGGCTGTCGAGACTTCAACCGCAGAGAGGAACGCGCGGTTGGTGAAGGTCGACGCCGGCTCGAAGGCGGCGGCGGTGAAATTGCCGGGGGCTGAGATGAAAGCCGTGGCCGTGCCGGCGAAGTGGCAGGTGCAGGGGCCCGTGGCGGTCGGCAGGAAGAGGCTGATCGAAAGCGAGTCGAGCGCCTTCACATCGAACGCGATCGGGTCGCTGAGCATCGGCGCCTTTGGCGGTATGGCGACGGTCTTCGCTCCGTTGAAGGTGATGTCGAGCGTTGCGCCGGTCGGCTTGCCGTCGGCGTCGGCCAGGGAAACCGTTGCGGCGCCGATATCCAGCGGCTTGTCGCCATACTCGTTGGTGAAGCGGATGCGGATCTGCGATCCACCCGCGGACAGACGGACGACCTGGCGAACGGTCTGGTTCTCGAAAGCTTTGGCTGCGGCGGGCGGCGGATTGGGAGAGGCGCCCCAGGCGCCGGCCCAGCCGGAGCCTCCGGCGGAGGTCTGACCCATGCTGGCGCATCCGGCCAGCGCAGCTGCGAACAGGATTCCGGCAAGGCGTTTCATGAATCTCCCCAGTCTTTTCCGGGCACTCTAGACGGTTTCTGGCAGGGTCGTCGAATGGTTCAGAGAGGCAAGCGCGTGCCGGAGATTGCCGCTACAGCATCCGCGACATGTTCGACCGGAGCTGCGTTTCACGGGCAACTGTTTGAACTTTGATCACTTATGCGCCGCTATCCTGCCGCGATATGACTTGAAACAAGCAGCGCAGTCTCTCAGATGCCGTCTGGGGTACGGTGCAGGGACAGGAAATACGCCTGATGAGCTGGGTGAAACGGATTTATCCGTTCAACGCGGAGCAGACCGTCAACATCGCGTCCGAGTTTGGGCCGCTGGTGGCGCTGTTCGTCGTCAACGCCATCACGGGCAGCGTCGAGGACGGCACCTGGGCGCTGATCATCTCCACAGGCATTGCAATCATTGCGATGATGGTCGTGCTGAAGCGCCTGCCGATCTTTCCCCTGATCGCTTCGAGCGTGACGGTCGTGTTCGGCATTCTGACCCTGATCACGCACAACCCGTTCTGGGTACAGTTCAAGGTGACGATCTTCAACGCGATGTTCGCGCTGTTCCTGTTCGTCGGCCTGTTCCTCAAGAAGAACTTCTTCAAGTACATCTTCGAGAAGACGTTCCACTACACGCAGAAGGGCTGGGACCAGTTCACCTGGAGTTTCGCGTGGTTCTTCGTGGCGACTGCTGTCGCGAACGAGGTGGTGCGTATCTCCTACGCGCCGGGCAACACTTACACGCTGCTCGGCTACACGATGGACGGGGTGAATGTCTGGATCCTGTTCAAGGTCGCGATCATCATGCCGGCCAGCGGCCTCTATGCCTGGCTATTGACCCGGATCATGGCGAAACACGCTATTTCCGATGCGAGTCGCAAGGACGTCGTCGCGGCGGCGGCGAGCAACGTTCCCGTTGCTCACAAGAAGCCTGCGCCGGACGCGACTCCGGCGGGCTGACTATCTCGGCTGCCTCGTCTGTGATCTGGATCAAACCGAGCGCGAATGCGCGGGGCATCTGTTGCACTTCCAATTTGGGGAGTGACCGCATGAACCAGGCCCACGCTGAACGCGTGACGCCCTTCGATCAGATCGGAGGACGCAAAGCCCTGAAGAGGCTGGCGATCCGTTTCTACGAAATCATGTCCAACCGGCCCGAAACAGCCGGCATTCGCGCGATGCATGACGCGGACCTGACACCTGTAGCGGACAGCCTGGCGGAATTCCTGATGGGTTGGATGGGCGGGCCGCGGGACTGGTTCGAGCGGACAGATAGGCCTTGCATCATGAGGCTGCATCGCGCGCTTCCGATCGGCGAGAACGAGCGCGATCAATGGCTGTCGTGCATGAAGCAGGCAATGGTCGAAACAATCGAATCAGAGGAGCTGCGCGCAGAACTCGAGCCAGCGTTCTTTCGCATCGCCGACGCGATGCGCACGCGCTGAGGTTCAGCGTCTACTCAATCGGTTCGTGATCGTCGTCATCCTCGGCGTTGTGCGCCCGGTTGATGGCGGTGCGGACGCGGGCATCCAGCTTGCGGCCGTCGAGGATCACCTTGTGCTCGTGCACGTCCTGTACGACCGAGCGCGGCAGCGTGAAATCGCCGGCGTTCTCGATGTAGATGATGAGGTCGTTGTCCTTCATGCCGCGGACGGCGCCGATGGCGACGTCGCCGTCGTGCAGGAAGACGGGCAGGTCTTTGCGGATCGGTTCAGCCATGGCGGCGCTCCTCTTTGGGGAGAAGGTAAGGCGCCGCCGGGCTTGCGCCTAGTTGCCGGAGCCTAGTTCTTCGCGCCGATGAATTCGTCGATGGTGCGGCGAGCGATGACCATGGCCTGCACTTCGCCGGCGCCCTCGAAGATGTTGAGGATGCGCGCGTCGCAGAGGACGCGGCTGACAGGATATTCGAGCGCAAAGCCGTTGCCGCCATGGACCTGCAGGGCGTTGTCGGCCGCGCCCCAGGCAATGCGGGCGGCGAGCATTTTCGCGAGGCCGGCTTCGAGGTCGCAGCGCTTGCCCTGGTCCTTCTGGCGCGCGGAGAAGTAGGTGAGCTGGCGTACGCCGACGAGTTCAGCGGCCATCATCACCAACTTGTCCGATGTGCGCGGAAAGTCGAAGATCTGGCGACCGAACTGGGTACGGTCGAGCGAATATTTGAGGCCAAGTTCAAGCGCGCATTGCGCGACGCCGATGGCGCGGGCGGCGGTCTGGATGCGGGCGCCTTCGAACGTGGCCATCAGGTGCTTGAAGCCCTGGCCCTCGACTTCGCCGAGCAGGTTGCCGGCGGGCACTTCGAAACCGTCGAAGCCGATCTCGTATTCCTTCATGCCGCGATAGCCGAGCACTTCGATCTCGCCACCGGTCATGCCCTTGGCGGGGAAGGGGTCGGCGTCGGTGCCGCGCGGCTTCTCGCAGATGAACATGGAGAGGCCGGAGAAGTTGTTGGTGTCCGGGATCGAGCGGGCCAGGACCGTCATCAGGTCGGCGCGCGCAGCGTGCGTGATCCAGGTCTTGTTGCCGGTGATCTTCCAGGTGTCGCCGTCCTTGGCGGCGCGGGTGCGGAGCGAGCCGAGATCGGAGCCGGTGTTCGGTTCAGTGAAGACGGCGGTGGGCAGGATTTCACCCGAGGCGATGCCGGGGAGATACTTCTCCTGCTGGGCGCGCGTGCCGCCGTTGAGGAGGAGTTCGGCCGCGATCTCCGAGCGCGTGCCGAGCGAGCCGACGCCGATATAGGCGCGCGAGAGTTCTTCCGACACGACGCACATCGACGTCTTTCCGAGGCCAAGGCCGCCGAACTCTTCCGGGATGGTGAGGCCGAAAACACCCATCTCGCCCATCTGCTTCACGACGCTGTCGGGGATGAGCTCGTCCTTGAGGTGCCATTCGTGGGCGTAGGGTTCGACGACTTCCTTGCCAAAGGCGCGGAACTGTTCGCGGATCTGTTCGAACGTGTCTTCGAGGCCGGTGTATTCGACGGTCGCCTTCTGGCTCTCGAGGAAGCCGCGGATGTGTTTCGCGGCGGCCATGCGAGCGGCGGCGGTGTTGCCCTTTGCGATAAGCGTCAGGATCGCCGGCGTGCCGAGTTTCTGGATGACGGCCGGGTCGGTCGTCATGTCGCTCGGGCGTACGATCTCAAGCTGCGTCATCGGCAGGCCGCCGCCGAGCTGGTAAAGGTATTCGCCGAACAGGATCTGCGTCAGGAGCTGTTCGATCTCGCCAAATTTGCCTTCCTCGGCGATGCGGTCGGCCCAGTTGGCGGTTTCCTTGAGCGTCTCGACATAGGTCAGAACCCAGGCGAGGCCGTGGGTGGAGCGTTGCTCTTCATCGATCTTCTTGCGGTCGATTTTTCCGCCGGGGGCGACCTGCGCGGCAACAGACTTGCGCAGTTCAAGGAAATAGGCCTCCGCATCAGACGCCGCCTGGCGAATTGTCGCCCTCAGGTCCGCAATCACGATGCCGTCCGCCATCCGTCGTCACTCCCGTTTCGAGACGATCCACCTAGCTCATTGCGGCGGTGCAGCAAAGATCATGTCGGATCTCCAACACAAGGTCGTGTGCTAGGGAAATCCCACCCTCGCCATCCCGGCAGCCGCCTTGCGTTGATACGTACGCTCCTTCAAAAACGGTCAGGGCAGACGCTGCGGCAAGAGATCGCGCGCCACTCTTGGAGGAGATCAATGAAGCTATCCCTGCTGAAGGCCGCTCTTTGCGCCTCTGCCGCGGCGATCGCGCTGGCTGGCGTCGCGCACGCTCAACATGCGCCCGGCTACACGCCGCCGAAGACCAGCTGGGGCGTGCCGGACCTGCAGGGCACATGGTCCAACGCGTCGATCACCGACATGCAGCGCTCGCCGGAATATCCGAACCTCGTCATGACGGCTGACGAAGTGAAGAAGATGGAAGGCGAGGACTACTACAACAATCGCACGCGCGAGGACGCGAAGCCGACCGATCTCAAGACCGCGAAACTGCTCGATGGCTCGGACCTGCTTTCGGGTGGCGGTTACAACGCGTTCTGGGTCGATCAGGGGTCGAAGGTTGCGATCGTGAAGGGCGAGCCGCGCTCGTCGTGGATCGTTGAACCTGCGACGGGCCGCATTCCGCGCAAGGGCGGGGCGCCTGCTGCTCCGGCGCGTCCGGCAGCTGGAACGCCGGGGGCGCCGACCGGCGCCGCTTCGAAAACGGGAACAGTGCAGGGGCCGGGCGCCGTTGATCGCAATGCGGGCGGCGGGTTCGGGTCGTACGACAATCCGGAAACACGTCCGATGGGCGAGCGCTGCATCATCGGCTTCGGCAACACCGGCGGACCGGTGATGACGAACGTGCTGTACAACAATCATTACCAGATCGTGCAGTCGCCGGAGTCGGTGCTGATCCTGATCGAGATGGTGCACGATGCGCGCATCATCCCGATCGTGAAGAGTGCGGCCGATGCCAGGTTCAGCAACGGGACGATCAAGAAGTGGCTCGGTGAATCCGTCGGCTGGTATGAGGGCAACACGCTCGTCGTGCAGACGCGCAATGTGATGCCGGCGCAGCGCGGTTATCTGTCGAAAGATGGCGTGCTGACAGAGCGCTTCACGCGCTGGGACAAGGACCAGATCACATACGAATTCACGGTCGACGACGCCACGCAGTACACCCAGCCGTGGAAGGGCGAGATGGCGCTGAACTGGTCGAAGGAGCCGTTCTACGAATACGCCTGCCATGAAGGTAACTACGCCATGGAAGGCATCCTCGCCGGCGCTCGGAAGCAGGAGCGCGAAGGCAAGACAGTGAAAGCCAACGCGACCGAAGAGGGTCGCGGCAACTAGGGAGCGGATCATGGGCGCACGTCGCGGGCTTGGATTGATCCTGCTCGTAGCTGCGCTTGCCCTTCCCGCCTACGCACAGACGCACGCGCCGGGCTACACGCCGCCGAAGACAAGCTGGGGCGTGCCGGACCTGCAGGGCGTGTGGTCGAATGCGTCCGTCACCGACATGCAGCGCGAGCCGGGTTTCGAGAAGCTGGTGCTGACGCCAGCTGAAGCCGATCGCATGGAGAAGGCCGATTACTACAACATCTCGACGCGCGAGGAGGCGAAGCCATCCGATACGCGCGACGGGCGGCTGCTGGACGGCACGGATCTGATCTCGGGCGGCGGCTACAACTCGTTCTGGATCGATCAGGGATCGAAAGTGGCGAGCGTGAAGGGCACGCTGCGCTCGTCATGGATTGTCGATCCCGCAGACGGGCGCATTCCGTACAAGGATCCGGCGCGGCGCAATGCAGGACCGGGCACGGGCGGGTCGTCGTCCATCGAACTCGGTATCGAGGCGTTTACGCCAAAGCGCTCGGAAAAGGATCCGAAGAAGCTGGCGTTGGGTGGGCCGGTGCCGCCCAATCCACTACGCGGCGGGCAGATCGGTTCGTACGACAATCCGGAGACGCGGCCGCCGAGCGAGCGCTGCCTTGTCGGTTTCGGATCGGCGGGCGGGCCGGTTATGGGCAATGTGATCTACAACAACCGCTATCAGATCGTGCAGACGCCCCAGCATGCCATGATCCTGGTCGAGATGGTGCACGATGCGCGGATCATTCCGGTGTTCGCGTCGGCCAGTGAGGCGCGCGCGAACCACAAGCCGAAGGTGATGACGCCATGGCTGGGCGACTCGGTCGGTTGGTATGAGGGCGACGCGCTGGTGGTGGAAACGGTGAATGCCAATCCTGGGCAGCGCGGCTTCATCTCGGCGCAGGGCGTGGTGACGGAGCGGTTCTCGCGCTGGAGCGAGATGCAGGTGACTTACGAGTTCACCGTGGAGGACGCCTCACTCTACACCCAGCCCTGGAAGGGCGAGATGTCGATGAACCGGACGCAGCCCTGGTTCGAATACGCCTGCCATGAAGGCAATTATGCGCTGACGGGCATCCTTTCCGGAGCGCGCAAGCTGGAGCGCGAAGGCAAGCTGGTGCAGGCGAACGACGCCGAAGAGGGCGGGGCGAACTGACCTCAAACCCGCGTGAGACAAGGGCTTTTGGCGCGAAACGTCGTGTCTGTGTCCGCAATCGTGGGGCGTTCAGGCTTGCGTCTTTCCTCTGCCGATAGCTCACTCGCAAGCGGATTCGGGAGCATAGTCCTCCGCTGAGAGGGGACACTGATACGGGACGCAAAAAACATGAAACGCCTTCTGCCTGTCGCCGCCGGACTTGTGGCGGCGGTCTCGCTTGCGGCCGCGGCTTTCGCCGGGCCGACCTATGACGCCGACGGCAAGATCGTCATTCCGGAGAACATGGATCGCTGGCCGACGGTCGGGACGACCTATGCGCTATCGTATGAAGGCGACGGCGGCACGACACTGAATGCCGTGCGGCTCGATCCGGAGAGCTACGACGCCTATGTGAAGACCGGAAAATTCCCGGTCGGCGCTATCTTCGCGCTGGAAGTGCGTACGCCAGTCACCGAGGTCGCGCCGGCCAAGGGCGGCAAGACGCAGGGCGCCGTTGTCGGCCGCTCGCTGCATGTGAAGGACGAGAAGGGCGGACCGGGCACCTGGACGTTCTATGGCTACGGCGCCGGGGCGAAGACGGGCGTGGCGATCCCGCGTTCGCAGGCTTGCTATTCCTGCCACCAGGAACACGCGACCGTGGATACGACCTTCATGCAATACTATCCGGCGCTGAAGGAAGCGCGGGAGCGGGCTGAAAAGGCACAATAACGGAGCCTTCGGGCCCCGGTATTGCCACCGGTGTCATTCCGCGCGCATGCTGGGGCCATGAAGCTTACGCGACGCGCCACGCTCATCAGTCTGCCAGGCTATCTGGCGGCCTGCGCTACGGCGCAGGCTCCGCGACTGTCTGTGCGTCCGCAATCGGCGGAGGCGCTGGCGGCGATGAAGCGCGCGACGCGGTTCATGACGGACACGGTCGCCCATAAGGGCGGCTATGTCTGGTCTTACCTGCCAGACTTCTCGCGGCTGTGGGGCGAGATGGAGGCGAAGCGCACCATGCTGTGGGTGCAGCCGCCCGGTACGGCTACGATGGGACACGCCTATCTGGATGCGTATCACGCAACCGGCGACGAACAGTTCTGGCAGGCGGCGGTTGCAACCACCCGCGCGCTGGTGAAGGCGCAGCATCCGGCGGGCGGCTGGAACTATATCTTCGACTTCGCAGGCGAGGCGTCGCTGAAAGACTGGTACGCCACCATCGGCGCCAATGGATGGCGGCTGGAGGAGTTCCAGCACTATTACGGCAACGCAACTTTCGATGATGCGGGAACGTCTGAAGCCTCGCAACTGATGCTGCGCATGCATCTCGAAGGGAAGGGCGACGAGTTCGGCCCACCGCTGGAGAAGGCGATCCGCTTCGTGCTGGACAGCCAGTATCAGGTCGGCGGCTGGCCGCAGCGTTTTCCGTTTGCCGAGGCTGCAGGCCTGCACGGCATGCCAGATTATACGCGCCACATTACCTTCAATGACGATGTGGCGGGCGAGAACATCAAGTTCCTGATCATGGTGGCGCAGACCATGAATGACGCCCGCGTGGGGGATCCGGTCCAGCGCGCGATGGAGTCATTCAAGGTGACGCAGCAGCCAAAGCCGCAAGCGGCTTGGGGGCTGCAGCATGACGTGAGCGATCTCAAGCCGGCGGCGGCGCGGAGCTATGAACCGTTGGCGTTCGTGACGCACACGACGTCGAACAATGTCTCGCAGCTGATGAACTTCTACGAGCTGACGGGTGATCGCTCCTTCCTGGCGCGTGTTGGCGAGGCGTTGGACTGGCTCGACAGCGTAAGGCTGCCGGCGGACGTTGCGAACGAGAAACGCACGCATCCGACCTTCATCGAGCCCGGGACGAACAAACCGCTCTATGTCCACCGGCGCGGATCGAACGTGGTCAACGGCGCGTACTATGTGACGGACAGGCTGGAAGGCGCGATCGGGCACTATTCGCCGACACGCATCGTGAAGACGGACCAGCTGCGGAAACGGCTTGCGAAGCTGGAGGCGACGAGCCCGGGAGATGCCTCGCGCTACTCGCCGCTGAAGGCTAAACAGCCCCTCCCGCGTTTCTTCACGACGCAGAACGTCGAGGTGTCGGATCTCAATTCGAACCGCGGCTCCGGCGCTGAGGATGCGCCGACCGATGAAGGCATCGGCAAGGTCATCGCGGAGCTGAACGCAGATGGCTGGTGGCCGACGCCGCTGGTCGCGACGAGCAATCCCTATGCAGGACCGGGCCCGGCCGAGCTCGCGCCAGGCGATTATTCGACCACGCGCGTGGGCGACGGCACCGATACGTCGCCCTACATCACGGATGCGCCGCCCGTCGGGATTTCGGTAGGGACCTTCATCCAGAACATGGCGGCGCTGACGCAGTACTTATCGGTCTAGGCGGGCTTCGCGAGGCCCTCGGCTTCGAGGGCGACCTTCACGGCGGGGCGTTCACCGACGCGCTTCTGCCAAGCGAGCAGTTTCGGGAATTTCGAGAGATCAACCTTCTGGCCGGCAGCCCAGCGCGTGACGGTGAAGAGATAGCTGTCGACAGTGGCGAAGTGATCGCCGGTGAGATAGGCGCGTCCATCAGATAGGAGCTGTTCGATCAGGGCATAGCGGTCGACGAGCTTGTCGCGCTGGAGCTGGCGCGCGTCTTCCTGCAGGGCAGGATTGAACATCGGGCCATAAGTCTTGTGGATCTCGGTGGAGATATAGACGGCTAGTTCGTCCTGGCGGAGGCGCGCCTTCGTGCCATGCGGCGGAGCCAGCCTCGAGGCGGGCCGCAGGTCTGCAATGTAGTTGTGGATGACGATGTTCTCGGTGAGGATGTCGCCATCCTCCATGCGCAGGGCGGGGACATAGCCCTTCGGTGTCACTTCGAGGAAGTTCTCGCCATGCTCCGTCTTCTTGTCGCGGTCGACCTTTTCGAGCTCAACAGGAAGGCCCGCTTCGCGCAGCAGGATGTGGGCTGCGAGCGAGCAGGCGCCGGGCATGTAGTAGAGTTTCATCATGTGTCTCCGTCTGTGTTCCTCCGAGGTAGACGGCGAAACGCAAGATTGAAACCACCGCGACGTCGTGTCCTTTGCGATCGCGCGTCAATGCGATACTGAAGGGTATCAAATACGGAGTCGCGTATGCGGATGACATTGGCGATTGCAGGCGTGCTTGCGCTGACGGTCTGCCAGACGGGCATGGCGCAGCAGGCGCCGCAGCTTCCCTCCAGCATGGATTTTGGCGACCCGACGCAGAACCTCTCTGTCATCAAGGTCGCTCCGGGGCTTTCCTATGTGATGGGGCGCAACGTGTCGTCGAACACGATCGTGCTCGAGACATCGGCCGGCGCGGTGATCATCGATACATCGCGGCCACCGGCGTCGAAGGCGCATTTCGATTTGCTGCAACAGTCCGGCGTGACGAAGGCGGCCTATGTGATCCTCACGCACGGCCATGGCGACCACACGGGCGGCGTTGCGCTGTGGAAGGGCGCCGGTGCGAAGGTTGTCGCGCAGGAGCAGTTCACCGAATTCCTCGGATATCAGCGTCTGCTCGCGGGCTTCTTCGCAAAACGAAATGGCGCGCAGTTCCAGTTCGCGGGCGGTGGTGGCGCGGCGTCGCCCCGTGCCCAGGCGTTGGCGGCGGGGGCAGGGGCAATCGTTCCGGACATCACCTTTGGCGAGAAGCTGGATCTCGATGTTGGTGACGCGAAGCTTCAGCTGCTGCACACGCCGGGCGAAACGCCGGACCATCTCACCGTGTGGGTCCCGAAACTGAAGGCGGCGTTCGTGGGCGACAATTTCTACGAGTCGTTCCCGAACATGTACACGCTTCGTGGAACAAGGCCGCGCTGGGCGATGGACTACATCAACTCGCTGAACAAGGTGTTGTCGCTTGAGCCGGAGATTGTCATCCCGAGCCATGGCCCTGCAATTGTTGGGAAAGATGAGGTGAAGCGGCAGCTGACCAAGATGCGTGATGCCATTGTCTATGTGCATGACGCGGTGGTGAAGGGCATGAATGACGGCAAGGACGTCCACACCTTGATGGCGGAGATCAAGCTGCCGCCTCAGCTCGATGTGGGGGAGGGGTATGGCAAGATCGCCTGGTCGGTGCGCGGGATCTATGAGGGCTATGCCGGCTGGTTCAACGGCGACCCGGCGGAAATGTTCGCCGAAGGCCGCAACAGCGTTTCGCCGGAGCTGGTCAAGCTCGCCGGCGGGCCGAAAAGAATCGCGGACGAAGCGATGAAGCTGATCGGGCGGGGCAAGCTGGTTCAGGCGCTGCAGATGACATCCGTCGGCGTCGAGGGCGCACCGGGCGACAAGGATGTGCTGAAGGCCCGCGTCGCGGCGTTCGAAGCGCTGATCAAGGCCTCGACCAACCGTAACGAACTCGGCTGGCTGAATCAGGGGCTGGCCGAAGCGAAGGCGGGGCTGACGAAGTAAGCGGGCCTCTGTTTTCCCGGGAAAGGTGCGTGAAAAAAGTGTTGGCGTCGGCGGTTTGTTAGCACCTGTCTGCTATGCAGGTCCTGGCTCCAGCAGGTTCACGTTCGTCGGCCATGAAGATTCTCTACGTCGCAGGGCGCTGGCCATGGCCGGTCCAGGTCGGGCGCCAGCGCATGATCGACCAGACGCTGAGCCTCGCGGCCGACATCGGCGAAGTGCACCTGCTCGCCATTTCTGACGGCAGCGCCAGCACGAACCCGGTTCCAGCACATGTGAAGCTCGCGGGAATTCTGCCGATGCCCGGCGCCATGGAGACGGCCGTCAATCTGGCGACGCATCCGCTGTGGCCGCTGCAATGCCACCTGTTCAATTCGAGCGCCGCGCGTCGCAAGCTCGAAGAAGCGATTGAGCGCATCTCGCCGGACGTCGTCATGATCGACATGCTCCGGCTCTATCCGCTGGCCAAGCTGGTCAGGCGGAAGCTTCCGAAAGTGCGGTTGGTGCTCGACATGGATGACCTCCTGTCGGTGCGCTACATGCGCATGCTGAAGAACAAGAAGCAGGGTGCAATCAGCGGGACGTTCGAGAAGAAGCTGCCTGGTCCTTTGCGCACACTTGCCCGCGCCTTGCCGCGTGTCCTTCTGCAGGTCGAGAAGCCGCTGATCGCGCGGCTTGAACGCAAGGCTGCGGACCTGTTCGACGCCATCCTCCTGGTTTCACCCGCCGAGGCGGCGAAGCTGGCTGGCGGCCAGTCTGCAAAGCCGGTGCTGGGCTTTCCACCGATCATCGAACAGCGGCCAAAGTCCGCGCGCAGCCATGCAAGCAGCCTGCGTTTCGTTTTCATCGGCAGCGGCAACTATGCGCCGAATGCGGAGGCGCTGGGCGTGCTGGATCGCGCCGCTGCGATCCTCAAACAGAGGCTGGCAGAGCCTGCCGTACCTTACCGGTTCGAGGCTGCGGGCGTCGTGAATCCGAACCTGCAGCTTTCGCATGTCGCTGCACTCGGGTTCGTCGATGACCTTGGCGCCTTCCTCGGAGGCGATGCGATTCTCGTCGCGCCGATCCTGACCGGCACGGGCGTGAAGACGAAGATCGTCGATGCGCTGGAGTATGCGACGCCGATCGTGACGACGGACATCGGCGCCGAGGGCCTGCCGCTGGAGTCGGGCAAGCACTTCATCCGCGTGGAAGGCGATACCGATCTGGCCGCCGTGCTGGAGCGGATGGTCGCGGATGCTGCGGAACGCGCGAAGCTGGCGCCGATGGGGCAGGCGGCATTGGACACTGCCCATGGCAGCGCCAACCACACGCAACTCGTCAGCATTCTGAAGCGTGCGCTAGGCGCCTAGCTGCGGCGCTGGACATCTGCGGATGCCTCGCGATGATCAGCACATGGTCGGAACCGAGTCAGAAAGAGCTGGCAAAAAGAGCGGGGCTTGGATCTGGCAGCTGGCTGTCGTGACCTTCGTGCTGGCGCTGATCTGGTTTGGTCTGGGTGTGGCGCTCATCTCCCTGCTTGTCGGCGTATTCAAGTGGCCGGTTTCTTCGCTCGCTGCGCCAGCGTTGGGGTTCGGTGTGATGGGGCTCATGGGCAGCGCCCTGCACCAGATGGCAAGGCGCAAACGCTTGCCCGGCAAATCGCCGGAGCAGGTTGCAGGGGAAGAGTTTCTCAGTGGCGGGCGTCGTGAGGACTGAAGTCTAGAGTCCCATCTGCGCCCGGAACTTGCGGCGCAGGAGGTCGATCGGGGCAAGGCCCTGGTCGGACTTGTAGTGCCAGAACGTCCAGCCATTGCACGACGGCGCGTTCTGCACATGGGCGCCCATGCGGTGGATCGAGCCGGTGGCTTCGCCGTTGGCGATCGAGCCGTCGGCGCGGACGCGGGCGACGTGGCGGTTCTGCGGGCAGAACAGGCGATCGCCCGGACGCACGAGACCATGCTCGACCAGCGCGCCGAAGGGTACGCGCGGCTCGGATTTCTTGCTCGACTGAACTTCGATGTCCTCGGCGCCCAGCGCGCGGACATTGGCGATGCGGCGGGTGGCGACCTCGATGTAATCCTTGTCGCGCTCAAGGCCGATGAAGTGGCGGCCGAGCAGCTTCGCGACTGCGCCTGTCGTACCCGTGCCGAAGAACGGATCGAGGATCACGTCGCCGGGGTTCGTGGTGCCGACGATGATACGGTGGAGCAGGGCTTCGGGCTTCTGCGTCGGATGTGATTTCTTGCCGTCATCGCCCTTGAGGCGCTCGCCGCCCGAGCAGATCGGCATCGTCCACCAGTCCGAGCGCATCTGCACGTCGTCATTGGCGGTCTTCAGCGCGTCGTAGTTGAACGTGTATTTCTTCTGCTTCTCAGAGCGCGTGGCCCAGATAAGGGTCTCGTGCGCGTTGGTGAGGCGCGTGCCCTTGAAGTTGGGCATCGGGTTCGCCTTGTTCCACACGACGTCGTTGAGGATCCAGAAGCCGAGGTCCTGGATCGCCGCGCCGACGCGGAAGATGTTGTGATACGAGCCGATCACCCAGATGGCGCCATCAGGCTTCAGGATGCGCCGCGCGGCCTTGAGCCAGTCGCGCGTGAACTTGTCGTAGGCGGCGAAGGAATCGAACTTGTCCCAGTCGTTATTCACGGCGTCGACATGGGAGTTGTCGGGACGCGTGAGATCACCGCCGAGCTGCAGGTTGTAGGGCGGGTCGGCGAAGACGAGATCGACGGAGGCTTCCGGAAGCGCGTTCATCGAGGCGATGCAGTCGCCGACGACGATCTGGTCGAGTGGCAGCGCAGGCTTCGCCATAACCTTTGAAGCGGCAGCCGCCGGCTTCGTTTTCGCGTTCTTCTGAACGGTCTTCTCGATCTGAGGGTCGATCGTTTTGATCGCCATTTTCGATACTCACGCCACGCCCGAATTGGACTGAAGCGTCGAGACTCGCTGACCCGGGTAAATAACCAGTTGAGTCAATGGTTAAGCGGGAATTTACCATAAGCGCCCCTCATCCATGCGCTATTCGCCGAACAGGTTCATCTGGCCGCTTTTGTCCTGTGCGGCGGGTGGGCGGAAGAGGTCGGTGCGCAGGTTGACATTGACCTGGTTGAGGCCGAGCCGGCGCGTGGCGTTGGCGAAGCGCCTGGCGATGAGATCGGCATAGGGACCGCCGCCGCGCTGGCGCACTTTCCATTCGGAGCGGTAGTCCTCGCCCTTGTGCATCGAGCGCAGCAGCGTCATCACGCGTTTCGCGCGGTCGGGATAGTTCGCCTCGAGCCATTCGGTGAAAAGGCCCGCGATCTCCAGCGGCAGCCGGAGAAGGACATAGCCTGCGCGTTTTGCGCCCGCGTCCGCTGCTGCTTCAAGCAACGTTTCCATCTCGGGTTCGTTGAGGGCAGGGATCATCGGCGCGGTCATCACCGTGACGGGAACGCCGGCGGCGCTGAGTTCGCGCATCGTATCGAGACGGCGATAGGGCGCCGCGCAGCGCGGCTCCATCGTTCGTGCAAGGCGCTTGTCGAGCGTGGTGAAGGAGACAGCGACCGAGACGAGGCCCTTCGCGGCCATCGGTGCAATGATGTCGATATCGCGCAGGATCAGCGCAGACTTGGTGATCAGCGCGGCCGGATGATCGTAGCGCGCCAGCACTTCGAGGATGGAGCGCGTGATGCGCAGCTCCTTCTCCAGCGGCTGATAGATGTCGGTGTCGCCCGCTAGCATGATGCGGCCGGGCTTGTAGCTCTTCTTCGAGAGCTCCTTTTCCAGCAGGGCGGCGGCGCTTGGTTTGACGAAGATCTTGCTTTCGAAGTCGAGGCCGGGGGAAAGGCCGCGATAGGCGTGGTTGGGCCGGGCGAAGCAGTAGATGCAGCCATGCTCGCAGCCCTTGTAGGGGTTGATCGTCCGGTCGAAGGAGATGTCGGGCGAGGTGTTGTATGTGATGATCGTCTTCGGCTTCTCGACGATGGTTTCCGTCTGCAGCGCCTTCGGCCGGAACTCGTCGTCAACGTCGTCGCCCCAGCCATCGTCGAAGGGTTCGGTGAACTGCATCTCGAAACGCCCCGAGGCGTTGGAGAGGGCGCCGCGGCCGCGGGCATGATCGCGTATCTCGGCCCAGTCGGCGTCGCGCGATCGCGTTTTCCATTTTTCCTGAGGAGGCATCGCTCTGTCCCGCTAACCACACACGGGACAATAGAACATAAAGGGGATAAAAAAAGAACAAATAGAGTTTACACCGATTCTGATCGGCGTATGATCTGTGAACGGCCTCCCCCGGAACGCAGGGCCGTAGGGGCCCCGGGACGGGGCCAGCCCGCAGCCAGATCCCGTCCCGAAAGCGAGGCGGCGGACCAGAGCCCCTGGTCCGCCGCGGTTTGCTTACTGGTTGTCTGCTCGATGAACAGTGTATCCGCGCGCAAGTAACAGGCGTGGTCAGGGGGCATTCCATATGAAGGTTTCAGGTGCGATCAGAGGGCTGCTCGGGGGAGCGTTGGCGATAGATCTGGCGGGTGCTTGCGCAAGCTCGGCGGCAGCATCTTCCAGCCAGACGGGTCAGACGACTGGCAAAGTTCCCTATCCTCAGGAGGCTTTCAGGCTTCGTCAGGAAGGCGACGTAAAACTGTCCATGTGCGTCGCGCCAGATGGGAGGACGCGCGATGTGAAGGTCGTGCAGTCGTCAGGAAGCGAGGCCTTGGACCGGGCAAGCGTCGAAGGCGCGAGCAGGGCCACCATGACACCCGCAACCGACAGCACCGGAAAGCCGATAGACTGGTGCAACCCACCGTTCGAGATGACGATCTCTTGGAGGCTGCCGAAGTAGGTCAGGCCGCCACGAATTTCAGCGACAGACCGTTGATGCAGTAGCGGAGGCCGGTGGGACGGGGGCCGTCGTCGAAGACGTGGCCGTGATGGCCGCCGCAGCGGCGGCAGTGGACCTCGGTGCGGATCATGCCGAGCGTTCGGTCAGTCTTCTCGCGCACGGCGCCCTTGATGGGCTCGTAGAAGCTCGGCCAGCCGGTGCCGGAGTGGAATTTGGTCGCGCTGTCGTAGGCGGGCAGGTCGCATCCGGCGCAGTGATAGATGCCCTTGCGCGCCTCGCGGTCGAGCGGGCTGGAGCCGGGATATTCGGTGTCCTCGTGGCGCAGGACCATCCAGGCCTCATCGCCCAGGATTTTTCGCCATTCCTCGTCCGTGTGGGTGACCTCGAAGGTTTCCTTCTGGGCGGCGGCTTCTCCGCCGTCGAAGCAGGCCGTCGCGATCAGACCGCCGGCGATGGCTGTTCCGGTCCGGAGAAGGTTGCGGCGTGTCATCATGGCGGTCCTCCGCGTGGGTTGCCTCTGGCGGAATACGCGCCAGAGACCCCCGCCGTTACATGCCTATTTCAGATACGTCGTGAACCAGCGCGCCGCCGCTTCGCTCGAGATCTCGAAGGGCTTGCCGGAATACATCTCGAAGTGGGTAATGTCTGGCACCACGATGTATTCCTTGGGGCCCTTCGCCAGGTCGATGGCGGCCTTGCCGGCGGCCTCGTTGTTGATGAGCTCGTCATACTGGGCGACGATCACCATGAAGGGGCGCTCGCCGATGTTCTTCGCCCATTGCAGCGTGTTGTTCTCGCGGTTGGCTTCCAGCATTTGCGAGTCGATCAGCAGCGAGCGGGAATAGCCCGTCCACATCTCGGCGCCCTGGCCCGTGCGGGCGCGCTTGATGGCGTCGGCAAGGATCGCGCCGGTGTAGGTCTGCGGCTTGAGGCCGGTGGGGTCGCCGCCGATGCCGGGTATCTGCACGGCGATGACCTTCACGCGCGCATCCTGTCCTGCGACGGCGAGCGAGTTTCCGCCGGCATAGCTCGAGCCCCACACGCCGATCTTGTCCGGGTCGACGCCGGGTTCGCCCTGGATGAAGGAGATCGCGTTGCGATAGTCTTCCTGCTGATCCTTGGCGTTGAGTTCTGTACGCTTGATCCAGACGGTGGCGTTCTTGACGATTGCGTGCCGGTTCTCGTCCTTCTCCATGCCGCCGCCGAGATTCACCGGCGAGATCACGCGCGCCTTGCCTTCGGAATTGCCCCAGCCGCGATAGTCGATCGCCATGGCGACGAGGCCGTGCTTGGCGAAGGCGGCCGCATACTTCTCGATGGAGACGTGCGATCCGGCCCAGCCCTGTCCGAGCACGACGGCGCCGGTCTTTTTCGTGGCGTCGAAGCCTTTCGGATAGAAGATCTTGGCGTAGCAGGCGACGCCGTCGGAGTAGTAGACGACCTCTTTCGTCGTGACGCCTTCGGGCATGGTGTAGGCATAGTCCGTGGGGCCGAGGCCTTTCTTGGCGACCGGCTTGCCGGTGCGCGGGTCGTTGCCGACGACGGGCGAGGCGGGTTTCGGCGGAGGCGTCGGGATCGCGACCTGCTTTTCGGTCACGGGCGGCTTGGCCGATGGCGTTTCCGGATGCACGAGCGCGCCCTGCTGCATCATGGCCAGCGAGACAAGCATCGAGGCGGCAGTCGAAATCATGGCGTCTCTCCCGAACGTTGAGGTTTGTCCTCACTCCTGTTGGGCAAGAGCCTAGCCGAGGCGTTAGGCGACGCCAATCACGAGGACTTCAGGCGCCCGGCGCGGAAAGCAGGCTGGTCAGCAACCGAACCCACAGCATCACCAGCACGACATTGCTGAGGGCGAAGGCCGTCAGACGGTGGAAGACCTTGTTGTAGATGATGTGGATCAGCGTGTGGGTGATGCGCAGGCCGACATATGCCCACGCCATGATCAGGACGGGTTGATCCACGCTGGCGGTGACGTAAAAAACGAGGCTCGCCACGTAGAACAGCAGCGGGGCTTCGAGCAGGTTCATCCACGCGCGGTTGGCAATGGTGACGTCGCCGGGGACATTGGCGGATTCGCCGAAGCGGAAATCCTCCGCCGTCACCTTCTTCTGTGAGGCCGCAGCGAAGCGCCGGATCGGAACGAGCAGCAGGACGAACAGCGTCCACAATGCGAGGACGGCGACGGGGAGGAAGATGGCATTCAGTTGCATGTCCCTCATCCCCCAGTGATGCGGTTTGCTACAGCGCCTGTCCGCGCTTGATGCCCATCTCGTCGCACAGCGCGGCGATGGTGCGGAGATCGTCCCAGGCCTTTGCCTTGTCTTCCGGACGGCGGAGCAGGTAGGCGGGATGGAGTAGCGGCACGCACTTGATCGGTGCGGGCAGGCCGTCCTGCCGGTAGAGCAGCTTGCGGCCGCGCAGGCGCATGATGCCGTCTTCGGTGCCAAGCATCGCCTGCGTCGCGAACTTACCGGCGGTGAGCAGCAGCTTCGGTTTCTTCAGCTCGATCTGGCGGGCGAGGAAGGGCGCGCAGATCTGCATCTCGACCGGCGAGGGGTCGCGGTTGCCGGGCGGGCGCCAGTAGATGAGGTTGGTGATGTAGATGTTCTCGGCGCGGTTGATGCCGATTGTCGCCAGCATCTTGTCCAGGAGCTTGCCGGCGCGGCCGACGAAGGGAAGGCCCATCTGGTCTTCCTCCCCGCCGGGGGCCTCGCCCACGAGCATGATCTCGGCGTCGAACGCGCCGTCGCAGACGACGGTGTTCTTGGACGCCTTCTTCAGCTCGCAGCCATTGAAGCCCTGAACTGCGGCCCGGAGTTCACCCAGCGTCGCGGCGCTTGCCGCAAGGCGGCGGGCTTCCGCGATGGGATTGTTGTTAAGACGCTTGGGTTCCGGGCGAACGCCGGTTCCCATGCTCCCGGGGGGATGTACGGCCTGCCGCGTGGGCGCTGCTGGGCGGGACGTTGCAGCTGGACGCTGTATGTTGAGCGCGCGCGCCTCCTCCAGGCCCATATCGGCCCAGAAATCGGCCAGCGCCTTGAGCGCCAAAGTGGCCTGGGGGTGCGTCACGGGAGCCTTTTCTCCAATCTTGTTGCTTGCGAAACCTGAGGCTAACCAGCCATAGGTATTTGGAATTTCCGCCTTGGGGACGAATCCCGCAGGCCTTGGGAGAACGGGATAATGACAGCTGAGGCCGTCGAGCGGGAGTCCATGGAATTCGACGTGGTCGTGGTGGGGGCTGGCCCCGCCGGCCTCGCCGCCGCGATCCGCATCAAGCAGCTGGCCGCCGAGACGGGGAAAGACGTCTCCGTCGTGGTGCTGGAAAAGGGCTCGGAAGTCGGGGCGCACATCCTTTCGGGCGCCGTCATGGACCCCAAGGCCATGAACGAGCTGATCCCGAACTGGAAGGAAGAAGGCTGCCCGTTCGAGACTGAGGTGCTGCACGACAACTTCATGTGGCTGGGCGAAGGCGGCGGGGTGACGCTGCCGCACTTCCTGCTGCCGCCGGCGCTCAAGAACCACGGCATGTACATCGGTTCGCTCGGCAATGTGACGCGCTGGATGGCGAAGAAGGCCGAAGAGCTCGGCGTCGAGATCTATCCGGGCTTTGCCGCATCCGACCTAACCTGGCGCGAGGACGGATCGGTGAAGGGCGTCATCGCCGGCGTGATGGGCATCGAGAAGAATGGCGAGCCGGGCCCGAACTATTCCCCGGGCATGGAGCTCAACGGCAAGTATGTGCTGATCGCCGAAGGCGTGCGCGGCTCGCTGGCGAAGAAGCTGACCAGCCACTTCAAGCTCGACAAGGATAGCCAGCCGCAGAAGTTCGGCATCGGCATCAAGGAGCTGTGGCAGATCAAGCCGGAGAAATTCCGGAAGGGCTATGTTCAGCACTCGTTCGGCTGGCCGCTGTCGAACAGCACGGGCGGCGGCTCGTTCCTCTACCATTTCGGCGACAATTACGTGTCGATCGGCTTCGTGATCCACCTCAACTACAAGAACCCGTGGATCTCGCCGTACGAGGAATTCCAGCGCTTCAAGCATCACCCGGATGTGGCGAAGTTCCTCGAGGGCGGCACGCGTGTCTCGTACGGCGCGCGCGCGATCACCGAGGGCGGCTATCAGTCCGTGCCCAAGCTGACCTTCCCGGGCGGCGCGTTGATCGGCTGCTCGGCCGGCTTCGTCAACCTGCCGCGCATCAAGGGCAGCCACAATGCGATGAAGACCGGCATGCTGGCCGCCGAAGCCGCGTTCGACGCGGTGGTGAATGGCCGCCAGGGCGACGAGCTGAAGGCGTATGCCGAGGCCTATGACAACAGCTGGGTGAAGAAGGAACTGAAACAGGTCCGCAACGCCAAGCCGCTGTGGTCAAAGTGGGGAACCTTTCCCGGCATTCCGCTGATCGGGTTCGACCTGTGGGTGAACACGCTGTTCGGCAACTTCTCCTTCTTCGGCAACATGAAGCACACGAAGACGGATGCGAAATCGCTCGAGCCGGCTTCGAAGCACAAGAAGATCGCCTATCCGAAACCGGATGGCGTGCTCTCGTTCGACCGCCTGACGTCGGTCGCGTTCTCGTTCACCAACCACGGCGAGGACCAGCCGCCGCACCTCAAGGTGCTCGACCCGGAGCTGCAGAAGAAGAGCGAGCTGGGCGTCTATGGCGGTCCGTCGAACCGCTACTGCCCGGCGGGCGTCTACGAGTGGATCGAGGAGAAGGGCGAGCAGCGCTTCCAGATCAACGCGCAGAACTGCGTCCATTGCAAGACGTGCGATATCAAGGACCCGAACCAAAACATCAACTGGACCACGCCCGAAGGCGGCGGCGGACCGAACTATCCGAACATGTAGGCTTGGGCTTACGCACTCGTGGTTCGACGGGCGCACGCTTCGCGTGCTGCTCACCGTGAGGGCTGAACCGCCAGTGGAACTGCAGCCTTCAAGGTGAGCAGGCCCGAAGGGCTGTCCGTCGAGCCATGAGGGCGTGCTCACCGCCAACACGCCTCGGGCTTGCCCACATCGCGCCCCAATATGTGACGCAACTAGACGGGGAGGCTCGGTTGAGCCGGTCCCTGCCTTCGGATAGCGTCGTCTCATGACACATACGAAATTCCGCCTGTTCCTTGCGGCTTCGGCCACCGCTGTGCTCTCGGCGTGCGCCGCGATCGGGGCGCCGGGGTTCGGCGATGCATCGGGCGGATGCCGGACGGTCTATGTGTTCACGGGCGGCGGCGTGCAGCCGGTCAACACGTGCGGATCGCTGCCGCGCGAGGATGCTGCGCCGAAGCGGATGATGGCCGCGGTTGAGGCGCTCGCCCAGCCGCAGGTGGAGACTGAGGCCGATCCGAACGCGCCGCCGAAGGATCCCGCCGTGCAGCCTGCGCCCGTGACGCCGGTGTCGGCGGCTGCGAAGGCGACCGCGCCCTACGACAAGGGCCTCGCCAATTATCCCGGCGCCAACGACATGATCGAGGCGGCCGACATGTCGGCCTTCATGGGCCGCGTGCGCGAGGACTATGCGAAGAAGACCAATGCAGGCGCGTGGGGTTTCCTGATCGTCGATGCGCTCGCCGCGAATGATCCGGTAACGGCGCAGGCTGCGATCGATGCAATGTCGGGTCGCCGCCCGCCGGACTGGATGAGCGCCAATCACCTGCGCGCCTGGGTCTATGCCTTCAATGGTCGCCCGGCAGATGCGCAGAGCGAGATCACGCGGATGCGCAACCTGCTGCCGGCGGCGACGCTGCTCGGCCATCGCGCGCTGCTCGCCGAAGGGCTGGGCGACATTGCCGGCGCGCTGGCTGTCTATGACGAGGCGCCCGACCGGTTCGATCCGCCGCGGGCGGAGGAGGCTGAGCAGCCAACCTATTTTGCGCGCGCCCGCGCGTTCACCGCGCAGCGTCTTCTCGCCCTGCGCCAGGCCGAACTGCTGCGTGGCGTCAATCGTGACCAGGAAGCAGTTGCCCTGCTCACGCGCCTGCTCGCGGCCTCGCCGGATGATGCCTATGTTGAGGACAGGCTGGCGAAAGCGAAGTCCGGACAGGATCGCCACAAGCCGCGCACGCTCAAGCAGGCAATGGCGCTCGCTCTCGGCGACGAGGCCGACATCATCGACGAGCAGGAAGCCATCATGGGCGCCATTCAAGGGCGCGGCGGCAAGACGCCGTTCAACTACCTCCTGTCGTCGATCCGCCAGAGCGCGCTGCTGCTCGATCCCGACAATGGCGACATCCGCATCGCCGAAGTGAACCGCCTCTATGCGCAGGGGAAGTTCGAGCCGGCGCTGCGTCTGGCGCAGATCGGCAATCCGCCGCGCGAGCAGACGTCGCTCCTGCTGGCGACGGCCGGTCTTGCGGCGCTGGAGCTTGGCTCGCCCGAGACGCTGGAAGTGATGATCGACCGCTCGCTGAAGATCGACAACAGCGCCGAAGCCAAGATCCAGGCGGCGAGCACGCTCACTACGGCCAGCAAGACGCAACGTGCGCTCGCGCTGGTCGACCAGGCGATGAAGCAGGGTGGGCTCAGCCCAAACCAGCAGGTCGCGGCGCACATGACAGCGGGGCAGGCGCACCTGCAGGCGGGCGATGTCGCCGGCGCCGTCGCATCGGCCCGCGCCGCGCGCGCGATCCAGGACGATCAGACCACGCGGCAATTCCTTGCCTCGATGCTGGTCGAGGGACCGCAGCGCAGCGAGGGCCTCGACATCATGCGCCACATGCTGGTGGAAGCTCCCGACGACACCGGCCTCATGAACAATTTCGGCTACTCGCTGATCGACGGTTATGCGAGCCAGGCGGAGCTGGATGAAGGCTTCAAGCTGTTGAAACAGGCGATCCGCCTGACGCCGGACGAGCCGAACCTGCTCGATAGCATCGGCTGGGCCTACTATCAGTATGGCGACTTCCGTGAAGCGGGTCGCTTCATCGAGATGGCGCTCAAGGCATATGAGCCCTTTGCACACTGGGAACTCTCCGACCACATGGGCGATATCCAGTGGCGGCTTGGCCGGCAGGATGACGCCCGCAAGTACTGGAAGGACTCGCTTGCAGCCTATCCGCCCAACGACAGTGTCGCGAGGATCGAGCAGAAGCTGAAGGACGGGCTCACAACGCCCGCGCCCGTGAAGCGCGACACGCCGGAAGTTCCCCTCAACAAGGACACCAGCGGAACCAGCGATATCTAGTGCTGGAGCCCCGAGTTCTTCGGGTCTCGCAGGGTTAACTGCGCGACAAAGCAACACCGCTCTCGCCTGTTGAAGGCCGGGAAGGGCTGGGGCAGCATGCCATGCATGTGGTCAGGAAAACTGTGGTCCGGTCTCCGGACGTCGATAGCTGCCGGGACTGCGCTCGCTCTTGGCGGCTGCATAACGAACCAGGGCCTTCCGCCGTGGTTTTCCGAAACCATGATGGAGGAGCTGCGCACCCAGCAGGAATATGCGGATTTCATCGCCGCCCGCTATGCGGGCATGTCGGGCGACCCTTCTGCAGCGGCCGCCTACTACAGGCGCGCTCTGACCAACGCGCCAGATGATTCCAGCCTGCTTGAACGCGCGACCTTCGCGACGCTGGCGTCAGGCGATGCGCGCGAAGCGATCCGCATCGCCTCCGAAGCGGGTCCTTCCGTGTCCGCAACGTCTCCAAGCGCACAGCTGGCGCTGATCGTCAGCGACATCGGTGCGGGGAATGCGAGGTCCGCTCTGCAGCGGCTGAAGACGTCCAATCTCGGCGCGATCAATGCCGACCTGTCCGGTTTCCTCACGACATGGCTCACGGCGCAGGAGAATGTCGACAAGGGTCTCGGCGTGCTGGCGGCGATTGCGCCACGGCGCGCGATGGTGGGCGAGCAGGCGGCGGTGCAGGGACTGGTGTTCCTGTCGGGCGGCCGCGACGACAAGGCGAGCGAAGCCTTCGCACAGGCGCAGCGTCTGCCGCTGGCGTCGACTGATCTCATTGCCTCGCTCAATGCACGGCTGCTGGCGTCGCGCAGTGACTTCGCGGGCGCGCGCAAGGCGATCGCCGAGGAAGTCGATCAGCACGGACCCGGCTCTGCGACGGACTATGTACTTGGCCTGCTCGAGAGCGGGCAGCCCGTGCCGCATCCGAAACTCTCGCTGCGGCAGGGCGCGGCGATGGTGATCTACCTTGTCTCCGCCGGCGGCATTGCGCGCTCGAGCCCGGAGATCGCGGCGTTGCGTTATTCGCTTGCGCTGCAACTCGATCCGGAGCTGGCGCCCGCGCGTTTGCGCTTCGCCGATGCATTCGAACAGCAGGACCGGCTGGAGGATGCGATCGAGGTGCTGCGCGAGATCAACGCGAACTCGCCCTGGCGTGCGGAGGCCCGCATTCAGGAAGCCTGGCTGCTAGACAAGCTGGATCGTCCCGGCGAGGCGTTGGTGGCCGCTGATCAGGCGCTGGCCTCCTCGCGCCGCCGGGATGTCGTGCTGGGCGCTGCCGACCTCAACCGGATCAACGGCGCCAACGAGCGCGCGATCAAGCTTTATGACGAAGTCATCGCGGCAGATGCGGCGGCAGGCGCGGCGGACTGGCAGGTGTTGTTCGCGCGCGCGACCGTTCGCAGCGCCGCCGGTGACTGGAAGGGCGCCGAGACCGACGCCACGGCCGCCCTGGCCATCGAGCCAGACCGGCCGGAGCTGCAGAACTTCCTGGGCTATGCATGGGTCAACCGCGGCGAGCGGGTGCAGGAGGGTATGACCCTGATCCGCAAGGCGGCAGCCTCGCGTCCCGATCAGGGCTATATCGTCGACAGTCTGGGCTGGGCGCATTACCGGCTTGGCCAGTATCCCGAAGCCGTTGAGGCGTTGGAACGCGCTGCAGAACTGTCGCCGACCGATTCGGAAATTCTCGATCATCTCGGCGACGCCTACTGGCGCGTGGGCCGGGAAGCTGAGGCCCGTTACCAGTGGGCGGCCGCGCTGGCGCGCAAACCCGATCCCACACGGGAACAATCCCTGCGCGGCAAGCTCGACAAGGGCTTGCCAGCGGCTCCGGCTGCGAGTCTAGCTTCGCGCCCATGAGCCTGTCTCCCAATCGCGCAAACTTTTCCACCGCCTGGGCGCCGGCGAAGGTAAACCTCTACCTGCATGTCGGCCCGCCGGGGCCGGGCGGGTTGCACCCGCTCGACAGCCTGGTGGTGTTCGCCGACACGCGCGCGGCGGACAGGATTTCAGCGCGCCCCGCGCCGCAGCTGACGCTGGGCGTCGAGGGGCCGGGCGCAAAGCAGCTGAAGAACGCGCCCAACAACCTGACGCTCGCCGCCGCCATGGCGCTGCGCGATGCGTGCGAGCGTGGCGGCCTCGGCGCTTCGCTGGTGCTGCACAAGGAACTGCCGATTGCCGGCGGAGTAGGGGGAGGATCGTCGGATGCGGCGGCGGCGCTTCACGTCCTCAACGAAATGTGGGGCATCGAGTTTGGCGAAGCCGCGCTTGAGCGTCTCGCGATCCAGTTGGGATCGGACGTGCCGGCTTGCGTTCGTCTGCGTCCGTTGGTGATGCGCGGAACGGGCGAGCGGCTGATCGACGTGAACGCGCCCGATCTCCCTGCCGTGCTGGTCAATCCGGGGATCACGCTGGAAACGCGAAAAGTGTTCGACCGGTTCGACCAACTCGGCGCCAACCGGGCGTTCCGGGAAACCGATCCGCCGTGGGGGAACGATGTCGCCTCCATAGCAAGCGGATTGGCGAGCTACCGAAATGACCTGCAGGCCGCGGCCATCGGACTGTGCGGTGAGATCGGGCGCGTGATCCAGCTGATCCAGTCGCAGCCGGGTTGCCTGCTCGCGCGCATGTCCGGCAGCGGCCCGACCTGTTTCGGCCTGTTCGAGGATGATGCGTCGGCCGAAGCCGCCGCCCGCGTGATCGCCGACAGGAAGCGCAAATACTGGGTGCGCGCCACGACCTTCCGGGGATCGTCCGCCGCCACGATGAACTAGAGCATCTTGCGTTCTTCATGAAGCGTAGCCTGCGTGTCGGATGTAGTTGATGCATTCGTCCGGGGTGAAGGCGGAGAGCAGTTGTCCGATCATCTGCCAGAGGGTTTCGCGCGTTCTTCGTTCGGCCTTGCGCAG
>JBGAKC010000040.1:0-42248 GCA_044224605.1 Hyphomonadaceae bacterium
TATCGCACGCACCCGAAGGTCTTCAGAACGTGGCTTGCCTGGCATCCATGCTGGCCTCCATCCCAGCCAGCATCATGAATCAGGCTTCGCACCACTTGGGAATCCAAAATCGATTCACTCAGGTCGCAACGTGCTCTAGGCCGCGCCCGCGACTTGCGCTAGCCAGTCGCGCATGGCCGAGCCCATCCGCCTCCTGTTTGCCTTCGCGCTGGCCGCGATTCCGTCGCTGATCCTGTGCCGGGTGATGATCTCGCTGCGCATCATGGATGCGCCGACCGAGGCGCGGAAGACGCAGGCGACGCCCGTTCCAACGTCCGGCGGCGTCGCCGTTGCGATTTCGACCGTGCTTGCCGTCGCCTCCATCACCGAACTCACCGACTGGAATCTCGGCCAGACAATGTTTGTGGTTGGCGGCGGCGCGATCGCGGCCCTGCTGATCGGTCTTGCCGACGACGTCCTCAACCTCCGCGCCCTCCTGAAGCTAGTGTTGCTCATTGTGACGGCGGCGGTTGTCGCCGCTATTGTGCGAGCCGATGTGCTTGCGCCATGGCCAGGCGTGATGATCGCGCTCCCGCTCCCGCTTGCGATCGCCGGCTCCATGGCCTGGCTGATCGTGATCCTCAACGCCGTGAACTTTATGGACGGCGCCAACGGGCTCGCCATGGGGATGGCCGCCACTGCGGCGCTCGGCCTGTCGATCTGCGGCGCCGTGGCGGGGGAGTGGGACGTCGCGCTCTTGTCCATCGCGCTGGCCGGAGCTCTCGGCGGTTTCCTCGTCTGGAACGTGGCGGGAAAACTGTTCGTCGGCGACGCAGGCGCGTTCTTCGCCGCCGCCATTCTCGGCGGGCTGGGGCTCAGGCTGGTTCAGGTCAGGCCGGATCTTCTCTTCGTGCCGCCGATGCTCCTGCTGCCCTTCCTGTCGGACGTGCTGCTGACGCTGGCGTGGCGGACGAAGCACGGCAAGCAACTGTTCGTCGCTCACCGCGACCACGCCTACCAGATCGCGATCAAGGCCGGGTTGAAGCACTGGCAGGTCGCGCTGGTGCACGCCGTGTGGGCGATCAACGCCGCGGTGTTCGCCGTCATCGCTACCATCATGGGTCAACAGGTCCCGGCGATCGCCTTCGTGCTGCTGCTGCTGGTCAGCACTTGGATCCACTGGCGCGTGCGCCGGTCGGGGGTCGAGGCCGGGCTGGTTGGCGCCAATATTCCCTGAGCGTGAACTTTTCGCATCGCGCGGATCGGTCTAGGCTTTGACTGTGAAAGCGCGGTTGTCTTCGCAGATCTACCTGATCGGCAACGCCCTTCTGTTGTTCGTGCTCGCCCTTGCGCTCTTCATGATGCCCAAGGCGCTGGCGTTGGATCCAGGCGACTTCTCGTTCGATCGATCGGATGAGCAGCTTGATCTCGCAGTCGGTCTTGATCCGCTTGGTTCGTCCAACGCTCCGGCGCTGAGAATTTGGTGGTCGTCGGTCATGGCCAACCCGGTTGAATCGTCAGGCGTATCAGTCACGCCGACAACAGTTGCGGTTTACAACGTGACGCAAGGCGGATCATGGGGGCGCCGGTTCCAGGTCACCCGCAAGACGGAAGTCAGAACGCCGATGGCCCGCGAAATTCTAACACTCCTGGAGGATTTCGAAACACTCCCGTCAGACGGCGCAGTCTGCGGGTGGGATGGCGGCACGACCCTCATCGCCGATGGCCCGCGTCTACGAACTGCTGGACAGCATTCCGAAATTGCGGGCCGAAGCCAGCTAGAACGCCCGATTGACACAGTGATCGGCGAGTTCCGCCAGATCGTCGTGGAAGGCGCCGCGCGCTGCGCGGGCCAAAGCCGCCTGCGCCGCAGCCGCTTCGATGCGCGCGGTTTCCAGCGTGCGTTCAGCAGCGCCCGACGAGCGGATCAGGTGGATGGCATGGGCAAGGTCGCTCTCGTGCTGGACTCGTTCGCCCATCACACGGTCCCAGAACTTGCGGTCGGCCGCATCGGCCGCTTCGCGCGCATAGAGCACGGGCAGGGTGAGCTTGCCTTCCCGGAAATCGTCGCCTACGGATTTTCCGATCACCGAGGTGAGGCCGCCATAGTCGAGCAGGTCATCGACGATCTGGAAGGCGCGGCCAAGACGGCGGCCATATTCGCCCATCGCGTCGGAGATGGTCTCGTCATTTGTCGCGGTGCATGCGCCGGCGCGCGCCGCCGCTTCGAACAGCGCTGCGGTCTTCGCTTCCACGATCGACATGTATTCGTTGAAGGGCAGGTCGGTCTTGCCGATCGCTGCGAGCTGGCGAACCTCGCCCTCCGCGATTACGCACGAGGCGCGACTGAGGATATCGAGAATGCGCAGGTCCTTGGTCTCGGTCATCAGCGTGAACGAGCGGGCGAACAGGAAGTCACCGACGAGGATCGAGGCCGAAGCGCCCCAGACGTTCTTCGCCGCCGCCTTGCCGCGGCGCAGGTCGCTGTCGTCGACCACGTCATCATGGAGCAAGGTGGCCGTGTGGATGAACTCCACCGCTGCCGCGAGCTTGCATACGGCGTCACCGCTGCGGCCACCCACGGCGCGCGCGGAGGCGAGCGTCAGGACGGGGCGCAGGCGCTTGCCGCCCGCCGCGATGAGGTAACCGGAAAGATCGGGAATGGTGGCGACGGGGCTGGCGGAGCGTTCGGCCAGGATCCGCTCAACCTCGGCCAACTCGGGGCCAAGGAGTGCAACCAGCCGGTCCATCGGCGTTGCAGGCGGGGACGCTTGCGTCTGGATTTCGGCGTAACCGGCCAATTCCAATCCTTTGGCGCTTTCGAACCCGCTTCCTAGGAGGCAGCTAATATACGATATTCGCTGCGTGAGAAGCTGGTCAAGAAATAGGAATTGGGCCTTCGCCGACGGCGTGGCAAGTTGTCGCGAAAATGATCGAAGTCCTCAGAACCAACAATCCGATCAGGCTCGATTACGCCATGGTCCTGCTGAAACAGGCCGGATGCCATCCCTTCGTGGCGGACCGGTTCATGGCGGCCGCCGAGGGGGGCATTCTCGCCTTCGAGCGCCGCGTTCTCGTCCCCGACGAATACGAGGCCAAGGCGAAGGACGTGCTGAAGCAGCTCGACGTCGCCCCTGAGCCCCTGCCGGACGAACTGGCCGGCGATGAGGACAATGCGTGACGGGCCCGGTCGTCACCTATGACCGTTTCCTTGGCGGCGCCGTCACCGTGGTTCAGCCAGCACGCGGCTACCGGGCCGGCATGGATGCGGTGCTGCTTGCAGCCTCGTTGTCCGCTGGTCAGGGTGAATCCCTCGCCGAGGCGGGAAGCGGGGCAGGGGCCGCGCTGTTCTGCGCGGCGTACCGGCTGGCGACATGCAGCTTCACCGGCTTCGAGCGCGATCCTGCTGCGATCGATCTCGCCGGCAAGGGCGTGGCTGCCAACGATTTCGGACAGCGCGTCGACATCCGCCCGCAGGACGTGGCCGAACGGCCCTCCGCGCTCGAGAACGTCTATGACCAGTCCTTCTCCAATCCGCCCTTCTTCGAGCCGGGCGCCGTCCGCGCGCCGGCGCCGGGCAAAGAGGCGGCCTACCTCGCCGAGACGCCGCTCAAGTCCTGGATCCTGTTTCTCCACCACATCACCAAGCCGGGCGGGCGCATCACGCTGATCCACCGCGCGGCAGCGCTGGCCGATCTGCTGGAGCTGTTGAACCCACGAACGGGAGAGATCGAGGTGTTGCCCATTCGTCCCACGCCGGGGGCCGAGGCAGGCCGCATTTTGGTGCGTGCACGAAAGGGGCTGCGCCGGGGCCCGGTGATCCTATATGATGGATTGACGCTGCATGACGCTGCCGGTGGGCCCTATTCGGTCCGGGCGGCAGCCTGTTTCGATGGCGGCGTGCTGGAATGGAGATAGACCGCCATGGGCGGCGTGATCTTTATCTTCCTCTTGGCGCTGGTGATCGTGATCCTGATCACGCCCGCCATCCGCGCCCGCTTTGGTGAGAAGCCGCCGCCATCGGATGGCGAGGCCCGGCAGGAAACGCCCCACGAAGTGGTGATCCGCCGGCTGGATGACCACCGTGCTCGCAGGAACACACCTCGCGACGATGCGAGCGACAGGAAGACCTGATCGCAGCTGCGCCCGGCCTTCGCCCAATCACGGACTCATTCCGACGCGAACCTCCGATCATGGCCGCCCGTCCTGCGACAAAGTGACGGAGCACCCTGCGCCGGAACCCGCGCGCGCTTAAGTGGTTATCAACGCGGCGGGACCGAGGTTCACGGACATGCAGGTCATCATCCAGGCAGCTTCGCTTATCATCGCTTTCGCGATCCTCGCGATCCTGGCCGTGCGCCCGAACGGCAGCCGCCGCTAGCGGGTCTCCCGCGTTTTTTTGCACCGCATCTTCACGCTGCCGCGCAGCTGTTCGGTCAAGTGAACGGCTGAAGCCATTGCGCCGGCCATCGCGCCCACGCCCTTGTCGAGCCGGTCGACCGCTCTCGCCCGCGATCGCCTCGGTTTTGCCGCGGCCTGTTGGATGCTGGCGATGACGGTGATGACGAACCCCTCGATCGCCTTGAGCGACGAAATGACATCGGCCGGCGCCGACGGTGCGTCGTGGATCTCGCCGGAGATCGTCTCAGGCGTTGCAACGGGAAGGATTTGAATGCGTCAGGCACAGAGGTCGCCCTTTATATATGCTATTGGCATAAACTCTGCAGCACCCTGACCGAGTGTTGATTCCCGCGCCTCACCGAGGATGACAGCGGTGGAGGCTCGCCCTATGGAGAGCGCCAACGGAGACACGCATGCCCGCCAACCCCGCCGTACCCCAAAAGACAACGACAGGGCGCGAGTTCGCGAAGCCCCAAATTGCCAAGCCGAAGAGCTTTCAGGACATCATCCTGAAGCTGTCGGCCTACTGGTCCTCGAAGGGCTGCGCGATCCTCCAGCCCTACGACATGGAAGTGGGCGCGGGCACGCTCCACCCGGCGACGACGCTGCGCGCGCTCGGACCAAAGCCGTGGTACGCCGCCTATCCGCAGCCTTCGCGCCGTCCAAAAGACGGCCGCTATGGCGAGAACCCGAACCGGCTGCAGCACTATTACCAGTACCAGGTCATCCTGAAGCCGAACCCTCCTGACATCCAGGATCTCTATCTCGAGAGCCTCTACGAGATCGGGATCGATCCGACTGTGCACGACATCCGCTTCGTGGAAGACGACTGGGAGAACCCGACCGTCGGCGCTTGGGGCCTCGGCTGGGAAGTCTGGTGTGATGGGATGGAAGTTTCGCAGTTCACCTACTTCCAGCAGGTGGGCGGCCTCGACGTGCGGCCCGTCTCGGGCGAACTCACCTACGGCCTCGAACGCCTCGCGATGTACGTGTTCGGCCTCGACCGCGTCTACGACCTGCCGTTCAACGATCCGCAGTCGCAATACCCGCTGACCTATGGCGACGTCTTCCTCGAGAACGAAAAGCAGCAATCCGCCTACAACTTCGAGCACGCCGACACCGAAGTCCTGCAGCGCTGGTTCAGCGACTGCGAGAAGGTCTGCAAGAAACTCCTCGGCCTGGAGAAGCCGCTGCCGCTGCCTGCCTACGAACAGGCGCTCAAGGCCAGCCACATCTTCAACCTGCTCGACGCCCGCGGCGTGATCTCCCCCACCGAGCGCCAGAGCTTCATCGCCCGCGTCCGCGACCTCGCGAAGGGTAGCGCAGAGGCGTGGGAGAAGTCGCAAGCTGTTGGCTGACGCCGGCGGCGCAAGGGGGACGACGATGAAATTCCTGACGACGGTCTTCCTTTTCGCGGCGCTGCTGCTGGCGCCCGCCGCCCATGCCCAGGACGGCGCCAAGGGCGATCCGATGATCAATTTCAGCAGCGGCGATTCTGAAATGAACGCCGCGATCAAGGAAGCCCGCAACCATCTTCCCTATTTCTGGGAGCACCGGGCGGCCAAGGCGAAGGAAGAAGCAGATTTCAGCCTGAAGGTGGCTTTCCCCGTCAACGGTCCGGGCGGCAGGAAGCGCGAGCACATCTGGGTGGCTGAAGTGCGCGAGACCAGCAATGGCTACACGGCCTTGCTCGCCAACGAACCCAACTGGATCGCCGGCAAGCGCCTCGGCGACCCGGTCAGCTTCACTGGCGACATGATCTCTGACTGGGGCTTCTTCCGGGGCGACAAGATGATCGGCTTCTATACCATCCGCGTCATGCTGCCCGAACTGGATCCCGAGGAAGCCGCCGAAATCCGCGCCTCGCTCGGCGAAAATCCCAAATAGTGAACCTAAATCGACCTTACGCCCTCGTGGCGCTGGTCCTCCTCGCCATCGAGGTGCTGATCGCCCTGTTCGTGAGCGACGCCTTTATCCGCCCCTATGTCGGCGATGCGCTGGCGGTCGCGTTCGTCTATTGCGCCCTTCGCGCCGCGACCCCGCTCCGCCTCTAGCCCGCGCTCGCGATCAGCTACGCCATCGCCTGCGCCGTTGAGGCCGGCCAGTATTTCCACCTGCTTGACCATCTCGGCCTCGCCAACAACACAATCGCCCGCACCCTCTTCGGCTATGGCTTCGAGCTGGCCGACTTCGTCGCCTATGCGGCGGGAGCGGCCGGTGTGCTTGTCGTAGAGGCCGCGCTGCGCCGCGCGTCTTTCTAGTCCGTGGCCGATCCGCTACATCAAGTGCATCCAGGCTGCGAAAAGCCTTCACTGAAAACGCTGCGAAGCCCGAAAATAGCGTGCCATAATCCGCCTGATGTTGCGTCTGTTCTGGTTCATCCTGTTCCATCTCCTCGGCCTCGCCTGCATCGCGGCCGATGTGGTGATTGTCGGCTCGATGGGGCAGTTCAACCTGGAGTGGACCGGCTGGCTCGCCATCGGCTTCTACTGGTGGCTGGCTGTCGGCGTGGCGATGGGCTGGAAGCGTTTCGTTGGGCGCCCGATCAGGCTGATCATCCTCGGCTTCTACGTGATGGCGACATTCCTGCTGCTCGGCCTGGGATTCTCCCAGAGGATGAGCGCGCCTTCGCTGCTGCTGGCCTTCGCGCCGCTGGCGACCGCCCTGGCCGGCCGCATCATCCTCGACATCGTCACGCACGCTAGGAAGCCGAAGGCGAAAGCTGCGCCCGCTCCGCCGCCTCCGCCGCGAACCGTGCACGACACGCTGTTCAAGCCGTAACGGGTGGCAGTGGAGACGAGGGCAGACAATAGAAACGCTCTATTGCCGCTTCTGGTTCGTCACGTGATGCTGGCGCCTTCACAGGTGACGCCATGACCCCACGCCCCGTCTCGATCGCCGACAAGTTCGCGCTGTTCTCCGAACCGTGGAGCCCCAAGCGCGTTGGGCGCGTTGACGACCATGATGTCCGCCTTGTGCGGCTGCACGGTGAGTTCCACTGGCATCATCATGCCGACGCGGACGAGATGTTCCTCGTCGTCGGCGGCACGCTGCGCATGCACTTCCGTGACAATCACGAGGATATCGGCCCCGGCGCCTTCATCATTGTGCCCAAGGGAACCGAGCACAAACCGGAAGCTCTCGGCGGCGAATGTCAGGTCATGCTGTTCGAGAAATCCGAAGTCGTGAACACCGGCGACGGCGTCGTCAATGAACGCACTGTCGCCGAGCCGGATCATATCTAAACCTTGATTAGCCCTGGCCGCCCACACGACCGACGCCCATCAGCGACATGCCGCCATCGCAAGGAATGATGCCGCCCGTGATGTAGGCTGCGGCGTCCGACACTAGGAACATGGCAAGGTCCGCGACCTCGTCCTTCGTGCCAAGGCGCCTCAGCGGCGTCGACTTCTTGCTCATCTCCAGCGCCTCAGGTGTCGGCGCCAGGCGCGCCATGCCTTCGGTGTCTGCGATCGGGCCCGGGATGATCGAGTTCACGCGCACGCCCGAAGAGCCCCACTCGATCGCCAGCGTCCGCGTCAGCATGTCGACGCCGGCCTTGGCCGCGCACACATGCGCCTGCAACGGGTAGGGGTGGAGCGATTGCGGCGCCGAGATGTTGATGCAGCTCGCGCCAGGCTTGCGCAGGTGAGGGAAGGCCTGCTTCATCACGTTGTAGGTGCCGACAAGGTCGATATCGATCACGGCGCGGAAGCCGTTGTAAGAGATGCCGTTGAACGGCGCGACGAAGTTGCCCGCCGCGCCCGACACAAGAATGTCGATCTCGCCATGCGCGGCGACGGACTCGGCAAACGCTTTGCCGACGCCGTCATGATCGCGCACGTCCTGCGCGATGCCGATGCACTTGCCTCCCTTGTCGCGGATCGATAGCGCCGCCGCCTCGATCTTGTCGGGCGAGCGCGAGATGATCGTAACCGCCGCCCCTGCCTGCGCCAGCCGCGTCGCGATGCCGAGATTGATGCCGCTTGACGCGCCCGCGACGAACGCCGTCTTGCCGGCCAGTAGATTGTCCCTGAACGTTGCCATGGTCTTCCTTTCAAACGACGACGGATCGCGCCTTCTGTTGTCCTGCCGCAAGTGGCTTCACGCCGCTCACGAACACTGCGTATTTGAGAACCTTCGCGAGATTGAGCGGAAAGCGCAGGTCGAGAACCTGCGACAGGCTGCTGGCCGTGTCGATCCTGCCGCCATTGCGCGTGATCGCGTCCAGCACCTTCTGGCGTCCGTCGCAGAACTTCGGATCGTCGAACAGATCGATGAAGGCAAACCGACCGCCGGGCTCGAGCACGCGCAGAGCTTCCGCGATGCTCGCAGTCTTGTCCTTCACGTCCCGCACTTCATGGAAGGTCAGCGAGCTGATGATCCTTCCGAAAGCCGCATCCTCGAACGGCAGCTTCGATGCGCTCCCGCGCTGGAAGCTGAGACCGCCGACATTCTCCAACGCCGCATTCCGCTCCGCTTGCGCACGGGAATATTCCCAGTCCGATCCCCAGTAATCGAGGCCGACATAATCGCCCGGCGCCGATTTGGCGAAGCGGATGAGAAGCTGCCCGCTGCCGCATCCGACGTCCAGCAGCCGGCCATCGCGCCCGACTGAGTCGATCAGCAACTGGTGAATCTTGCCCTGCACATCATCACCCTGCGGTCCCAGCCGGTGCGACGTCCAGGTGAGAACGAGGGCGATATAGAAGAACGGGATCGCCAGCGCGCAGATCACGATCGCTGGCAGCCAGATAATCGTAGCAACACCGCCAAGAACGACAATCCCCACCGCCAGCGACCAGAACATCACAATCCGGCCAGACCTGATCCAGGTCGGATAGACGGGGCGCTCGGCCTTCGCTCGAGATGCGGTGCTCATGGCGGTCGTTTATTATTTACAATGTAAACTATAAACATTGCTGTGTGTTTGGCAAGTGATTTCGATTGCATCGGGAGTTTGACCCCGGCGTCAGTCTCGTGCGGGCCGGGCGCGCCTGCTAGACTGAACATGAATCACAGGGGAATCTTCATGAAGCGCCTTTTTGCGGCCTGCGCCGCGCTCGCCTTCCTTGGCGCATGCTCGACGACTGCAATGGTCGCCGCGCCAGCTGCCCCCGCCGCATTGGCGATGCCGGAAATCACGATCTATCACCTCGAAGGCCGTCGCTCCGAGCGCATCGTGTGGCTGATGGAAGAGCTGGGCCTTCCCTACAAGCTCGTGTTCACGCGCGGCGATCTCGCCAAGTCCATGGCTGCGATCCGCGCCGTGAACCCAGGCATGCCCGTCGCGCCAACCGTGACCATTGGCAACGAAGTCATGACCGAAAGCGGCGCCATCATCGAGACGATCATCAACCGCTATGCGCCGGGCAAGCTGACGCCTCCGCTCGCCAGCGCGGACTATGGCCAGCACATGATCTGGATGCACCACGCAGAGGGCTCTCTCGCCTCGCGCGTTATCGCCGACTACCGCGTGTGGATGATCGCCCCGCCGAAGCAGCGCTCCCCGCTGGTCGATTCTGAAGCCGAAGTCCAGTTCGCGGAAGACTATCTGTCGAAGCATCCCTGGTTCGGCGGCGCCGAATTCTCGGCAGCCGACATCATGATGGTTTTCCCGCTCAACTTCGCAATGGAGCTCAACATCGTCGACAAGGCGCGGTTCCCGGTGATCACGGCGTGGAAGAAGAAGATCGAGGAACGCCCCGCCTACCAGCGCATGCTGGCCAAGGCGCGTCCGGATGGCCTTATCGGCTCCCCGCCCAAGCTGCCGGCGCATGCCCCGTCCGGTCCGCGCCAGACCGCGCCGGCGAACTAGGGTTTTCGCCTGTTTTCCGGTAACTGACGCCGCCCGCTGCACAGGCCGCGGGCGCATGCTAAGCGTGCCCGGACTTGGGGGGCAGGGAGTGGTCATGCAACGTCTTCTGGCGGCCTGTATCGTATTGGCCAAGGGCGCCTGCCGTGATGATTCCACCGGCTCACCCAACGCTCCAATGCCAGGGAAATTGACCGTTCCTGCGGCGGCCCCGGTGGTTGCGCCCACTGCACCGGCCGTGCCCCCATCGCGATCTACCACCTCGAAGGCCGTCGCTCCGAGCGCATTGTGTGGCTGATGGAAGAGCTGGGCCGTCCCGACAAGCTCACGTTCAAGAGCGGCGATCTCGCCGGCTCGATGGCCGCGATCAGGAAGGTCAACCCGGCTATGCCTGTTGCGCCCACCGTCGACATTGGCGGGCAGGTCATGGTCGAGAGCGGCGCGATCATCGAGACGATCCTCAACCGCTATGGCCCGGACAAACTCCGGCTCGGCGTCGACGGCCCCGATTATCCCTACCACCTGATGTGGATGCACCACGCCGAAGGCCCGCTGGCCACTCGCGCCATCGCCGACTATCGCGTCTGGCAGATCGCCCCGCCGAAGGTGCGTTCGCGCCTCGTCGACAGCGAACAGTTCGTCCAGTTCGCGGAAGACTGGCTGGCCACGCACGCCTGGTTCGGCGGGCAGGACTTCTCTGCTGCCGACATCATGATGGTGTTCCCGTTGAACTTCGCAATGGAGCTCAACATCGTCGACAGGGTGCGCTTCCCGCGGATCACGCAATGGAAATCGCGCATTGAAGCGCGCCCCGCCTACAAGGCCATGCTCGCCAAGGCGCGTCCTGACGGCATGGCCGGATCGCTTGCGCCGCTAAAGGTGCACGCCCCCGCAGGCCCGCGCCCCGCTGCGCAGCAGCCGCGACGCCCGCGGCCACGGAACCAGCAGCGACGGCCTCGGCGCCCCCTCCGGCGCTGGTCGTTCGGAAGCCTGCAGACGCCCCGCCAGAGCCCGCTCCGGCGGTGTCCCCTGAAGCGCCGCCGGCGCCCGCACCCAACTGACCGGCTGGCGAACAGCCGCGCGCCAAGCTAAAGAGAGCCCATGATGAGAATTCTCCTCGCCACAGCTTTCCTTGCCGCCTTCTCGTGCTCGCCCGCGCCGGCAGCGAAGCCAGCCGCAGGCCCGCCGCAAGTGCCCGTCTATGGCTACACCGTTGTCGCGTCCTACCCGCACGATCCTGCCGCGTTCACCGAAGGGCTGCAGTTCGTCGACGGCGCGATGTACGAAAGCACCGGCACGGAGGGCGCGTCCTGGGTGCGCAAATTCGATCTCGCGACGGGACAGGTCCAGCAGCAGCACGACGTCGACAAGCAGTATTTCGGCGAGGGCATCGCTGTCCTGCCGGACAAGATCGTCTCGCTCACCTGGAAGCACGGCAAGGGCTTCATCCTCGACCGCGCCACGCTGAAGCAGACCGGCGAGTTCAGCTATCCCGGAGAAGGCTGGGCGCTCACCACTGACGGCTCCAAGATCTACATGAGCGACGGCACCGCGCAGATCCGCGTGCTCGATCCCGCCACGCTCGCTGAAACCGGCCGCATCGACGTCAAGATGAACGGCCGTCCGATGGACCAGATCAACGAGCTTGAATTCATCAAGGGCGAGATCTGGGCCAACGTCTTCCAGACCGACCGCATCGTCCGCATCGACCCGACCACGGGCGACATCAAGGGCGTCATCTACCTTGCGGGCCTGCTGACGAAGGAAGACAAGGGCGCCCACAATGTCGATGTCCTCAACGGCATCGCCTATGACGCCGCCAGCGACCGCATCTTCGTCACGGGCAAGTACTGGCCGAAGATCTACGAGATCAAGCTCAAGGACCCGGCCGCGCCCGCCGCGCCGAACTAGCCGCGATGCGCCGACTGCTTCTGCCGCTCGTGCTCCTCATCGCCGCCTGTTCGGGCGGGGAAGCAGATAGCCCGGCCGAGGACGAGACAAAGTTCCAGCGCGACCTCACCGACGCCATCTCGAAGGCCCGCGCAAAGCTTCCCTATTTCTGGGAACACTTCACCGCGCCGCAAGTCGACGAGTTCGACTTCTCCGTGAAGGCCGCCCTGCCGCGCCGCGACGGCCAGTCCGGCGCAGAAGAAGTCTGGCTCGATAACGTCGCCAAGGCGCCGGACAGGATCATCGGCGAGCTCTCCATCAAGCCGCGCTATCTTGGCGCGCTGGAGGAGGGCGCGATCGTCGACATACAGGAAAGCCAGATCACCGACTGGGCGTTCTGGCGCGGCGACAAGTTGCTCGGCCATTACACCACGCGTATTCTTCTGCCGCGCCTCGACCAGCTCCAGCAGGATTTCATGCGCCCGCTGTTCGAAGCCAGCCCCGACCCGGCGCCACCCTGAGGCTGCTGCCATGACCATTCCGCGCCTCGTCATCGTCGCCTACCGCCCGAAGCCCGGGAAGGCCGACATCCTGCTCGCCGAGGTTCGTGATCACGTCCACCTGCTGCGCTCCGAAGGCCTCGCAACCGACCGCCAGGCAACCGTGATGCGCGCGAAGGACGGCACACTGATCGAGGTCTTCGAATGGGCCTCGCCCGCCGCCATCGCGGAGGCGCACAGCAATCCACGCGTGCAGCAGATGTGGGCCCGCTTCGCCCAGTGCTGCGACTACGCCCCGCTCAACACGCTGAACGAAACCGCCGATTTGTTTGCTGAGTTCGAGCCGATGGACATGCACTTGCCGCCGATCGTGCAGCCGACGCCGGACAAACGCGCGGAGTAGGTGCTACAGCTCCTTCAGTCCCTTCTGCTTCATCCGCCACACCAGGTGGTCAATTCGATCCTGCCCGAAGAAGGGCTCGCCTTCGAACACGAACAGCGGCACGCCCCAATGGCCCGCCGTCGTCTGCGCCTCTTCATTCGCCTCGATGATCGTATCGAGGCGCGCGGCCTCGGCCGCTGCATCGCGCTCCAGCGCCGCGCCGTCGAGCCCCACCGCGTCCGCGCAGGCGGCCAGTTTGTCACCCTCCTGCCAGTTGTCCGTCTCGCCCGACCAGATCAGGTGGCTCGCCGCGCGCACAAACTCGAAGCCCTTGCCGCGCTCCGTCGCCAGCGCGCCGAGCCGGCTCACCCGCATGATGTAGGGCTGATCCTTCGCCACATCGCGCGTCTCGCGGTCCTGCACGATCGGATCAGGCCGCGGCCAGCGATACGGAATGCCATTCATCTCCGAGATGCGATACGTGTCCCGCATCAGGTAGGGCGGCCAGAGCGGGTTCACTTTTTGAAAGAACCCCGGAATACGCACCGCGATCGGGCGCACGATCCGCATGTTGGCCGCCACGTCATACTGCTTCTGGAGCGCCTCGATCATCGGCATGGCGAGATAGGAGTAGGGCGAGCGGAATGAGAAATGGAAATCGAATGTGAGCGTCATGGCAAAAAACTAGCGCAGCCAAAGAAACGGCGCGAGGCCCTCCGTAGGGACAGCCCCGCTATTGCGGCTGTGGGGGCGTGACCGCAGCCGCGGCGGCTCTTTCCCGCGCGACGGAAATGTTGATCAGGTCGCCGATGCTCTTGACCGGAACCGCGTCCGCCGGATTCACGCCTTCGCAAACGGATTTCCGGATCGTGACGTCGATGTCGGCGGAGACATGTTCATAGGCTCGCTGCTCGCTCGAGGCGACGCTTTTCGGCCTGTCGCCCACGATGGAGAAGAACAACCCCTTCTCGTTCACCAACGTGTCGCCGCCGCAGGCATAGGTCACGATGCGGCTCTCGAAGTCGTAGGTCCCGCCGCCGTCCGGCCCCGACGACACGACGTCCGGCTGCGCGAAGTGGGGCAGTTCGACCGGCATGTTGTAGTAGAAGAACGCCGCCACCCTGGCTGTGTTGGCGGCCGCATCCCGGGTGATTGCGCCGTCCTGCCAGCCAATGGTTCCATCACTCAGCCCGATATAGGTCCAGTGCTTGTCCTGCACGGGAGCTGGCTGGGTCCCCTGCTGGGCAAAGGCAGGCGCGGATAGGCCAGCCGCGAGCATGGCCGCCACCGCCAGAACCGTTTCCCGCATGACCATTTCCCCGTTTGCGCCCGGCTAGGAGGGCCCTATTTCCGCTTATCCCGCAACATCCCCCAACAGCCCCCTCCGGATGCTTGCAATTCGGCCCGTTCCGCTGCACTGACGCAGCGAATTCCGCGCTGCAACAACAGGCCTCATGCCCCAGCTTCTGCTCGAAATCCTGTCCGAGGAAATCCCGGCCCGCATGCAGGCGAAGGCCGAGGCCGATCTCGTCAAGGCGCTGATGGACGGCCTCACCGGCGCTGGCCTCATTCCGGAAGGAATCAAGGGCTTCTCCGGCCCCCGGCGTCTTGTTGCGGTGGTTGAAGGCTTGCCCGTCAAATCCGCCGACGTGGTGGAAGACGTCATCGGTCCAAAGGAGGGCGCGCCCGACGCCGCCATCCAGGGTTTCCTCAAGAAGGCGGGCCTCACCGACATCTCCCAGGCCCACGTTCACGACGTGCCCAAGAAGGGCAAGGTCTACGTCGCCCACGTCCGCAAGCCGGGCAAGCAGACGGCCGACGTAATCGCCGCGCTCGCGCCGCAGATCATCCGCGGCTTCCACTGGCCGAAGTCGATGCGCTGGGGCTCGGGCGAGCTGCGCTGGGTCCGCCCCATCTCGCGCATCCTCTGCACGTTCGACGGCGAGATCGTCCCGTTCGAGATCGAAGGCATCAAGTCGTCCAACTGGACTGAAGGCCACCGCGTCATGGGCCGTGGGCCTTATCAGGTCCGCCGCTTCGACGACTATGAGAGCGTGCTCAAGAACAAGGGCCGCGTGATCCTCGACAGGGAAGAGCGCAAGGAAACCATCCTCACCGAGGCGAAGCAGCTCTGCGCCGCGCAGAACCTCGAACTCGTCGACGACATCGGCCTGCTCGAGGAAGTCGCTGGCCTCGCCGAATTCCCGGTCGTCATCATCGGCGACATGAACAAGAGCTTCCTCGATCTCCCCCCCGAGGTCATCAAGCTGTCGATGCGCACGCACCAGAAATACTTCGCCGTGCGCGACCCCCAGAAGAAAGACGGCGGCCTCGCCCCCAAATTCATCGTCGTCGCCAACCTCGACGCCGCCGACGGCGGCAAGAAGATCGCCGAAGGCAACAGCCGCGTCCTCAGCGCCCGCCTGAACGACGCGAGATTCTTCTGGGACAACGACCGCAAGACCAAACTCGAAGACCGCTTCGAGAAGCTGGGCAACATCGTTTTCCACGAGATGCTGGGGTCGGTCCAACAGAAAGCCGAACGTGTCGTAGCTCTTGCGAAGGATATCGCACCGAAGGTCGGGGCCAACCCCGCTCATGTCGAGCGCGCGGCAAGACTGGCCAAGTGCGATCTCGTCTCCGACATGGTCGGCGAATTCCCTGAGCTCGAAGGCGTAATGGGGCGGTACTACGCGACACTTCAAGGCGAGCCGCAGGATATTGCAGATGCGGTGCGCGATCACTACAGGCCCAAAGGTCCAAGCGATGATGTTCCGGGCAATCCGGTGGGCATCGCCGTGGCGCTTGCAGACAAGCTGACGACTCTCGTGGGCTTCTGGGCGATTGGCGAGAAGCCGACAGGGTCGAAGGATCCCTTCGCTCTGCGTCGTGCCGCTCTTGGCGTAATACGCATCATTCTGGAAACGAACGCTCGTCTTGAGTTGTTCGAAGTGATGCATGCTCCGCTGAAGCGAATTAGCCAGCAAGGTAACTTCCGGGCCAAGCAATGGGCCGATGGGCGCTCACGACAAGGCGACGCTCGCCTGTTCGATCTCCTCGAATTCCTCGCAGACCGTCTCAAAGTCCACCTGCGCGAGCAAGGCGCGCGCCACGATCTGATCGACGCCGTGTTCGCGCTTGGCGAGGACGACCTCGTCCTCATCGTGAAGCGTGTCGAAGCCCTCGGCGAATTCCTCGCCACCGAGGACGGCAAGAACCTTCTCGCGGGCTACAAGCGCGCCGCCAACATCCTCGCCATCGAGGAGAAGAAGGACGGCAAATCCTATTCGGGACAGGGCAAGGCCATGGCGGGCGATCCGGCCGAGGTCGATGCGCTGGTCTCCGCGCTCAACAAGGCCGCGCCCGAAGCTGATGCTGCACTCAAGAAGGAAGATTTCGCAGGCGCCATGCGCGCGCTCTCGAAACTCCGCGGCCCCGTGGACGCTTTCTTCGACAAGGTCACCGTGAACGCCGACAAGGCCGACGTTCGCGAGAACCGCCTGAAAATCCTCTCGCAGATCCGCGACGCCCTGAACCGTGTTGCGGACTTTTCTAAGATCGAGGGGTGAGGAACGGTCCGGCGTAGCCGGATGATCTGGTCCGGGGGACCAAATCAAGAGACGAACGCCCGAAGCGCAAGCGCAGGGCCGGACAGACGAATGACTGGGAACGGTACATGAGCCAACTCGCCACCAAGTGGGTCTATGATTTCGGCGGCGGTGCCTCGGATGGCGACGCCTCGATGAAGAACCTGCTTGGCGGCAAGGGCGCCAACCTCGCGGAGATGGCCAAGCTCGGCCTTCCGGTTCCTCCGGGCTTCACCATCACCACCGAAGTCTGCACCGTCTTCTACGCCAACAAGCGCAAATACCCCGCCGACCTCGAAGCCCAGGTCAACGACGCCTTACGCGCGCTCGAGGGCCGCACGGCCAAGAAGTTCGGCGACGTTCGCAATCCGCTGCTGGTCTCCGTCCGCTCGGGCTCGCGCGCCTCCATGCCCGGCATGATGGACACCGTCCTCAACCTCGGCCTCAACGACCAGACCGCCGAAGGCCTCGCGAAACTCTCGGGCGACCGCCGCTTCGCCTATGACAGCTATCGCCGCTTCATCCAGATGTATTCCAACGTCGTCCTCGGCATCAGCCACGACGAGTTCGAGCACATTCTCGACGACTACAAGGAAAGCCGCGACTTCAATTTCGACACGGACCTTGGCGCCGAAAGCTGGATCGAGGTCATCGCGCTCTACAAGAAGGCGGTCGAGAAGAAGCTCGGCAAACCCTTCCCGCAGGAGCCGAAGGACCAGCTCTGGGGCGCCATCGGCGCCGTGTTCGCGAGCTGGATGAACGACCGCGCCATCACCTACCGCAAGCTCAACGACATCCCCGAGTCATGGGGCACGGCCGTCAACGTCCAGTCGATGGTCTTCGGCAACATGGGCGAGAGTTCCGCCACCGGCGTCGCCTTCACACGCGACCCGTCCACCGGCGAGAAGCGCTTCTACGGCGAATACCTGGTCAACGCGCAAGGCGAGGACGTCGTCGCCGGCATCCGCACGCCCGCGCCCATCTCCAACTCGCGCAAGGCCGAACTCCGCTCCGAAGACCTCTCCCTCGAAGAGGCGATGCCCGAAGTCTACAAACAGCTCATCGCCGTCGCCGAACGTCTCGAGACGCACTATCGCGACATGCAGGACATCGAGTTCACGGTGGAGCGGGGCACGCTCTACATGCTGCAAACCCGCAATGGCAAACGCACAGCCCCGGCCGCGCTGAAACTCGCCGTCGAGATGTGCAAGGAAGGCCTCATCACCAAGGAGGAAGCCGTCCTCCGCCTTGACCCGGCCCAGCTCGACCAGCTCCTCCACCCGACCATCGCGAAGGATGCCGTGCGCGATGTCTTCGTGAAGGGCCTGCCGGCCTCGCCGGGCGCCGCCGTCGGCCAGGTCGTGTTCGAGCCCGCCGAAGCCGTGGCGCTCGCCGCCTCCGGCAAGCCCGTCATCCTCGTCCGCATCGAGACTAGCCCCGAAGACATCCAGGGCATGCATGCCGCCAAAGCCATCGTCACCGCGCGCGGCGGCATGACCTCGCACGCCGCCGTCGTTGCGCGCGGCATGGGCCGCCCCTGCGTCTGTGGCGCCGGCTCGCTCCAGATCGACGCTGAAAAAGGCACGGTCCGCGTCGGCTCCCGCACGCTGAAAAAGGGCGACATCATCACGGTCGACGGCGCCAAGGGCGAAGTCCTCGTCGGCTCCGTGAAGATGGTCGAGCCGCAGCAGGGCGGCGATTTCGGCGAACTCATGGGCTGGGCCGACAGCGCGCGCCGCATGAAGGTCCGCGCCAACGCCGAGACCCCGCTTGATGCCGAAACCGCCCGCAAGTTCGGCGCCGAAGGCATCGGCCTCTGCCGCACCGAACACATGTTCTTCGATGCAGCCCGCATCCCCGTCGTCCGCGAGATGATCCTCGCCGATAAGGAATCCGGCCGCCGCAAGGCGCTCGAAAAACTCCTGCCAATGCAGCGCCAGGACTTCGCCGAAATCTTCCGCATCATGGCTGGCCTGCCGGTCACCATCCGCCTGCTAGATCCGCCGCTGCACGAATTCCTGCCGCACACCGACGAGGACATCGCCGGCGTCGCGAAACAGTCCGGCCTCTCGGCGGAGCTGCTGAAGTCACGTGCGGAAGAACTCCATGAGTCCAACCCGATGCTCGGCCACCGCGGCTGTCGTCTCGGCGTGACCTACCCCGAGATCTACGAGATGCAGGCCCGCGCCATCTTCGAAGCCGCGCTCGATGTGGCAAAGGCAAGCGGCAAGGCGCCGATCCCGGAAATCATGATTCCTCTTGTTGCGACGCGCAGAGAGCTCGAACTCATGCGCGCCCTCGTCGTGAAAACCGCCGAGCTGGTCTTCCAGGAGCGCAAGGCTCAGGTCGAATACCTCGTCGGCACCATGATCGAACTCCCGCGCGCGGCTCTGCGGGCAGGCGAGATCGCGGAGGAGGCCGAATTCTTCTCCTTCGGCACCAACGACCTCACGCAGACCGCGCTTGGCATCTCGCGCGACGACGCCGCCCGCTTCCTCAAGACCTACGAGGAAAAGGGCATCTACGAGAAAGACCCCTTCGTCTCGATCGACCGCGACGGCGTCGGCGAACTCGTGCGGCTGGGCTGCACGCGCGGCCGCAACGCGCGCCCGCGCCTCAAGCTCGGCGTCTGCGGCGAACACGGTGGCGACCCGGCCTCGATCTTCTTCTTCGAGGAAACCGGCCTCGACTATGTGTCAGCCAGCCCCTTCCGCGTCCCCATCGCCCGCCTCGCCGCAGCCCACGCCGCGCTGAAGAAGGGCCGCTAGGCGGGAGCCCTACTTGGCCTCCGCCTCTGGTACAACGCAGCCGCGCTCGACCTGGATTTCCTTCACGATGTCGCCGGGTCGTATCGAAAACGCCTTGCTGCCTGTCGCGACAAGGAAAGCCGATCTTCCCGCTCCCGGCCCGCTTCCGCCGAAGCGCCCGTCCAGACCGCGCCCCTGGCCGGACCTGTCCTTCGACACCGCCAACTCGACGACCTAGCGCGTCAGCTTCGCCAACCTGCGTCCCGCCCAGCCGGGCAGGCCGACCCGCCCGTACAAGCCGAAGCCCGAGCTGGCCGCGTGGGAGGCGCTGCTCCTCAAACCCCGTGAGCTGGCCGCATGCTCAATCCGCTCCCACCGGCTTACCGGCTCGAGGCCATCATCCGCGTCTGCGCCAATCCCTGGCTGCGCATCGCGCGTCTTGTCGCCCGCATGAAACGCGGCCTCGTCCCGCTTCTCGCCACACGCGCCCGGCCCCAGCCCCTCCGCACGACGCACACGCTGCCCACCCTCGACCGGCTCGGCGCGATCCTTGGCCTCGACCCCTCAAGCGCCGCGACAGCTCCTGATCTCCCGCCACAACCGGGCCAAACCAACCCGCAGGACCCTCCTGCGCGGATGCGGACTCACATCTGTGCGTTTTCCCAGCAAAACGCACATTTTCGCGCCGAACCGGCACGGCGGCCGGTTATTCACAGGAGTCGGTTTCCCCAGCGTCCGTGGGATTGCGGGGTTTCAATTCGGTGTGAGGGGGTTTTGGCCGCGGTGTTGCCTAACGGCCGCCACAGCCTATGTGGACTCTCCGGTCAGACCGGAGGGACTTGAAAAGAGGGGCTATTCGTAAACGCGAAAGGTTAACGGCTCGCTTCCCGGTTGATCGGGATTCGATGCGTTTCCCCCTGGCGCGGGATTTGCGGGACCCCACCCAGAGAATACCCGGGGTTGCCCGGTACCAAAGGGCCCGGTAGGGCGGCTGCACGGTGCGCAGTGAGAAGAAACGATAGCACCGGGGTTGTTGTTTGGAGTGTCAGTTCCGGACGCGCGCGGGCGTCCAAACCGTTTGTTGGTTTACGAACATTAAAGGGAAGACTGGGGTGTTAAACCTCCCGAAAGCTCTCAGTCCTATCTTCGACCATGTACAGGCCGCGGCTACAGCGGTCGTCACGTGGTGGGTAAGGATGTCGGACTCCGACAAACGCCAGACCCGTCAGCGCGTGCTGACGATTGGGGCCTGCGCCGCCGTATTTGCGCTTGGCGGGCCGCTCATCGCGCAGCGTTTCGGCGACCAGAAGGCTGAAGAAGCCTATCGCGCCAACGCCGTCGTCTTGGCTCAATCCATTTCGGGCGCGGAATACCAGCCCTCGACCCGCCTGGTTTCGTTCTCGAACAAGGCGGACGTGGAAGACCTCCTGAAGCAGGTCTCCTACGAGGCTGCCGCCTCCATCGATTTCGATATGAAGCCCCCCGCGCTCGGCAAGAACGAGGCGGAAGAGGTGAACTGCCTGGCCGAAGCCGTTTACTACGAGGCCCGCTCGGAAGGCACGACCGGCCAGATGGCCGTCGCGGAAGTCGTCATGAACCGGGTCCGTGACCCGCGCTTCCCGAAGACGGTCTGCGACGTGGTCTATCAGGGCCATTACCGCGACACGGGCTGCCAGTTCACCTTCACCTGTGATGGTTCGCTGCGCCACGCCCCCTATGGCGAGGCCTGGGACCGCGCGAAAGCCGTGGCGCTCAACGTCGCCCTCGGCCTCTCGAAGCCGATCACGAACAAGGCCACCCACTACCATACGGATTACGTGAACCCGTACTGGAAGGCCGGCATGGTCGAGACGAAAGTCATCGGCACGCACATCTTCTACCGCTTCCCTAAAACCTCGTCGGAGTGGGCGACCGCCCGCTTCAACCTCGAGGCCCAGGGCCAGCGCGACGTGACGGCCGAACCGGAACTGCTCACGGTCGAAGCAACGGCCGCGCCGGACGCCCAGCCCGCTGCGCCGATCGTCGCCGCCGCTTCCCTGGTCCAGATCGCCGCCAAGCCGGTAGATGCCGTTCCGCAGGCCGCGACCGAAGTCGCCGACGCCCGTCCGCTCTAACTTTCGAAGTCGAGCCCGACGTCCAGGTTCACCGCCGAGTGGGTGAGCGCGCCTGCCGAAATGTAATCGACTCCCGTCTGGGCGATCGCCTTGACCGTATCGAGGCGCACCCCGCCTGAAGCCTCCGTCTTGGCGAGGCCATCCACGATCTCGACCGCCTCCGTCAGCATCGCGATCGACATGTTGTCGAGCAGGATGGCGTCGGGCTTGAAGGACAGGGCCTCACGCAGCTGGTCGAGCCCATCGACCTCGATCTCGATCGCGCGCAGGTGACCGACCGACGCTCGCGCGCGCTTCATCGCCGTCGCCACGCCGCCGGCCGCAGCGATGTGGTTGTCCTTGATGAGGATCGCGTCATCGAGACCCAGCCTGTGGTTCACGCCGCCGCCAAGTCTAACGGCGCGTTTCTCGAGCGCGCGGAAGCCCGGCGTCGTCTTGCGCGTGCAGGTGATCTTCGCGTGCGTGCCCCTGGCCTCGGCCACGAACTTCCCCGTCAATGTCGCAACGCCCGACAGCGGCCCGATGAAATTCAGCATCACCCGCTCGGCCATCAGCACCGACCGTGCGGAGCCCTCGATGCGCACGAGCTGCGCGCCCTTCTCGAATGCGACGCCCTCCTGAACCAGCGTCGTCCACTTCGCGTCTGGATCAACCAGGCGAAGCGCAAGGCGCGCCGCGTCGTAGCCGGCCGCGATGCCCGGCTCGCGCGCGCCCATCACGGCGGTCATGCGCGTTGCGCCAGGAATGACGGCGTCCGTTGTGATGTCGCCGCCGCGTCCGAAGTCCTCGGTGAGGGCGAGGCGCACCAGCGGCTCGATCACCACGTCGGGAAGAGGGGGGATGGGAAGTTGGTCGCTCAAGGTCAGACTCCGTCCGCGATGGCGGAATGATGGATCAAAGGTTCCCCGTGCGCGCCACGGCGGATGAAGGTGCGATGCGGCGCCAGCGTCATCGGGAAGTCCGAGCGGAAATGCCCGCCGCGGCTCTCCTCCCGCGCCAGCGCGCCCGCGACGATCAGGCGCGAGGCCGTCAGCGCCCGCGCCGCGGGCCCGACATTGCGCGAAGCCGCCTCGATCCAGTCGAGCGTCGTCGCAAGGCCCTTCGCCTCGCGCACAACGCCCACCTGCGAATGCATCCGCTTGCGCAGCTCCACCATCGCCAGCTCGTTCATCTCGGGCGGCGCAATAGCCGTGGCCTCGCCCGGTTGAAACATGGTCGTGTCTTTCAGCCGACGCGCTGCGCGCTCGGCGAACACGACAGCCTCGAGCAGCGAATTCGACGCCAGCCTGTTGGCCCCATGCGCGCCGGTCGATGCGCTCTCCCCACAGGCCGACAGGCCTTCGAGCGACGTGCGCGCCCACAGGTCGGTGACGACGCCGCCCATGTGATAGTGCATGGCTGGAGCGACCGGGATCGGCTGCGTCCGCGGATCGACGCCGGCGGAGCGGCACGCCTCGAACACGGTCGGGAAGTGATCCGGGAAATGATCGCCGATCGCCTTCCTGCAATCGAGGAAGGCGCCCCGGCCCGCTTCGCGCTCGGCGTGGATGGCGCGGGCCACCTCGTCACGCGGGGCGAGGTCGCCGAGCTTGTGATAATCCGCCATGAAGGCGCGGCCGGTGCGATCAACCAGATGGGCGCCTTCGCCGCGCAGCGCTTCTGTCGCCAGCGGGGCAGGGTCGCGGCCGATGTCGATGGCCGTCGGATGGAACTGCACGAATTCCGGATCGCCGATCAGTGCCCCGGCCTGATAGGCCATCGCAACCGCGTCGCCCTGCGACGATTTCGGATTGGTCGTGATCGCATAGAGCCCGCCCGATCCGCCGGCGCAGAGAATAGTCTCGGCGGCGCGCAGCTGGAGCAGCGCGCCATCCTTCTTCTGCGCCAGTACGCCGGCGATGCGGCCATTGTCATCCTGCAGCAGCGCCAGCGCCTTCACGCTCTCGATCATCTCGATGTGCGAAGAGGCGGAGACGGCATAGCTCAGCGCCTCCATGATCGCCTTGCCTGCAAGGTCTCCCGACACGCGCGCCACCCGCGCGCGCGAGTGCGCGGCTTCGAGCGACAGGGCCAGCTCGCCATCCGCCGTGCGGTCGAACGGTACGCCGAGTTCGAGGAGGTCGCGAACGCGCTTTGGTCCGTCTTCGGCGATCAGCTGCGCCACGACGGGGTCTACGATGCCGGCGCCTGCGGCGACGGTGTCGGCGGCATGCAGCGAGGGCATGTCTTCCGGCGACAGCGCGGCGGCGAGGCCGCCTTGAGCCCACGCCGATGCAGCAGCCTGACCCAATGGCGCGAGCGCAATGACTGTGCATCGCCTCGGCGCGAGCTTGAGCGCGAGGAACAGTCCGGCAAGGCCCCCGCCCACGATGAGGATGTCGCGACTGGAGCTCACTCGGCGAAGTCTTTCATGCGTTCAAATGAGGCGGTCGTCTTGGCTGCGTACCGGCCGGACATCGTCTTTCCGTCACGCAGCAGGGAGAGGGTAAAATGTTCGGGATAATATTTGTCGCCCCAGCTCGGTGCGCGGTTTTCCTCGATGATCTCGTAGCTCGTTCCCACGATAATGATGGACTTGCCCTTGCGCGTAACCTCGCACGGCTGCCTGGTCAGGATGCGATAGCCGGGCTGCTGTTTGCACTGATAGAGAACGTTCATCTCACATTGCATAGGCGGGTTGTTTTCGGACGCATCCTTCAGAGTCAGCGCGCCGGAAAGCGTGCAGCCAAGGTTGGGTTTGATATCGCCGGTCTGGAATTTCCACGATCCGGCGATGTCCTGCGCCAAGGCGGGCGTCGCCGAAAGCCCGATCATCGCCGCCGCAAGTTTGGCGATCATCCGATGAGCTCCTGCCGCTTGCGGAATTTCACAGGCGCCTGGCCGTAGGACTTGAACAGTCCGTCCATCTCGTCGCCGCGCGTGTTGATTTTCACGGTGAAATGGTCGGCCGCGTAGTTGGATTTTATCCGGTCGGTCAGCTCCACGGGATCGACAGGCCCGATCTTCACGATCCTGCTCGTGACCATCACGTCGAAGCCCTTCTGCGTCGCGACGCAGCTCTGCTCCGTGTGCACGGCCTTCGGCAGGCGCTGTTCGCACGCCCACACGGCCTTGAACGAACATTTGAACGTCTTGTCCGCCGTCTGCGTGATCGTAATATCGCCGGCGAGATCGCAGCCATAGCCCATCTTCTCTGTCTTGAAGCCCCAGCTGCCAACGGGCGAGGGCGCTTTCTGCATCTGCGCGCCCGCTGTCTGCAGCGTCGCGGCGGCGCACGCGGCCGCGAGGGTGATGCGGATCAGGCTCATCCGACGAGATCCGTGTCGCGCCAGAAGCGCACCTTGGCGGTGCGCGAGGAATGGAAGATGCCGATCAGCTCGCCCTTCTCGGGATGCACCCTGAAATGATCTGGAGCGTAGGCCTGCGTGGCGAACATCTGCGCCTTGAAGTCGGCTGGACCGGCGTCGACGATCTTGTCGATCGTCGAGGTGATGACGATCTCGCCCTGCTCAAGCATCGCCGTGCATGACTGCTGCACCTTGGTGAAGGTCGGGCCGCCGGGGCGGTCGCAATCCTCGCGGCTCACGAACTTGCAGGAATAATCCTTGCTCTTCGCGAGTTTCGTGAAGGTAATGTCGCCGGAAATGATGCAGCCCTTGTTGGGCAGCACGTCGGTCTTGAATTTCCAGGCGCCGGAAATCTCGGCCTGCTTGGGCTTCGCCTGCTGCGCCGTGACGGGTAGGGCGACCAGGAAACCGGCGGCGAGAATGCTGGCGAGGCCGAGGATGCGCGAATGCTTCATGCGTACCCCGCCATGGCGCTATCCGATCAGCTGCTCGTCACGCCAGAAGCGGGCCTTGAGCTGGCGCTGCTCGTCATAGTGCTCGCCATTCATCTCCTGCTTGTTGCCGGAGAGCTCAACGATGAAGTTGTCGGCGAGGTAGTATTCCTCGGGGAATTGAATGTTCGGACGGCGCTCGAGCACCTTGTCGACCTTGGTCTTGATCGCGACCTGCTTGCCGATGCGCTGCGCCGTGCACGACTGCTGCACGCGGATGTAGAGGTTGCCGTTGAGCTTCCCGCAGATCTGCTCGGAGACGAACAGGCAGGTGTAGGTGTTCTTCACCTTCGTCTCGGTGAAGGTCATGCGTCCGGTGATCTGGCAGTCATTGCCCGCGAACTTCGAGGTGTCGAACAGCCATTGGCCCGAGACGTCGTCTGCGAACGCGGGCATCGCTGCGCTCAGCGCGACTGTGCAGCCGAAGATCGCGGCAAGGCGCTTCAAATGATTTCCACCGGCTCGAACACGCCGCCGCCGATCTTGAACTTCGGGAACACTTTCGGCTTGGGCAGCGCCAGCATGGCGTCGATCGCCGCCTTGGCGCGCACGCGCACGTCCTCCGCCACCGTCACCTCGTGCTTCATGTTGAGGAGCGCGTCGTAGATGTTCTCCAGCGAGATGCGCTTCATGTGCGGGCACAGGTTGCATGGCTTCACAAACTCCACGCCGGGATTGTCCGCGGCGACGTTATCGCTCATCGAACACTCGGTCAGGAGGACGACCTTGCGGGCGCCTGATTCCTTCACATGCGTCGACAGGGCTGATGTTGAGCCTGCAAAGTCGGCTTCTTCAAGGACATCCGGGGGGCATTCCGGGTGCGCCAGCACAATGGCGCCCGGATGTGCGTCACGGATTTGCCTCACATCCTCGCCCGAGAACTTCTCGTGGACCTCGCAATGACCCTTCCAGGCGATGATCTGAACATGGGTGTTGGCGGCGACGTTCCGGGCGAGGAACTCGTCGGGAACCATGATCACGCGATCGACACCCCATGTCTCGGCAACGTGTTCAACAACTTGAGTCGCGTTCGAGGAGGTACAGGTGATGTCGCACTCGGCTTTCACATCCGCCGTCGTGTTGACGTAGGTTACGATCGGCAGGCCCGGGTATTTCGAGCGGATCAGGCGCACGTCGGCGCCCGTGATCGAGGCTGCCAGCGAGCAGCCCGCGCGCAGGTCCGGGATCAGCACCGTCTTGTCAGGGCACAGGATTTTCGAGGTTTCGGCCATGAAGTGCACACCGGCCTGCACAATGACTTTGGCATTCGTGCGCGCGGCTTCGCGGGCCAGCTGAAGGCTATCCCCACGGAAGTCGCCCACGAGCCGGAACACGTCCGGCGTCATGTAGTTGTGGGCCAGGATGACGGCGTTCTTCGCCTTCTTCATCCGGTTGATGTGGAAGACGAAAGGCGCAATCGAGGGCCATTCCATCGGCGTCACGAAGTCCTTCACCTGCTCGTACAGGTGGTCAACGGCCGCTTTCACCTCAGCGTTGTAGGCAAGGCCGCGCGCTTCGGCGGCGGAGGGCTTGCGGCGGGCGGCCGGCACATCGCAGCCGGGGCCGAATTCGATCACGCGGGCCATCTTTGGTCCCTCCAGCTCAACAGGGCGGGGTATCGCCCTTGTGCTCAACTTGAGTATAAGGTGGGCCCGAAAAAGCGCCTTTCAAGGGAAAGGCGGTAGCCAGTCTGTCAACCCCACTTAAACTCAACTTGAGCATAAGTAGGTTCTCACAAAACGGTCGCATAGTCGAGTCGGAATAATCTGCCCGGTTCGTTTAGCTGCGCGGGGTCTGCACGCCGGCAACATGCCCCTCGCGAAGGGCCTCCCGCCGGAAGCGGAACAGCTCTGCGGGGCGGCCGCCGGTGGCCTGGGTGAACTGTTCCAGCCCGACGACGAGGCCGGAGCGATCGAGTGAGCGGCGGAAGTTCTGCTTGTGAAGCGGCTGGCCGAGAATGGCTTCGACAACCTTCTGCAGATCTAGCAGCGTGAATTTCTCGGGCATCAGTTCGAACACGACGGGACGGTATTTGATCTTGCCGCGCAGCCGCCCGATCGCGGTGGCGAGGATGCGGCGATGGTCGGAGATCATCGGCTCGCCGAGCGCAGAAGCGGGAACCTTCGCGGCCTTGCGCGCGCGGTCGCGCGTGGCTTCCGGCGCAAGGCCTGCCTCGTAAAGAAGTTCGTAACGCTCAAGCGTCCGCTCCTCGATCCATGGCTGGTCGTCGAGCCCGAAGGCGAGTTGCACGCGAGACATGCGCGTCGATGCGTTCTTCCCGCCAGCATCGGCCCAGCTCAGCAGGGCAGGGGCGATGGCTTCATCAATGATGCCTGGCCGTCCCTTGCGATGATCTTCCCACGGAAAGTACCGGTGCCAGTCGCGCCACACGGCGTCGAATGCCGAGATATCGGTGCGCTCCGGCGTGAGGCCGAGATACCCCACGGAAATAAGGCGCGCACCGGAGGGCGCATCGCCAAGCTCAGCCTGAGGAAGTTCGCGGCCAAGGTCGCCGAATGTATAGAGCTGCTCGACATAGCCGGGCTCGAAACCCGTCTGCGCACGGACCCATTCGCGCAGTCCGAGCTCGAATGTGCGGTGGCCTGCCGGATCGAAGCGGCCGTGCGGCAGGCCGGTGGCGCCATCGGCATGGCGGGTCGCCAGCGCATAGGGTGCAATGGCGTCGGCGGCGACGATCACGGCGGACAGGCCAACAGCAATCGGCGTGGTCATGCAGGGTCGCCAAAGGTGGAGCGAATGGAGAAGGCCTTCGCCTCGTCCGAGACGTCGCCACGGCCAATCTTCTCGATCGCGCGCGTCATGCGGCCGCCCCGGCCGAGAATTGCGTCGGCATGGCCGACGAGGCGCGCATTCGGAGAGGCCGTCGGCGAGGCGTTGCGGATCGCCCAGGCAATCTCTTCTTCATCCGCCTTCGGATTGTGGACACATGCCGTAATAAAGGCGCTGGCGGTCGAACGCGAAATGCCGGCCCAGCAGTGGATCAGCAGCGGCGCGGCGCGGTCCCAGTCTTCCACGAAACGGATGACTTTTTCCGCATCCGACGCGGCCGGCGCCTGCCACTCGCCGACATCCTGCGTGATGTCGTGGATGGCGACCTGGAGATGCAGGTCTTTGCCGAGTCCCTTGAATTCGGGGAAGGCGTCGTAGGGGCTCAGCAGGCTGACAATGCGCGATGGCTTCAGCTTTCTGGCCAGTTGCGGGGCTGCGTCGAGGGAGCAGATCCAGATCGTCATGACGCAATCTTACCCCTTCGCGGCCGCGGCATCGAGTTCAGCCATCAGCTCCTCGAAACGCCGCAGGAACAGGTTCTGCGCATCGATCGGGGAGAGGGGCGTCATGTCAGGCGCGGCGCCGGGCGGTGGGGCGCCGAAGAAGGAAAGCGCTTCGTCGATGTCAAAACCGGCAAGGCGCGTGGCCTCATAGAAGGCGGCCTGTTGGTCGGCCTGTTTCACGCGGGCCTTCACCTCGTCGGTCATGTGCGGCGTCAGGCCGAAGCGGAGCCTGATGGCTGCTTCCAGTCGCGCTTCGAACTGCTTGTAGTCGACGCCGAGCACCGTCTTGAAGGGCGAGATCATGTCGCCGATAACGTATTCGGGCGCATCGTGCAGCAAGGCGCCGAGAAGATCGGCTGTCGATGTCGCCGACGGGAGCCGCGCGACCAGCGCTTCAACAAGCACGGAATGCTGCGCCACGGAAAAGGCGTGCTCGCCTCTTGTCTGGCCGTTCCAGCGCGCCACGCGCGCAAGGCCATGCGCAATATCCTCGATCTCGATGTCGAGCGGGGAGGGGTCGAGGAGATCGAGCCTGCGACCCGAAAGCATGCGCTGCCATGCGCGCGGAGAGCCCGGCGCCTGTGGTGGTCTGCGATTATTCGGCCCGCCTTTCGTCATGACGATCCAACTGCCATCGAAATTGTTTCGTCCGCAAGCGGAACCACGGAATCGCGACCACGTTCGTTATGTGCAGTACGCTTCCGCTTGGCGCGGACAGGCCAAAAGCGCCGCCAAAAAAAACGCAAAAACTTCGCTTGCTTACCTCTGTGAAAGTTTTGCGAGAGGCTTCGTTAATTCGCATGCGTTAGGGTCAACTCAAGTCGCGGGAGTACAGCGAGACATGTGGGAGTTGATGGTGGAAGCGGCGCAAAGCCCTGCGCTGCACTGGGCGGTGATCGCCGCGGTCGTGCTGATCTACATCATCAAGGTTCTCAGCTCCGCCGAAGGTTCCCTGATGGGGGACATGTATCAAGACGAATTGGACACCTGATCGCAATGGCGGGGATGGGCAATGACCCGTCCTCCCGCGAAGCGTGTCCGATATACAGACGCCAGCAAAGGCGCGGGTGATGACGGAAGGGCGGTCCGGGACAGGGCCGCCCTTCTGATTCCGGCCATATCCGCGCGCTGCTTGGAGATTCCGGCCCGCGGGTCTAGGACAGCCGCAGAATTTCTGGAGCTGGCCAATGCCAACATACGACCTGGTCATCAAGGGCGGCACGGTCGCGACGCCGGGCGGAATTGCCGTTGGCGATGTGGCGGTGAGGGATGGGAAGATCGCCTCCATCGGCTCGTTCGACGTGAGCCAGGCTGGTGAAGTGTTCGATGCGCACGGCCTCCACGTGCTCCCCGGCGTGATCGACAGCCAGGTCCACTTCCGCGAGCCCGGCCTCGAATGGAAGGAAGATCTCGAGAGTGGCTCCCGCTCGGCGGCGCTGGGCGGCGTGACGGCAGTGTTCGAGATGCCGAACACCGATCCATCGACGACGTCTCCGGACTTGATGGAAGACAAGCTCGCGCGCGCAAAAGGCCGCATGCACACGGACCACGCCTTCTACGCCGGCGCGACGCACGACAATACCGACCTGCTTCCCATAATGGAGCGGATGCCCGGCGTGTGCGGCGTCAAGGTGTTCATGGGCGCCTCCACCGGCCAGTTGCTGGTCGAGGACGATGAGGGCGTCGAGCGCGTGCTCAACGCGATCTCGCGCCGCGCCGCCTTCCACTCGGAAGACGAATACCGCCTCGCCGACCGCCGCAAGCTGGCCGTGCAGGGTGACTGGACGTCCCACCCTGTCGTGCGCGACGCCGAAGCCGCCATTTCGTCCACCCGCCGCCTGATCCGCCTCGCGCGCAAGACGGGCAAGCGCATCCACGTCCTCCACGTCACGACGGGGGAGGAGATGGAGATGTTGGCGGAGAACAAGGATATCGCCACCTGCGAGGTGACGCCCCAGCACCTGACGCTGGTGGGGCCGGACGACTACATTCGCCTCAAGGGTTACGCGCAGATGAACCCGCCCATCCGCGACGCGCACCACCGCGCCGCGCTCTGGAAGGCCGTGAACCAGGGCATTCCGGATGTGATCGGCTCAGACCACGCGCCGCACACCAAGGAAGAGAAGGCGCGGCCCTATCCGGCCTCGCCCTCGGGCATGCCGGGCGTGCAGACCATCGTGCCGGTCATGCTGACCCACGTCGCCCACGGCAAGATGAGCCTCGAGCGGTTTATTGAACTCACCAGCGCGGGCCCACAGCGCGTCTTCGGCATCGCCGGCAAGGGCCGCATCGCGCAGGGCTACGACGCCGACTTCACCATCGTCGACCTGCACGCGAAGAAGACCATCACGCACGAATGGTCCGCCTCGCGCTGTGGCTGGACGCCGTATGATGGCATGGAAGCGACTGCCTGGCCGATCGCCACCTTCGTGCGCGGCACGCTGGTGATGATGGAAGGCGCGCTGGTCGCCCCGGGCAGGGGCGAGCCGGTGAAATTCGTCGAGACGCTGCCACACGCCTAGAGACGCTGCTTCATCCAGTCGGCCGCAAGGCGCACGGCCTGCGCCGTTTGTTCGGGGCTGAGCTTGTGGAGCGCTCCGGCCAGCGCGGTCACATCCTTTGGCCCCTTGAGTTCGCCAACAGCGGCGCCCGCGTGCGCCGCATTATCGATCCGCTCGTCCTTTTCCGCGATGATGAAGCGAATGGCGCTGGTCTGCGGGATCGCATCGAGCCGCCAGAACGGCTTGTACTCGCTGAGGGCAAGCTCGGCTTCGAGCTTGTTGCGGGCGCGGGCCTCCTCCGCCGTACGGGGCGGGGCGCCTTCGCGGGCAAGGCGGATCATGCTGGCCTGCGCCGTCTTGTTCGGGACGAAGGACATCTCGCTTTCGCCATAGCCGGAAATCACCGGCGTGACGGCGACGCCGGCCTTGATGCGCGCATCCATGCCCATCACCGAGATCACATGGCCCCCGGCGATGTCGACGCCCAGGACGCCTATGCGCGTGCGGTCAACGCCGGATTCGGATTGCAGGTAGGTGATGGCGTTGCGGATGTCCTGCACCTGCTTATCCGGATCGAGGCGGCCGCGGCGGAAGATAAGTTCGGGCGTGTGCTCGGAGAAGCGCATCTTGTCGTAGGTGTCCACGCGCTGAGCGAGATAAAGCTCGGCGCCCGATCGGCCCCACCCGCGATAGTCGATCGCGAGAGCGACGATGCCCTGCTGAGCGAGCGCAATCGCGTAAGCGTCCAGCGTTTCGGCCGTGGCTTCCCAGGCTGGCGCCAGCACGACGGCCGGCCGGGCGTCGGCGACAGGGCCGGCCGGCGCAAACAGGCGCCCGGCGACGTGGACCTGTTCGGAATACCAGGTCGCCTCGCTCATGCTGACCCCGGCGGGGAGGGCAAGGGCGGAGGCTGCCTGCGCGGGCCTGGGGGGCGGGGCAGGCAGCGCCGTCGTGCACGCGGCGATGGGGAGAAGCGCGAGGGCGGCGATGATGCGTTTCATGAGCGTCTCCTACTTCCGTCCGCCAAGAAACTTCGCAAACCAGTCCGCCGCCAGCGTCGAGCCCACTTCAAAGCCCGTTCCCGAATAGGGCTGAAAGTGCGTGAGACCCGGGAAGGTGATCACCTGTGAGGGGACGCCGCGCTCGGTGAGGTAGGCGGAGCCGGCGAGCGCCGACCTGTTGCCCCCGATCAGCTCGTCATTCTGCGCCGGCAGGAAAAGGACGGCCGTCGTCGGACGCACGCGCGCGAGCATAGCGCCGGCCTGGATGTCGCGGCTGCGGGTGCGGTACCACTGGTCGACATTGGTCTGGAAGGAAAAGCCAGCTTCGGTTTCAGCGCCCTGGCCCGTGCGCACGCGGATAATGGCGTCCTCGAGATTGGGGCCGGCAAGATCCAGCGCGCGGAGCGGGGCGGGCGCTGTGCCCATGACGTGGATGACGGAGGCCTTGAGACGCCCGTCCGTTCCGACAAGGGCGGAAGATACCGTGCCGCCATTGGAAGATGACCACGAACCGATCCGGTCGGCATCGACGCCTGGTTCGCCCTGCAGGTAGGAGATCGCGGCGCGGAAGGCCTTGAGCTCCTCGACATTGTTGAGGTTGGTGCGCTTGATCCGGACAGGCGCCGCCTTCAGCGTGACCGGCGAAGCGTCGGTTGTCGTGTCCTGCTCCAGCAGCAGGAGTTCATCAGCGCCGGAATCGGAAAAGCCATAGCTCTGATAGTCAAACGCCATTGCAACAAAGCCGCGCTCGGCAAACTTCGCAGCGTATTTCTCGATGCCGATCGCCAGCGCGTTGATGCCGTGAGCAACGACGATGCCGGCATAGGAAGCCTTGGGATCAAAGTTCTTCGGATAGAACACCTTGCCCTGAAGGCGCGTGCCGCCGTCGACATAGAAGCTCACCTGTTTCGTCGTGACGCCGAGAGCGAGCTTGTAGTTCCAGTCTTCCGGAATGGTGGCGCTGCGCTTCCAGGCCGGATCGGTCGACTGTCTTGCCAGGCCTTCGGCGTTATCGTCGACAATCGCATCCGAAATGAAGGTCGGGCCGGTATAGACGGCCGAGCCCGCGCCAGCGGGCTGTGGCGGCGCCTGGGGGGGCGGTTGTTGCGCCAGGGCCGTACTGACGACACAGACGCCAAGAAGCTTCGCTTGCGCCGCGCGAACGAGCCCTGGCCGCATTTTCCCCTCCCTCGCGCAGTTTTTCCGCGCTGCTTGTCTGGGTTGCACGGTAGACCTCTGGCCTCGTCGCTCTCAAGCCACAAACCGCTGGGGAATGCGCCATCAGCAATCACGTATCTTGTGATCAAAAACCGGCAACGGAGGGCGCCATACCGCCCGTTCAAAATCACGTCTGGGAAGCGGCGAGCTTGACCGCAGCGTCGCCAGAAGCGGGAACCGGCTGCCTCCCCAAGGGACCGTGTTCCCCAGACTCTCGCGCGCGGAGAGTATGACATCTCCGTCCCCCGACGCGCGCCAAGACAGCCGGTCCCGCCAGTCGGGACCGGCTCTTTTTTGTCGTTGCCTCACGATCACGGCCCGATAGGGTCCGCCCGAACCTTGGAGGCATGCATGACGGCGTCTGAGATGACCGGCGCGGAGGCGATCATTGGATCGCTGGCGGATTGCGGCGTCGCGGCCTGCTTCGCCAATCCTGGCACGAGCGAAATGCATCTCGTCACGGCGCTGGATCGTGAGCCGCGCATCCGTTCCGTGTTGTGTCTATTCGAGGGTGTCGCGACGGGGGCGGCGGATGGCTATGCGCGCATGGCTGGCGTGCCGGCGCTGACGCTTCTGCATCTCGGGCCGGGCTATCTCAACGCCGGCGCCAACATCCACAATGCGCGGCGCGCCTATGTGCCGATGGTCAATCTGATCGGCGATCACGCCGTGACGCACAGGCAGTACGATGCGCCGCTTGCCTCCGACATTGCCGGGCTCGCGCGGCCGAACTCGCGTTGGCTGAAATCGGTGGATCGCGTCAGCGAGGCGGGGCAGCTGGCCGTTGAAGCGTTCGAAGCGAGTTATGGGCCGCCGCCCGGACCGGTGTCGCTGATCATGCCGGCGGATACAGCCTGGACGAAGGGAGCATCGCGCGCGGCGCCGGGGGCGCGCGCGGCGTTGAAGAAAGCGGAGAACGCTGTCATCGAGGAAGCCGGCCGCGCCGTCACCAAGGCCAAGCGTCCGGCCATCCTCGTCAACGGCACGGCCCTGCACCCGGGCGGCGTGCAGATGCTGCGGCGGCTGGAGATGCAGGGCGTGCGGGTGCTGACCGATACGTTCATGGCGCGCCATGTCCGCGGCGGCGGGCTTTATGATGCGCCACGACTGCCTTACTTCGCCGAGATGGCGGTGGAAACGCTCAGCGGCGTCGACCTCCTGCTGATCGCAGGAACGAAGCCGCCGGTGGCGTTCTTCGCTTATCCCAACACGCCTGGCGCGTTCACGCCGGCAGGTGCGCGGACGGTCAGCCTTGGCGGACCCGACACGGATAGTCTCGATGCGATCACACGGCTCGTGGATTGGCTCGATGCACCTGTCGCTCCGTTGGCATCGAACTGGGCGCGACCGCAACCAGCGACGGGCGACGCTTTCAATCCGCACACCATCGGTCAGTCATTGGCTGCTCTTCTACCGGAGGGCGCGCTGATTTCAGACGACGGCGTCACGTCAGGCCTGCCGATCTATCAGGTGATGGCGGCGGGGCCGCGCCATGAATGGCTTGGTCACACCGGCGGCGCGATCGGGCAGGGCATGCCCGTGGCGATCGGCGCGGCGATTGCGCGGCCTGATGTAAAGACGGTTTGTCTCGCGGGTGATGGCGCCGGCATGTACACTGTGCAGTCGCTGTGGACGATGGCGCGTGAGACCCTCGACATCATCACCATCGTGTTCGTGAACCACGCCTACCGCATCCTCAAGATCGAACTGGCGCGCACGGGCGCTGGCAATCCAGGACCTGCGGCGAACAGCATGCTGAGCCTGGGGTCGCCGGAGATCGACTGGGTGAAGTTGGCCGAGGGCATGGGCGTCGGCGCCGAAGCCGTGTCGACCTGCGCCCAGTTCAATGATGCGCTGAAGCGGGCCGTGGACACGCCCGGGCCGCGCCTCATTGCCTGCATGATCCCGGGCGCCTAGCCTTCAGGACGATACGGCTGACATGAACGGCGCGATCGCCAGCGCAAGCTGGCGCACGTCGATGGGCTTGGCGGCGACGCCGTCGAAGCCTGCTGCGGTGTAAGCTGCAATGTCTTCATTTGAAAGCTTGGCGGTGAGTGCGATCGCAGGCGTCGTGCGGTTCAGGCATTCCGGATCATCGCGAAGCCGGCGCAGCGTTTCCATGCCGTCCATCTCCGGCATTACGATGTCCATCAGGATGACGTCGAATGTCTGGATGGCGCAGATGTCCATCGCCTCCGCACCCGAGGCGCAGCCGGTAACCTCGATGCCGAACTTGCTGAGCAGGAGTTCCGCTATCCGCCGGTTCTTCTCATTGTCGTCGACGCAGAGAACCGTCCTGCCGTGCCAGGCCGGCTCGCCGGAATCATGTGGACCGGCGATATCAGCCGTGTCCGCCCTATCCGTCACAAGCGATAGAATGAAGTGAGCGCCGTCGCGCCGGGCCGGTTCGAGCGTCAGGTCACCGCCCATCAGCCGGGCGAGCCTGCGCGAGATGAACAGGCCAAGCCCCGTTCCGCCCTTGCTGACGCTGCCGGGGGCCTGTTCGAAGGGCGCAAAGATTGTCTCTGCGACCACATCGGGAACGCCCGGTCCTGTATCGATCACGCTGAGTGTAATCTCGACGCGCCCGTCGTTTGTGTCGTGGGTCGAGACGCGCGCCGTCACGCCGCCGGTCTCGGTGAACTTGATGGCGTTGGATACGAGATTACCGATGATCTGTCGCACCCGCCCGGCGTCGAGCATCAGAGGTGTCGATCCTGCCTCGCTGCAATCAACGTGCAGCGACAGGCCCTTGTCGCTCGCCTGCGGCCCCCAGAATTCAAGCGTGCGTTTAACAAGGCCAGGCAGATCCGTCGGCGTGGGCGTGATCTCGAGCTTGCCGGCGTCAATCTTCGAGACGTCAAGCAGGTCGCTCACAATGGTCATCAGACCGGCGCCCGCATCGTCGATCAGCGCGATGAGTTCCGCTGTCTCCCGGTCATGCGCCTTGCGCTTGAGAACTTCGACCGAGCCCATGATGGCGTTGAGGGGCGTGCGCACTTCGTGGCTCATCATTGCGATGAAATCGGACTTCGCCTTGTTGGCCTCGCGCGCACGATCGCGACCTGCGCGCAGCGCTTCCTCGGCCGCCTTGATGAAGTTGATGTCCTGCAATGAGCCCGAGATCCGGACCGTACCATCCGGGTTCTGCGAATATCGTGCACGCGCCGAGAACCAGCGATAGCCGCGCTGCCGGGTCAGAAGCCGGAAATCCACGCGCAGGCGGGACATGCGCTTGCGGCCCAAGGCGAACGCCTCGCGCAGTGAAACCACGTCCTCAGGGTGCACGAATTTTTCGACATTGCCGAACAGGCCATCGAATTCCTCGGCGGAATAACCCGTCACGGTCTGGAAACTTTCCGAAACGTGGAATTTGCGCGTCGTCGCGTCCGGAACGTCCCACAACCCCACACGCGCCGCTTCCAGCGCCACACGGCTGCGCGCCGTGTTTTCAACGATTGTCTCGTTCGCGGCCTTCAGCTGCTCGACAGCGTAGTCGCGAGACATGTTGGAGACCCAGGCGATGCAGCCGAGGGCAATCGTCGCGAAACCGATGGACAATATATACATCACCGACCGCCCATTGGTCGTGTAGGTTGCATGGATGCCGATGAGGCCCGTCGACGTTACGACGGCAAAGCCGAACGCTGCGATGCCCAAGCCGATCGCAAGCGGGCGCATGTGGGGCCGCACATAAAGCGCCGAGATGCCGACAGCTGCCGGAATGGACATCATCACGGGCGCCACGATCCCGGCTTGTTGGTAGCTCAGAATGGCGACGGCGGCGAAATAGGACAGCACCATCCAATCCAGGACGGCGCGCGGATCCTTGCGCCTGCGGATCTGCAGGAACCCGTACAGGCTGCCAGCAAAGTTGAACGCGCCAATCGCGAGGCCGATGATATTGACCGGGTTCACGATTCCAAGTGCGAGACAGTTGGCCAACCATGCCACCGTTGCTGCAAGGCTCATATAACCCGCAGCGACCTGCCGTGTCGCATCCGGGTCGGCGCTGAACTTGCGAACATCCGAATAGAAGCGCTGTCTCAGCCGGCCCGTGAAGAAGCTCGTGACCACTGCGCGCACGCTTCCGAACGCGCTATCGTCAATGACGGAAGGCGCGGCCACGGGCGGCGGCATGGCGGTTTCGAGGCTGATCGTCCTGCTCCCTGTCCGAGCGTTACCAGTATGGCCCGAAATGTTAAGGATATCGTTGCCGGTCGAGAAGCTTGTGGGGGCACAGACCAGCGTGCGGCGAGCACGGAGAGATTAGTTGAGATAGCTCTTGGCGACGGCGTCGGCGAGTTCGCGGCCATGCTTGGCGATCCGGGCTTCGATCGCGGGCGACTTGTCGGTACAGGCCGATGTTTCGCGGGTCTGGTTGCGATATCCGCGGTTGAACGCATCCGTCAGCATCGCTCGCCGGGGGGTTCCGGATGGTGCTTCGAAGGACATGAGGTTCAACATGTAGTTGCGCCAAGTTGAGTCCTCATCGCCATTGCAGACGGTGCGGACAGCGTGGGCGCGGCCGAGGGTTTCGGCGAGGTCCGAGAGGAGCTCGATCGGCGCGTTGGCGGGCGGCGGGTCCTGCGCCAGGGCGGGGGCGGCGGACAGCAGGATGGCAGTGGCGGCGAGGATCGGGCGCAGACTCATGCTGTAATCCTAGCCTTTGGACGTCCGGCAGGCAAAACCGGACCGCAGGCTTGCCTTTTGGGCCCCAATGCCCTGAACAAGGCGTCACGCGGGCGTGGCGGAACTGGTAGACGCACCAGACTTAAAATCTGTTGGGCCGAAAGGCCCGTCCCGGTTCGACTCCGGGCGCCCGCACCATGATGATCCGAGCACCTCTATTATCAATTAGCGCAGCATCTCTATGTCCACGAGCTCCCCGGCGGCCGCCGGGGGCGATCCGGGCCGGCGCCGGATGAGGGCGTTGGCCGTCAGGAAGGGCGAGAGCACGGACGAATCCTGATTCTCGGCCGCCTGCACGCGGGCCCGCCCGCCAGCATCGATGGTCAGGATGGCGCGCAGGTATTCCTCGCGGTTTCCGGCGGCCGGCAGGGGGGTCGCGGTGATGGCGCGCTGTTGGACTGGAACGGCGTCCGGCCCGCGCGTCATTGCGTCGATCAGCGGGCGGAGGAAGAGCTGGGCCGTGACCATCGCGGCGGCCGGGTTGCCAGGAAGGCCGAGGGCGAGCATCTGGCCCTTGGCCGAGAACCAGGTCGGCTTGCCGGGTTTCATCGCAACTTTTTCGAACACCGGCGCGAAGCCTTCCGCAGCAAAGGCGGACCGCACCACGTCATAATCGCCAACCGACGCGCCGCCGATCGAGACGACGACGTCGCACGGACCGGATATGCGTTGACGCACGTCGGCCTCCGTGTCGCGCGACAGGCCGAGATCGACGGGTACGCCGCCCCAGCGCCGGACCAGCGCGAGCAGGGCGGGCTGGATCGAGTTGACGACCTGTCCAGGCGACAGCCTGGTTCCGGCCGCGACGAGTTCATCGCCATTGGCGAGGACACCGACGCGCGGCGCCTTGCTGACCACGACACGGCCGACATTGCCTGCGGCCGCAAGCGAGATCGCGCCTTCTGTTATCATCTGGCCCGCCGGCACGAGTTCCTTGCCGAGCCGGAAGTCCATGCCCATGCGACGGACGTTCTCGGCGTGCGGCTGGTCAAAGGCGACAGTGACCTGATCGCCGTCGCGAGTTGTGTCTTCCTGGATGAGGACATGGTCCGCGCCATTGGGGACATGCGCGCCAGTGAAGATGCGAACAGCCTGTCCCGGTCCGACAGAGCCCGCGAAGGGCGTTCCTGCACGTGACTCGCCTGTAACGGTGAGGCGTGCGCCGACTTTCATGTCCGCGTGCCGCACCGCGTATCCATCCATGGCCGAAACATCCGCGGGCGGCTGGTTCACCTGAGCAGCCACGCGTTCTGCGAGCCGGCGTCCCGCCGCCGCCGCCAGCGCCACGGTTTCAAGGCCAAGCTGCCGGTCTCGCGCATGCGAGGTGATGAGACTGAGCGCCTGTTCGACGGAGGCCATTTTGACGAAGGATGCTGACATGCAGCCTGTCTAGCCGTCCGGATTAGCATTGCCCAACCAAAAAGCCGTGTATGAGAGCGGGTGAACAAGCTGGCGGACGTCGCCGCGTGTTGGCAGTATCTGCTCGGATTTCCATGGAGGCACGCCATGTCCGGCAAGCTCACGCATATCGACGCTGACGGGCGCGCCCGCATGGTTGATGTCTCCGGCAAGCCTGACACAAAGCGCGTGGCGACGGCGTCGGGCCGCGTGCTGATGAGCCGCGAGGCGCTCGAACTGGCGCGCTCGAAAGGCGGCAAGGGCGATGTGCGCGCGGCGGCCGAAATCGCAGGCGTCATGGCCGCGAAGAAGACGTCGGACCTGATCCCGATGTGCCATCCGCTCGCCCTGTCAAACGCAAAGGTGCGGGTGAACGAGCTGGAGGATGGGACGGGCCTGGGCGTAGTCGCCGAGGTTGCGACCACCGGGCCGACGGGCGTGGAGATGGAGGCGCTGACGGCGGTGTCGGTCGCCTGTCTCACCATCTACGACATGCTCAAGGCGGTCGACCGGGCCATGCGCATCGAGGGCGTTCATCTGCTTTCGAAATCCGGCGGCGCCAGCGGCGACTTCGTCGCGAAGAGCTGATCAGGCGGGGCTGATCAAACTGGCATTGCAGCCGCGAGCGCGATGACGGCGCCAACCTCGACCATGTCACTGAGCCCGTGGGCGATTGTGGGCGCGAGCAGGCTGTCCGACTTCTCCATCAGCCAGACATAGGCGAGGCCCCAGGCGAAGGCGTAGATCTGTTGCGCGATGGCAAGGTGCAGCGGGTTGAGGAGAAAGCTGTCATAGTGGGCGAGGCCGAACAGGAGTGAGGCGACGTAGGCGGCCAGCGGCAGATCAAGCGCGCCGATGCGGACGCGACCGGGGATCAGAACGACGAGCATGCCGACAATAAGGCCGCGGAAGATCGTCTCTTCGGCAAGACCCGTGATGCCCATGGCGAACAGCCAGCCTGAGGCGTTCACGGGATCGGTGGGATAGTCGTCGATGCGGGCGCCTGAGAGCAGCTGCGGCCAGTAGTCGGCGACCAGCATGACGAGGCCCATCGCGACGCCGACGACGATCGCGGTGATGATCAGGGGTTTTTGCTTGGGCAGGCGGAGATGGGGGTCGAGTTTCGGCAAGGCGAGCTTCACGAGGCCGATGGCAACAAGACCCGTGACGGCCTGAAACAGGATGGCGATCGCGACGAAGATCCAGGGGCGGTTGGCCCAGTCTTCCGGCCCGGCCTTCCAGAGCCAGCGCGCAGGTTCGCGGCCTGCGATAAGCACGGCCTGCATGAGGATGGGTGTCGCGACGATGCCGATGATCGCCGGGATGGGGCGGATGCGAACGTCGCTGAACTGGAGGAGCGGGCGCGGGGAGGCGGTGTCTGTCATGCCGCCGGATTAGACGGCGGCGCCGGCCCCGTCTTGAACCAATGTTGCACGCCATTGGCCCGGTGTGCGGCCAGTCAGCGCCTTCACGGCGCGGGACATGTGAGGCTGATCCGAGAAGCCGGCAGCCGCGGCGATGTGGGCGAGGGCGTCGCGCGTGGCGGCGATCATGCGCCAGGCGCGGCGAGCGCGAGCCTCGGCGCGGTAAGCGGCGACATCGACGCCATAGGCGGCGCTGAACTGGCGCCAGGCGGTGGCGCGCGAGACGCCATGGTCCTGCGACCAGCGGGCGATGGCGAGCGACGGGTCGTCAGAGAGATCGCGCGCGAGAATGTCTGGCAGGTCGGCCTCGGCGTGGGCGTTGGTGGCGAGGTCCTCGATCAGGAGGGAAGCAGCTTCGCGTGCGTCGCGCCGGGCGGCGGCGAGGATCATCTCCGGACGGCGCAGTGTGGCGCGGGCAGGCCAGTCGCGCGCGTCGAACGGGAGCGGCAGGTCGAGCACCAGCGTGTTGGCGCGCGCGACAATGTCCCGGTGAGCGGAGAAGGCGGCATGGATGAGGACATCGCCCTCGGCGACCTTGAAGCGGCCTGCGTCGCCCGCTTCCTCGTAGGCGCCCGACAGAACGAGTGTGGCGTAGGCGCCGACATGCGCGTGGCGCGCGATCTCGCTGAAGGGTTCGAGGCGGGTGGGGCGCGACGGCGTCATGGCGGCAGCAAAGCTGGCGTTTGCGGCGGCAATTGGACGGCTCAGCGCGTGGCGGCGCGTTCCTTCGCGAGGCGTTCGGCGCGGGCCTTGGCCAGGCGGTCCTGTTCAGCACGGCGGCCATCTTCGCCACGGCCGAGGGGCCAGTTGGTGAACATGCGGGCGCAAGCGGCGATGGAAATCGCGGCTGCCGCCGTGAGCAGGGGGCCTGTGGTGATCGCGGCGCCTGCAGGCAGGGGCAGGAGGAAGAGGCCGGCCGTCACAACGCCGATGGCGGTCACGCCGGCATAGAATTGCAGCTTCTTCGGCGCGAACGGCGACAGCATCGCGATCCAGACGCCGGCGACTGAAGCGGCGAGGCCGCCCACGATCCAGGCATTGAGGACCGCAGTGCCGGCGATTGCGACAGCGTCGAAGAAATGGACATCACCGGCGACAACGGCCTGGACCAGCTCGACGAGCTGGCCGGCGCCGACCAGTAGCAGCGCGGTCACGGGCGCGAGCACGCCGAAGGCAAGCGCGGACGGCACAATGCTGGCGGCGAGGTTCCGCATCACCGCGCGGCGATGCGCGGCGTCGCGGAACATGGGAGGGTTGGTCGCAACGCTCATGTCCGCCAGTATCACGCAATCTGGTTAATATGCGCCGCTGCGGACCGGTGAAATTCGATCGACCTGGGTTATCTAGTTGTGGTCTCTCAATAGGTTGTCCACTCGGCGCGGACCGAGGAGATTGATGTTGCGACACGTCAATTTCTTCGGAGGTACGCCGAGTGAACATTCACAAGAATGCCCGCACCACGCTGCAT
>JBGAKC010000041.1:0-39803 GCA_044224605.1 Hyphomonadaceae bacterium
GCATCAACTGCCCCTGCATCGACCTCGCCAATGCAGGACTTTCCCCGACGTCTCTCGTCACTTGAACCTCCTCGCGTCCAATACCCGAGGGGGTCAATTCCTCAGTTCGCTAGGGGGTCAATTTCTCACTTCGCCTGACACTCCGGCCCTCGCATTAAAAATTCGCGGGCCCCAATTCGTAATGCGGGGGTCACGTGCTCAAGTCACGTAGGCAGCACCACTAATTCAAGCAGTTAACATCGTCACGACGTTGAAGGAGTGCAGGTGCGCCAGCACGGCCGCATGACGTTCAACTGATTGGCCGCCACCGAGTGGTCCACGTCGATTGTTAGTTCATCATCAGCACTGACGCTAGCGGGGGCATGGCCGGCGGAGCGCCTACGCGACGCGGAGCCGGCCATGGTCCGGCTAGCGTCGGCATGTGAACCTCCGGAGCAGGCGCACGATATCCGAGCGATGCATGAGGCCGCACTATTTTTTTGGCTCTTCCGCCAAGAAAATAGTGCGGCCCCGTCGTGCCTTGAGGCGGTCCATCGCGCCCGGCACACTGAAATCACCCAAGCAAACAATTCCCCTCCCGTGCGAAGCGGGAGACGGCTCGTAGAAACATTTGCGACCACGCGGTCCGTCAGGGCGGCCAGCCAATAAGGAAGGTTGCATGGCGCGGCGGGACCGACCGTGACCGGCTGCCGCTCAGGAGCGTGCGAAGGTCAACAACGGGCCGATGTCGTGCCGGTCGGCGACTCGCAAGGCGTCGATGTAGGCGCGCCTCGTCGCATCGTCATCGAGCAGGCGATTGTTGCCCCAGCTGAAGGCGGGCTGGCCAAGGCGGCGTGCCAGGATGTCGCCCATCAATCGAGACCATCGGCCATTGCCATTCGCGAAGGGGTGGATCGCGACCAGCCGGTGATGAAAGCGGACAGCGATCTCGTCCGACGGATAGGACGAGAACTCGATCCACGTCCTGGCGTCTTCAAACGCTGCCTTCAGCTGCAGATCGATTTCCCACCAGTCGCAGCCGATGTTTTTGTTGGATGATCGGTTGTCTCCAGCCCATCGCCAGACTTTGCTGAACATTCGCCGGTGGAGGTTGCGTGCGAAGGTTTCAGACACGGGATCACGGCTTCGTCGGATAACCCAAAGGCTTGCCTCCAGAATGTTCTGCTGTTCAAGTTCGTTGAGTTCCCGGCGAAGCGTGACCTGCGCGGGAATCAGCCCTTCCCTCTCCTCGGGCGTGAGGGGCGTCGCCCCTTCAGGCTCATCCTCCAGAAGGTCGGTCACGGGAGTCGCCAGAGCCGCGCCGGCCGCTCCAGCAGGTCGGCCACAATCTTCTTCTTCATCGCCTCGCGGCGCTGCCGATCGGTAACGCCCTGCTTCTCAAGGCGCATCGTGTGATCGACAGCGGAGAGATGCAGTTCAGCGACCGCGTCAGCGCGCGCGTTGATCCGGTCCTCAAGGGAGTCGTTCGGGACAAGAATGTAGACTAGGCGGCAATCGAGTGCTTCGGCGGCACGCTCCAGGCTCTGAAGGGTGACGACCCGGGCAGCCTCCCGTTTCTCGAGTTCCGCGATCCGCGGTTGGGCAACGCCCATGCGCGTTGCCAGCTGGGCGGTGGTCATGCCAAGCGCTTCGCGGATCGCCTTGATCCATCCTCGTGCGGGGCGCTCGGCGCTGCGCAGAGTCTCGCGGATCTCCGAAAACCGGCGGTCGAGCTGTTGGGCGGCTAGGGTCATCGATAAGAAATATCGTATCGGAATGTCAGATGTCAATACGAATATTCTTATATTTTATGCTACTTCTGATATGAATTTTCTGATCAATATAGTCACATTTGATAAGATTTATCTTATCGACAATCAATCGAGAAGACCCCTGAGCGTGCTGGCGGCCTGTTCAACCGGCTTCCGGTTGGCGGTTCGCGACTGATCCTTAAGGGCGGAACATCGCTGTTAAAGGCCTTTAGTGTGAAAAGGCATCGAAAGATGATCCCTCCACATCCCGTTGAATCAAACTCGTAGCGGGCCCATCAGCGTCGGGACCCCGCGCCGATTTACAGCCTGCGTCTTTCTCCAGAATGCCGCGTAAGACTAACGCTATGATGTCGCGACTGGAGTTGTGCACTTGCTCCGATTTGACGCCGGCGCAGGTGAAACAGGCCGATCGAACTACCGCGTCAATCGCGAAAATCCGCGATAGCTTCCTTCAAGGTGGAACAGCGGCGTCGTTCGACAGCAAAGGCTACCAGATCGGCCGGATCGTACCGTATGGCTCGCTTGGTCACGCGGACGAAGCGTGGCCCGCTACCTGCGCACCTCATCTTATCGAGCGTCGATTTGGAAAGGCCAAGCCAACGCGCAGCTTCGCGGACGCCAAGCAGACGCTGCTCGGCCTGATCGGGAACGACGACAAAACCTGTCTTCGGGCGACCCTTCGAAGTCGTGGAGCCGAGGACGTAGTTCCTTGCGGCGGCAAGCGGGTCTCTTGGGACATCCATGATTGGTGTGAGCTCCGACGTGACGGCGATGCCTGCCGCTGCGCAGGATCGCGGCTTTGCATCGATAGGTTCGGTCGGGGTCGGTGTCGCCGGGAGCCGAACATTTCTCATTCTGTCTTGGGGCATCTTTCCTCGCCGCAAACGTGGCGTCCCAACTGTCTGCACCTCAAGCCTATGAGTTGTCGGCCCGAACGATGCACCCACGTTAATGTCGGACCAGGGCCGCTGTCGTCCTCGGATTGATGATGGTCGGGCATCGCAAACTGCGTTCGTCGCGCCGCGCTTCGCCTTCGAGCCGGACCGGGCAGCTCCCGCGGCAGCGCGTTCGGCAATTGGTGTAAGGACCGAGGGCTACTGGCGGATGCCTAGTGCTCGCTCGGCAGATAGAGCGTTTGATTGGCAAACCACAATGTCACGCTGGCCAACGGAAAATCCGTCCAGTGGATGTCGTGGCTCCAGATAATGTTGTCGTCGCCGTCGCTGCATATGAGAATAGCTGAACGATCTTCTCGCACATGCAGCGTCCAAACCTGAAACTCTGCGTCGCGAAGCGCCACAATCCAGTCCTGCGGACAGAGGATTGCATCGATCAGCCAGTACGCGCAAGCGTGCTCGGCGAGATACTGAACGCCCTCGGTGTAGACACATCCCGCTCCCAGGGGGTGACGGTAGAATGTTTCACTTCCTGTGAACTGGGCAAGGTCGCCAAGTGTCATGCGTTGCGCTCCCCAACGAGTATCGGCGCGACACTGCGGGGGTTGAGAGGGTGCGCAAATCAGAAACACCGTGACCGCGAATCGGGTCAGCGTTTCGGAAACTCAGGCAAACAATTGGAAACACGACGACACGCTTGTCCGGCGCTGTGGGTCGTCCGGACGTCGGATGAACCAGAGATGCCTGGTCCAGGCGCGCAAGCCTCTGGCCCCTACTCCCGCATGCCGGGCACGATCTTCAGGTTCACGCGTTTGCCGTTGCGCTCGACGACGATGTCTGTCTCTCGGCCGACCTTGAGCCCGTTCATCGCCTGCATGTAGTCGTAGATGTTCGCAAGGTCCGTTCCGCCGAGACCCACGATGATATCGCCGCCCTGAACGCCTGCTTTCGCCGCGGGGCCTCCCTGGACCACGCCCGAGAGTTTGACGCCTTTGACGCCTTCGGTGACATAATCAGGAATGGTGCCGATATAGACGTTGCCAACGCGGCCCTGTGATTGCGGCTTTTCGACTTTGACATAGTCCGGCGGGGTCTCTGCCTGAGCCTGCGAGCGTGTGATCAGCGACATCAGGCGCGTGATTTCATAAAGACCCCGGTAGTTGATGAGGTCTGCGGTATCACGCGGGGAGTGATACTCCTCGTGCGATCCGGTGAACGCTGCGAGGATCGGCACGCCCGCAAGATAGAAGGATGTCGCATCTGTGGGCAGGTAGGTGTCCATCACCGTCGTCACCGGAAGGCCGATCACGGCGTTGCGCTGTTCGATCTCGCGCGCCCAGGCGCTGGACGAACCGACGCCCTGGAGGACAAGCGTATCCTTGAGCCTGCCGATCATGTCCATGTTGAGATAGGCCGAATAAACGCCGCCAAGCGTGTCCTGACCTGCCTGCTTCTGGGCCGCCTCCACGAAGTAAGAGGAGCCAAGAAGTCCCAGCTCCTCACCCTCCCAGGCCGCGAAGACAACGTCGCGCACACCCTGCAGGCGACCTGCCTTGCGCTCGGCTGCCAGGAATTGCGCGATCTCGAGCAGGCCGGCAACCCCCGAGGCGTTGTCATCGGCGCCGTGATGGATCTGTCCGCGCTCCTCCGCTCGCGCCAGCGAGCCGGACGCTTCACCGCGACCCAGATGGTCAAGATGCGCCCCGATGATCACTGAGGGGGCTGCGACAGGGCCATTGAGATCAAGCCTGCCAAGAACATTGAAGCCGTTCCGCCGCTCATAGACGAGCGAGATGGCGCTGCTTACCGTCACATCAGGGAGCGGCAGTCCTGCCGCCATCTCGCCTGCATCAAGCCGCTTGTTGAGGCTTGCAAGATCGGCCTTGGCCTGCGCAAGCATCTCGCCGGCCGCTTTCCTGCCCACGGCAATGACCGGAATGGCTGATGCTCCCGATCCGGACTCGTAGGAGAGTTTGGGCAGGTCTTCTGCACCAACCCCCGGCGCCGGCGCAAAGATGATGCCTGCGGCCTTGTTCGCGCGGGCAGTCGAGGCCTTGTAGCGAATGTCTGAAAAGCGCGAGAGATGGATCCGGGTTTTTGCCTCCACATCATTGGGAAGGCCGCGATAGACCATGACCCATTTTCCGGCCACATCGAGATGGGCGTAGGAATCGTATTCGGCGTTTGACCCATCAGCCGGCGCCGAGATGCCAAAACCCGCGAAGACGACATCGGCCGGAGCAACAGCGCCCGTGCGGGAGAAGGACAATGGCCGCCAGTCGACATCAGGCTTGAGAGCAAGCGAGCGGCCTCCGATCTTCACGTTCAGCGAATTTTCCGCGCCCAGCGAGACGCCGGCGGTGAACTCGAAGCTCTGCATGTACGTGCCGGCTTCGCCAGCCGGCTCCAGGCCGTAGGACTTGAAGGCGGCGGCGACATACTCTGCCGCCCGCTTGCCGCCAGGTGCGCCAGTGAGGCGACCTTCCATATCGTCGGAAGCAAGTTTTCCGACGTGGCGGCGAAGATCTTCCTCGGAGATCGCAGTACTTGTTTCAACCGCCGGCGGCGGGGCAAAATTGGCAAGGAGGCCGCCTCTGGCGTCCAGTCCGAGCAGGCGGCGCGCCTCGGCGTCATTCCACTCGCCCAGGAAGATCTGCGACGTCTTGTTGCCCGTTCCATTCGAGGTCCAGGCAATATGGCGCCCGTCGGGATGGAACATCGGCAGGCCGTCAAATCCCTCGCGCTCCGTCACCCGAACCGGCTCGCGCTTGCCAGCTGCGTCGACGAGGTAGAGTTCGAAATTCGCAAAGCCGAGGACGTTGGTTGAGAAGATGATGTAATCGCCAGAGGGATGGAAAATGGGCGCCCAGGACATCGCTCCGAGATTGGTGATCTTGCGCTGGTCCGTGCCATCCGCCTTCATCGTGAAGACTTCTGCGCGCGCGCCGTCTTCGGAGAAGCGCCGCCAGATGATCCGCGATCCGTCCGGGCTCCAGAATGTGCCTCCGTCATAGCCGGGCGTGTTGGTGAGCTGGCGGACGTCGGACCCGTCGGCATTCATTACATAGACGTCGAGAAAGTAGGATGGATCCAGCTCGAGCTGGGTCTTCTCCTTTTCCGACAGCGCGCGCCCATAGACCGCGCGGTTCGAGGAAAAGACGATTTTCTTTCCGTCGGGCGAGTATGCCCCTTCTGCGTCATAGCCGGGCGTGTGCGTCAGGTTCGTGTAAGTCCCGGTGGCGGGATCGTATTCCTGGATATCGTAGGTCGGATCATAGTCCCACGCATATCGCCGGGTCTGGCCGCTTTTGCGAAACGCGATCTCGTCCGCCATCTTCTTTCGGGCTTCGGGATCATCCTGCGTCGAGGCGAAGATGACGCGCTTCTTGTCGGGGCGGATCCAGCCACAGGTGGTCTTGCCATAGCCGGGAGACACCCGGCGGATATCCCCGGACGCCATGTCCATGAGGTACATCTGGTAGAATGGGTTGTCGGCCTGGCGTTCGCTCTGGAAGATCATCTGCGAACCGTCCGCCGAGAAATAGCCCTCGCCTGCCCGCAGTCCCTCGAATGTCAGCTGCCTTGCATTGGTGATCAGCGAACCTGAGGGCGTCGCCGCGCCAGTGCTAAGGGGAGGAGGTGCGGGTCGAGTTTCAGGGGGCGCCGCTCCGTCCTGGCCAGACGTTGCAACAGCTGCACACGCCGCGAGCCAGATGCAGGCTAGGCCCGTAGCGATTGCGCGTCGCGTGACTGAGAGCGCCATGAGGTCTCCGACTGAATGTTCCAGGCATCGCGTTGATGCCATCCGCGGATGGGCGGGTAAAGGATCACCGCGCCGGTGAAGCAGCAGGCCCCCGCAACAATCGACCAGGCAAGGCGCCGGTCCATTCGCCGTCCCGGTATGTGATGGCGCCGCCCACAATGGTGGCCGAATAGCCCTCCGCCCGCTGGATCAGACGACGACCGCCCGCGGGGAGGTCATGGACGACCTCGGGGGATTTCAGCTTCAGCCGGTCATACGCGATGATGTTGAGGTCCGCACGATAACCAGGCGCAACAATACCCCGATCACGGAGCCCGACCGTCTCGGCGGTGTCGCGACACTGCGCCTTGATCATCCTTTCAAGCGCAAACTTGGGACCGCGGCTTCGGTCGCGCGTCCAGTGGACGAGATTCGTCGTCGGAAAACTGCCGTCGCAGATCATGCCGACATGCGCCCCGCCGTCGGACAGGCCTGGCACGACACCCGGTTGGCTCAGCATCGCGTAGGCCGCGTCCAGACTATAGTCAGCATAGTTGAGGAACGGCACGTAGAGCATCCCGCGTCCTTCCCGGGTCAGGAGATGCTCGCGTGCAATCTCGTAAGGGTCCCTGCCCGTTCTGGCCGCAATGGCGCCGATCGCGTCTTCGCGTAACGGCTCATAGTCCGGCTCATCTGCGAGGCAGAAGACATTGTCCCAGTTCGATGTCGGCAAGAGACCAACCGCACGGGTAGCCGCCTCCTGATCTTCGCTCCGCAGCCTTGCCACAAAACCCGGATCACGCAGCGCCGCCACGCGCTCGGAAAGCGGTCGGTCGCGGATCGCGCGATAGCTGGGGTGGAAGGTGAAGGGGTTGAGCGTCAGCTCCAGCCCGAAGAGGACGCCGACCGGCCGGCTGGCCGTCTGTGCGCGCATCGGCAATCCGGCCGCGCGGGCCGCGCCAAGTCTTTCCAGGAGGTACTTGTAGAGGTCCGGCTTGCGCGGACTTTGCACAAGACTGAACGACAACGGGCGGCCCGATGCCGCGACCACGCGCTGCAGCATGTCGAACTCGGCCTCGGCGTCCTGAAAATCACTCACGACCTGCAAGACGCCGGACCCGACGCTCGACATCGCCATGGCAATTCCCAGCAGCTCGTCCTCGCCTGCGGTCAAAGTCGCGATCGGGGAGCCGTCTGATGAGCGGTGATTGAGCGTCCGCGACGTCCCGAACCCGATTGCCCCGGCTTCCATCGCCGCCTTGGCCAATGTCGCCATCGCCTCGATGTCCTGCGAGGTCGCTGGCTCGCGGTTCACCCCGCGCATGCCCATGACGTAGACGCGCAACGCCGCATGCGGCAGCTGGCTTGCGATATCCATATCGAACTGGCGCGCCGCGAGGCTGTCGAGGTAGTCGGGATAGCTCTCCCAGGTCCAGGGAAGGCCCTCCTCGAGCACTGGGAAAGGAATGTCTTCAACACCCTCCATCAACTGGATCAGCCGCGCATGATCGTCCCGCCTGCAGGGTGCAAAGCCGACGCCGCAATTCCCCATGACGGCTGTCGTAACGCCGTGCCAGGAGGATGGGTTCATCCGCCCGTCCCATGTCGCCTGCCCATCATAGTGGGTGTGAATGTCGACGAAGCCCGGCGTCACCAGCTGGCCGCGGGCATCGATCTCCTCCTTGCCTGCACCCGTGATAACGCCGACCTCGGCGATGACGCCGCCCCTGACGCCGACATCGGCCTCGAAGGCCGCAGCCCCCGTGCCGTCGACGACGAGGCCTCCACGAATGACCAGATCGAAGGACGTCGCCATGACGTGAGGCCTCCCTAGGCGAAGCGCGCGCCGTCTCACTGATCCCTGCCCGGATCCCTGCCCCTTGTCGCGCTGCCAGAGCACGACGCCAGGACGGCCGATCGCAAACTATTCCAGTTTGCTTCGGCGGGCAAAAGCGCTGACGAGGCAGCTTTTTTATGATCCCAACGGACACGGCGACAGGAACATCTCGGCCGCCGGACCTGAGCGAGCAAACGCGCAACCCGAGATATACCTAGGGGAAGGCGTCGTCTTCGCGCGGCCGCTGCCCCAAGAGGACTTGTACGGGGACGCTGGGCGTGGAAGCTCCCTCAACCGCCTGGCGATCGCCTGCCCTTTGGAGTGCACTCAATGCTGCCTGCCAATCGCGTTTCTCGCCGCATCATTGGAAAATTTGCAACCGCCATTGCCCTCGCCCTGGCGCTGTCGTCCTGCGCGCCGCCGACCGAGATCGCCAAGACGCCCCCGCCCGAGACCGAAGCCAGCCTCATTGCCCGTGCGCGCGCGATCCATCAGAACAGCCAGGTTCTCGATGCGCACGCAGACATTGTTGTGCCTTCGACGGCGAAGAATTTTCTCAGCGCCGACGGCCTCTCGAAAGTCGACCCCACAAAACTCAAGGCGGGCGGCGTCGGCGCGGTCGTCATGTCTGTCGCGGTCGGGCCAGGGCCACGCACACGCGCAGCAGATGCCGAAGCGCGCAAGGAAGCGGATGAGAAGCTTGCCGCGATCGAGGCGCTGGCGAAAGCGCATGCCGACACCGTCGCCATCGCAAAGTCAGCCGATGAAATCCTGACCATTCGCGCAAGCGGCAGGACCGCCCTGATCCTTGGCTTCCAGAATGCCAGGTCGCTTGAAGGCAAGGTCTCGACGCTTGAGACATTCTATCAGGCGGGCGTGCGCGTCTTCGCCCTCAATCACCTCGCGCACAACGATTTCTCGGACTCCTCGCGCCCGTTCCATGATCCCAAGACGGGCCTTTATGAGCCAGACGCCCATGGCGGCCTCTCGCAACTTGGTCTTGCCGCCATTGATCGCATCAACGAGCTGGGCGGGGTGGTTGACGTCTCCCAGTCATCCAAGGCTGCGACACTCGCCACGATCGCGCACTCGAAGACGCCGGTCATCGCCAGTCACTCGAACGTCCGCGCAATTTCGGATGCGACGCGCAACCTCACGGACGAGGAAATCGACCAGATCGGCAAGACGGGCGGCGTCATTCACGTCGCGCCCTTTGCCGCCTACCTCATCAACTTCTCGACCCAGGAAAAACTTGAGGCCATCGCCCGAGCGCGGAAGGCTGCCGGCCTGCCTGCGACGTATTCCTATCCTTACGAGCTCTACTGGGAGCTTCCTGACCCCGCCATGCGCGAGACGTTCTCGAAAGCCATCCGTGAAGCGCTTGGGCCTGCCACGGTCGATCTGATGATCGACCACATCGACTACATCGTGAAGCGGATCGGGATCGACCATGTCGGGATCGGCACGGACTTCAACCATGGCAGCGGCATAGACGGCTATCAGGATGCAGCCGATTCTTTCGCCGTGACGCTCGGCCTTGTCCGGCGCGGATATTCCGAGGAGGACATCAGGAAGATCTGGGGCGGCAACTTCCTGCGTGTGCTGCGCGAGGCTGAGCGCTATGCCGCCGACCTCAAGTCAAAGACCGGCCAGTGACATCCCCTCGCCAGACGCAAGGGAGGATTGATTGGCTCAACGCCTTAGCGGTGCGAAGCGGTTGACGCATCCTGCCGCCGTCGTGAGGCCGTCAGCATCGTCCGGCGCCAGGCCAATGGTCGTTGGACGGCGAGGCTTCCTCGCCGGCCTCACGCTCATGTCGGCCGGCTGCGTTAACGTCGTTTCGCCCGTCTCTGGCGCTGTCGATCCTTCAGAGCTGGAAGCGCTGTTGAGGTCCGAGATGGACAAGGCGCAGACGCCGGGACTTCAGTATACGATCGTCAAGGGCGAGCGCGTGATTGCCGAGGGCGCGCTGGGCCTTGCCAACATCGAACACCATGTACCCGCAGGCATGGGGACCCTTTTCCAGATCAACTCGATCACCAAGGCGTTCACGGGCGTGGCTGTTATGCAGCTGGTTGAACGCGGCGCGCTTGACCTTGACGGGCCGCTATCCTCCCAGCTTGGCGACCTCCCGCCCGCCTGGGGCGAGATCACGCTGCGTCGCTGTCTCACCCACACGTCCGGCCTGCCGCAGATCACTGATGTAAATGGAGACCTGCTTGGCCCGACGTTTGAGGAAGCCTGGTCGTTGGTTCTGAAAGCGCCGATGGAATCGCCTCCGGGCGCGCGTTTCAGCTACAACCAGACAAATTATGTGCTCGCCGGACGGCTGATCGAACGGGCCGGTCAGATGCCGTTCACACGCTTCATCGCCAGGGGCCAATTTGAGCCGGCCGGCATGCCGCTAACGGCGCGCGCCGGGTTCGTTGATGCCTATGACATCGTTCCAGACGCAGCGCGGGTCTATACGTTCGAGCGCAAGGCAGGGGCAAAGGTCCTTCGATCGACGACGCTCGGCAACAACCCCTTCTTCGAGGAATTTCCACCGCCCCTGCGAACAGCGGCAGGGCTTTACAGCACGAGCCAGGAACTGGCGCGCTGGCTGAAGGCGCTGCGCAGCGGGCAATTGCTGCGCCCGGAGAGCCTCAAGACCTTGTGGACCCCGGGCCGCCTCAACGATGGCTCGGAGGAAGGCTTCAGCCCTCTCCTCAATGGGTATGCACTCGGCTGGCCGGTCATCCGCCGCGCCAGGCATCCGGCCGTCGGCGCAGTCGGCGGCGGACGCTCGGCCTTCTTCGTCTATCCTGAGGACGACATTACCATAATCGTTCTGACCAATCTTCGCGGCGCCCGCCCCGAAGCGATCGTTGAGTCGGTTGCCGCGCGCCTGTGGCAGTGATCGCCTTGGCCAATGCGCCCGCCCGCAACCAACAGATGCAACTTTTGCGGCGGGGCATCCTAGTCGCGGAAGGCCTCGAGGCGAACGGGCCCGCGCCACCGCTCTATTGCGCGCCCCGGCGACCGCCCCGCAAGGTGTTGGCGAGACTGACATTGCCTTCATGGCACGCGCTCTCAAAGAGCCTCTCGGAGGTTCGCACAATCGGCAGTTCAACGATCAGGGGTTCACGATAGAGCGCCGGATCATCGACGCGATATCGATAGAGAATGAGATCGCTTGAAAGAGGAATGAGCCATTCGGTGATGTGGGTCGAAGGGGCGATCGGAAAGCCTGCAGCGCCTGGACCTGAAATTCGCCGGTTCGTGTCATCGGCTCGAAAGCCTGTTGTTTCAATGACGAACGCCCCGTCCTGCCAGCTCCCGACTGAAGCGCCGGACCACAGGCCTTCCTGCGCCCTGCCCTGAGGTTGCGATAGCTTGAAGATCCTCGGCGGATCCATGCCTTCCTTGTGGATCAGCATGAAGTCCCGCGTCTGCACGATCTGGAAGTACATCTCTCCCGACATGACGCGATAGGGCGCCCGGCCAGCATCGGCAATGCAACGTTCATTGATCGGGCGGCCCTCGGGACCATCATTGTTGTCAATCCGCGCCCTGAGTCGCGCTTCTCCCGCCGGCGTCAGGGCCATGCGGCCGTTAGCCGGGCTGACCACCGCTGAGGTGCGCAGCCTGCCATCGATTTCTGCAAGGCCATCGCCATCGGGATCCGATGTGCCGGGATCCAGTTTCTCGGCCGCGAGGCGCTGGACCATGACAAGATCGAGCATCCTTTGTTGATCCGACTTCTCGATGCTTGGCGCTAAGACGCCATCGGGCCTGAAGAACGGCGTCAGCGTCCGCATGGTCCAGGTCCCCTGAAGGTCCGGGACCGCGTCCGGTGTTTGCGGTTGGGCGGTTGCTTCGCCTCGCGCCGCAACCAGGCAGAGTGCGAGCAAAAGAGTGAGGCCGGCATTGCGGACAAAGCGATCCGGCGACGTCTTGCCGGGCGCCTTGTCGACCTCAGCAGCCGGCGTGCGCACATGTTTCCGGCCTGATTGGATCAATCAAACACCCTGTCGCAGCAACGCTTCCTCGGATCGCGCAGTCTAAAGCCAGGCTCCTAACCGAACCTTTGAAAGAACGGGCCCGATGCGTTGAGCCGGCACAGGCATGACCTGACCGCTAGACCGCTGTGAGGAGCGTGTATCCATATTCCTGTGCGCGGTTGACCGCCACGACGCCTGCGGCAACGAGGTGCGAGTTGGGAATGAGGTTGGTCGTGAACTCCTTGTAGATCGCCTCCGCATCACCCTTGGTGCGCTGGGCGACGCCGTTCGCCATGAACCGCGTGGCCGAGTTGCAGACGGCGAACTGCACGCCCTTGTCCACGAGCGCAGGTATGGTGACGCCCATGTTGGCAAGCCCCGCCCCGGCGCCGCCGGAGTGATAGAGGTTGGCGGACGGCGCAGCGTTCGTCTTCGGATCCTTGAAGTTGATGATCTCGGACAGTGGAGCGCCGTATTTTGCCCAGATCGCATCGTTGAACGCGAAGGGCGTTGAGAGATGGCGCAGGACGACAATCACGGCGATGTCGGGGGTCTCAAGCCCATATCCGCTCTTGTTGGCTGCGAAATTGTTGTTGGCGTAAAGAATGGCCGCGCCCCCGCCTGCGGGCGAGGCTGAGTCAATAATGATCCGGTGTGCGCCCTTTGGAGCATCCATCCACGCGTCTTCAGGATGCCGTTTCGCCTTGAAGCCTGTGGGTGTCTGCGCCGTTGCGGGCCGGGTTGCGGCCATGGCGGCGCCCAGAGCTACGCCGGCGGCGGCTGTTCCCATTCCCAGACGCGACAGGAAGGAGCGTCGCCCCGTGAGCTGCACTGCATCGGTCATGAAGGTCTCCGTTTGCTGAAGTCAGTGAAAGGCAGAAAGCCAAAGTCGGTGGAAAATAGCCAGCCCGACGGCCAGGACGTCGATCAAGTCTGCGTGGCCGGCTCATAGCCGGCCCGTCGGCTTCATCACGACGTAGATCGCCGGGATGACGAGAACGGTCAGCAGTGTTGAGGAGACAAGGCCGAACAGGAGCGAGATCGCGAGACCCTGGAAGATGGGGTCGGACAGAATGACCGCCGCGCCGATGATCGCCGCCAGCGCGGTCAGAAGGATGGGCTTGAACCGGATGGCGCCCGCCTCAAGCAGGACCTCCTGCAACGATCGATCGGCGCCCTTGGAATGGCGGATGAAGTCAACCAGCAGGATCGAGTTGCGCACGATGATGCCGGCGAGCGCGATGAATCCAATCATCGATGTGGCCGTGAACGGTGCATTGAACAGGATGTGGCCGATCACGATGCCGATCAGCGTAAGCGGGATCGGCGTGAGGATCACCAGCGGCAAGCGGAATGATTTGAACTGAGCCACGACCAGTATGTAGATGCCGAAGATGGCGACAGCGAAGGCGGCGCCCATGTCGCGGAAGGTCACGTAGGTGATTTCCCATTCCCCGTCCCACAGCAGGGTCGGTTTCGCCTCGCTGTCGGGTTGCCCATAGAGGCTGATCGCCGGCCTGGGCAGCTTGCCCCAGTCGTGCGCATCGATGGCGGCCTGTACGTCGAGCATGCCATAGATCGGCGCCTCATAGGCGCCCGCGAGGTCCGCCATCACCATTTCGGCGGCGCGTCCATCGCGACGAAAGATGGGGTAGGATCCCTCTTCATCGCTTGAACGAACGAGTTCGCCCATCTCGACCAGGCGGGACCCGTCGGCCGCCTGGGCCACCGGCATCGCGGCAAGCCCCTTTGACCAGGCGCGCGCCGATTGCGGCAGGCGCACGGCGATGCCGATCGGATTGCGCCCTTCCCCGCGATGGGAATAGCCGATCGCCTGACCGTTGAGCGTCACCGATATGGATTGCAATACATCGCCTTCAGAGACACCGAAGAAATCCATCTGCGCGCGATCCGGGGTAAGACGCATGCGCGGGCGCGGCTGACCGAAGCTGTCATCCGAATCCACGATGTAGGGGATGCCGTCGAATATCTTTCGAACCTCGCTGGCGACGGCGCGGCGGGTCACGGCGTCGGGGCCATAGATTTCAGCCAGAAGCGTCGCAATGACCGGCGGCCCGGGCGGGACTTCCACCACCTTGATTGAAGCGCCCTGGGGCAGTTCAAGCGCCTTGAGGCGCTGGCGCATGTCGAGGGCGATCTCATGGCTGGAACGGCTGCGCTTGTCCTTAGGCGCAAGGATCACCTGCAGATCGCCCATTTCCGGCTTGTTGCGCAGGTAATAGTGGCGCACGAGGCCATTGAAGTTGAAGGGCGAAGCCGTGCCGGCATAGCCATCGGATGCAACCACCTCAGGCATCGCGCTGACGATGCCTGCAGCATCAATGATGACGCGTTCGGTTGCTTCGAGCGTTGAGCCTTCCGGCAGGTCGACCACCACCTGGAGCTCGGACTTGTTGTCGAACGGCAGCAGTTTCACGCGCACCGTCTTGGTGGCGAACAACGCGCAGGCTGCAAGGGTCGCAACGCCAACCGCCAGCAGGAAGATGAGGGCTGACTTGCGCGTGGCGATAACAGGCGCGGCGACCCGCCGGTAAAGCCGACCCAGCCGGCCGCCGTCGCTCTCATGACCATGCCCGCCAGTCGCGCCATCGCCGGAAGCCAGCGCCTTGCGGGCGAAGCGGACCATGAGCCAGGGCGCGAGCACCATGGCCACGAAGAACGAGAAGAGCATCGCTGCCGAAGCGTTGGCCGGGATGGGCGCCATATAAGGTCCCATGAGACCGGAGACGAACATCATGGGCAGGAGGGCGGCGACAACGGTCAGCGTCGCCACGATGGTGGGATTGCCCACCTCGGCCACCGCCTCGATCGCCGCCTCATAGCGCGTGCGTCCGTCCCTCATCGCCCAGTGGCGCGCGATGTTCTCGATCACCACGATGGCGTCATCGACAAGGATGCCGATGGAAAAGATGAGCGCGAACAGGCTGACGCGGTTGATCGTGTAGCCCATGAGGTTGGAGGCAAAGAGCGTCAGGAGGATCGTCGTTGGTATGACGAAGGCCGTCACGATCGCTTCCCGCACCCCGATGGCGAAGGCGATGAGGACGACGATGCTGATGGTGGCAAGGCCCAGATGAAACAGAAGCTCGTTGGCTTTCTCGTTCGCAGTCTCGCCATAGTTGCGCGCAATGCTGGCGGAAACGCCTTCCGGGATCAGCTTTCCTTCCAGCTCATGAAGGCGGCGCTCGACGGCCTGCGAGACGACAACGGCGTTGGCCCCGTCGCGCTTGGCGATCGCGAGACTGACAGCTGGCGCCATGCGGACCGATTGGCCTTCATGTCTGAACCGCCAGGCCCTCGCCTGATCTTCGCGCGCGCCAAGGGAAACATCCGCAACATCCCGCAGATAGACAGACCGGCCGTCAGCCGCGCGGATGGACAGGAGCTGAAGCTCGGAAACGGTATCCACTGTATTTCCGACCGCAACTGACTGGGTCTTGTCGACGCTGCGCAGATCGCCAGCAGGAAAGGATGCGTTGGCGCTGCTCACCGCGTCGATCACGGACTTGAGCGGCACGCCATAGAGCGTCATGCGCCCCGGGTCCGGGGAGATGCGGATCTCCTGCGGCCGGCCGCCCACGATAAAGGAAAGTCCCACGTCCTGAACCTTGGCCAGCTCGGCCTGAAGTTCTTCAGCGACAAGATAGAGCGCCTGGTCATTCCATCTGTCGGCGGCGGCCGCTTCAGGCGACAGCGTGACGACAATAATGGGAACATCGCTGATGCCGCGGCCGACGATCAGGGGCTCGGGAATGCCTGTCGGGATCTTGTCGTAGTTGGCGCGGATACGCTCGTGAATGCGAAGGATCGCATTGTCACGGCTGGTGCCGACCTTGAAGCGAGCCGTGACCAGGACGCCGTCATCCATGGTCTGGCTGTAAACGTGCTCGACGCCATCGATGGCCTTGACGATGGTCTCCAGCGGCTTGGTGACCAGTTCAGCGGCGTCCGGCGCCTTGAGCCCATCGGCCCGTACCGCGATATCGACCATGGGGACGCTGATCTGCGGCTCTTCTTCACGCGGGATCGTCATCAGCGCGAGAAAACCGAGCGCGATGGCCGTCAGGAGGAAGAGCGGCGTCAGCGGCGAACGAATGGTCGCCTGGGTCAGCCTGCCAGAAATGCCGAGTTTCACGAGGCGCGCTCCACAGGCAGGATCTCGTCGCCGGCGCGCAGGCCCGAGAGCACTTCGACAGCGTCCGGCATGTCATCGAGCGGAATGCTGGCCCCGCGCTGGACAGGCGCTTCTATGATCGCGCCGCCGGCGCGTTTGAGGCGGACATAGTCTGCGCCATAGCGCGTATCGATGTAGGCGGCGGGAACGACGATCGCTGAGCGCTCCCCGGCCGGCGCCAAAACCCTGACCCGCCCGCCAACCAGCTGGCGGTCGATGCCGGCGGCGTCGAGGTCAGCCATGACGCGGCCGGATGTTACCGCCGGATAGACCTGGCGAATGGTTGCAAGACGCTGCTCTTCGCTGCCCTCGGAGAGAAAGCGGATGGATTGCCCCTGTTTGAGATTGGCGGCTTCCGATTCAGGAAGCTCGATACGCAGGACAGGCGCGCCGGTGCTGATCTGGACAACAACCTCGCCTGGCATGATCACGGCGCCGCGCGGAGAGGGGATACGCGTGACCTCCCCGCTCGAGGGGGCAAGCACCTGGCCCTGATTGTTGAGCGCGCGCGCCGCTCCAGCCTGCGCACGCGCGGACTTGAGCTGCGCCGCGGCGGCTTTCGCAGCCGAGCGCGCCTGATCGATGGCGGCCTGCGAGATGGCGCCGCTTGAGAAGAGCCGCTCGGAGCGGCCAAGATCCTGCTGGGCGCGTTCATTGGCGGCCTCGGCGGCGGCAACGGCGGCGATCGCCGCTTGTGCTTCCAGGGAGATGCGTTCATCGCCGATGACGGCGACCACCTGTCCTGCAGAAACCTTCTGGCCTTCTTTCACCAGAATCTGCGCAATGCGCCCGCCGATGCGCGCACGCGCGTCCCCGACATCGCGGTTGGTGAGGACCGCTGAAACCATGCGGAAGTCAGGCACGGTGCGTTCAACGACCGCGAAAACCTTCTGCTCGACAGCCTCAGCCGCCTTGGGAGCCTCAGTCTGGGACCCGCCGCACGCACTCGCCGCGAGAGCGAGCGCAATGACTGCACTTCCTGCCAAGCCGCGCATGCCTCTTCCCCTCTTCACGTCTGGAACCGATCCTCAACCTGGCCGGTATCCGGATTGGTCTTCACGACCTGAAGGCCAGCCTGTTTCCACGCCATGATGCCGCCATCCATGTGACTGCGCACCTTGACGCCTGCGGCAATCGCTTTCCTGAAAGCCGTCTCGGACCGCTTGCCTGATCCGCATTGCAGGACAACCTGCTTGCCGACCTCATCAGGCAGTGCTGTCGGATCGAAGGTCGAGAGCGGATAGAGCATGGCGCCATGGATGCGCTCGGAAGCGTATTCCGCCGGCTCGCGCACGTCGATCAGCACAATCTCGCCACGCATCAGCGCATCGTGGATCTGCCTGGGGGTCTCAGTTGGAACCGCATTTGACTTGAACAACAGACAACTCCTTGCTTGTTCGAAACACGCTCTGGAACGCTCGTGGGAATGACCTGCTATCCTTGCTGCACGCGGGCGCGAGGCTGCAACCGGGCTGGTGAAAGTTGGCCTCCCTGACGCCCCCGGGGCCTGTCGCAGGGCCGGCCGCGCAGGATCCGCGCAGGATCAAGGGCTGGTGCGCCATGACACTCCGACCATAGGCAGAATAGTCCGTCGCGATGTTGCGGTCTTGATCTCCCTCAATCCGGCGGCGCGAAATCATGACTACATGTCTCTTGTTTGGCTCCCCGACACGCACACCAAGGGTTGACGCTCGTTTGGGACGCCTGTCATTTGTACTTGCGTACTTGCGTATATGCAACTTATCGAATATATAGTCAATGCCGGAAGCGATCAACCGGGAGGAAGAAATGGCGCATGTAGTCGTACTGGGGGCTGGCCTTGGCGGCGTGATCGCCGCCTACGAGATCCTCGATCAGGTCCGCAAGGAAGACGAGGTCACGGTCGTCTCCAAGGGTCCTGCCTATCAGTTCGTGCCATCCAACCCATGGGTTGCCGTGAACTGGCGGGATCGCAGCGACATTGAGGTCGACCTGCGCCCGGTGATGAAGCGCAAAGGCATCAACTTCATGCCGACCGGGGCAAAGCGCGTCATTCCCGCCGAGAACGCGCTTGAGCTCGAGGACGGAACACGGGTCAAGTATGACTACCTCGTGATTGCGACGGGCCCCGACCTTGCCTTCGATGAGATCCCAGGCCTTGGACCTCAGGGGTTCACCCAGTCGATCTGCCAGACCGAACACGCCGAACGCGCTTCGGAGGCCTTCGAGCGCTTCTGTGAGAAGCCGGGGCCCATCATCGTCGGCGCCGTCCAGGGCGCCTCCTGCTTCGGCCCAGCCTATGAGTTCGCGATGATACTCGATACCGAGCTGCGCAAGCGCCGGATCCGCGACAAGGTTCCGATGACGTTCGTCACGTCCGAGCCCTATATCGGCCACCTCGGTCTCGACGGCGTAGGCGATACCAAGGGCCTGCTCGAAAGCGAGATGCGCAATCGCCATATGAAGTGGATCACCAATGCGCGCGTCGTGAAGGTCGAGGACGGCGCGATGCATGTCGAGGAGGTCGGCGAGGATGGCGCTGTCAAGACGACGCACGCCCTTCCCTTCGCTTTCGCCATGATGCTGCCGGCCTTCCGCGGCGTTCCCGCGATCCGCGGGGTGGAAGGCCTCGTCAATCCGCGCGGCTTTGTCCTCATCGACAAAAACCAGCGCAACCCGACCTTCCCGAACATATTCAGCATCGGCGTCACCGTCGCAATTCCACCGATGGGCAAGACGCCCGTTCCGGTTGGCGTTCCAAAGACCGGCTTCATGATCGAATCAATGGTGACGGCGACCGCGCACAATATCGGAGCGCTCGTGCGCGGAGAGGCGGCGGACGCTGAAGCGACGTGGAACGCTGTGTGCCTTGCAGACTTCGGCGATGGCGGGGTGGCGTTTGTGGCGCAACCTCAGATCCCTCCGCGCAATGTCAACTGGTCTGCGAAAGGCGGTTGGGTCCACCTCGCAAAGGCAGGCTTCGAATCCTACTTCCTCGGCAAGATCAAGAAGGGTCACAGCGAACCATTCTACGAAAAGCTCGTGATGGACGCGCTGGGGATCCACAAGCTGAAAGGATGACGCGATGACAAGCACTGCTTCCCATCAGGCGGCCTGTCTCAGCTGCGGCGCGGCAAACCGTGTGCCGCAGGACAAGCCTGCTTCCGCTGCGATCTGCGGCCGATGCAGCGCCCCCCTTCGCCTGGACAAGGCGCTGGAGGTCAATGACGAGCAGTTCAGGCTCGCGCTTGAAAAATCCACCGGTCTCGTCCTCGTGGATGTCTGGGCGGAGTGGTGCGGTCCCTGTCGGGCGATGGCGCCCAACTTTGCCGCTGCCGCGCACGAGCTGGCGGGTCGCGCGCGGCTCTTCAAGCTCAACGCCGATCACAGCCAGCTGGTCCGCTCATTGGGCGTGTCCGGCATCCCGGCCCTGATCCTGTTCCGCGACGGCCGCATCATCGACCGCAAGGCAGGTCTGATGCGATCCGACATGATCACGGCCTGGGTGAGAGACCATCTCCTCGCTCCGGCCGAACACAAAACCTGAAGGAGTTGGACATGACGCTCGACCGCGCCGTTCTTGCATTTGCCGGACTTGTGGTCCTCGTCGGGATAACCCTGTCGATGACCGTGCACCCGCTCTGGATCTGGCTGTCGGCCTTCGCCGGGGCAAACATGCTCCAGGCGGCATTCACGGGCTTCTGCCCGGCGGCGATGATCTTCAAGAAGCTGGGCGTTCAGCCCGGCACGGCCTTCAAATAGTCTCGAGCCCTCACAATTGGCTCGAGCTCCTTGGGCCCGCTAGTGACCCGGTCCGCCATAGAGCTCGCAGAGCACGCCTATCAGGCGTTCTGCGATCGGATCCGAGAGACGATAGTAGATCGTCTGCGCCTCGCGGCGTGTGGCCACCAGCCCTTCAGCACGCATCTTGGCAAGGTGCTGCGAGAGCGCCGACTGGGTCAGGTTGACGTGCTCGCCCAGCTGCGAGACGGACATCTCGCCCCCGCTCAGACGACAAAGCACTGTAAGGCGCTGGTCATTGGCCAGGAGCTTCAGAAGCTGGGCTGCTTCGGCCGCCTTGGGCTCAAGCTTGCGCACGGCCGGCGCAGCTGGGCTCTTCTTGCGAACGGCGGCGGGCATGTCGAACTCCGGAACGGTGGAAGCGCTAATTTAGATGTTTCTAAAACACCTTCAAGCCGCCCGCCGCGCGCCCGACGCACCTCGGCGCATCATCGCGTCAGCCGCGCGGTGATGCGCCGGATCCGCCCCCCAATCCTTTGTGTTCAAGCTCTTGTGGGGACCGATCACGACCGGCCAGACCCACTCACCCGGTGACTATTGAGAGGTGCGCAACACCATGTGGTCGTTGAGCCGGATGCTCGGGCTCGGCCCCGCCCTCACCTTCGCCATTGGCATGCGAAGTGGAACGGGGTCGGCATGGGCGAAGCCGACCAGAACGATCCAGATCGACTGACGAGGCGGTTGAGGCCGGCTTGACCCGCTCAGCTTGGATATAGGGCCCGCCAGCCGACATAAACGGCCACGAGCATCACGAACACTGCAAACGTGCGCTGGAGGAGTGCGCGCTGACCAGACAGCTTGCGAGAGGCCCAGACGCCTGCAGCCCCGCCGATGAGGCCGCCGACAAGCATCCAGCCGGCAATAGTCCAATCAACAAGACCGGAGATGGCATAGTTGACGGCGGTGGTCGCGCCAAAGAGCGCGACGGCCACAAGGGAGGAGCCAACTGCGTTGAGCATGGGCATGCCTGAGCCAAGTATGAGACCCGGCACAATCAGAAACCCCCCGCCAATGCCGAAAAAGCCCGAGGCGAGGCCAACTGCAAAGCCAATGGGAACAAGGCGCAGTGCGATTTTCGGCGTGAGATGAACGTCCGCCTCGCCTGCCGCCTGGCGTCCGCGCCACATCGAGGCTGCAACAGCGATCATCGCAATGGCAAAGAGCAAGGTCAGGGGCTGCGGATCGATCAGCTTGCCCAGGCTGGATCCCGCAGCTGCGCCCAAAATCCCGGAAAGCGCAAACGCGATGGCGCATGGCCAGCGCACAACGCCCGTGCGGGCATGACCGATGAGGTTTGCAGCTGCATTGAGCGAGACGCCAACCGCGCTGGTGCCGATGGCAATGTGCGTATTGGGAACGCCGACGAAGTAAAGCAGCAGGGGCACCGCAAGGACTGATCCGCCCCCGCCCAGGAGGCCAAGGAGAAAGCCAACCCCGGTCCCCGAGATCGCAGCCGCGATCGCTTGCCAGTCCATTTCACAGCCTCGCGAACCGGATTGCTTTGTATTAGATTATTCTTATATACAGATTCCTGAAGTGCTGACAAGGACCGGCGATATGAGACCTGATGTTCATGCGTTCTTCCATGAGCCCACCAACACGGTGACCTATCTTGTGGCCGACCCGGCATCGCATGAGGCTGCGCTCATCGATCCGGTTCTTGATTTTGACCCCGCCTCCGGACGCATCTCCCGCAGATCGGTGAATTCCGTCCTGGACAGCGCCGGGCGCCTGGGCCTTCGCATTCGCTGGATTCTCGAGACCCACGCCCACGCCGACCACCTGTCGGGCGCGCAAGCGGCCCGAACCGCAACAGGTGCGCAGGTCGTGATCGGCAGCAAGATCGGGGCGGTTCAGAAACTGTTTGCCCCCCGCTTTCTGGCCGACGACGTCAATGACGAGAGCAAGGCCTTCGATGTACTGGTGAAAGAAGGCGATACGCTGCCGCTCGGACAGCTCGCCATCAGCGTTCTTGAGACGCCAGGACATACGCCCGCGTGCGTGACTTACATCATCGGCGATGCAGCGTTCACGGGCGATACGCTGTTCATGCCTGACTACGGCACCGCACGCGCAGATTTTCCTGGCGGCGACGCAGGCACGCTTTACAGGTCGATCCGGAAGATCCTCGCGCTTGCGCCGACCACCCGCATCTTTGTCGGCCATGACTACCTGCCGGCGACGCGAAGCGCGTATCGCTGGGAGACGACTGTCGCCGAACAACGCGCCTCGAACATCCACATCAATGACGCAGTCAGCGAAGACAGCTTCGTGGAGGCGCGCAAACGGCGCGACGCCACCTTGCCGGCCCCGCGCCTCCTGCTCGCTTCTCTGCAGGTCAACATCCGCGGCGGGCGGCTGCCGCCGCCTGACCGCGACGGCGTCACACGCCTGCGCATCCCGGTGTCGGTAGAGTAAACCTGCAGCCAGAAACCGGACCGTTGCGAACAGTGCGCGGCGCCAAAATAATATAGCGGAGCCGTGCAGGCATGCGCGAGCGCATCACGAGGCGTTCGAAGAGGCCCTTGTCAGGTTTGCGTTCATGGTTGTTTCCGATCTCTGGATCTGTTTGTGGACTCGGGCGCGACTAAGTCGACATGTGATACGCCCAACGCCTGCGCAAGTTCATATAGAGTGACGACGGTAGGATTGCGTTTCCCCTGCTCCAGCCCGCTGAGATATTGCTGACTGAAGCCGGAGCGCGCCTCCAGCTCTTCTTGAGTCATACGTTTCTCACGACGCAATCGCGCGAAATTCCTCCCCACAAGCTTGCGCATATCCATGCGCAAACGATGCCGCTTTACATACTTTAGTGTTATCCACTATAGTATGTATTGTGAATGCTATGTGCCCGCTTGGGATGGGGATGCGAACGATGACCAGAAACACGAGCCGCGTTCTGGCGCGCGCGACAAACGACGCACCGGCGACGAATCCGCCAGAACCCGCGGCCAAGTTGGTCGCCCGATGGATTTGCGAGAAGGAAGCAACTGACGCTCTGCAGACGAGGTGGCAGCGCCTCGAGCACGAATTGATGCTCAAGATGAAATCAAACGGCATGAACCTGGAACAGGGTATGCGCAGCAAGCTGCCCGAAGCAGGGGAAATGAAGCAGCTCATGACCCGTATCAAAGCCGCCGACCGCCGGTTGAGTCGGATGGCTGCTCAGATCCTCGATACCTCTTCGACCTGTCGGGCCGACGCCTTCGCAAAGATTCGCCTCGGCCTGCAGCTTCAGCAACCGGTCCTTGGTGGTGATGTCTCCTGGGAGTTGGTGCAGCGAGGCTTTGATGAGCTGGTCGCGACGGCTCCGCATGGCCTCGAGGCCCTCTCATTGCCTGCCTAATCGGAGGCGCTCTTAGTCGAACTGGACAGTGTACATCGAAATGAGGTCGACGCCGATGCGCGCAACCCGTACGTAGGGCAGCGGATCGGAGGCAAGACGTCGTGCACAATCCATTCGACTTCTCCGGGAAGACCGCGCTGGTCGTTGGCGGATCGAGCGGCATCGGCAACGGGATTGCACAGGCGTTCCGCAGAAACGGCGCCGAGGTCCATGTCTGGGGAACGCGCGCGCGAGCCGCTGACTACGCTGACGAACCCGGATCCGACCTTTCGGGCCTCTCCTATGTGCGAATGGACGTTTCGGACTTTGAAGCCGTGGCCGCTTACGTTGCGCCTTTCACGAAGCTCGATGTTCTCGTGAACTGCCAGGGGATCGTCCTCTACCAGCGTGGCGAGTTTGCGATGGATGGGTTCCAGCGAGTGATCGATGTCAATCTCAACAGCGTGATGGCGACAAGCATGCGCTTCCGCGCCATGCTGTCAGCGAGCAAGGGATCGATCATCAACATCTCCTCGACATCAGCCTTCCACACGACAATCGGAAATCCCGCCTACGGAACGTCCAAAGCTGCGTGCGTCGCCCTTACCCGCAATCTCGCCGACGCCCTGGCGCGCGAGGGCATTCGCGTGAACGGGGTGGCGCCGGGGCTGGTGGATACGAAGCTCACCAAGGTCACGACCGAGAACCCCGAGCGCCTTGCAGCATCGCTGGCGAGCATTCCTTTGCGGCGCCTCGGAGAGCCCGCAGACATTGCCGGCGCGGTCCTGTTCCTCGCCTCGCCTCTGGCCTCCTACATTATCGGGCACACGATACCGGTTGATGGCGGGCTGATCCTCTGATGCGGACGGTCGACGTCCTTGTCATCGGTGCAGGGGCGGCCGGGCTGATGTGCGCGATCGAGGCGGGACGCCGCGGCCGGCGCGTGCTCGTGATCGATCACGCCGACAAGCCGGCAGAGAAGATCCGCATCTCCGGCGGCGGGCGATGCAATTTCACGAACCTGCACGCGAGCCCGAAGCAGTTCCTGTCGGAGAACCCGCACTTCTGCGTGTCGGCGCTGAAACGCTTCACCAGCCAGGATTTTATCGCGCGCGTCGAGGCGCGGGGGATTGCGTATCACGAGAAGACGCTCGGACAGCTGTTCTGCGATGGCTCCGCGAAGGAGATCATCGACATGCTGCTCGATGATCTGAAGTCCGCCGGCGGGCAGCTGCAACTTGGCGTGGAGCCGGGCGCCATCACGAAAACGACGGACGGGTTTCAGGTCCAGACTTCGGTTGGCGCAATTGCGTGCTCCTCTCTCGTGATTGCGACGGGCGGCAAGTCGATCCCGAAGATGGGAGCGACGGGATTTGCCTATGACGTAGCGGGACAGTTCGGTTTGAAGATTGTCGAGCCGCGCCCCGCCCTTGTGCCGTTCACGCTGGAGGGGGCGAGGCTCGAGCCGGTGAAGGAGCTGGCGGGGGTTTCGGTCGAAGCGCGCGTGAGTTGCGGCAAGACCAGCTTCGATGAAGGAATGCTGTTCACGCATCGGGGGCTGTCGGGGCCGTCGATCCTGCAGATATCGAGCTACTGGCGGGAGGGCGATGAGATCGTGATCGATCTTGCGCGCGGGCGGGATGTGTTTGCGGAGCTGAGACAACAGCGCATCGAGCGGCCGAAGCTGCAACTCGACAACGCACTTACGCATTTTGCGCCAAAACGCCTGGCGGAGCAGATCTCGGCGCGGACGTATCAGACAGCGCGACTGGCAGATCTATCGGATGCAAAGCTGCGCGAGGTGGCGGATGCGGTGAATGCCTGGCGGATTGCGCCGGACGGCACTGAGGGCTGGCGCACGGCGGAGGTGACGCTCGGCGGCGTCGATACCACGAACCTGTCATCGCGCACGATGGAAGCGAGGGACGTCACCGGTCTCTACTTCATCGGCGAATGCGTGGACGTCACCGGGTGGCTCGGCGGCTACAACTTCCAGTGGGCATGGAGTTCCGGCTGGGCTGCCGGACAGGTCGTCTAACTCGCTTCGTCGACCCGCCGGGAGAGCATCTCAATGCGGGCGGCGGCGTCCGTGAGCATCGTCGCGGCGCGATGCTCGAGGTTGCGGATGCGGTCGTCGAGGGCTTTCGAGCCGGAGTTGGCGGCTTGCGCGTCGAGCTCATCGAGGATGGAGAGGCCGGCGGCGAGGAAGAGGCGTTCGGCTCCAAGATCGCCCAGGGCTTCGATGAGTTCGCGCACGCGCTGGTCGAAGCGGGCGCCCAGTTCCTCCAGCCGGGCTTCCTGACCGGGGGCGCAGCTCAGCGCATAGCGCTTTCCTGCGATCTGGAGTTCTGCCTTCGCCACGCGACTCTCCGGCTTTCGAGGCATCAGTATGCCCCCATTCCAACGGATACCCTAGACCCTGCGTTCCGGCAGGCGACAATCACTTGCCGGCTACACCTTTCCGAGCGCCTCACGAACCTCGGAGATCGCAGCGCCGAGGGCCTCCGAGGCTTCGTCAGCCAGGCGCTGGAGTTCCCTCTCGCGCGCCTTGGCGGCGTCCAGATCGCCTGCGAGACGAGCGCGGTCGATGCGCAGGGCTTCAGCCTCGCGCTCACTCGACCGGTGGCCTTCGATACGCCCAAACAGGCCGTCGAGACGGCCCTCTAGACGGTCGATCGCGGCCTCCAGTTGCCGGAGCGCCGCGTCCATTTCCGGTGATGTTTCAGGTCCCTCGCTCATCCGCCCTTCCAAACCGGGGCAATGTGATGCCTGTGAGCAAGCCGCGCAATGGCGGGATGCGGCGGCAAAACCCCTTTGAGCAGGCCCGCATCCCCGTTAAGCAGCGCCACGACCCCTCCGGAGGAGCCAATGGCCACGCAACTGCCGCTCGCAAACGCGATCCGGGCGCTTTCGATGGATGCTGTGGAAAAAGCAGCCAGCGGGCATTGCGGCCTGCCGCTGGGCTTCGCGGATGTGGCGACGCTGCTCTACCAGGAATTTCTCAAGTTCGATGCGGCTGATCCAAGCTGGCCGGACCGGGACCGCCTGATCCTGTCCGCCGGGCACGGGTCGATGTTGCTCTATTCCCTGCTCTATCTGACCGGTTATCCGGATGTGAGCCTCGAGGAGATCAGGAATTTCCGCCAGCTCGGCTCGAAGACGCCGGGCCACCCGGAATACGGCCACACGGCGGGCGTCGAGACGACGACGGGGCCGCTGGGCCAGGGCATCGCCAACGCGGTGGGCTTCGCGATGGCGGAGCGCCATCTCAACGCGCGCTTCGGCGACGAGCTGGTGAACCACAAGACCTATGTTATCGCGGGCGATGGCTGCCTCATGGAAGGCATCAGCCAGGAAGCGATCACGCTGGCGGGGCATATGCGCCTCAAGAACCTGATCGTGCTGTTCGACGACAACGCAGTCACCATCGACGGATCGACGGCGCTGTCGGACGAGACCGACCAGCTGAAGCGCTTCAAGGCGTCGGGCTGGAACGTTGCGCGCGTGGACGGTCACAACATGGACGCGGTGCGCGGCGCGCTGATCGCGGCGCAGACGGCGGACCGGCCGAGCCTGATCGCGTGCAAGACCATCATCGGTTACGGTGCGCCGAAACTGGCGGGGACAGGCCCGGCGCATGGCGGCCCCTATGGCGCCGAAGAGGTTGCCGGCATCCGCAAGGCGCTCGACTGGCCGCATGCGCCCTTCGTGATCCCGGACGAAATCCTGCAGGCCTGGCGCAAGATCGGCGCGCAGGGCGCGCGCCATCGCGAGGCGTGGGCCAAGCGGCTGGCGGCGTCGGAAAAGCGCGCGGCCTTCGAGGCGGCGCTGGCAGGCAAGGTTCCGGAGGGGCTGAAGGCTGCGCTCAACGCGCACAAGAAGAAGATCGTCGAAGCTCAGAAGGCCGATGCCACCCGGAAATGGTCCGGCGCGGCGCTGGAAGTTGCGACCGAACTGATGCCGGAACTGATCGGCGGATCGGCCGACCTCACCGGCTCCAACAACACGCGCACGGCGGCGGCCAAGACGCCGCTGACGGCCGAGAATTATGGCGGGCGCTATGTCCACTGGGGCATTCGCGAGCATGCGATGGCCGCGGGCATGAACGGCATGGCGCTGCATGGCGGCGTCGTTCCGTATTCGGGCACCTTCCTGGTGTTCTCGGATTACTCGCGACCGTCGATCCGCCTCGGCGCCCTTATGGGCCAGCGCGTGATCCATGTGATGACGCACGACTCGATCGGCGTTGGCGAAGATGGCCCGACGCACCAGCCGGTGGAGCACGTCGCTTCGCTGCGCAACATTCCGAACCTGCTGGTCTTCCGTCCGGCGGACGGCGTCGAGACGGCGGAGGCGTGGGAAGTGGCGCTGAACACGACCACGGGTCCCTCGCTGATCGCCCTCACCCGCCAGAACCTGGCGCCGGCGCGGAAGGAACACACGGACGAGAACCTCGTGGCGAAGGGCGGCTATGTGCTCTCGCCCGCGACCAAGCCGGAGAAGGTCGTCCTGCTGGCGACCGGTTCGGAAGTCGAGATCGCGCTCGAGGCGCAGAAGAAGCTGGAAGAGGAAGGCATCGGCGCGCGGGTCGTTTCGATGCCGTGCTTCTCGCTGTTCGCGACGCAGCCGGCCAAGTACCAGTCGGACACGCTCGGCGGGAAGAAGCTGGTCAAGGTGGCGGTGGAAGCGGGCGTCCGCGACGGCTGGGACCGCTGGATCGGGCCGGAAGGCGGCTTTGTCGGCATGACGGGCTTCGGCGCGTCGGCCCCGTACAAGGCGCTCTACAAGCACTTCGGCATCACCGCCGAGGCAGTCGTGGCGGCCGCCAAAGAGCGTCTGTAACCGGCTTTATCGCCAAGCTCACGAAATGCTGCGGGTGATTGCGCGATTTTCACCGCGCAAGGCCCTCGCCATGCGGCGAAAACCCGCTATGACGCCGCGCATAAGACCCACGGATTGGCCGGTCCCATTCGTGCATCCGGGGCCGCACTTGGATGATAGAGGTTTCCCCATGGCTGTTCGTGTTGCGATCAACGGTTTTGGCCGGATTGGTCGACTGGTCCTGCGTTCCATCCTGGAACACAAGCGCACGGATATTCAGGTCGTCGCGGTTAACGACCTCGGCCCGGTCGAGACCAACGTCCACCTGCTGAAGTACGACTCGGTCCACGGCCCCCTGAACATGGACGTGAAGGTCGAGGGAGATCAGGTCACCGTCGGCAACCAGTCCTTCAAGGTGACGGCGATCAAGAACCCGGCCGAGCTGCCGCACAAGGACCTCAACGTCGACATCGCGTTCGAGTGCACCGGCATCTTCACGGCTAAGGACAAGGCCGCCGCTCACCTCCAGGCCGGCGCCAAGCGCGTACTGATCTCGGCCCCGGGCGAGAATTCGGACATGACGGTTGTCTATGGCGTCAACCATCAGAAGCTCACGAAAGAGCACATGATCGTCTCGAACGCCTCGTGCACCACCAACTGCCTCGTGCCGGTGGTGAGCGTCCTCCACGACGTCATCGGCATCGAGAAGGGCATGATGACGACGATCCACTCCTATACCGGCGACCAACCGACGCTGGATACGATGCACAAGGACCTCTATCGTGGCCGCGCGGCCGCGTTGTCGATGATCCCGACTTCGACGGGCGCGGCCAAAGCAGTCGGCCTCGTGATGCCGGAACTCAACGGCAAGCTGGACGGCGTCTCGGTGCGCGTGCCGACGCCTAACGTTTCGCTGGTCGACCTGAAATTCATCTCGAAGCGCCCGACGACGGTCAAGGAAATCAACGACGCCATCAAGGCGGCGGCTGACGGCAAGCTGAAAGGCATTCTCGGCTACACGTTCGAGAAGCTGGTTTCCTCCGACTTCAACCATAACCCGCACTCGTCGATCTTCCACATGGACCAGACGAAGGTCATGGACGGCAACATGGTCTCGATCATGAGCTGGTACGACAATGAGTGGGGCTTCTCGACCCGCATGAGCGACACCGCCGTCGCCTGGGGCAAGCTGCTCTAGTGGCGGGCAAGACGAAGAAAGACCGGAAGGGGACGGCGACCGAAAAGGTCGCCGTTCACGCTTCTGCCACCCCGCCCTACCATGTGAAGGGCGATGTGATCGAAGCGGCTGGCGTGCCGGCGGAGCACGAAGAGAAGCCCTACGACCCAGCCGCGTGGATGCACCAGCGGCTCGTCCATCAGGTCATGGAGTTCGAGAAGAATCTCGGCCCCGATCACGAAGTCGGAGGGCGGTTTGTCGAAGGCCCGGGCTCAGAACCGCTCCATCTTGGCAATATCGCGAGCTGGGGGCCGGACATGATCCTGTTCATGGGAGAGTTTCCTGACGGCCGGAAATGGGAGCTGATCCAGCACTACAGCCAGGTGAGCGTGCTGCTGGTCGCCGTGCGCAAAATGAGCGACGAGCCGCGCCGCATCGGCTTTGAACTGATGAAGACAGTCAGGGAACAGGACGTTCCGTGGGAAGACCCGATCAGCTGAGGAATGCGACTAAGGGGGGAACCATGCTCGGCCACTTCCGCACGCGTCCGCTGCTGCTTGCGGCGTGCATCGTCGGCGCGATTGTCGGAATCCTGCTGGCGTTCGTTGTTGGCGTTGCGACGTTCGCAACGATCCGCAATTCTGACCCTCGCGGCTTTGCGGGCGGCGCCGCGGATATGTACGCTGAGAACCCCCAGCTGTTCCCTTTCCAGCGCGAACATATGGGAGACGCACGAAACCGGCTGCGCGGCGTCAGCGAGGTCGAGGCCATGGCGCTGTTACGCGCCTGCACTGACGACAACTGGGTGTCGGCCGGTGACGAGGAGCGGAAATTCTCGGACTGTGAGAGGATTGAGCTTGCCCGCTGCGACATTAACGACAAGGCGCTGGTCGCGCGCATGTGGCGGGGGATGGGATATGGCGGCGTGGAATTTGTTGCTTGCAAAGGCAGCCTTTGTCCGGATTTTGCAGTAGGCGAGCCAGGCGATGGCATTCCCGACAGCTGCGGACCGCCATTCAAACTAGAGACGAAATAGCAGGATACGACAGATGACCTTCCGCACGCTTCAGGGCGCAGACCTCAAGGGCAAGACGGCGCTGGTGCGCGTCGACTTCAACGTACCGATGGAAGACGGCAAGGTTACCGACGACACGCGCCTGAAAGCCGCTCTGCCGACGATCGAGCTGCTTTCAAAAGCCGGCGCGAAGACTGTTCTGCTCGCACACTTCGACAGGCCGAAAGGCAAGCGTGTGCCGGAGATGAGCCTGAAGCCGGTGCTCGACGACCTGTCGGCGCTGGCCGGCAAGTCCGTGGCGTGGGCCGACGACTGCATCGGCGAAACCGCCGCGAACGTCATCGGCAACATGAAACCCGGCGACGTCGCCCTGATGGAAAACGTCCGCTACCACGCGGGCGAGGAAAAGAATGATCCTGCCTTCGCCGCCGAGCTTGCGAAGCTGGGCGACATCTATGTCAACGACGCTTTCTCGGCCGCCCACCGCGCGCATGCGTCCACCGAGGGACTGGCGAAGCTCTTGCCGGCCTATCCGGGCCTATCGATGGAGCGCGAACTCAACGCGCTGGAGCTGGCGCTGGGCAAGCCGGAACGGCCGGTGATGGGCATTGTCGGCGGGTCGAAGGTGTCGACCAAGCTCGACCTCTTGAAGAACCTCGTCACCCGGCTGGACAAGCTGGCCATCGGCGGCGGCATGGCCAACACTTTCCTCTATGCGCAGGGCCATGATGTGGGCGCCTCGTACTGCGAGAAGGACCTCGCCGACACGGCGCGCGAGATCATCCGCCTCGCCGGGCAGAACAACTGCAAGCTCTTCCTGCCGCTCGACATCGTGGTGGCCGAACAGATGGCGGCGGGCGTGCCCACCCGCATCCGCAATCTGGGCAATGTCGATGATCATGAGCGCATCCTCGACGCCGGCCCGGAGACAGTCGCCCGTCTGAAACGCGCGATGGCCAATTCGAAGACGCTGATCTGGAACGGCCCGCTGGGCGTGTTCGAAATCCCGCCCTTCCAGCGCGGCACGATGGAAGCCGCCTGGCACGCCGCGCAGCTCTGCCGCGAAGGCAAGCTGACCGCCGTCGCAGGCGGCGGCGACACCGTCTCGGCGCTGAACGCCGCGGGCGTTGCGGTCGACTTCACCTTTGTCTCGACCGCCGGCGGCGCCTTCCTCGAATGGATGGAGGGCAAGGAACTGCCCGGGGTCGAGGCGCTCAAGGTCTAGCGGCTGGTTTTCGCGACTCCGGCGTACGTTTTCGCGGCCATTGATCTGATCAGTTGCAAGCACGCGACTTGCAAGCCAGGCCAACGCTACCGGCGATCGCGCCGGTGGCTGGATCATTAAGGATCAATCGACTTCGCCGTTCAATTGGCTGGCGATCGTTAATTGGCGCCAGTCGCAAAACTCGCCGATGGCGGCATGGCGCATGCTTGTCGGTTCTCCGCCCGGGATCGATGCAAGTAGGTCGACCATGAAGCAGATCCCGTTTCACCATGGCGGTTTGCACCATGGAGCCGACTTCGCTTGAGACCTTTGGCGTTGTTTGTTTGGGACTAGCGCGGCGCCGGGTGCGGATATGACGACGGACAAGTATCGCCGGGACATCGATGGATTGCGCGCCTTGGCGGTCAGCGCCGTGCTCGCGTTCCACGCCGCTCCGCATCAAGCGCCCGGCGGATTTGTCGGCGTCGACATCTTTTTCGTCATATCCGGCTATCTGATCACCGGAATCTTGCTTGGCGATATCGAGCGCAGGCAATTTTCCATCCTGAAATTTTACGCGCGCCGGGTCAGACGGATATTTCCAGCCCTGGTTGTCGTTCTGCTGTTTGCGCTATGCGTCGGATGGTGGCTGTTGTTTCGCCCCGAATTCTGGTCGCTCGGCAGGCATGTCGCCGCTTCCGCGCTGTTTGTCGAAAACCTGCAGCTTTGGAGCGAAGCAGGATATTTTGACGCAAGCTCGCTGCAAAAGCCGTTGCTGCACCTGTGGAGCCTGGCGGTCGAAGAGCAGTTTTACATCTTTTGGCCAATTCTTTTGTTTCTTTCGTATCGCATTAGGACCGGCGCGCTGGCGCTCATCCTGGCTTTGCTGACTTTCTCGCTCCTGCTTAACGCCAACGATGCGACGACAGATCCGACGGCTGCGTTCTATTCCCCGTTGGGGCGGTTCTGGGAGCCGATGGTGGGCGCCGCCTTGGCGGTGTTGGAGCGGCGGCGAGAAGCGGCTTTGCCGCGCAAAGCGTGCGATGCGTTGTCTTTTCTGGGTGCGGGCGTTCTTTTATGCGGCTTTGCGCTGATCAATGAAGCGCGGCCTTTTCCGGGTTTCTGGGCGCTTCTGCCGACGATCGGCACGGCGCTCTTGATCGCCGCGGGTCCGAATGGCTGGGTCAATCGGCGAGTGTTCTCGTTTGGCCCGATCGTGTTTGTCGGGCTCATCAGCTACTCGCTTTACCTGTGGCATTGGCCGCTCATCGCTTACGGCTATCTGGCCTTTGGCGATCATTTCTTTGTGCGCGCGCTCGCCTGCGGGCTGGCTTTCGGCCTGGCGAGCGCAACGTACTATTTCGTAGAAAAGCCTCTGCGCTTTGGCGCCTGGCGCTCGGTCAAGCCCTTAACAATCGCAAGCAGCATGGCGGGGATGCTGGGGCTTGGCGTTATGGTGATGTCGCTCCAAGCGCCGCCGCGGTTGGCGCAGGTCGAGGTCCCGACACGACACGAGTGGCAATATCTCATGACCATGCCCAAGCCCGCAGGCGCGGCCGAGGAAGGAATATACCGGTTGGGCGGCGAACGCCGCAGGCTCGCGCTTTTCATCGGCGATTCCAACATCGCGCAATACGCTGAGCGGCTGAATTCCATCATCGAGCCGAATGAAGATGATTTGGGCGCAGTTTTCGCGATAGGCGGCGGCTGCATTCCCATCGAACACGTGTTTACCGACGATGTGACGCGCAAGAATTGCTGGCCGCTGCGCGAGCGGGCGTTCGAGATGGCGCGCGATGACAAAGTCGAGAACGTGGTGCTGGGCGGTTCGTGGAATTGGTATTTCTACGATGAGACCTACTATTTCAAACAAGCTGGCCAGTCTTTCCCGCTCACCTCGGAGACCGGACGCAAGCTGGCGCTTGACCAGATCGCCGCGGAAATCGCCACTTTGAGAGGCGCCGGCAAACGGGTGTTTGTCTTGCTCGGCAATCCCGTCGATGAGCGTTTGAATCCGTTCGCGGTGAACCGGATCGGCAGTGCTGAAAGTGCGCTGCCTCCGCTCAAAGTGCCGCTCAATTCGAGTCAGGAGGACTTGCGTCAGCATCTGATCGCGCTTGCCGCCAAGGCGGGCGCTGGTGTGATCGATCCTTATCCGGTGATTTGTCCGGCGCAGGTTTGCGACACGCGAACAAAGGAAGGCATGCCTGTCTACAAGGACCGCTCGCACTTCAATCCGGATTGGACGAAACTGCATGTGAGCTTCATCGACCCGACCGTCTTCTCCCATTGAGGATGGTTTCGTAGTCTTCAGCCGAGAAGATCGGGAACACCTTCTCGATCGGCCGTGATCTTCAGGCCTTCCTTTGGCGCGCGCTCGCCTGTTCATGCATACTCAGCAAGATGCTGATGCAGGCAGTTATCAATATCCCCGCAAGCATGCCCTCGATCGGCAAACCTGGCGCCTTGAGGCTGGCCGCCCTAAATTGAACTTGGTCAGCCACGGAGCCTGCCTATGCAGACGCGCGTTCTCGGGAAGAACGGGCTTGAGGTTTCGGCCATCGGCCTCGGGTGCATGGGACTAAGCTTTGCCTACGGCGAAGCTCCTGACAGAAGCGCTTCGATTTCCCTGCTTCGTGCGGCGGTCGACAGGGGCGTGACGTTCTTCGACACGGCGGAGGCTTACGGACCTTTCACCAACGAGGATCTATTGGGTGAGGCGCTGCAGCCGGTGCGCGACAAGGTCGTGATCGCGACCAAGTTCGGCTTCCCGAACGGGATTGCGCGGGCGGGCGTGGATAGCCGGCCTGAGAATATCCGCGCGGTGACGGAGGCGGCGCTGAAGCGGCTGCGTACGGATCGCATCGACCTGCTCTACCAGCACCGCGTCGACCCGAAGGTTCCGATCGAGGATGTGGCGGGAACGGTGAAGGAGCTGATCTCCGCCGGCAAGGTGAAGCATTTCGGCATGTCGGAAGCCGGCGCTGCGACAATCCGGAAAGCGCATGCCGTGCAGCCGGTCGCAGCGCTGCAGAGCGAGTACTCGCTGTGGTGGCGCGAGCCGGAGGTGGAGATCCTGCCAACGCTGGAAGAGCTCGGCATCGGCTTCGTGCCGTTCAGCCCGCTGGGACGCGGCTTCCTGACAGGCGCGATCGACGCTTCGACGACGTTCGATACGAAGGACTTCCGCAGCTCCCTGCCTCGCTTCGCTGAAGAAGCGCGCAAAGCGAACCAGGTTCTGGTTGACCGGCTGGGCGATGTCGCAGCGCGGCTGAAGGCGACGCGGGCGCAGGCGGCGCTGGCCTGGCTGCTGTCGCAGAAGCCGTGGATCGTCCCCATCCCCGGCACAACGAAGCTGTCGCGGCTCGAGGAAAACATCGGCGCGGCTTCGCTCAAGCTTGGCGCGGACGATCTCAGGCTGATCGAAGATGCGCTGGCCGGGATCAAGGTGCTGGGTGACCGCTATCCGGCGGCCCTCCAGCAGAATGTGGGCCGGTAGACCCGATCAGGGGCCCGCGCGACACGCGCGGCTCTTGCCATTCGCGCTGCGCTTTGCCATCGGCATTCCGCACACGTGAATGAGGGCGCACATGACCATTCGATTTGACGGCAAGGTTGCGATCGTGACCGGCGGCGGCAACGGCCTTGGCCGGCATCACAGCCTGCAGCTGGCGGCGCGCGGCGCGAAGGTCGTCGTGAACGATCTCGGCGGATCGGTCGATGGATCAGGCGGTTCGACCTCGGCGGCCGAAGCGGTCGCCAAGGAAATCCGCGACGGCGGCGGCGAGGCCATCGGCAATGGCGCGGACATCACCAAGCTCGACCAGGTCGAAGCAATGGTGGCCGAGGCGAAGGCCAAGTGGGGCCGTGTCGACATTCTCATAAACAATGCCGGCATCCTCCGCGACAAGACGTTCTCGAAGATGACGATGGACGACTTCAAGAAGGTCGTGGACGTGCACCTGTTCGGCACGGCAAACTGCACCAAGGCGGTGTGGGAGACGATGCGCGAGCAGAACTACGGCCGCATCATGCTGACCTCGTCGGCCTCGGGCATCTACGGCAACTTCGGCCAGTCGAACTATGGAGCGGCGAAAGCCGCGATGGTCGGCCTGATGAACGTGCTCTCGCAGGAAGGCGCAAAGAACAACATCCGCGTAAACACACTCGCCCCTACTGCCGCCACGCGCATGCTCGAGGGCCTGATCCCCGAGCAGGTCGCGAACCTGATGCAGCCGGAACTGGTGACGCCGGGCGTGCTCTATCTCGTCAGCGACAATGCGCCGACCAAGACGATCCTCGGCGCGGGCGCGGGCTGCTTCTCGGTCGTGCACATCTACGAAACGCCGGCCGTGTTCCTCGGCGGCGCAAACGCGACCGTCGATGATGTTGCAGCTAACTGGGCGAAGATCTCCAACCCGGCTGGCGAGACCTCGCTCGACGCCGCTTTTGCCCAGACGAACAAGTTCGTCGCCGCCGCCGCCGAAGCGCTGGGCGTGAAGCTCGGCTAGCTTGACCGCCGGGACCCGCCGCCGGACTATTCGTGGATGCGGCGGGGTTGGCGGTGAAGATAGATCGGCGCGTTGTGCTCGCGACTGCCCTCTGGCTGGCCGCGTGCAGCGGAGAGACCGGCAGCCTCGCCAATGGCGGGGCAGCGGACATCCTCCTGTTTGCCGGCACAGGCACATCGCCAAATGACGTGACGGCGATCCGGGCGATCCTGAAGGATGCCGGCCTCGCCTACTCCACGGTGGATACATCGCAGATGAATGCGATGGGCGAGGGCGCCCTGCGCAGGCATCGCCTGCTCATCATGCCCGGTGGGAATTTCGAGGACATGGGCAATGCGCTGACACCGGAAGCGGCGGCGAACTTGGCTGCGGCCGTGAAAGGCGGGCTCCACTATCTCGGCATATGTGCCGGCGCGTTCATCGCGGGGAACTCGCCATACAACGGGCTCAACCTGACGGGTGGAAAGCACTTCGGCTTCTACACGCTGGAATCCCAAGGCTTCCGCAAGAGCGCGGTATGGATCACGGCGAGGAATGGGTCGAGGAGCGAGCAGTACTGGGAGGACGGGCCGGAACTGTCCGGCTGGGGCGAGCCCATCGCGACCTATCCGGATGGAACGCCCGCCGCGGTCCAGGGAAAGGCCGGCGAAGGCTGGATGGTGCTGGTCGGCACACACCCGGAAGCGCCCGAAAGCTGGCGGCGGGACATAACGGTCAGGACCCCAGCCCGGGACAGCCATGACTTCGCGAAAATGGTCATCGAGACGGCGCTGTATGGGCCTGCCCCGAAATCACGGTAAATGCGGGTTGGAACGCGGGTTGCTGCGCCGCAGTTGACCGTTTTTCGCTGTCCCGCCACAAGGCAGGTTACAGCTTTCAGGGGATTTTCGATGGCGCGTATCACGCTCCGGCAGCTTCTCGATCACGCGGCCGAGCACGGCTATGGCCTGCCGGCGTTCAACATCAACAACATGGAACAGGCGCTGGCCATCATGGAGGCGGCCGAAAAGGTCGATGCCCCCGTGATCATGCAGGCCTCGCGCGGCGCCCGCTCCTACGCCAACGACATCGTTCTCAAGCACATCATCGACGCCTGCGCCGAAATGTACCCGAACATCCCGATCTGCATGCACCAGGACCATGGCAACGGCCCGGCGACCTGCGCCACCGCGATCCAGTTCGGCTTCACGTCCGTGATGATGGACGGCTCGCTCAAGGAAGATGCAAAGACCCCGGCTGACTATGGTTATAACGTCGACGTCACGCGGCGCGTCGTGGAGATGGCGCACAGCTGCGGCGTCTCCGTCGAGGGCGAACTCGGCGTGCTCGGCTCGCTGGAAACCGGCATGGGCGAAAAGGAAGACGGCCACGGCTTTGACGGCAAGCTGGATCACTCGCAGCTGCTGACGGACCCGGACCAGGCTGTGGACTTCGTGAAAGCGACGCAGGTCGACGCTCTCGCGATCGCGATGGGCACCTCGCACGGCGCCTACAAGTTCTCCCGCAAACCGGATGGCGCGGTGCTGGCGATGAACGTGATCGAGGAGATCCACCGCCGCCTGCCCAATACGCACCTCGTGATGCACGGTTCTTCCTCCGTGCCCCAAGATCTGCAGGACGAGATCAACAAGTATGGCGGGAAGATGCCGCAAACCTGGGGCGTTCCGGTCGAGGAAATCCAGCGCGGCATCAAGCACGGCGTGCGCAAGATCAACATCGACACCGACAACCGCATGGCGATGACGGGTGCGATCCGCAAACTCTTCGCCGAAAAACCGGGTGAGTTCGACCCGCGCAGCTACCTGAAGCCCGCCAAGGAGGCGATGAAGAAGGTCTGTATCCAGCGCTATCAGGAGTTCGGTTGCGAGGGCATGGCGTCCAAGATCAAGCCGGTCGCCCTGTCGGTCATGGCCAAGCGCTATGCCGCCGGCGAGCTGGACCCGAAAATCGCCATTTCGGCGAGAGCCGCCGAGTAATTTCCCGCGACACGTTTTTCACAAGGCGCCTGTCGGATAGATACAGCGCCTGTGGATCGACCGTGGAAACGTCATAGTTCCCCTAAACGCATGCTTATCACGCAGCGTGAGTCGCCTGTGAGTTTAATCGAGTCGCGCTGTGGATATCGTCTGAACAGTATTCCGCTCGCTTGCGCGGCGATTAGCGCGAGAGGGGAATTAGGGCATGGACAGCGAACACTACGACCTGAGCGCGTATCCGCTTTTCCGCAGCGTTCTTGGCGCCCGCCCACACGCAGCAAAGCGCAAGCGTTGCCTGGTGATCGATCCTTCGGGTGAGGCGAACGGCGACGTGCGCCAGCATGCCGACACGCTGTGGAAATATGTCATCCAGCCCGCGATCCTGGACACTGACTATGAGGCGCATCGCGCCGCCGGCGATGGGCAGACGATCGACCAGCAGGTGGTCGACTCGCTGCTCGACGATGATCTCGTGATCGCCGTGCTGTCCTTCGACAGCCCCCACGTCTTCTACGAGACCGCGCTGGCGCAGGCAGCGGCGCGTCCGCTGATCCTGATGATCGAGGAGGGCCGCGATCTCTCCTTCGGTCCGCGCAATGCGAAGGTGGTGACCTACCGGCTCGATACGGAAAGCGTGGTGAGCGCCGTTCATGTCGCGCAATTGCAGGGCGTGATCCGCGAGATTGAGGAGGAGGGCGCGCCAGCCTGCCATGGCTTCCGTCCCGGTACGGCAGCACTTGGCCGCGGCTGCGAGGCCAGTGTCACGGTCTATGAGCGCTCACCGAAATTCTCCTACGACCGGCGTCTCGACATGATCCGCGAGGCCGAAACCCGCATCGATATCATGGGCGTAGCCAACCTTGCGCTGGCCCTGCATCCCGACACGGCTGAAGTGATACGCGCACGCGGCGGCGGCAAGGTCGAGATCCGCATCCTGCAGTGCGCCCCGTCCATTGCCGGCCTCATCTCGATGCTCGGGGCGCGTCACCAGGACGAGCTGGCCGCCGTGCAGCAGGAGATCGAGACGGCGGCCGACGCCTGGCGGCGCATTGTCGACACCCCCAAACTCGACCTGTCCTTCGCCATCCGCCGGGCCCAGTCGTCACTGCCGGTGGCAAGCGCGCTGATCACCGACAAGGCCGTGGTCGCCACGCCCTACCTGCGCAGCCGACCCACGGCGGAGAGCCCAACCCTCCACGCCAGGGCGGGCGACGCCTATCACACCGCGATGTGCGATGAATTCAACCTGCTCTGGAGCGAGGCGACCACGGTGTTCCGCGCCGATCCGACGACATTCGGCGCTCGCTCGCGCAACAACAGCATCGCGGCAAACGGCGCTGTCTACTGGGCGCAGCCGGTCACGCCCGCACCCGCTCCGGCGGCCGAGGCTCCGGCGCCCATCGATATCGTCCGGGTGAACGGCGTGCATCATCACGACGAACCCGCCGAGCCGGTCCATGCCGCAAACGGCAATGACGCCGCCGATTCGGTTCATCACAGGCTGTTCGGCTCGCCCGTCAGGAATGGCGCCCCGCCGGGCGAGTCGCCGGCCAACGGCAAGGCGCACAAGGCGAAGGCCCCAACGGTCAA